>JAMPYF010000049.1 GCA_023700805.1 Sulfuritalea sp.
CCGGCGACGGGCGCCCTGATCAGGGCGCCCGTCGCCGGATTACGCCGCCGCCGCGGCCTCCTCCACAGCGACGCGGACGCAGGCGATGGTGCCGCCGCCCGGACGTGCCGCGAGTTCCACTTCCCAGCCGTTGGCATTGGCGAGTTGGCGCACGATGGCCAGGCCCAGCCCGCTGCCGCCCGTGCGGCTGTTGCGTGACGGCTCCAGTCGGTGAAAGGGGCGGAACACGGATTCGCGTTCGGACTCGGGGATGCCGGGGCCCCGATCCATCACGCAGATTTCGACGCGATCCCCGACACTGCGGTACTCGATGTCGACCGGCTGTCCGGCGCCGTAGCGGGCGGCGTTCTCCACCAGGTTGGAGAGGATGCGCTTGAGCGGCAGCGGCCGCACGCGCAGCCGGCAATCCGGACCCCGATGGCCGCGAATATCGACGCCGGCCTGGGCAAATTCCATCGCAACTTCGCTGAGCAGATCGCACAGGTCGAGTTCGACCGAGTCCTGTTCGGCGAAGTCGCGGCTCACTTCGAGACAGCGGGCGATCAGTTCGTTCATGCCTTCGACATCGTGCAGGACGCGATCGATGAGATCGCGGTCGGGCTTTTCCGAGAGCATGCCCACAGCCAGTTGTATGCGCGCCAGCGGCGTGCGCAGGTCGTGCGAAATCCCCGCCAGCAGCGTGGTGCGGTTGGCCAGCAGTTCCTCGACCTGCTCGCCCATGCGGTTGAATTCGCGGGCCAGGGTGGCGAGTTCGGTCGGACCGGTTTCCGCCAGCGCCTCCGGCCGCCGACCCTGGCCGATGCGCTGCGTCGCCGCCGCCAGTCGCGACAGCGGCGCAATCAACCAGCGCGCCAGCCAGGCCGAGGTGACGAGGGTCACCAGCGCACCCACCGAAAGGATCAGCAGCATCGCCAGCCAGGGCTGGACGTCGATGCGACTGGCCGGGAAGCCGACGCGGACCTTGCTTGCCCCGGCCGGCAAGTCGGCCCAGTACCACTGCTCGCCATCGTCGCTGCGCGTTGCGCGCAGCTCGATGGCTTCGCCGGCACGGGCGCTCAAGGAAATTTCGAGCAGTTGGAAATAGGGCAGGATGCGGGTGAAGCCGCCTGCCTCACCAGGCGGATCCTGCACCTGGAGTCGATGCAGGCGACCGATGCGGTCCTGCAGCCACGGCCGTTCGGCGGCAGGCTCGTTCTGCCAGGCCTGCGCCGTCTCGATCATCAGCGCGGCGAAATCGCCGGTGGCATGGCGCCCCAGGGGCACCAGGGCGAAGTAGGTGATGATCGCGATGGTGAAGATCTGGAAGGCGAAGGAAACCAGCGCGATAACCAGCGCGGTGCGTCCGAACAGCGTGCGGGGAGTCATTGCTTTCTGCGCGTGCCGCTCGGCGTGAACAGGTAGCCTTCGCCCCAGACCGTCCGCAGATAGACCGGATGTGCCGGATCGGGTTCGATCTTGCGCCGCAGGCGAGTGACCCGCACATCGACCATGCGGTCGAACGGTCCGCGCTCGTAGCCCTTGAGCAGTTCGACCAGGGCATCGCGGCCGAGCACCCGGTCGGGGTGGTCGAGCAGCACCTTGAGCAGGGCGAACTCGGCGCCAGACAACTCGATTCCCTCGCCGTTGCGCGCCAGGCTGTGCGCGTCGAGATCGACCTCGAACGGGCCGAAGCGGCGTATGCGACCCTTGTCCGCGACCGGCTGGCGGCGGCGCAGCACCGCAGCCACACGCGCCAGAAGTTCGCGGTGGCTGAAGGGTTTGGGCAGGTAGTCGGCGGCGCCGACCTCGAGCCCGACGATGCGGTCGACTTCCTCGCCGCGCGCCGAGAGCATGATGATCGGCGGGCCGCAGTCGCCCAGCCCGCGCGCGAGGCTCAGGCCGTCCTCTCCCGGCAGCATGACATCGAGCAGGATCAGGTCGACCGGACGCGCGGCGAGGTGCCGCTTCATCGACAGCCCGTCGGCCACTCCGCTCGCCTCATAGCCATTGTCGGAAAGGTAGCGCACCAGCAGTTCGCGCAGTCCCTCGTCATCGTCCACCACGAGTATGCGTGCGCGGCATTCGGCCATCGTCCCCATTGCTCCCTGTAACAACTTGTAATATTTGCGGCCTCCCTGCAACAGCGGGGAAACCGCCTCTCCCTACTCTTCGTGTTCAGAAAAACATAACACATGTAAGGGGAGACGATGCTCGGACATATCGCAATATTCGCCGCGACGCCAGGGCCGACGCCAGGATCGGCGACCGTCCGCTCCTTGCACCCCCCTCTCTCACGCAACGTGCCCACACCTGTCGCAGTCCGCTGACCTTGCCGGACGCGACGGGGCGAACGACCGATTTCTAACGAAGGAGAAACAAGCATGAATCACCTCAGATTGGCCGCGGCAACAGCCGCAATCCTCGTCTCGGCCATTGTTTCCGTGCCGGCCGGCGCCCAGGCGCCTTCCCCGCAGGAACTGCAGCGCGGCAAGGATTTCATGCAGAAAAGCATGGGCATGATGAAGCCGGAACTCCTGGAGAAGGCCAAAGCGCTGCCACCCGAGATCCAGCAGTTCCTGCTCAAGATTGCCATCAAGCACAGCCGCCACAGCAACACGCTGACCATGCGCCAGGCGATGCAGGAAATCCTCGCCGACTACCAGGCCGTGGCCGGTGCCATCGCCACCGACAACGGCGAACTGGCCGCCGACGCTGCGCGCCGCATCGCCGATCACCGCTTGCCGCGCGGCGGCATGCTGCCCTACCTGCCGCTGGAAAAAATCAATGCCAGGGACCTCGGCGTGCTGCCGGCCATGGAGGACGCCGTCGAAGGCAGTGCGCGCCGGCTGGCGGCGGCGGCCGACAAGGGCGACATGGTGATGGCCGCCCAGCAGTTCGGCACCATGACTTCGGGCTGCGTCGCCTGCCATGCGCATTTCCGCGGCCAGCCGGGCGTCTCGCCGCACATCAAGTAAGTCATTCAAGGGAGAAATCACATGACAGTCGATCGCATCGTGCATCTCGTCGCCGGCCTGATGGTGCTCGCCGGAACCGCGCTGGCGCATTTCGTCCATCCCTACTGGCTGGCGTTGCCGGCCTTCGTCGGCCTGAATCTGGCGCAAAGCGGCCTTACCAATTTCTGCCCGCTGGCCTTCTTCCTCAGGAAGGCCGGGGTCAAGGAAGGCGCGTGCTGCACCTGAGGCCGGCGCAGGTCGGGCATTGAGCAGGGCTAACCGAGCCAGGCAAAAGCAACACCGTCATCCACTCGTGCCGGACGGGATGGTGGCGACAAAAACTATCGTCCAGGCACACGCTCAGGGAGGAATTGGATCATGGCAAACAAGAGAAAACTGTTGGCGCTGGCAGCGACCGCGGCGCTTGGTTGGAGCGGGCTGTCCGCCGCCGCAGACTGGGTCATGCTGCAGGGAATGGAGCCGCCCAGCAGCACGCACCGCTTCTTCGGCGTGGCGCAGGCATCCTACTCGAACTATTTCGGCTGCAAGAAGCTCGAGGGCATGCAGAACGCCGGCCCCAACCAGTTCTCGCTGCTCAACGGCAGCTACAACGGCAACTGCCGCGTCGGCCCCGAACTGAAGGACAAGCAGGCCGACTTCAACCTCGACAATCTGGCCTTCGGCATGCGCGGCAACCTGATCCCGGGCAAGATCAACTACTTCCTGCTGGCCAACGCCGGCATGAACGGCGCTACCTACAATCCGCTCGACACGGCGCGGGCGCGCCTGGTCAGCCTGACCGACGCCACCCTGACCTTCAGCTACATCCCTGGCGTTCGCGTCCGCGCCGGCCTGATGAAGAAGCCGGGGCCGGAGGAGATCTACCAGGCCATCGACACCATGGATTACATGTGGCCGACGGATTTCATGGCGCGCGTCCAGGTCGAGCGCTTCATCCGCACCAATGCCAAGGGCACCGCGGGGATCGCCGGCCAGAGCGACGGCACGGCTTCCTTCAAGGGCTACGACAGCGATGCCGGCCGCGACTGGGGCGTGCAGTTCTTCGATGCCTTCAAGCACGACAAATGGACCCACACTTATGCCGTCATGGTCGGCAACGGCAGCGGCATCCACGACATCCGCGACTACAACAGCAAGAAGGACCTCAACCTGTACTTCTCCTCCGAATACGACCTGCCGGGCGGCAAGGGTCCAAAGAAGCACGGCGTCAAGCTCTACGCCTATCACCAGGAAGGCACACGCAACTTCGAGATCAACGGCTCGGGCAGCCTCAGCCGGGACTTCAAGTTCGTCCGCTACGGCATCGGCGCCAAGGCGCTCGGTCCGATCTTCGGCGAGACGCGCGGCAAGCACCGGCTCGGCTTCGAGCTGATGTACGCCGACGGCATGGTGTTCTACACGCCGACCGGCAACGTGATCGACGAGGCTTTCGGCGGCCAGCTGCAGGTCGCCGCGGAGAAGGGCAACAAGGCGCGCGGCTTCACCCTCGACTACGGCTACTACCTCAACGACAAGTGGCAGTTCGACATCCGCTACTCGCGCAACGACGAGCTCTACGCGACGCTCGGCACCACCACCTGGAACGCCGCCGACAAGCGCGTGATCCAGCACCTGACCTTCGGCGTGAACTATCACTTCAGCCCGCAGACGCGGCTGACGGTGAATCTCGAACCGCGCGACGTGAAGTCGCCGAACGCCGTGTATCTGGGTGGAACGCCGGCCCTGCGGGCGATCCAGACCAACAACGCGACGATCGTCTCGGATTCGGTGGGCGCGCGTTTCGGCGTCCAGGTCACCCACATGTTCTGAGCCGGAGCCGCGCATGAAATCCCTTCCCCCCCGCCGCGCCGCGTTCGGCATCCTGCTCCTGGCCGCGGCCGGCCAGGCCGTCGCCCAGGCGCCGGCCGCCGACTATTCCGCCTATCCCTGCCTCAGCTACAGCCTGGAATGCGGCAAGCTCGCCACGCGCCGACCGCAGCTGAAACAGCTCGACGGCGCCCTCAACGGCAATGCCGAAAAGGGCAAGCAACTCGCCCAGGCTCGCAACGGCGGCAACTGCCTGGCCTGCCATGTCATGAAGGGGGGCAGCCAGCCCGGCACGCGCGGGCCGGATCTCAGCCACTACGGCACCGCCGGTCGCAGCGATGCGGAAACCTATTCCATGGTCTATGACATGCGCACGCGCAACCTCGATACGCTGATGCCGCCTTTCGGCACCAACGCCATCCTCAGCGACCCGGAGATCCGCGACATCGTCGCCTTTCTCCAGGCCTCGAAATGAGGGCCGACGCGATGCGCCCGACAACTCGCTGGCTCGCGCTTGCCGCGCTAACCTCAATCTCGGCCCTGGGTCTAGCGACCGCGGCCGAGCCCTATCGCGAACAATACCCGCCGGCCCGCATCGATCCGGCCCGCGGCGTCGACGGCGACATCGGCTTCAGCGACACGCTGCCCTTTTGGCGCACCGAAGCGGAGCTGGAGCGCAATGCGAAATGGGTCGGCGACCCGAACGAGCAGTGGAAGCTCAATTGGAAGTTCATGGACCTCGATCGCGTCGAGCTGCATCCGGGCCATCTTGCGGTCGACGAAGGCGAGGCCATGGCGGCCAGGCTCAGCCAGCGCAACCCGGCCTTCCTCCTCTGCCTCGCCGATGGCGGCAGCGACCTGAATGGGCGCGCAGCGGCCTATCCGAAATACGACGCCAGACTCGGCCGCATCGTCACCGTGGAAAGCCATATCGAGCACTGCGCCAAGACCGTGCTGAGCGAAGAGATTCGCCAGGGCAGCCCGGCCAACAACAAACTCGCGGTCTATTTCAAGTCGCTCAGCGCCGGCATGCCGATCAGGGTCGACCTGGGCGACGGCAAGCTCATGGAGTCCTACCGGCGCGGCGAAAGGTTGTTCTACGCCAAGACCGGCCAGCTCAATTTCGCCTGCGCCAGCTGTCATGTTCCGGGCAGCATCATGGGCCACAAGCTGCGCGGCGAGACGCCGACCACGCCCTTCGCCGACGCTGCGCACTATCCGACCTACCGCACGCCGGTCGGCGCCCTGGAGTCGCTCCAGGAGCGCTTCGCCCGCTGCCACAGCCAGATGCGCACCCTGCAGCTCAAACCCGGCGATCCGGCCTATGTGGATCTCGAGGTGTTCATGACCGTGTTGTCCAACGGCTACCCGGTCTCCGTTCCTTCGGCACGGTGAGCCGGAGATCCCTGTTTTCTTCTGGAGTTAAACAATGAATCAGTTACGCAGATTGATCCTGAAAGGCAGCGCCGGCAGCGGTGCACTGGCATGCGCACTTGCCGCCGGACTGTTGCGTCCGTCGGCGGCATTTGCCGCCGAATGGAACAAGCCGGCCTTCGAAGCGAAGGCCGTCACCGATGCGCTGAAGCATATCGCTGGGGCGGGTGCGACGGAAAGCGCCGAGATTTTGATCAAGGCGCCGGATATCGCGGAGAACGGCGCAGTGGTTCCGATCGAGGTGACGAGCCGCATCGCCGGCGCCGACTCCATCGCCCTGCTGGTGGAGAAGAACCCGTTTCCGCTGCTGGCCTATGTGGATCTGGCCAACGGCGCGGAAGCCTATCTCAACACCCGCTGCAAGATGGGCCAGACCTCGGTGGTCAAGGTCGTGGTCAGGGCCGGCGGCAAGCATTACATCGCCAGTCGGGAAATCAAGGTCACCATCGGCGGCTGTGGCGGCTAAACAAAGTTCAAGGAGCTGACAATGGCAGAACTCATGAAAATTCGCACCAAGCTGGTCGACGGCTCGGCCCATATCGTCGTGCTGATGATCCATCCGATGGAAACCGGACAGCGCAAGGACCCGCGCAGCGGCCAGGTCTATCCCGCGCATTTCATCCAGCACGTGACGGCGAGCATCAACGACAAGCCGGTGCTGCTCGCGCAGTGGGGGCCGGCGATCTCCAAGAATCCCCTGCTCGGCTTTCGCGTCAAGGGCGCCAAGGCCGGCGACAGCCTGGTGATCGCCTGGGAAGACAACAAGGGCGAGAAAGCCCGCGCCACGGCGACGATCGCCTGACTTGCAGACAATCAAACCCATGAAATCCACACAACGTAGAATTACCGCGACCGCCATCGGCACGCTTTGCCTGGTCGGAGTCGCGCTCGCCGCGGGGCCGGCAAAATCCTCTCCGCCGAAGCAGGCCGCCGACCAGCGCGCCGCCCTGGTTCTGCTCGATGCCGAACGTCATTTGGTGCTCGAGGAGATGCGCAATTTCCTCGCGGTGCTGCAAATCATCACCGACGCGCTGCCGCGCGAGGACATGAAGGAAGTGGCGCGGGCCGCCCGCACCATGGGTAGCGGCGCGGCCAACGAGATACCCCCCGTCACCGTGGCGAAACTTCCCGAGGAGTTCAAGATGCTCGCTGGCGGCGTGCATACCAGCTTCGACCTGATCGCACTCGATGCCGAAACCCTGGGCGACCCCAGGCACACCACATCCCAGGTCGGCGAGATGCTGCAGAAGTGCAACGCCTGCCATGGCATCTACCAGATCAAGGTAGGCAAGGAGGGCCGAGCCAAGAAGTGAGCGGTAGTTGCGCGCTTCGTGCGGCGGCGGCACGCAGCGGCCAGCGTGCCGCGGTCGGACAGGTTCGCGACCCGCTCGACGCGTTCGGCGATTGGATGGCGGCGAAAGACTTCCCTCTTCGTCGCCGCCGGCGAGCCGCCGCCAAGATAGCGCTGGGCGCAACCGGCGCAGCGATTCACGACATTCGGCGGCGGACATCGGCATGTTCAGCTCCGGGACAATGGGTTTGGCTGCGGCGGACCATCGTGTCGACGATTACTCCGGGCCTCGTCGGCCGCAAAGCCACGCGCAAATAGCCCGCAGGCCCTCGGAAAGCGTTACATTGCGCCTGCGCGGTGCCGACTGCGCGCCGGGAGACGACGTCGATCAAGGCCGCCCCGGAAGAGGGAGGAAGGCCATGGCACTGAACGACAGCGAAACCCTGCATCTATTTCAGACCATCATCGACAACCTGCCCAGCGGGGTGACCCTGATGGACAAGGATCTGCGCTTTGTCGCCTGGAATTCGCAGATCAAGCGGCTGCTCGACTTTCCCGACGAACTGTTCGCCCCCGAACCACCCGACCTGACCCGGCTGCTGCGCTACAACGCGCAGCGCGGCGAGTACGGTCCGGGCGATCCCGAGGAACTGGTCAGGGCCGGACTGGAGCGCGCGCGCAGAATGCTGCCGCATGTTTTCGAGCGCACCCGCCCGGATGGGACGGTGCTCGAAATCCGCGGCGTGCCGCTGCCGGACGGCGGCTTCGTGTCGACCTACACCGACATGACGCAGCGCAAGCACGCCGAGGACGAACTGCGGCGCATCGCATCGTACTTCCAGGCCGTGCTCGACAACCTGCCCTTCGGCGTCGTGGTGATGGACAAGGAGCTGCGCATCGTCTATTGGAGCGGCATGAGCGAAAAGCTGTTCGGCCTGCCTGCGGGTTTCGTCGAGAAGCAGATGCCGCTCGACAGCGTCTTGCGCACCTTCGCCGAACGCGGCGACTACGGCCCCGGCAATGTCGAGGAGCAGGTTGCCAAGCGCATGGAGATCATCGGCAACTTCGAGGCCCACGCGCTGGAGCTGCCCCGCGTCGGCGGCGGTGTACTGCTGGTGCGCGGCGTGCCGGTGCTGGTCGACGCCGTACCGACGGGCTTCGTGCTGCTGGCCGAGGACATTTCGGAGCGCAAGACCTACCAGGAAAAGCTCGAACAGCTGGCGACCACGGACCACCTGACCGGCTTGCTCAACCGCCGTGCCTTTCTCGAGGCCGCGGAAAGGGAAATACGACGCGCCCATCGTTTCGGCCAGTCGATTTCGGTGCTGATGATCGACGTCGACCTGTTCAAGTCCATCAACGACCGCTATGGCCACGCCGTCGGCGACGAGGTGCTGCGCCGCGTCGGGTCCGAACTCCACCATGCGCTGCGCGACGAGGACATCGCGGGGCGTATCGGCGGCGAGGAGTTCGCGGTGATCCTGGTCCAGGCCACGCTGGCGGTCGCGACCCGCGTCGCCGAACGCGTACGCCTGGCGTTTGCCGGAGCCAGCGTCGACGCCGGAACCGGCAGTATCGGCTTTACCGCCAGCCTCGGTATCGCAAGCTTCGCCGAAGGCGTCGATAATGTTCACCATCTGCTGTCCATCGCGGACCAGGGTCTGTATGTGGCAAAGAACAGTGGGCGCAACCGGGTGCACTGCGTCCAGGCGGGCCTCGAGCCGGCCGAAGTTGGCACCGAGGCGAACCGCTAGCCGAAGCCCGGCTGCGTTGCAGCGAGGCAGACAAGACGCGACAATTGGTCCGGATTGAGCATTCTTTCATGGAAATGAACTGCAGCCGTGCAGCAATATTGCGGTCGGCTGGGCGCGGGACCTGATTCAAATCGCGGGCCGCAGTTCGAACCCGAGATGGAGACGCCAATGGCAGCTGTGTACACCAAGTCGGCCAAGGGCTTGCGCGAGGCAAGCGGGAAAACGCGTGACCTGTCCAGGGACTTGCGCGAACTGCTGAAGGCATGCAACGGCTTGTTCTCGATCGAGTCGAAATGTGCCGAAGCGGCTCCGGGCGACAGGGAATGGATCGCCAGCGCCCTGGCCGATCTGGTCGCCAAGGGCTACCTGCGCGACGTTCCCGAGGCCTCGCTGGAGAATGACGAACCCATGGGCGATGGCGGCAGCCTGGACAGCCTTGACTTCAGCAACCCGGCGCAGATCAAGGCCCGCCAAGCCGAGGAAAAAGCCGCCCGCGAAGCCGAAGCAAAGGCGCGGCACAAGGCCGAAGAGCACGCCCGCCGCGAAGCCAGGGACGAGGCAAAGCGCCAAGCAAAGGAACAAGCACGCCACGAGGCCGAGGAGCAGGCCCGGCGCGAGGCCGAAGCAAAGGCCAAGCGCAAAGCCGAGGAGTTGGCCCGCCGTGAAGCCGAGGAGTTGGCCCGGCGCGAGGCCGAAGCAATGGCCAAACGGGCAGCCGAAGAGCAAGCCCGCCGCGAAGCCGCAGAAAGGACGCAGCGCGAGGCCGAGGAACTTGCCCGCCGCGAGGCCGAAGCACAGGCCAGGCGCAAGGCCGAAGAGCAAGCCCGCCGCGAAGCCGAGGAGCTCGCCCGACTCCAGGAGGAAGAGCGCGTCCGTGAGGCCAAGAGGGAGGCGGCCGAGGAAGTCGATGATGCGGCCGCGAAGCTGCGTGCCGAGGTAGCCAGCCGGCGCGGACAGCGCGACGGAAGCACCAGCGAGTTGCTCAAGCAGCTGGACGAGGCTGCGCGGCAGAAGGCGCAGGAAAAGGCCGCCCGAGAGGCCGAGGAGAAAGCCAGGCGCGAAGCCGAGGAACAAGCACGCCGCGAAGCCGCGGAACAGGCGCGGCGCGAAGCCCAAGAACGGGCCAGACGCGCGGCCGAGGAGCAAGCCCGCCGCGACGCCGAGGAAAGAGCCGCCCGCGAGGCCGAGGAGCAAGCGCGGCGCGAAGCCGAAGCGCAGGCCCGCCGTGAGGCGGAAGAGAATGCCCGGCGCGAAGCCGAGGAAAAAGCGCGGATCGAAGCCGAAGAACGGGCGCGCCGCGAGGAAGAAGAACGGATCCGCCGCGAGGCCGAGGAAAAGGCGCGACGCGAAGCCGAGGAAAGAGCCCGCCGCGAGGCCGAGGAGCGGGCAAGGATCGAAGCCGAGGAAAGATCCGCCCGCGAGGCCGAGGAGAAAGCGCGGCGCGAGGCGGAAGAGAAAGCCCGACGCGAAGCCGAGGAACGTGCGCGGATCGAAGCCGAAGAACGGGCGCGCCGCGAGGAAGAAGAACGGATCCGCCGCGAGGCCGAGGAAAAGGCCAGACGCGAGGCCGAGGAAAAGGCCAGACGCGAAGCCGAGGAAATAGCCCGCCGCGAGGCCGAGGAGCGTGCGCGGATCGAAGCCGAAGAACGGGCGCGCCGCGAAGCCGAGGAAAAGGCCAGGCGCGAGGAAGAAGAACGGCTGCGCCGCATTGCCGAGAAAAAGGCGCGCGAGGAAGCGGAAGAGAGGGCGCGCCTGGAACAGGAGGAACGCGACCGCGAGGCCATCCGGGAAAGAATCCGGCAACGCAGCGCGAAACGGCGCCGCGTCATCCTGCCTATGGTTTTCGGCCTGCTCCTGCCGCTGGCGCTGGGTCTGACGCTGCTGAATTTCCACTCCTTCGAAGGCAAGCGGATCGAGTTCGAAAACACCGCCACGGAGTTGTTCGGCGTT
This sequence comes from Sulfuritalea sp., assembly GCA_023700805.1. Taxonomy (GTDB): domain Bacteria; phylum Pseudomonadota; class Gammaproteobacteria; order Burkholderiales; family Rhodocyclaceae; genus Sulfuritalea. The sequence continues at coordinate 11,190 of JAMPYF010000049.1, forward strand.
CCCGTGAAGGCCGGCAGCGCCAAATTCTGGATTCTGACGGGACCGCAATGGCGGCTCGACGACGTCACGATAGGCTCCGATGCGGACGCCGTGAAAATAGCCCGGGTCGGGCTCGGCGCCTCATTGCTCGGCCTATTCGGGGCGCCGGTTCAGTTCCACTCGATACACCTGGATCGACCCCAGGTGCCGCCCTCGATTGCCCTGCAGCTGCTGACCCGGGCATCCGCCAGGGAACTGCTGCAGTCGGGCGAGCTCACCGCCACCGGCCTGGTGTTTGCGGCCGACCCCCGGGGCATGCCGCCCCTGAACCTCCGGGCCTCCTATCGGGATGGGCGCCTGATGAAGATTTCCGCCCAGGGCGAGGATGCCGAATCCGCCAAGCTCAGCCTGGACATGCAGCGGGAGGACCAGTGGCGGCTCACGCTCGGCGCAACGCATCTGCGCTGGCTGCTGGGCCCCGGCCTGCCGCTGAGCGAAGTCGCGCTGAAGGCCGAGCTGATGCCGGCCAGCCTGGTGGTCACGGAATTTTCGGCCAGGCTGCTCGACGGCGACCTCGCCGGCAACGGCAACCTCAGCTGGCAGGACGGCTGGCGGGCCGCCGCCAAACTCGAGGGACGGCTCATCGATGCCACCCGGCTGGCGCCGGCCTGGCTCCAGGAAGGTCGCGTCAACGGCAGCGCGGCGATCGTCGCCGAGGCGGCGAGTCCCCGCGAGCTTGTCGCGCGCGCCAGGACAAGCGGCAGCTTCAGCATCGGCCGGGGATTGCTTGCCGGCATAGACCTGGACAAGGCGGTGCAGAACCGCGGCCTGGGCGAGCAGTTCCGCTTCGAGTCGCTCAAGGGGGATTTCTTTTCGGATTCGCAGCGCATCGAATTTTCGGGCCTGAACCTGGTCGCCCGAGACCTGAAGGCCCAGGCCGTGCTGAGCGTCGACGCCAATCGCGCAGTGAATGGCCGCGTCAATATCGAAGTCCAGACCACCGGCGAGCGACGCACGACAAGCCTGCGGGTGGGCGGGTCGCTAGCCGCACCGCAATATCAGCGCTGAGTTCAAGCCTTGAGCAGCTCCTGGGCGACGATCAGTTGCCGCACCTGGGTGGTGCCGGCGCCGATCTCGATCAGCTTGCCGGCGCGGTAGAGGCAATTCACTTCGGTCTCCCACATGAAACCGTTGCCGCCGTGGATCTGCACGGCATGGTCGAGCACGATCTTCAACATGTGGCCGGCATGGAGCACGCAGGCCGCCGAGCGCTTGTGGATTTCGCCGCGCCCGGCCTCACCGGCGGCGGCGATTTCCTTCAGCAGCTGGTAGGAGAAGGCGCGCACCGATTCCAAGGCCGCGTACATGTCGGCCAGCATGCCCTGCACCAGCTGGAAACCGGCGATCGGCTGCCCGAACTGGACCCGCGTCCGCGCGTAGTCGAGCGAAAGGTCCAACGCGCGCTGCGCGATGGCGATGACATGGCCGCTGAAGAACACGCGCTCGATGTCGAGCCCGCTCATCACCACCTTGACGCCCTGGTCCTCGCCGCCGACCAGATTGGCCGCCGGCACGCGGCAATCGTCGAACAGCAGCTCGCCGGTCGGGCTGCCGCGCCAGCCCATTTTCTTCAGGCTTTGCGCCACCGCGAAACCCGGCGCGCCCTTTTCCACGACGAAGGCCGAGATGCCGTGCTGGCCGCGCTCCGGATTGGTCCTGGCGTAGATCAGCAGCAGGTCGGCGACCGGCCCGTTGGTGATGAACATCTTGCGCCCGTTGAGCACGTAGTGGTCGCCGTCGCGGCGCGCCGTGGTCCGCATCGAGCCCAGCGCGTCGGAACCGGCGCCCGGCTCGGTCAGGCCCAGGGCGCCGATGCCGGAAAGCATCTTCGGCAGGAAGCGCGCCTGCTGTTCGGCGCTGGCGTTCCTCACCAGGTTATTCACGCAGAGGTTCTCGCTGGCGCCCCAGCTCGCGCCGAGCATGTTGTTCCAGTAGGACAGCGCCTCGCCGATGAAGAACTGCGACACCAGGTCGAGCCCCGGCCCGCCCAGCGCCTCGGGCACGGTGGTGCCGAGCAGGCCGACTTCGCCCATGCGGCGATATTCGTCTTCGGGAAACCAGTCCTCGTCGTCCATGCGGCGCAGCAGCGGATGATGCCGTTCGCGTGCATAGCGCCAGGCCATGTCGTAGATCTGCTGGTGCTGCGGGTCGAAGCCGTAGTTCTGCAGGTCGATCATGATATCTCCCGTCCGATGCTGCCAGTCTAGCAAGCCGCCCCTTGATCGCGCGGGACTCCTGACAGACAATGCCATACCGATTGGAGGCCTCCCATGCCCGTCCACTTTCTCGCCACGCTGCCGAACTTCCTCGCCTACCTCGGCGCCGCCATCGTGCTGCTGGTCGCCTTCGTCACGATCTACCTCTACGTCACGCCCTACGACGAGATCCACCTGATCCGCAACAACAACAAGGCGGCGGCGATTTCGCTGTCCGGCGCCATACTCGGCTTTGCCCTGCCCATTGCCAACGTCATCGCCCACAGCGACACCCTGGCGGACCTCGCGGTGTGGGGCGTGATTGCCGGCATCGTGCAGCTGCTGGCCTGGGGCGTGGCGCGCGTGGCGCTGCCGACGCTGAAAGAAGACATCGCCGCCGGACGCGTGGCGCCGGCGACTTTCGTCGCCACGCTGTCCTTGACGGTCGGCCTGCTCAATGCCGCCTGCATGACCTATTGAAACTCGAAAGGAGACCGACATGGCACTCATGGATTTCATCAAGAAACAGTTCATCGACATCATCCAGTGGACCGAAGACGACGGCGAGACCATGGCCTGGCGCTTCCCCATGGCCGAGTTCGAGATCCAGCACGGCGCCAGCCTGACGGTGCGCGAATCGCAGATGGCGGTGTTCGTCAACGAAGGCGTGGTGGCCGACGTGTTCGGCCCCGGCATGTACAAGCTGACCACGCAGACGCTGCCGGTGCTGACCTACCTGAAGAACTGGGACAAGCTGTTCGAGTCGCCCTTCAAGTCCGACGTGTATTTCTTCAGCACGCGCCAGAAGATCGACCGCAAGTGGGGCACGCCGAATCCGGTCACCATCCGCGACAAGGAATTCGGCATGGTGCGGCTGCGCGCCTTCGGCATCTACGCCTTCCACCTGACCGATCCCAAGGCCTTCCACACCACGATCTCGGGCACGCTCGACAGCTACAGTTCGGAGCAGCTCGAAGGCCAGTTGCGCAATACCATCGTCGGCCATATCTCGGACATCTTCGGCGAATCCGGCGTGGCCTTCATCGACATGGCCTCGAACCAGGTCGAGTTCGGCAATGCGCTGAAAGCCAGGATGGAGCCGATGTTCCAGAGCTTCGGCCTCCAGCTCGACAGCCTCAACGTGCAGAACATCTCGCTGCCCGAAGAGCTGCAGGCCATGCTCGACAAACGCATCGGCGTGAACATGATGGGCGGCATGCAGGCCTATACGCAGTTCCAGACCGCCGAGGCGATCCCGCTCGCGGCGGCCAACGAAGGCGGCCTGGCGGGCCTGGGCGCCGGCGTCGGCGTCGGCTTCGGCGTCGGCCAGCAGGTCGCGGCCTCGATGGCGCAGTCGCTGAACCCCGCCGCGGCCCCGGCCGCCGTAGCGCCAGCGCCAACTCCTGCGGCACCGGTCTCGGCCGACGAGATCGTCGCCACCATAGAAAAGCTCCATGCGCTGGTCGGCAAGGGCATGCTCTCGCAAGCCGAGTTCGATGCGAAGAAGGCGGAACTGCTGAAGAAGCTGGGCTGACGCTCGACCCTTGGGAATCGGGCCATGCCCTTCAGCGCCAACTGCCCGTCCTGCGGGGCGCCGGTCGTCTTCAAGTCCTCGGCCTCCTTCCACGGCGTCTGCGAATTCTGCCGCAGCACCCTGGTGCGCCATGGCGGCGACCTGGAAAACCTCGGCCGCATGGCCGACCTGCTCGAAGACGCCTCGCCGCTGCGCCTGGGCAGCGAAGGCCAGCATCGCGGCGTGCATTTCGCCGTGGTCGGGCGCATCCAGCTGCGCTATGCGGCGGGCATCTGGAACGAATGGTACCTGCTGTTCGACGACCAGCGCAGCGGCTGGCTGTCAGACGCCGGCGGCGAATACCTGATCAGCTTTCTCACGCCGCCCGGCGCACCGCTGCCCGAGTTCGCCGCGCTGATGCCGAACGACGAACTGAAGCTGGCCGGACGCGACTTCGTCGTCACCAATCGCGAAGAGGCGCTGTGCATAGCGGGCGAGGGCGAGCTGCCCTTCGCCTTCGGCGCCGGCTACCCGGCGCAACTGGTCGACCTGCGCGCCAGCGACGGCGCCGAGGCGGGCTTCGCCAGCATCGACTACTCGGAGACGCCGCCGCTGGTCTTCATCGGCGAAGCGCTGCCCTTTGCGGCATTCAAGTTCGCCAATCTGCGCGACGAGCGCGGCGCTGGCAAACCGGCCGGCGTGGTCAAGGCCCTGCAATGCCCGGTCTGCGGCGGCGCCATCGGCATCCACGACAAGGCAGTGCAAAGCGTGGCCTGCCCGTCCTGCCTCACGGTACTCGACGCCGCCAACGAAACCCTGGGCATCCTGCAGAAAGCCATGGCCGCGACGCGCATCGAGCCCCTGATCCCGCTCGGCAGCATCGGGCATTTCGGAGGCCGCGACTGGACCGTGATCGGTTTCCAGCAGCGCGTGATCCGCGCCGAAGGCGTCGACTACCCCTGGCAGGAATACCTGCTGCACCACGCGCAGGAGGGCTTCCGCTGGCTGGTCGAAACGCACGGCCACTGGAGCTGGGTGACCCCGGTCGCCAAACCGCCGCGCTACCAGGTCGGCTTTCCGTCGGTGATCCACAACGCGGTCGGATTTCGGCGCTACTCGGCAGGCACGGCGGAAACCCGCTATGTCATCGGCGAATTCACCTGGAAGGTCAAGGTCGGCGAAACCTGGGAAACCATCGACTTCGTCGCGCCGCCGCAGGTGCTGAGCCGCGAAGCCAGCCACAACGAGCTCAGCTGGTCGCTCGGCGACTACCTGCCGCAGGACGAAGTCATCGCCGCCTTCAAGCTGAAGACCCCGCTACCGGAACCGGTCGGCATCGCCATGAACCAGCCCAATCCGCGCGCCGCAGGCCATCGCCGCGTCTTCAGCATGTTCTGGAAGTTTCTCGGGCTGGCGGTCGTCGCCCAGGCCTTGTGGTTCTTCGTTCTCGGCGGCCGCACGCTGGTGGACCAGCGCCTGGTGTTCTCGCCCGGCAGGGACGAGCCGGTCACGACCCAGACTTTCCAGCTCGACAAGCCGGCGCGCAACCTGGTGCTGCGCCACGACACCGACCTCGACAACAACTGGCTCGGCCTCGGCCTGACCCTGGTCGAAAAGACCAGCGGCCGCGCCTGGACCGCGCAAAGCGAAATCGCCTACTGGCACGGCTCGGACGGCGGCGAAAGCTGGAGCGAGGGCGACCGCGCGCGCGAACTGGTGTTCCGCGACCTGCCGGCCGGCACTTACTACTTCGTCATTGACCCGGAAATCTCGGCCGAGAAACCCGTCAGCGTCGCCGACCGCATCAAGGTGGTGCGCGACCAGGCGGCCTGGAGCAATTTCTTCCTGCTGCTGGTCTTCCTCGCCGCCTTGCCGATGTTCAGCCGCTACCGGGTCAGCGCCTTCGAAACCGAGCGCTGGAAGGATGCCGACTTCCTCGCCAGCGGCGCCGACTTCGGTTCGGATGAGGACAGCGGCGACGGGGGCGACGACTGATGCCGCGCGTCGCGCTGATCCTCAGCCTGGCCGCCTTCGCGCTGTTCAACTACGGCCAGTACCGGGGCTGGAGCCTGTTTTCCGACGACGCCCAGGCCCAGCCCGCGCGCTCGGCCAACGCGGCACGCGCCTTTCATAAATGACCATGCGGTAATGCAGCGCCCCCTGCTGGTCTCCGTATTCATCGTCGCCTCCTGCGGGCTGGCCTACGAGCTGATCGCCGGCGCGCTGGCGAGTTACCTGCTGGGCGATTCGGTGATGCAGTTTTCCACGGTGATCGGCGTCTATCTGTTCGCCATGGGCATCGGCTCCTGGCTCTCCAAACACGTGGTCGGCAACCTGCTGGTGCGCTTCATCCAGATCGAGCTGCTGGTCGGCCTGCTCGGCGGCCTTTCGGCGGGCCTGCTGTTCCTCTTGTTCACGCTGCACGCCGGACCCTTCCGCTTCGCGCTCTACGGCCTGGTGCTGCTGATCGGGATACTCGTCGGCCTCGAAATCCCGCTGATCATGCGCATCCTCAAGCGCGAGGTGGCGTTCAAGGAGCTCGTGGCGCAGGTGCTCTCCTTCGATTACATCGGCGCGCTGGCGGTGTCGGTGCTGTTCCCGCTACTGCTGGCACCGCATCTCGGGCTGGTCAGAAGCGCGCTGCTGTTCGGCCTGCTGAATGCGCTGGTGGCGGCCTGGGCGCTATGGCTGTTCCGCGCCCAGATCGGAGCGCTGGCCGTGCTGCGCGCGCAGTGCGTCGCGGTGATTGCGCTGCTCGCGGTGGGCTTCGGTTTCGCCGGAACCTTCGTCAGCCTGGCCGAGGCCAACCTCTACAACGAGGACATCGTGCATGCCGAGTCCAGCGCCTACCAGCGCATCGTCGTCACGCGCTGGCGCGACGAGACGCGGCTCTACCTCAACCACAACCTGCAGTTCTCCTCGCGCGACGAATACCGCTACCACGAGGCGCTGGTGCATCCTGGGCTGGCCGCGCTGCCCGGCGCACGCAACGTGCTGGTGCTGGGCGGCGGCGACGGCATGGCGGTGCGCGAAATCCTCAAGTACCCGCAGGTCGAGAGCATCACGCTGGTCGACCTCGATCCGCGCATGACGGAACTGTTTTCGCAGTCGCCGCTGCTGCGCGAACTCAACGGCGGCGCGCTGGCCTCACCCAAACTCAGGATCGTCAATGCCGATGCGCTGCAATGGCTGGAGGCTTCGCCGGAGACCTTTGACTTCGTCGTCGCCGATTTCCCCGATCCGTCCAACCACAGCCTCGGCAAGCTTTACTCGACCGCCTTCTACCGCCTGCTCAAGCAGCACGTGGCCGAGACCGGCCGCATCGTGGTCCAGGCCACCTCGCCGCTTTATGCACGCGAGAGTTTCTGGACCGTGGTCGCCACGCTCGAAGCCGCCGGCTGGCAGACCGCGCCCTATCACGCACTGGTGCCGAGCTTCGGCGAATGGGGCTTCATCCTCGCCAGCCGCCGCGAGTACCGGCCGCCCACGACGATCCCGGTGGCGACGCGCTTCGTCACGCCCGACGCGCTGCCGGCGCTGTTCCACTTCCCCGCCGACATGGCACGCATTCCCGCCGAGCCCAACCGCCTCGACAACCAGAATCTGGTGCGCGTGTTCGAGCGCGAATGGGGCAGGGTGCAGGCGCCCTGATGCGGCGACGCGACTTTCTCGCGGCGACGTCCGCTGCTGCCGCATTGGCCGCCTGCGGCTCCAAAGCCGCGCCGCCGCTGCCGCCGGGCACGCTCTCCGGAGCGAACGACGTGCTCGGCCATCGCCTGCGCCGGCCCGACCTCCCTGTGCCGACCGAAACCCGGCGCGCCGCGGTGGCCATCGTCGGCGGCGGCATAGGCGGGCTGTCGGCGGCCTGGAAGCTGGCGCGTTCCGGCTGCGACGACTTCCTGCTGCTCGAAATGGAAAGCGAGGCCGGCGGCAATTCGCGCGCCGGGCGCAACGAGGTTTCGGCGCATCCGCTCGGCGCGCACTACCTGCCGCTGCCGCCGCGCGAGGCGCGCGCGACGCGCCAGTTGCTGGCCGAACTCGGCGTGCTGCAGGGCGACCCCGATGCCGCGCATCCGGCCTACGACGAGAAGTATCTGTGCCACGCGCCGCAGGAGCGGCTCTACACCAACGGCTACTGGCAGGAGGGCCTGTGGCCGACGCTGGGCGTGCCGGCGACGGAGCGTGCGCAGTACGCGCGCTTCCAGGACGCGGTCGCCGGGCTGCGCCAGCGCCGCGACCCGGCCGGGCGGCGCGCCTTTGCGCTGCCGCTGGCGCTTTCCAGCCGCGATCCGCAACTGCTGGCGCTGGACCGCCTCACCATGCGCGACTGGCTGCTGGGCGAAGGCTACACGGCGCCGGGCCTGTTCTGGCTGGTCGACTACGCCTGCCGCGACGACTACGGCACGGCCGCGACCCAGACCTCGGCCTGGGCCGGCCTGCACTACTTCGCCTGCCGCGACGGCGAAGGCCAGGTGCTGACCGCGCCGGAGGGCAACGCCTGGCTGGCGCGCGGCCTGGCGAGGGCGGCGGCGGGGCGGGTGCTGCAGAACGCGCTGGTCTTCCGTGTCGAGCAGGGCAGGAAGGAAAGCGTCTGCGACGTCTACCTCGCCGCCGAGAACCGCAGCATCCGCGTCATTGCCCGCGAGCTGATCTGGGCCGCGCCGCAGTTCCTGATCCCGCATGTGTTCGCGGCGCAGCGGCCGGAATGGCTGGCTGGCATCCGCGGCGCCGAATATGCGCCCTGGATCGTCGCCAACCTGACGTTGTCGGCAGCACCGCAGACGCGCGCCGGCCAGCCGCTGGCCTGGGACAATGTGCTGCATGACAGCGCGGCGCTGGGCTACGTGGTCGCCACCCACCAGCAGCTGCGCTACGCGCCGGCGCCGACCGTGATCACCTGGTACCGCGCACTGCACGAGGAAACGGCGGGGCACCAGCGCCAACTCTTGCAGAGTCGCGACGCCTGGGCCGCGCAAGTGCTGGCCGACCTGGCGCGGCCGCACCCCGAAATCCGCGAGCTGGCGACGCGCATCGACATCCACCGCCACGCCCACGCCATGATCCGCCCGCTGCCCGGACGGCTCTGGGGCGGCAGGCGCAGGGATTTCGAGCGGGGCGGGGCCGGCATCCAGTTCGCCCATGCCGACGTGTCCGGCCTGTCGCTGTTCGAGGAGGCCAATTATCGCGGCGTGCTGGCCGCCGAGCGCACGCTGGCGCGGCTCGGCGTATCCTTCGCGTCTTCGCTATGAACGGCCTGCACATCCTTGCCGAATTCCACGCCTGCCAGGGCGACCGCCGTCTGCTGCAGGACGCGGCGCTGCTGGCCGCGCTGTGCCGCCGGGCCTGCGCCAGCGCCGGGCTGGAAGTCGTCGCCGCGGCCTTCCACCAGTTCCCCGCGGCCGGCGCCACCGGCGCCCTGGTGCTGGCCGAGTCGCACCTGGCGATCCACACCTGGCCGGAACTCGGTGCGGCGACCTGCGACCTTTACGTCTGCAACTATAGCCAGGATAATCGCGCTGCCGCGGAGCTGGCCTATGGCGTCCTGTGCGCCGAATTGCAGCCGGGGCGCATCGTGCGGCGCGATGTGGTGCGCGGCAGCCCTGAGCAGGATCATGCCGAACCCGGCCTGAACATTTCGGAAAGGACGCAGTGAGCCAGACCCCAACCCGCAGGACGCGCGCAGCATCCCGCCGCGTCCTCTCCGGCGCGTCCAGGCCGGCATGACCATGCGGCCGTTCTTCTTCCTGCTGGTGTTGGCCAATCTGGTGTTCTTCGCCTGGGCGCAGGGCTATTTCGGCGCGATGGACGAAAACCGCGAACCCGAACGGCTGGCGCAACAGCTGCAGGCCGAGAAGCTGCGCATCCTGCCGACCGCAGCGGCGCCGGCGGCCAAGACCGAGGCCAAGGCCTGCCAAATCATCAACGGCCTCGGCGCCGCCGATGCCGAGGCCCTGATGGCGGCCCCGGCCGCGGCCGGCACGGAACTGAAAATCCTGCCGTCGGCCGAGCCGAAAATCCATCTGGTGGCGATACTCGACCTCGCCAACCAGGCCGTCGCCGAAAGGAAGGCCGCCGAGCTGAGCCGCTTCGGCGTCACCGAGCAAAAAACCGTGGCGCTGGCGGATGGCCGCCATGAAATCATTCTCGGCAGCTTCGACACCGAGGCGGCCGCGAACGAATTCCTGCAAGGCCTGACCAAGCGCGGCATCAAGTCGGCACGCGTGGACAGCCGCGACCCGGCGCCGCTGAAAATCCGCGTCGAGGCGCGCGCGCCGGCATCGATCCTGCTGCGGCAACTGCCGCTATTGATCGCGCCCTATGGCAATGCCACGCTGGCTGAATGCGAGAAATGACTTACGTGGTCGGACTCACCGGCGGCATCGGCAGCGGCAAGAGCGCGGCCGCCGACCTGTTCGCCGAGCGCGGCATCCTGGTGGTCGATACCGATGCCATCGCCCACGCCCTGACTGCGCCCGGCGGCGCCGCGATGCCGGCCATCCGCGCCGAATTCGGCGCGACGGTGGCCGCGGCCGACGGCGCCCTCGACCGCGCCGCGATGCGCGCCATCGTCTTCGCCGACGGGTCGGCGAAAACGATGGCGCGCCAGCGCCTCGAAGCCATCCTGCACCCGATGATCCGCCGCGAGAGCGAGCGCCTGCTGGCGGCCGATGCGGCCCGCTCGCCCTATGCCATCCTGATGGTGCCGCTGCTGATCGAAGCCGGCAGCTACCGCGAGCGGGTAGACCGCATCGCCGTCGTCGATTGCGCCGAGGCCACCCAGATCGCCCGCGTCATGGGCCGCAACGGCCTGGCCCGGGAAGAAGTGCAGCGCATTCTTGCAGCTCAGGCAACGCGTGCCGAGCGCCTGGCCGTCGCCGATGACGTGATCGACAACGATGGCGACCTGGCCGCCTTGCGCCCCCAGATCGAGCGCCTGCATGTGAATTATTTGGCATACGCGCGCAATGTCGGTTGAGATTTGCACCGAATTGGGTCACAATCCGACGAATTTTCCCCACTCGGCCGGCGTGTGATCACTTACGAATACCCTCTCAGCGAGCGCGTTCGCACGCTATTGCGGCTTGAGGACCTGTTTGACAAGGTCACGCATTTCGCCGCAGCGGAGGGTGCCCTGGAGCACCATGTCGCGCTCGTCACCCTGTTCGAGATTCTCGAGGTCGCCGGTCGCGCCGAGCTGAAATTCGACCTGGTGCAGGAACTCGAACGCCAGCGCCAGATTCTTTTGTCATTCCGCAACAATCCCGAGATTTCCGAGGACGCGCTCTCCGGCGCGCTCTACGAAATCGAGCAGGCGAGCACGCTGCTGCTGGCGATGCACGGCAAGATCGGCCATTACCTGCGCGAAAACGAATGGCTGATGACCATCAAGAACCGCGCCGCGATCCCCGGCGGCGTCTGCGAGTTCGATCTGCCGGGCTACCACTACTGGCGGCATCGCGATTCGGCGCTGCGCCAGCAGGACATCCAGGGCTGGATCGCGCCGATGCTGCCGATCCGCTCCGGCCTGGCGATCGTCCTGCGCCTGCTGCGGGCCTCGGGCCGTTCCGAGCAGCAGACGGCGCAGCGCGGCATATTCCAGCTGATGCTGGGCGGCCGCAGCGCGCAATTGATCCGCCTGAAAACAGGGCAGGGCGAGCCCTGCCTGCCGGAAATCTCCGCCGGCAAGTTCGCCGTCAACATCCGTTTCCTGCGCCCGGACATGGACCAGCGGCCACGCCAGATCGACTCCACGGTGCATTTCGAACTCACGCTGTGCAACCTGTAAGACCCGCACCGCCCCGCATCGTCAACTGCCCGAGCTGCGGCAAGCCGGTCGAATGGGTGGCCGAGAACCGCCATCGGCCGTTCTGCTCGGCGCGCTGCAAGGGCGCCGACCTCGGCGCCTGGGCCACGGACAGCTACCGCATCGAGGCGACCGAAGAGCCGCACCCCGAAGACCAGTCGGAGTAGCGCCTAGCTTTCCCAGGCGGCGCGTATCGCCGCAATGCCGTGGGCGCCGGCGCGCCGCGCCATATCCATGTCCGCACGCGACAAGCCGCCCAGGGCAAAAGTTGGCAGTGGCGGCACGCCGAGCGCGGCGGCAAACTTCTCCCAGCCGATGCCGGCGACGCCCGGATGGCTGGCCGTGGCCCGCACCGGGCCGAAGGCCGCGAAGTCGCAGCCCAGCTGCGCCGCCCGTGCGAGTTCCGCCGCCGTATGGCAGGACGCCGCGACCAGCGCAAATTCGGGGCGCTGGGTGCGCGCCGCCAACTGCGCGGCCGGCAGGTGCAGGCCGTCCGCCGCGGCCGCCGCGGCCAGGGCCGCGTCGCCATTGACCAGCACCCGCGCGCCGTACTGGTGGCAGAGGTCGACTGCGGCATGGACGAAGGCCGCACGGCGTCCCGCGTCGAGCCGGGGTTCGCGCAATTGCACCAGCTTGAGGCCCCCCTCCAGCGCCCGGGTCAGGGCCAGCAGCTGCGCGTCGACGCCGATCTCGCCGGCATGGCTGATGGCGTAGAAGTCGGGCAGGGCCAAGGCGGCCAGCACCGGCGCGTTGGCCGGCAGCATCGGTGAAACCGTCAGGCCGTCGGCGCGCTGCCAGGCCAGGGCGCTATGCACGTGGTCGTGCAGCTCGCCGCGCCATTCGCGCACGCGGAAGAAATTCAGCCGCACATGGGCATGTTCATAGACATGCTCGCGGCGCAGCCAGGGATCGGCGCGCAGCACCGCGATGCCGAGTTCCTCGCCGAGTTCGCGCACCAGGGCCTGATGCGGCGTTTCGCCCGCCTCGACCTTGCCGCCGGGGAATTCCCAGTAGCCGGGATAGAAGGTTCCGGGCGCGCGCTGACCGAGCAGGAACTCGGTGGCAAACCCGGTGCCGCCATCCGCCACCTGCCGTTCGATGACGGCGGCGGCGACTTCGGTCAGCTTCATTTGGTTGCGGATCGCGGGCCCGTTGCGGGCTTTTTCCGGGCGTGACGCCCGGCGTAGTCGCGGGCGAACTGCCAGGCCACGCGGCCGCTGCGCGAACCGCGCATCAGCGTCCATTGCAGCGCCTCGCCGCGCGCGGCTTCGATCTGCTCGTGTGCCATGCCGAATTCGGCCAGCCAGTGGGCGCAGATCTCCAGGTAGTGATCCTGGCCGAAGGGATAGAAGGACAGCCAGAGGCCGAAGCGCTCGGACAGCGAGACCTTCTCCTCGGTGGTCTCGCCGGGGTGGATGTCACCGTCGGCGTTGTACTTGGTTTCGAGGTTCTCCGACATCTTTTCCGGCATCAGGTGGCGGCGGTTCGACGTCGCATAGACCAGCAGGTTGTCGGGCATGCCGGTGATCGAGCCGTCGAGGATGCTCTTCATGGCCTTGTAGCCGGGCTCGCCCGACTCGAAGGAGAGGTCGTCGCAGAAGATGATGAAGCGCTCGCGGCGCCCGGCGATCAGGTCGACGATCTCGGGCAGGTGCACCAGGTCGTCCTTGTCCACCTCGATCAGGCGCAGGCCCTTGGCCGCGAACTGGTTCAGCACGGCCTTGACCAGCGAGCTCTTGCCGGTGCCGCGCGCGCCGGTCAGCAGCACGTTGTTGGCGCTGCG
>JAMPYF010000014.1 GCA_023700805.1 Sulfuritalea sp.
CTTGGTACCACCCCTTCCCTTCCCGAACAGGACCGTGAAACGAGACCGCGCCGATGATATTGCACTTCACCGTGTGAGAAAGTAGGTCAACGCCAGACTCCCCATAAAAACCCCCTCCGGATTGCCGGTTGGGGGTTTTTTGCTTTGGGGCATTGAGAAATCCGCCCTGTGCGCTCCGTCACGGGTCTCCCGTGAAAAATTGCTGTTCCCGCCTGCTAAAATAGCTCCATGAAAACAAGCTTTCTGGAGTTCGAACAGCCGATCGCGGAACTTGAAGCGAAGATCGAGCAACTGCGCTTCGTACAGGACGATTCGGCGGTCGATATTTCCGAGGAGATTTCTCGCCTCGACGCAAAGAGTCAAAGTCTCACCAAGGACATCTACGCGAAGCTCACCCCATGGCAATGCGCCCTGGTTGCGCGACACCCGCAGCGGCCGTATACGCTGGACTATCTGCAATTGGTATTCACCGACTTTCAGGAACTGCACGGCGATCGCAATTACGCCGATGATCATGCGATCGTCGGCGGCTTGGCCCGCTTCAACGGACAGTCGTGCATGGTGATTGGCCACCAGAAGGGGCGTGACACGAAGGAAAAGATTCATCGCAATTTCGGCATGCCTCGCCCCGAGGGATACCGAAAGGCGCTGCGCCTGATGCGGCTGGCCGAAAAATTCGGTCTGCCGATCTTCACTTTTGTCGATACCCCGGGGGCATATCCCGGCATCGATGCGGAAGAGCGGGGCCAGTCGGAGGCGATCGGCCGCAACCTGGCGGTAATGACCGAGTTGAAGGTTCCGTTGATCGCCACGGTGATCGGCGAGGGCGGCTCCGGCGGCGCTTTGGCAATCGCCGTTGCCGACGTAGTCGCCATGCTTCAGTATTCGACGTATTCGGTAATTTCGCCCGAAGGATGTGCGTCGATTCTTTGGAAAAGTGCCGAACGTGCCGGCGACGCGGCCGAGACCATGGGCATTACCGCACCTCGCCTCAAGTCTCTGGGTTTGATCGATCGCATCGTCAACGAGCCGGTTGGCGGCGCCCATCGCGACTATCGCCTTATCGCGCAGAATGTCAAAAAGTCTCTGCAGGAGGCACTCAAGCAGCTTGCCGGTTTGTCGTCAAGCGAGCTCATCGAGCGGCGCTTCGATCGTCTGATGAGTTATGGCCGCTTCAAGGAACAGGCCATCCACTGAGGCCGTGTTGCAGGCTGTCGCCGCCTGCCTTTCTCGGTATGTCAGGCAGAATCAGTCGCTGGTCGTGGCTTATTCCGGCGGACTCGATTCGACTGTACTGCTACACGCCGCAAATCGGATGGTGCAGGGTATCGGTTGCGATCTGTCGGCGCTTCACATTCATCATGGGCTCAGTGCGAATGCCGATGCTTGGGCCGAATCCTGCGCCAGTGTCTGTCGGGCGCAGGGCATTCCGCTTACGGTGATTCGGGTCGATGTACCGCGTTGCAGCGGGGAAGGCATGGAAGCTGCAGCGCGCCGTGTTCGCCACCAGGCTTTCGACGAGCATTCCGCCGACTGGATTCTTCTTGCTCACCACGCCGACGACCAGGCGGAAACCGTGCTGCACAATCTGCTGCGTGGTGCCGGAGTGCGTGGTGCGGCGGCGATGCCGGAGGTGCGCGGACGCCTGATGCGACCCCTCCTGGGTTTCGGGCGCGCCACTTTGCTTGCGTATGCGAAACACCATCGTCTGACATGGATCGATGACGAGAGCAATGCGGACACGCGGTATACAAGAAACTTTCTGCGACATCAAATTCTTCCGCCCATTATTTCGCGCTTTCCGCGGGGAAGCGAGCATCTTGCGGCTGCGGCAGGCCGTTTCGCCGAGGCCGATTCTTTGCTCGATGATCTGGCTCGCCTGGATCTTGGCGATAGTCACGCCGAATTTCCCCTGCCACGGAAGCTGTTTAGGGAGATGCCAGCCCCCCGCGCCAGAAATCTGTTGCGGGCCATGCTGAAATGGCACCATGTTCAGCCGCCGGACGAGGTAAGGCTGGCAGAGTTCGTGCGTCAGTTACTGACCGCGGGCAGTGATCGGCATCCGAGCATCGACCTCGGACGCTATTCGCTGTGGTGCGAGGCCGGCAAGCTGCATTTCAGAAATCTAGCTCAGTAATCCTGCGTGTCGCCAAGCACACCAAGGACTTGTGACAACTCGACCGCCGAGCGCACCTGCATCTTCTCGAAAATGTGCGATCGATGGACCTCGACGGTGCGCATCGCAATATTGAGTTCGTCGGCGATGACCTTGTTCAGCTTGCCCGCCAGTATCAGCTGCATCACTTCCTGTTCGCGCTGAGTGAGCTGCGCCAGCCTCTGCTGCAACAGCAGGAGCGATCCATCCTTCGCGGAGCGCCGTGTGTCATGGTCTATTGCGGCCAGGACCTTGTCTACGAGCGCATTGTCGTCGTAAGGTTTTTCAATAAAATCGAAGGCACCGTCCTTTAGCGCCTGCACCGCCATGGGAACGTCACCGTGACCAGTCAAAAAGATGACGGGAAGGCGACACTTGAGCGCCCGTAGCCGGTCGAATAGCTCTATTCCGCTCATGCCGGGCATTCGCACATCGAGCAGCAGGCAGCCGCACAGCTTGGGGCTGACAAAGTCGAGAAAGGCTTCCGCGGACTCCCAGGTCCGCGAGGCAACGCGTCGTGACTGCAACAGCCATTGCAGGGCATCGCGTACCGCCGAGTCATCGTCGACTATTTGTACCGTGGGCGAGTTCATTGCATAGCGAGGGGCAGCAGAATGCGGAACGTCGTTCCCCCTCCGGGGTTGCTCTCGAACGACAATCTACCTCGATGATTTTCTACTATGGAGCGGCAGATTGCCAGTCCCATGCCCATGCCTTCAGCCTTGGTGGAAAACAGTGGATCAAACAGCTTGTCGGCGGCGCCAGGGTCGATTCCGCAACCGCGATCGGAAATCGTTAGCCGGGCATAACCTTCGGCACAGTTCAGTCCGATCGATATCTGTCGCAGTTCGGGACCGCTGTCCTGCATCGAATCGATTGCATTGCGCAACAGATTGAAGAGTACCTGCTCGATCAGCACGGGATCACCTTCCACCGCGACGTGATCCAGCAGATCAAGCGTCATGCGGATGCCGTTCCGGCGGATGTCCGCGTCCAGCAGACCCAGCGCGGCATCGATGCGCTCTCCGAGAATGATCTTCTCGAAGCGAGCTTCGCTTGGGCGGACGAGGCTGTATATACGGCGTATGACCTGTCCGGCGCGCCATGCCTGCTCCACCGCCTTGTCCAGTGCGGGCAAGACATCCGTTGCCGGCGCATGGTTGCGCAGGAGATTTGACGCGCCTGTACAGTAGCTCGATATGGCTGCCAAGGGCTGGTTCAGTTCATGCGCAATGCTCGACGCCATCTCGCCGACAGCTACCAGGCGTGCCGTCGATTGCAGGCGATCCTGTTGCTGTCGGGCACGTTCTGCCGCCTGCTTGCGTTCGGTAATGTCCACCATCGATCCCATCCAGCCCGAATGTTGACCGCGCGCATCGATCAGGGGCGCCTCATGGATCAGGACATCGATAATTTCACCGCTGCGGCGTTTGAACTTCAACTCGAAGCCCTCTCCGGGGCCTTCCCCGGCAAGCACGCGATCGTGAATCGCACGGGTTTCGTCCAGATAGTCGTCGACCCAGTAGGGCATGGGTGGGCGACGACCTATTAGTTCGGATGCGGACCAGCCAATCATGCGGCAGAATGCCGGATTGACGTAAATAATTTCTCCGTCCAGATTTCGCGCCCGCATTCCCGTATCCAAAGAGTCTTCCATCGCCTTGCGGAATGCATGTTCCTGGCGCAGCTGTTCCTCCACCGCTTGGCGACGGAGCACGTGGCGGCGCAAAATCCAAAGGCTTCCCAGCACGATCATGGCAAGTATCACCAGGCTGGTCGACAGCAGTATGCTCGCCAGCGGCCTTGGCGCGTGGTAGGGCACGGCATGCAGGGCAAGTCCCCAGCCTGGTGGGTCGAAGGCGACCTGGTAGCCCTCGTCAGTAACGGCGGACTCGATCTTCGATCGCGTTCCAAGTATCTTGCCTGAGTCGCCCACGATGCTGATGCGATAGCGTTCCGCGAGCCACCACGGAACGCTATCGCCGAGGATGTCCCGCACTCGGTAGATGCCGACCGCCACCCCGACGACCCTTCCCTCCCGTGACACCGGGACATGAACCTCGAATTGCCAATCGTTGGTAAAGAAAGGATACGCCGCACTGTAGACAGCCTTTCCCAACGATCGTGCCAGGCGGAAGCTCTGTCGCGAAGGCATTGCTTCGATCGCCTCGCCCACCAGATTGGGATCCATTGCCGCCGGATGGGCCTGTATGATTTTCCCTTCCGGGTCGAGCCAAATCACTTGCCGTAGGCCACTCTCGAAGCCAAACAGCGTCCTGGCGAAGGTTTCGAAGGCCTTTCCATCCGATGTGTGGACAAGATCGATTCGTCCGAGTAGTTCTTCGTTCCGAGTCAGATGGAAGCGCAGGTTCTGTTCCAGCCACAGGATGTCGCTGATCAAGGTTGTGCGCCTCTCCTCTTTGTCGGCACGATCGGACATCCAGAGCAGCAACGCCACGCCGCCAACGAACAGAATAAAGGCCAGCCGGGGTAATATCCACAGCCAGCGCCAGCGACTGGTTCGCTCCGGTAACGGCGCTTGCGTTGGGGGTTTCATGGCGCGATGTTAGCGCGCCTCGCAAGTCTAGGTGCTATTTGCGGAAATCCACAATAGCCAGCGATTCGTACTCTGCGGAAAATGCGCGGACCGCAACGCACCTTGGCGTGCGGCTTGATTGATCTAGGCAAAATATCCAGGAGGATTCGAAATGAAAATTCGCACAGCGTTTATCGGCCTTGTAGCCGCGACTTTCTCGGCGATGGCGATGGCCCAGGCGCCGATCGTGATCAAATTCAGCCATGTGGTGGCGGCCGATACGCCAAAAGGCAAGGCCTCGGAATTCTTCGCCAAGAAGGCGGCGGAACTGACCAAGGGCAAGGTCAAGGTCGAGGTCTATGCCAACAGCGCCTTATACAAGGACAAGGAAGAGATGGAGGCGCTGCAACTCGGCGCGGTACAGATGCTGGCACCGTCGCTGGCAAAGTTCGGCCCGCTGGGGGCCAAGGAATTCGAAGCTTTCGATTTGCCTTACATCTTTGATAACACGGCCGAACTCCACAAGATCACGCAGGGTCCCGTCGGCGCCTCATTGCTGGCCAAACTGGAACCCAAGGGCATCAAGGGGCTGGCATTCTGGGACAACGGGTTCAAGTCTTTCTCGGCCAACAAGCCGCTGATGTCTCCGGCGGATTTCAAGGGCCTCAAGATGAGAATCCAGTCCTCGAAGGTGCTGGAATCGCAGATGCGCGCCCTGGGCGCCTTGCCTCAGGTTATGGCCTTCTCCGAGGTCTATCAGGCGCTGCAGACCGGCGTCGTGGACGGCACCGAGAATCCGCACTCGAATCTCTACACGCAAAAGATGCATGAAGTGCAAAAGCACATGACCCTGACCGAGCATGGCTACCTGGGCTACGCGGTGATCACCAACAAGAAATTCTGGGACGGGCTGCCGGGCGACGTTCGCGGCCAGCTGGAACAGGCAATGAAGGAGGCGACCGTGTATGCCAATAGCATCGCCAAGGCGGAAAACGATGGCGCCCTCGAAAAGATCAAGGCGTCAGGGAAAACCCAAGTCCATACGCCGACCGCTGCTGAGCGCACCGCGTTCAAGAAAGCTTTGGTGAAGACCCATGCGGATATGGAGTCGCGCATCGGCAAGGAGACTATCCAGTCGATCTACAAAGAGACCGGCTTCGACCCGAGCAAGCTGTAAGCCGTCACGCAGCACTCCGCCGGCGCGACCACGCGCCGGCGGCTTTTGCAAAAACCCAACATTTCGGTCGGCAGGCAGGTCTCTGCTCGGGGAGCTCACCACATGAAATATCTCGATCGCCTTGAGGAATTGATAATCACCTTCCTCATGGGCGCCGCGACGCTGATCATTTTCGTCGCGGTGATCCATCGCTACGCCGCGGGAATGAGCATCCCCGGTCTGCAGGATTGGCTGCTGGCCCTCGATCTGGGTTGGGCGCAGGAACTGACCATCATCATGTTCGTCTGGATGGCGAAGTTCGGCGCCGCCTACGGCGTACGTACCGGTATTCACGTCGGTGTCGATGTGCTCATCAACCGGCTCGACGAAAGGATGCGAAAGAAATTCATAGTCTTCGGCCTGCTCGCCGGAGCGACCTTCACCGGCATCGTGGGAACGCTGGGCGCCTATTTTGTCTGGGAAAACGGTGCGCATTATGCGTTTCTTACGCTGACGGGCATGCCTGTCGGCGACATTCCCCAAGGACCGACGACGCCGGATCTCGAATGGCCGACCTGGATGGTTTATTCGGCGATTCCCCTCGGCACCAGCCTGATGTGCTTCCGTTTCCTGCAAGTGCTCGTCAGCTTCCTCAAGACCGGCGAGTTGCCGCATCACGATCACGGCCATGTCGATGGCCTTGAAGAGGAGACGGTGCCGGTGGACGTCGATTTCTATGGCCTGGATGACAACCTGCATATGCGCGACCTCAAGCACTCCATGGTTGGCGATGATCGCCGCAAGGTGGCTGCGCCGGTCGATCCCGATCGACGCAAGATCGATCTCGGAGGCGAGCCGAAATGAACGCAACCATCATTTTCCTGCTGCTCCTGGCTCTGATGCTTACAGGCATGCCGATTTCGATTTCCCTCGGCCTGACCGTGCTCAGTTTCTTATTTCTATTCACGCATGTGCCGCTGGAGTCCGTGGCGCTGAAGCTGTTCACGGGCATCGAGAAGTTCGAGATCATGGCGATTCCGTTCTTCATCCTCGCCGGCAACTTCCTGACTCACGGCGGGGTGGCGAAACGCATGATCCGGTTCGCTTCGTCGATGGTCGGACACTGGTACGGCGGCCTCGGCTTATCCGGCGTGGTTGCCTGCGCCTTGTTCGCGGCGATTTCCGGCTCTTCCCCGGCGACGGTGGTGGCGATCGGCTCTATCCTGCTGCCGGCCATGGTCAAGGCGGGCTTTCCGAACAAGTTCGGCGCCGGCGTGATCACCACCTCGGGCGCACTGGGCATCCTGATTCCGCCATCGATCGTGATGGTCATGTACTCGGTGGCGACCAATACCTCGGTCGGTGCCTTGTTCATGGCGGGGGTCGTGCCAGGACTTGGCCTGGCTCTGACGTTGGGTGCGGTGACCTACTACCGTGCGCGAAAGTATGACTATCCGCGCTTGCCCAAGGCGTCCTTTGCCGAGCGCTTCAAGACTTTCCGCGAATCCGCCTGGGGCCTGCTGCTGATCGTAATCGTCATGGGCGGCATCTACAGCGGCATGTTCACGCCGACCGAAGCGGCGGCGATGAGCGCGGTCTACGCGTTCTTTGTGGCGGTTTTCGTCTACAAGGATCTCGGGATAAAGGACGTCCCGCGCGTGCTGCTCAATTCGGCCAACATGTCGGCGATGCTGCTCTACATCATCACCAATGCCGTGCTGTTCTCCTTCATCATGACCAACGAGAACATCCCGCAGGCGCTGGCAGACTGGATGCTCGGCCATGGCCTGGGCATGATCACCTTCCTGCTCGCCTGCAACATCATCCTGTTGTTGGCCGGCAACTTCATGGAACCATCGTCGATCGTGCTGATTTTTGCGCCGATACTCTTCCCGGTGGCGGTCAAGCTGGGCATCGATCCGGTGCACTTCGGCATCATGATGGTGGTGAACATGGAAGTCGGCATGTGCCATCCGCCGGTCGGCCTCAACCTCTATGTGGCGTCGGGTATTACCAAGATGGGGATTACCGAACTGACGGTCGCAGTCTGGCCTTGGCTGCTTGCCATGCTTGGCTATTTGGCGGTTGTGACCTATTGGCCGGGCCTGTCGCTCTGGTTCCCGCGTTACCTGGGCATGATGTAGAGATTCTTCGCCTCAGCGACAAGGGCCCGGCGATGCCGGGCCCTTGTTTTTTGTGGGCACAGACCCGGTTCCGGCCGGGTTTCGGGTAAGAAACTGAGCTAAAATATCACGTTAGCTTTTTGACTGGCAAAGAATTGTAGTTCAACCTGTTCTGGAGAAAGTAATGGCTGTCGAACGCACCCTGTCGATCATCAAACCCGATGCAGTTGCAAAGAACGTGATCGGCAAGATTTATTCCCGCTTCGAGACGAACGGTCTCAAGATCGTCGCCGCGCGCATGATTCATCTCTCGCGTCAGGAGGCGGAAGGATTCTATGCCGTGCACAAGGCGCGTCCCTTCTTCAAGGATCTGGTCGAATTCATGATTTCAGGTCCGGTCATGGTTCAGGTCCTGGAAGGCGAAGGCGCCATTGCCAAGAACCGCGACCTGATGGGCGCCACCGATCCGAAGAAGGCCGAGGCCGGCACCATCCGCGCCGATTTTGCCGACAGTATCGATGCCAATGCCGTGCATGGCTCCGACGCGGCGGAAACCGCCGCCGTCGAGATCGCCTATTTCTTCCCGGCGCTGAACGTCTACTCGCGTTAAGTTGCGATGACCGTCAATCTCCTCGATTTCGATGCCGAAGGCCTGACAGCCTGGTTCGCGCAGCAGGGCGAAAAGCCTTTCCGTGCGCGTCAGGTGCTGCGCTGGATGCATCATTTCGGGGAGAGCGACTTCAATGCGATGACCGACATCGCCAAGTCGCTGCGCGAGAAACTCCTCGCCACCGCCGCCGTATCGCCACCGCCAACTATCAGCGACAAGCTGTCAGATGACGGCACGCGCAAGTTTCTGTTCGACGTCGGCAACCGCAATGCAGTGGAAACCGTTTTCATCCCCGAGGATGACCGCGGCACGCTCTGCATTTCGTCCCAAGCCGGTTGCGCGCTCGAATGCGCCTTCTGCTCCACCGGTCGCCAGGGTTTCAACCGCAACCTCACCACGGCCGAGATCATCGGCCAGTTGTGGCAGGCCAATCGCGCGCTGGGGCGTGATCCGGCGAGCGGCAACTGCGGCGAACGCCTCATCAGCAATGTCGTTCTGATGGGCATGGGAGAACCCCTGGCCAACTTCGACAATCTGGTGCCGGCGCTGCGTCTGATGCTCGACGACAACGCCTACGGCCTGTCGCGGCGGCGCGTCACGGTATCGACTTCCGGCATTGTGCCGGCCATGGACCGCCTGGCCGAGGCCTGTCCGGTCGCCTTGGCAGTTTCCCTGCATGCACCGACCGACGGCCTGCGCGACAAGCTGGTGCCGATCAACCGCAAGTATCCACTCGCCGAGCTCATGGCCGCATGCCAGCGTTATCTGCTGCATGCGCCGCGCGACTTCATCACCTTCGAATACGTGATGCTCGATGGCGTCAATGACAGCGATGCCGATGCGCGCGCACTGTTGCATCTGGTGCGCGACGTTCCCTGCAAGTTCAACCTGATTCCTTTCAACCCCTTTCCGGCTTCCGGCTTTCATCGCTCTCCGGCCGAACGGGTCAGGCGCTTCGCTTCCATCCTTATCAATGGCGGCATCGTCACCACGACGCGCAAGACGCGCGGTGACGACATCGATGCAGCTTGCGGGCAACTGGCCGGCAAGGTGCAGGACAAGTCGCGACGGGTACTGCGTGCCGCGGCCTCCGATACCCGCACCACTGCCGGAGTCGAACTGCACCCATGAACAAGACCCTGGTCGCGATTTGGATGGCACTGCTGCTGGCCGGCTGCACGGCAACCGGGGGTGGCTCCGGCCAGGGGGCGCAACAGGCGGTCTCCGCTCAGCCAGCGGAAAACGAGCAACAGCAGCGCGCCAAGGTGCATACCGAGCTCGGGTCCTTGTACATGCTCGATGGTCGTTCCGCGATTGCCCTCGAGGAAGCGCGGATTGCGCTTTCGGCCGATCCCAATTACGCACCGGCATACAATCTGCTGGGCCTCACCCACATGGTGCTCAACGAAACCCGGCTGGCTGAGGAAAACTTTCAGAAGGCCCTGCGCCTGGCGCCGGGCGATCCGGAAATCAGCAACAACTATGGCTGGTTCCTCTGTCAGAGCGGCCGCGAGCAGCTTTCAATAAGCCATTTCATGGCAGCGGCGCAGAACCCGCTGTACACGACACCGACCAAGCCCTACACCAATGCCGGCATATGCTCGCTGCGCCTGAAGCAGGACAAGGCGGCTGAAGACTATCTGCTGACCGCGTTGCGCCTGTCGCCGACCAATACCCAGGCGCTGTTCTGGCTGGCCGATATCGCCTATCGCAAAGGGCGCCATGCCGAGGCGCGGCAGTGGACCACGGATATCGAGAAAATGATGGAACCCACTGCCGAGGTGATCTGGCTCGCTTTGCGTATCGAGCGGAAGCTGGGCAAT
The DNA here is from genome assembly GCA_023700805.1 of Sulfuritalea sp. Taxonomy (GTDB): domain Bacteria; phylum Pseudomonadota; class Gammaproteobacteria; order Burkholderiales; family Rhodocyclaceae; genus Sulfuritalea. The sequence continues at coordinate 10,404 of JAMPYF010000014.1, forward strand.
CGCGAGGCGGAGGCGCGCTATGCAACGCAACTGCGGCGTCGGTTCGCCGGTTCGCCGGAACAGCGCTTGCTGGCGCAGGGGCAATATGACTGAAGCGCGGGCGCTTGAGGGCATGGACACCGAACCGGCAGCGTTGGACGCGGCGGAGCTTGCCGATTCACCCGAGTCGAACACGCCGGGGTCCGTGCTGCGCCGGGCGCGTGAGTCGCGCGGCCAGTCGGTTGCCGATGTGGTGCAAGTGATACGCTTCAGTGCGCGGCAGATCGAGGCACTCGAGCGGGATGACTACGCCAGCCTGCCGGGTTCGACTGCGGTGCGTGGCTTGGTGCGCAACTATGCCAAGTTTCTCAAGCTCGATGCAGCACCCTTGCTCGCCCAGCTTGATCCGGCCGTGCCGGTACCCGAGGCCGATGTGCGTCCGCCCACCAACATGGGCGAAGCCGAGCATTCGAATTTCGTCGAGCAGATTCCCCCCAAACTCATCGCTGTCGGCGTCCTTCTCGTCGTGCTGGCACTGACCGCCTACTGGTATTTGAACTTGGCGGGCAACGAGGGCTTGACGCTGCGCCTGCTCGGCACGGACGGCGCTGTTGCCGTGGCCCCGCCCAGCCAGCTTGCTGCCCCAGCGCCCGTTGCCGAGCCGGTCGTGGCGCCGGCACCCGTGCCCGTGCCCGAGAATCAGCCCAATAGCTCCGGCGCCGTGTCGGGTGCGCCGTCGTCCGGCGGTCTGCGGGTCGAATTCGACGATCGTTCCTGGATCGAGATTCGCGACGCGACACAAAAGATCGTGTATGTCGGCGAGTACCCTGCGGGTACGCGGCAGAACGTCGAAGGCAAGGCGCCGTTCCAGGTCTGGATCGGCAAGGCCTCCGGTGTTCGCCTGTACATGGGCGAGCGCAGCATCGATCTCAAACCCCACACCCGCGAAGAAGTCGCCCGGTTCAGCCTGGAATGAGCATGCCGTCAAGAGAGCCGACAGCGCGGCGCGCGAGCCGTCTTGCCATGGTGGGAATAGTTGGCGTTGGCGGCACGGCGCCGATCGTGATCCAGTCGATGACCAACACCGATACCGAGGATGTATTCGCCACTTCGATGCAGGTCGCACAACTGGCGCGTGCCGGCTCGGAACTGGTGCGCATCACGGTCAATACGCGCGAGGCCGCCGCTGCCGTGCCGAAGATCCGCGAGCGCCTGGCGCAGATGAACGTCGAAGTGCCGCTGATCGGCGATTTCCATTTCAATGGCCACAAGCTGCTGGCCGAGCACCCGGCCTGCGCCGAAGCCCTGGCCAAGCTGCGCATCAATCCCGGCAACGTCGGTAAGGGCGCCCGGCGCGACGAGCAGTTTGCGCAGTTGATCGAAATCGCCTGCAAGTTCGACAAGCCGATCCGCATCGGTGTGAATTGGGGCAGCCTCGATCAGGCCCTGCTGGCCCGCATCATGGACGAGAACGCCAGGCGTTCCGAGCCGAAGGATGCCACCGAGATCATGCGCGAGGCGATGGTCACCTCCGCCCTGGAGTCGGCGGCGCAGGCCGAGCAAGTCGGCCTCGCCGGCAACCGCATCGTGCTTTCGTGCAAGGTCTCGGGCGTTCAGGACCTGATCGCGATTTACCGCGAACTGGCAGCGCGCTGCGACTATCCGCTGCATCTGGGCTTGACCGAGGCCGGCATGGGCAGCAAGGGCATCGTGGCCTCCACGGCTGCGCTCAGCGTGTTGCTGCAGGAAGGCATCGGCGACACGATACGCGTATCGCTGACGCCCGAACCGAACGGCGACCGCACGCGCGAAGTCATCGTCGCCCAGGAAATCCTGCAGACCATGGGGCTGCGCGCCTTCACTCCGCTCGTGGCGGCCTGTCCCGGTTGCGGACGCACCACCAGCACGGTGTTCCAGGAATTGGCGCAGGACATCCAGAGCTATGTGCGGGAGCGCATGCCGGAATGGCGCCTGGCGCGCGTGGGTGTCGAGAACATGACGCTGGCCGTGATGGGTTGCGTGGTCAATGGACCCGGCGAAAGCAAGCACGCCAGCATCGGCATCTCGCTGCCCGGCACCGGCGAAGCGCCGGTGGCGCCGGTGTACGTTGACGGCGAACGGGTCATCACGCTGCGCGGCGACAACATCGCCGCTGAATTCCGCCAGATCGTCGACGATTATGTGGCAAGAACTTACCCTGAAAGAGCCAGTCATTGATCGCGTCGGGCGTTGATTTCCCGCGCCTGCCGGCTAAACCAACATGAGCCAGACACTGCAAGCCATCCGCGGCATGAATGACATCCTGCCGGTCGACGCCGAACTCTGGGAGCAGTTCGAGGAGGCCGTGCGCGATTGGCTGCGCGCCTACGGCTACCGCCCGATCCGCATGCCCATGGTCGAGCCGACGCCGCTGTTCGCGCGCGCCATCGGCGCCGTGACCGACATCGTCGAGAAGGAAATGTATTCCTTCGAGGATGCGCTGAACGGCGAAAGCCTCACCCTGCGTCCGGAGGGCACGGCGTCCTGCGTGCGTGCCGTGCTGCAGCACAATCTGCTCTACGACGGCCCCAAGCGGCTGTGGTACATGGGGCCGATGTTCCGCCACGAACGCCCGCAGAAGGGCCGCTATCGCCAGTTCCATCAGGTCGGTGTCGAAGCCATGGGCTTTGCCGGCCCCGACATCGATGCCGAGCAGATTGCAATGTGCGCGCGTCTGTGGGACGACCTCGGACTCGATGGCATCCGGCTCGAAATCAACTCCCTCGGTCAGAGCGACGAGCGCGCGCGCCACCGCGCCGACCTGCTCGCCTATCTCGAAACCCATCACGACCAGCTCGATGCCGACGCCCAGCGCCGCCTGCACAGCAATCCGCTACGCATCCTGGATACCAAGAATCCGGCGCTGCAGGCCCTGGTCGAGGCGGCGCCGAAGCTGATCGACTATCTCGGCGAGGAATCGCTGAAGCACTTCGAGGGCGTGCAGCAACTGCTCAGGGATGCGGTGATTCCCTATCGCATCAATCCGCGCCTGGTGCGCGGACTGGATTACTACAACCTCACGGTGTTCGAGTGGGTCACCGATCAACTCGGCGCGCAAGGCACGGTCTGCGCCGGCGGCCGCTACGACGGCCTGGTCGCCCAGCTCGGCGGCAAATCTGCGCCTGCCTGCGGCTTCGCCATGGGCATCGAGCGCCTGCTGGCGCTGTGGCAGGATCAGGGCCATCGCCACGAAACCCCGGCGCCCGATGCCTATCTCGTGCATCAGGGCGAGGCCGCCGGTCGCTTCGCCTTTCGCGTCGCCGAAGCGCTGCGCAGTGCCGGTTTTGTTATCCATCTGCACTGTGGCGGCGGCAGCTTCAAGTCGCAAATGAAAAAGGCCGACAGTTCCGGCGCGCAGCTTGCGCTGATAGTTGGCGATGACGAGACGGCGGCCAATGCGGTCAGCGTGAAACCGCTGCGCGCGGGCCTCGACCAGCCTGCAGCGCAGGTTCGCGTGAGTTTCGACGATCTGGCCGATCATCTCGGCGATATTCTTTTCCCCCTGGAAGACGACAATGGCAACCTATGACCTGGAAGAACAGGAACAGCTCGACGAGCTGAAAACCTGGTGGACGATGTACGGCAACCTGGTGACCGGAATACTGGTCGTCGTGGCGCTGGCCGTGGCGGGATGGCAGGGCTGGAACTGGTGGCAGCGACAGCAGGCGGTCAAGGCTTCGGCGGTGTATTCCAGCCTGCAGACCGCGGCGATGCAGCGGGACGCCAAGCGTGCGCGCGAACTCGCCGGCGAGTTGATCGACAAGTATTCCCTTACGGCCTATGCCGGCATGGGGGCGCTGCTGGCAGCGCGGGTACAGGTGGATGCGGGCGACGGGAAGAATGCCCGTGTGCAACTGGCCTGGGCGGTGGAGAATGCCAAGGATCCCGGGCTGCGCGAACTGGCCCGGCTGCGCCTGGCGGCGGTGATGCTCGACGAGAAGGCCTACGACGAAGCCATGAAGCAGCTCGCCGCCGAGCCGGCGCCTGCGTTTGCGCCGCGCTTCGCCGAATTGCGTGGCGACGTGTTCGCCGCGCAAGGCAAGCTCGCCGAGGCGCGCAATGCCTATGACAATGCGCTGGAGAAATTCGACGCCCTGGCCAAGGATGACGAGGCGCGCCAGCGTGGCGGCTACAAGGAAGTGATCCAGGCCAAGCGCGACGCGCTCGGGGCGGCCAAGTGAGCGTGCCGGTGGCGCCTGTGAAGCTGCTGGCGGTGCTTGCCGCGCTGGCCTTGGGTGCCTGCTCGACGGTGGAGAAGCTGAACCCTTTCGGTTCCAGCGAACCCAAGGTCAAGCCGGCCGAACTCGCTCCTATCCAATCGACGGCGGAATTGAAGAGCGCGTGGCAGGCGAGCGTCGGCAGTGCCGGTGAATTCACGTTTTCGCCTGCCGTGGTGGGCGATAGCGTCTATGCGGCAGCGCGCGACGGCGCCATCGCTCGCTTCGATGGTGGACGCCAGGCCTGGCGCATCGCCGCCGGCCAGCCGATTTCCGGTGGCGTCGGCAGCGACGGCAAGCTGGTCGTGGTAGGAACACCCAAGGGCGAGGTACTGGCCTTCGATGCGGCCAGCGGCCGCGAGGTTTGGAAGGCGCGTGTCAGTTCTGAAGTCCTGGCGGCCCCGGCCGTGACCGACGGGCTGGCCATCGTTCGCTCGGGCGACTCGCGGATATTCGGCTTCGATGCGGTGGATGGCAAGCGGCGCTGGGTCTACCAGCGCAGTACGCCGACTCTGTCGCTGCGCTCGAATGTGGGCGTGGTGTCGGCGGGGAAAGTGACGCTGGCCGGATTCCCCGGCGGCAAGCTGGTGGCGATTGCCAACAACAACGGTGCTGCGGTGTGGGAAGTGACGGTTGCCCTGCCCAAGGGAGCGACCGAACTGGAGCGCGTTGCCGATGTCACCAGTTCCCCGGTGGTGAGCGGCAGCACGGTCTGCGCTGCCGCCTTCCAGGGGCGTGCCGCTTGCTTTGACAGCAATACCGGCAATACGATCTGGTCGCGCGAAATGTCCTCCAGTGCCGGTCTCGATATGGACAGCCGCCATGTCTATGTCACCGACGACAAGGGCGCGGTGCACGCGCTGGATCGCAACAGCGGGGCCAGTGTCTGGAAGCAGGACAAACTGGCCTTGCGCGGGCTTTCGCGTCCGCTGGCGCTTGGCGCCCAGGTCGCCGTCGCGGATTATCAGGGCGTGGTGCATCTGTTGCGCGGGGATGACGGCGCCTTTGCCGCGCGCGCCACGACCGACGGCAGCGCGGTGCGTGCCGAGCCGGTGCGTTTCGGCGCCGGTATTTTGGTGCAGACCGCGAATGGTGGCTTGTATGCGCTCGAAGCGCGTTAATCTTTTGTCTATCCGTCACACCGATAACGCCGCGGGTGTCGGCTTAGCATGAAACCAACCCTGGTGATCGTCGGTCGGCCGAATGTCGGCAAGTCGACGCTGTTCAATCGTCTCACGCGCTCGCGCGATGCGCTGGTGGCCGATCAGCCGGGATTGACCCGGGATCGCCATTACGGCCACGGCCGTCTCGGCAACAAGCCCTATCTGGTGGTCGATACCGGCGGTTTCGAGCCGCAGGCCAAGGAAGGCATCGTGCTCGAAATGGCACGTCAGGCCGAGGCGGCGATTGCCGAAGCCGACGTACTGATTTTCATGGTCGACGTGCGCACTGGCCTCGCGCCGCAGGACAAGGTTATCGCCGAACTGCTGCGCCGCAGCGGGCGTCCCGTGCTGCTTGCTGCGAACAAGGGCGAAGGCATGGACCGCGCGGTGGTGGCCGCGGAGTTCTATGAACTCGGCTGCGGCGATCCCTGCGTGATTTCCTCGGCTCACGGCGAGGGCGTGCGCGAATTGGTCGAGCTTGCGCTGGCGCCATTTCCCGAGCACAGCGAAGCGGAGGATGCCGCGGCGGGTCCCCGAGTCGCCATCGCCGGCCGCCCCAATGTCGGCAAGAGCACTTTCGTCAACACCCTGCTCGGTGAAGAGCGTGTGATCGCCTTCGATATGCCAGGGACCACGCGCGATGCCATCGAGGTGCCGTTCGAGCGCAATGGCCGCGCCTATACCCTGATCGACACGGCGGGATTGCGCCGCAAGGGACGCGTCTTCGAGACCATAGAAAAATTTTCGGTGATCAAGACCCTGCAGGCCGTCGAGGAGGCCAACGTGGTGGTGCTGATGGTCGACGCCACCCAGGAAATCTCCGACCAGGACGCGCACATCGCGGGTTTCATCATCGATGCCGGGCGGGCGCTGGTGGTCGCCGTGAACAAATGGGATGCGGTGGATAACTACCGTCGCGAGATCATCAAGCTGGATATTGCGCGCAAGCTGAATTTCCTCGGCTTTGCCCGTGTTCATTATGTTTCGGCCCTGAAAGGGCAGGGCATCGCCGGGATATTGTCGTCGGTGGATAAAGCCTACGCCGCGGCAATGGCCAAGATGTCGACCCCGAAACTCACCCGGGTGCTGATCGGCGCCGTGGAAAAACAGACGCCGCCGCGTCATGGCGCCTTCCGCCCCAAACTCCGTTACGCCCATCAGGGCGGCAGCAATCCACCAATCATCGTGATCCACGGCAATGCGCTGGAGCACATCCCGGCTTCGTATACCCGCTACCTGGAGCGTTACTTTCTCGAAGCGTTCAAGCTGCAAGGGACGCCGCTGCGCATTCAGTACAAGACTACCAAGAACCCCTACGTCGATTGACGTCTGTCCGCGAAGCGGCGCCATGCATGCAAGCACCTGTCCGTGTCGGTCTGGATACCGCCCCGCGGTGGTACAGGGCGGACTCCCGGTTATGCAGAGCAAAAGTTGGCGCTGGTGGCACGGCGACGCAAAATCGATTACAGTATTCGACTCACAAAACCAATAGACCGCAAGCGAAGTTTCAGTGAGGGCTGGCGCCAGCCTTACCGGCGTTAAGCACAGCGGCCGCAACTATAAGGATCACCCATCATGAGTAATAAAGGGCAAATGCTACAAGACCCGTTTCTGAACACTTTGCGTCGTGAACATGTTCCGGTTTCCATCTACCTCGTCAATGGCATCAAACTGCAGGGGCAGATCGAGTCCTTCGACCAGTATGTTGTTCTGCTCAAGAATACGGTGACCCAGATGGTATACAAACACGCCATTTCGACGGTCGTGCCTGCGCGTCCAGTCAGTTTTGCCCAGGACCCCGAAGCCGATTGACCGCAATCTGCCGCCGCCGGCGAGCGCCATGAGGCCGTCGCCCTGATGTTCGAACGTCCCGCCAGCGGCGAGAATGCGGTTCTGGTGCAACTTGATTTCGGCGAAGGCGACTTCGCCGAGCGCCTCTCGGAGTTCAAACTGCTGGTCGAAAGCGCCCGCGCGCGTCCGCTTGCGGTAATTTCCGGCAAGCGCGCAAGGCCGGACCCGGCGCTGTTTGCCGGCAAGGGCAAGGTCGCCGAGATCGGCGAGGCGGTGCGCCTGCACGCAGCCGATGTCGTGGTGTTCAACCATGAGTTGTCGCCCGGTCAGCAACGCAACCTCGAACGCACCCTTGAATGCCGGGTGGTGGACCGCAGCAGTTTGATTCTGGACATCTTCGCGTTGCGCGCCAAGAGTCACGAAGGCAAGCTCCAGGTCGAATTGGCCCAGCTTCAGCACCTTGCCACCCGACTGGTGCGCGGCTGGACCCACCTCGAGCGCCAGAAGGGCGGCATCGGTCTGCGCGGTCCGGGTGAAAAGCAACTTGAAACCGATCGTCGCCTGCTCGGCAAGCGTGTCGCCTTGCTCAAGGACCGCCTGAAGCAAATGGGACGGCAGCGCGAAGTGCGCAGACGTGCGCGCACTCGCGGCGCAGTATTGGCGATCTCCCTGGTCGGCTACACCAACGCCGGCAAAAGCACTCTGTTCAACGCCTTGACCAAGGCCGGGGCCTATGCCGCCGATCAACTCTTCGCCACGCTGGACACCACCTCGCGCCGGCTTTTTATCGAAGGGGCGGGGCCGATCGTGCTCTCCGATACGGTCGGCTTCATCCGCGATCTGCCGCATGCCCTGGTCGCGGCTTTTCAGGCCACGCTTGAGGAGACTGCACAAGCCGACTTGCTGTTGCACGTGGTGGATGCCGCCAGTCCCGATCGCGACCAGCAGATCGACGCGGTAGGTGCGGTATTGAAGGAGATAGGCGCGCTCGACGTGCCGCAGATCCTGGTGTGGAACAAGCTTGACCTGACGGCGGCAAGCCCCGCGATCGAGCGTGATGACTGTGGTAACATTTCGTCCGTTCGACTCAGTGCCCGCACGGGGGCCGGGATGTCCTTGCTGCGGGAGGCACTTGCTGAAACTGCGAGTCGGCACAAGGAATTTCCCGCCGCCGCCGCCTGATGGTTCTCTGACGTACTCCTCCTCCTTCTTTGACTACCCAATCCAAAACAACGTGATCGCCGGAATCCTCATGTCTCTCAACGACCACGGCTGGGGCAACCAGCCCGGTGGCGGCAAGCGCGGCGGCGGCAATCAAGGCCCTCCCGATCTCGAAGAACTCTGGCGCGACTTCAATCGCCGCCTGTCCGGCCTGTTCGGCAACAAGGGTGGTGGTGGCGACAGCGGCGGCGGTGATGCCGGAAACCGGATGCCATCGATCAGCCCGAGGCAGTTCGGGGGCGGTATCGGCATTATCCTGATGCTGGTGGCCGTGGTCTGGCTGGGCAGCAGCTTCTACATCGTGGATGCTTCCCAGCGCGGCGTGGTACTCCAGTTCGGTCGCTTCAAGGAAACCACCGAACCCGGGCTGCGCTGGCGCTTGCCGTGGCCGATCCAGAGCCATGAAATCGTCAATGTCACCGGTGTGCGCACGGTCGAAGTCGGCTATCGCGGCTCGGACAAGAACAAGGTTCTGAAAGAGGCGCTGATGCTGACCGACGACGAGAATATCGTCAATGTCCAGTTTGCCGTGCAGTATCTGCTTTCCGACCCGCAGGCCTATTTGTTCAACAACCGTCATCCTGATGATACTGTGATGCAGGCGGCGGAAACCGCGATCCGTGAAGTGGTCGGCAAGAACAAGATGGACTTCGTGCTCTATGAGGGACGCGACCAGATCGCAGCGAATACGCAAAAGCTGATTCAGGAAATTCTCGATCGCTACAAGACCGGTATTCTGATCCGATCGGTGAATATGCAGGGCACGCAGCCGCCGGAGCAAGTGCAGGCCGCCTTCGACGATGCAGTCAAGGCAGGCCAGGACCGCGAGCGGCAGAAGAACGAGGGCCAGGCTTACGCCAACGACGTGATTCCGCGTGCGCGCGGCGCGGCCTCGCGGCTGATGGAGGAGGCCACCGGCTACCGTCAGCGCATCATCGTTACCGCCGAGGGCGATGCTTCGCGCTTCAAGCAGATCCTCACCGAATACAGCAAGGCGCCGGAAGTGACTCGCAGCCGGATGTATCTCGAAACCGTGCAGCAGGTCTACGCCAATACCAGCAAGGTAATGATCGATGCCAAGGGGCCGGGCAACCTGCTCTACCTGCCGCTCGACAAGCTGATGCAGGCCACGGCAGCCGTTACGGCGGCTCCGGCGACAGCAGAGGCGGCCGCAGTTCCGCGTGGTCTGGTATCTGGCAGCGCCGCCGCCAATCTGGATGCACCGCCACAGACCGAACGCTCGGCGCCGGGTGACGCGCGGGCGCGCGGAAATCTTGGCTCGCGTGAGCGGGGAGAACGTTGATGCAGCGCCATTTGTCGTTTGTCGCTTCATTCCTATTCGGCCTGCTCGTGTTGTTTGCGATGACGATTTTTACGGTCGACCAGCGTCAGTTCGCGATCATTTTCCAGCTGGGCGAAATCAAGGAAGTCGTTTCCGAGCCCGGACTCGCATTCAAATGGCCGCTGATTCAAAACGTGCGGATTTTTGACAAACGCATTCTCACCATGGATTCGCCCGAGCCGGAGCGCTTCCTGACTGCCGAGAAAAAGCCGGTGCTGGTGGATTCGTTTGTCAAATGGCGCATCCACGACGTCAAGCAGTACTACATCTCGGTCGGTGGCGACGAGATGCTGGCCCGGACGCGGCTGTCGCAAACCGTCAACTCGGGCCTGCGCGAAGAGTTCGGCCGGCGTACGGTGCATGACGTGGTCTCCGGCGCTCGCGACGACATCATGGTTTCGGTGAAGAAGAAGGCCGATGCCGACATGCGCACGATAGGCGTGGAAATTGTCGACGTTCGCCTGAAGCGGGTCGACCTGCCGCCGGAAGTATCCGAATCGGTTTATCGCCGCATGGAAACCGAGCGCAAGCGGGTGGCCAACGAGTTGCGTTCCGAAGGGGCGGCGGAGGCCGAGAAGATCAAGGCCAACGCCGACCGCCAGCGCGAGGTGATCCTGGCCGAGGCCTATCGCGATGCCCAGAAAATCAAGGGCGAGGGCGACGCCAAGGGTGCCGCGATCTACAACCGCGCCTTCGGCGAGAACCCCGAGTTCTATGCCTTCTATCGCAGTCTCGAAGCCTATCGCGGTAGCTTCAAGAACAAGAGCGACCTGATGGTCATGGAACCCAATTCCGAGTTCTTCAAGTACCTGAAGAGCAGCGGCAAGGGCAAGTGATTTGGGCAGGTGCGGCTTGAAATGCTGAATACCTTGCTGCTGGCTTTCGCCCTGATGCTGGTGATCGAAGGTCTCATGCCCTTTCTCGTGCCGCGCGTCTGGCGCGATACCTTCCGCCGTGTGACTGAACTGAGCGACGGGCAGATTCGCTTCATAGGATTGTCATCGATGCTGGTCGGCGTCGTCCTGCTCACTGTATTTCGCTGACTCTCATGGCAAATCGGCGCTGGCTCCTGCCTGAAGCGATTGAAGACGTGCTGCCGCACGATGCGGTTCGCATCGAGTCCTTGCGGCGCAGCGTGCTGGATGAATTCGCCCGTCACGGCTATGAGTTCGTCATTCCACCGCTGCTTGAATATGTCGAATCCTTGCTTACCGGCAGCTCTCATGACCTCGACTTGCGCACCTTCAAGCTGGTGGATCAGATTTCCGGTCGCAGCATGGGCGTGCGTGCCGACATCACACCGCAGGTTGCCCGCATCGATGCCCATCTGCTGAATCGCAGGGGCGTCACGCGGCTGTGCTATTGCGGCAGCGCGCTGCATACCCTGCCGGCCGGCTTCAATGCCACCCGCGAGCCATTGCAGATCGGGGCCGAACTGTACGGTCACGGGGGTTTGGAGGCGGACATCGAGGTGATTCGTCTGCTGGCGACCTCGCTTGGGATCTGCAATATCACCGCATCGCGCTTCGATCTCGGCCATGTTGCCGTGTTCCGCGCGTTGACTCGGAGTGCGGGTCTGGCACCGCAAGCAGAAGAGGAACTGTTTGGCGCGCTGCAAGGCAAGGATGTGGCGACGCTGCGCGAACTTGTCGCCGGCCTGGCCGATCCTGTTCGCTCGGCGCTGCTGGCCCTGCCCGAACTGTATGGCGACCGGCGAGTGCTGCAGCGGGCGACGCAGGTCCTGCCGGCTTTGCCGGAAATTACCGCAGCCCTGTCGGACCTGCAACGACTGGCGGACGCCCTGGCCGATCTGCCCCTGAGTTTCGACCTGGCAGACTTGCGTGGTTACCATTATCACAGCGGTGTCGCCTTTGCAGCCTATTGTGCCGGCAGTGCCAGTGCCGTGGCGCTGGGCGGTCGCTATGACGATTTTGGCCGCACCTACGGCCGTGCCCGACCGGCTACCGGTTTCTCCATGGACTTGCGTGAATTGGTGCGGCTGTCGCCGGATGCTGAAGCACGCGGCGCGATTCTCGCTCCATGGCCCGAGGATGACGCCTTGCACGCCGAGGCCTTGCGCCTGCGTGCGCAGGGCGAGCGCGTGGTGCTGGCGCTGCCGGGTCATGAAGGCTCCTGGCGTGAAGCCGGCTGCGACCGGATCCTGGTGCGTAGCGGCGAAGACTGGATTATTGAATCCCTGAGGGAAGATTGAAATGGCAAAGAACGTCGTAGTCGTCGGTACCCAGTGGGGCGACGAGGGCAAGGGCAAGATCGTCGATTGGCTGACTGATCACTCGCAAGGTGTTGTGCGCTTTCAGGGCGGTCACAACGCGGGTCACACGCTGGTCATCGGCGGCAAGAAAACCGTGCTGCATCTGGTGCCTTCCGGCATCCTGCGCACCGGAGTCACCTGTTACATCGGCAACGGCGTCGTGCTGTCGCCCGAGGCGCTGATCAAGGAACTCGACGAACTTACGGCGGCCGGCATCGATGCCGAGGCACGGTTGAAGATATCCGAAGCCTGCCCATTGATCCTGCCCTACCACCAAGCCATGGACGTGGCGCGAGAGCTTGCGCGCGGCAGCAACAAGATCGGTACCACCGGGCGTGGCATCGGTCCCGCCTACGAGGACAAGGTGGCGCGGCGCGGCCTTCGCCTGCAGGATCTGACCAAGCCGAAGCGCTTCGCGGAGCGGCTTGGGGAAATTCTCGAATACCACAACTTTGTGCTGAAGAATTTCCATGGCGCCGAGCCCGTGGATTTCCAGCAGGTTTACGACGGTGCCATGGCCATCGCGCCACGCATGACCCGGATGATTGCCGATGTCCCGCGTGCGCTCTACGACGCCCACAAGGCCGGGGCCAATCTTTTGTTCGAGGGTGCCCAGGGCACCCTGCTCGACATCGATCATGGCACCTATCCCTTCGTTACCTCCTCCAACTGTGTGGCCGGTGCCGCGGCTGCCGGCGCCGGGGTCGGGCCGGGCATGCTGCACTACATCCTCGGCATCACCAAGGCCTATACCACGCGGGTGGGCGGCGGCCCCTTCCCGACTGAGCTGTACGATGCATTGGACAAGCAGGACCCGGTGGGCAAGCACATGGCCACCAAGGGTCACGAATTCGGCGCTACCACTGGGCGCGCACGCCGCTGTGGCTGGTTCGATGCCGCCGCGCTGAAGCGGGCGATCCAGATCAACGGCATTTCGGGGCTATGCATCACCAAGCTGGACGTGCTCGACGGCGTCGAGGAACTCAAGATATGCACCGGTTACCGCATCAATGGCAGTGTTTCCGACATTCTGCCGGTGGGTGCGGATGATCTCGCGTGCTGCGAACCTATCTATGAGTCGCTGCCCGGCTGGAAGGGTAGTACCGTCGGCGTCAAGACGCTGGACGGACTGCCGGTCGAGGCGCGGGCCTACATCCGGCGCATGGAACAGCTTTGCGATGTGCCGGTAGACATGATTTCGACCGGCCCGGATCGGGAAGAGACCATCGTTCTGAGGCATCCCTTCGAATAATAGGGACAGGAAAAAGAAAGGGCCACTGGAGAAAATCCGGCGGCCCTTGCTTTTTTCGTCATCGCATTACATGCTTGGTGCCCAGGAAGGGACTCGAACCCCCACGCCTCGCAGCGCTAGTACCTGAAACTAGTGCGTCTACCAATTCCGCCACCTGGGCAGGCGCGAAACGAGGCGCGAATTCTAAAGGAAAAACCCAGATTGTCAAACAAGTCACTTAGCACCCACAAACTTTCGAAAATTCGTCGGGCTGACCCGCAGTTTGAGCGGGAACAAGCGCAATACGAGCACCCCCTGCCGAGCCGCGAATACATCCTGCAAACTTTGACGGCGCAAGGGGCGCCACTGGAACTCGGGCGTCTGGTCGAATTGCTCGACGTGCAGCCATTTGAACTGGAGTCATTCCAGCGTCGCCTGGGGGCCATGGCGCGCGAAGCCCAGTTGATGCAGAACCGGCGCGGTGATTGGCTGATCCCGGACAAGGCGGATCTGGTGCGCGGTCGTGTTGCCGGCCATCCGGACGGCTTTGGTTTCCTGATACCCGACGGCGGTGGCGCGGACCTGTTTCTTTCCGCCAAGGAAATGGACAAGGTGCTGCATGGCGACAAGGCGATTGCCCGGGTCATCGGTGTCGACCGCAAGGGGCGGCCGGAAGGCAAGATCGTCGAAGTCACCGAGCGCGCAAACCGGTTTGTGGTTGGGCGCGTGATCGAGGAACACGGCGTACGCTTTGTCGTTGCCGAGAATAAGCGCATCAGCCAGGATATATTGCTGGCGCCTCCCGAGAAGGGGGCCAAGAAGGCCCTCAAGGCGCAGTCCGGGCAGGTGGTGATGATCGAACTCATCGAACAGCCGAGCAAGCACGGACAGCCGATTGGCCGCCTGGTCGAGGTACTGGGCAACTACGCCGATCCCGGGATGGAAATCGAGATCGCCCTGCGCAAGCACGAACTGCCCTACGAGTTTTCGCCGGCCGCACTGGCCGAAACGAAGAAGTTGCCTGAGGCGGTGCGCAAGTCCGACTGGAAGGGGCGCGAAGACATTACCGGCTTGCCCCTGGTGACCATCGATGGCGAGACCGCCAGGGATTTCGACGATGCGGTGTTTTGCGAACGCAAGGGCAAGGGCTTTCGCCTTGTCGTGGCGATCGCCGACGTTTCGCACTATGTGACTGCCGGCGGGGACCTGGATGGGGATGCCTACGCACGCGGCAACTCGGTGTACTTCCCACGGCGTGTGATTCCCATGCTGCCGGAGAAGCTCTCCAACGGCCTGTGCTCGCTGAATCCGCAGGTCGAAAGGCTGTGCATGGTTTGCGATATGGAAATTGCCGGTACGGGAGCGATCAGGCGCTACCGGTTCTATCCTGCGGTGATGTTCTCGCACGCACGCCTGACCTACGAAGAAGTTGCGGCGGCACTTTACGAGAAGAATGTGGAAGTGCGCGCGCGTCTGGAGCCGCTGTTGCCCCATCTGGAGGCACTGGACGCGCTGTACCGCCAGTTGGCCAAGGAGCGTGTCAAGCGCGGCGCAATTGATTTCGAGACTGTTGAAACGCGCATGATTTTCGATGATCACGGCAAGATCGAACGTATCGAGCCTTACGAGCGCAATGATGCGCATCGACTGATCGAGGAATGCATGCTGGCGGCCAATGTCTGCGCATCGGAGTTCCTGCGCGAATCTGAGCATCCGTCGCTGTATCGGGTGCACGAAGGTCCGACGCCGGAGCGCTTGGTCAAACTGCGCGATTTTCTCGGCACCTTTGGTTTCCAGTTGGGCGGCGGTGACGAGCCCAAAGCCAAGGATTACGCCAAATTGCTGGAGACCATCGGCCAGCGACCCGACCGACAACTGCTGCAAACCGTGATGTTGCGCTCATTGCGCCAAGCCATCTACAGCCCCGACAATGTTGGCCACTTCGGGCTGGCCTACGAGAGTTATACGCATTTCACGTCGCCGATTCGCCGCTATCCTGATCTGCTGGTGCATCGGGCCATAAAGTCGGCGCTGGCGGGACGGCGCTACGAACCGGGGAGCTGGGAAGAAATCGGCCTGCAATGTTCGATGACCGAGCGTCGGGCGGATGAGGCCACGCGCGACGTCGAAGCCTGGCTCAAGTGCTTCTACATGAAGGACCGGGTCGGCGAAATCTTCGAAGGCAGTATTTCTTCGGTGGTGCCCTTCGGCATCTTCGTGGCCCTGGACGGGGTATTTGTCGAAGGCCTGGTCCATGTCTCCGAACTCGGCCAGGATTATTTTCATTTCGACGAAAAGTTGCATGCCATGGTCGGTGAGCGCAGCGGCAGGCGTTTCCGCCTTGCCGACCGTGTGCGTGTGCAATTGACGCGAGTCGACATGGAGGCCAACAAAATCGATTTTCGCCTTGCCGAAGTGGCACCTGTGCATGGCAAGCCCAGGCATTGACAGGGAAGCAATGTGTTTTCGACCCATCACCTGATCTTGAAAGGAACTATCAATGTACTCCGGATTTCT
Organism: Sulfuritalea sp.; assembly: GCA_023700805.1. Lineage (GTDB taxonomy): Bacteria > Pseudomonadota > Gammaproteobacteria > Burkholderiales > Rhodocyclaceae > Sulfuritalea. The sequence continues at coordinate 26,176 of JAMPYF010000014.1, forward strand.
TGATCTCCCCTGGTGGGGTTACCTTCTGGCGACGCTTGCCATGACCCACGTCACGATTGCCGGTGTCACCATTTTTTTGCATCGTCATCAGGCACATCGCGCGCTGGAACTCGGGCCCCTGCCGAGCCATTTTTTCCGCCTCTGGCTCTGGCTGACAACCGGCATGGTCACCCGGGAGTGGGCGGCGATTCATCGCAAGCACCACGCCAAGTGCGAGACTGCGGAAGATCCGCACAGCCCGCAAGTGGTCGGCCTGAATCGTGTGCTGTGGACAGGCGTGTTTCTGTATGTGAAGGAGTCGCGCAATCCCGATACCACGGAGCGCTACGGGCACGGTACACCCGATGACTGGCTGGAACGGAAACTCTATACGCCGCTGCACAAACTGGGTGTCGTCGTCATGCTGGGTATCGATGTCGTCTTGTTCGGTGTTTGGCCGGGTGTGCTGATCTGGGTCGTGCAGATGGTCTGGATTCCATTCTGGGCGGCCGGCGTGGTAAACGGGATCGGCCATTTCTGGGGCTACAGGAATTTTGCCTGTGCGGATGCGTCGACCAACTTTTTCCCGCTGGGCATACTGATCGGCGGTGAGGAACTGCACAACAACCATCACGCTTTCGCCACTTCGGCCAAGCTGTCGAACAAGTGGTACGAATTCGACATCGGCTGGCTGTATATCCGGATGATGGAGTTGCTGGGTGTGGCGCGAGTCAAGAAAGTGGCGCCCAAGCCCCGGCTCGGCGCAGTTCGGCCCGCCATCGATCTGGATATGCTGCAGGCGGTTGTGACGCATCGCTACGATGTGCTGGCGAGATATCTCAAGACCCTGCGCCAACTCGCCGCCGAGGAATTCGCTCAACTGAAGATAGACGCTCGTGAGGGCCGCACGATTAAGCGCCTGCTGGGGGCAGACGGCGCCGCACTGCCAGGGCCGCAGAAAGAGCGTTTGACGGCCCTTCTTGCCAGAAGCGAGCGTCTGGCCAGGGGCTATGCCATGCGCGCCGAGCTGGAGGCCTTGTGGGCCCGTTCTTCAGCCTCCCACGATCAGTTGGTGAAACAACTGCAGGATTGGGTGGCGCACGCCGAGCAAAGCGGCATTCGGCAGCTGGAGGAGTTTTCGCGGCGGCTGCGCAGCTATGCCGTCTGAAGCGGACTGCCCAACAATAAAAAACCCGCCAAAGGCGGGTTTTTTATTGTTGGGATCGGCCAAATTACTTCAGCTTCACTTCCTTGTAGGCGACATGCTTGCGCGCCTTCGGGTCATATTTCAGAAACTCCAGCTTTCCCGGGGTGGTCTTCTTGTTCTTCGTGGTTGTGTAGAAGTGCCCCGTACCGGCTGTGGATTCCAGCTTGATCTTTTCGCGTCCGCCCTTGGCCATGATGCTTTCTCCTGTTAGACGCGTTCGCCGCGCTGACGCAGCTCGGCGAGGACAACGTCGATGCCCTTCTTGTCGATGGTGCGCAGACCGGCGTTTGACACGCGCAGGCTGACCCAGCGGTTCTCGGTTTCGATCCAGAAGCGGCGGCTGTGCAGATTAGGCAGAAAGCGACGCTTGGTCTTGTTGTTGGCGTGGGATACGTTGTTCCCTACCATCGGGGCCTTGCCCGTCACTTGACATACGCGAGACATGTAGTGCTCCTGAATGCTGATTTTGCAAAGTAGGCTAGTTTACAAACAATCGCCTGATAATTCAATCCCTTTTTTAAATCAATCCGCGTTCGGCGAAGGAAAGCGGCGCGGAGCCGCCGGCGACGATGAAATGGTCCAGAAGTTTGACGTCGATTATCGCCAGGGCCTGCTTCAATGACGAAGTGAGCACTTCGTCGGCACGCGAAGGCTCGGCAAGGCCGGAGGGGTGATTATGTGCCAGGATCACGGCGCCGGCGTTGTGCGCCAGAGCCCGTTTGACGACTTCGCGCGGATAAACGCTGGTTTGGGTCAGCGTGCCACGAAACAATTCCTCGCTAGCGATCAGCCGATTCTGCGCATCCAGCCACAGGGCGACGAAGACTTCGTGTTGCAGATTGCCGAGGGACAGGCGCAGCCAGTCGCGAACGGCCTGTGGCGAGGCCAATGCATCCTTCAGCTTCAGCGGGCCGGCCAGCGCACGGCGCGCCAGTTCCAGCGTGGCGGCAAGCTGTGCTGCCTTGGCGGGGCCGATGCCTGGCAGGCGGGCGAGTTCCTTGGTGCTGGCGCCGCCGAGGGCGGCCAGATCGCCATCGAAGCTTGCCAGCAGTTCGCGGGCGAGATCCACGGCGCTTTTGCCACGGACGCCGACGCGCAGAAAGATTGCCAACAATTCCGCGTCGGACAGCGCCGCTGCGCCTTGTTGGGCGAGTCGTTCGCGCGGGCGTTCTGCCGCGGGCCAATCGCGTATGGCCATGGTTTACAATCCCCGCTTGAGTGCCGATTGGCGGGATTTTAATGTCATGAACGAATTTCAGGGCAAGCGCGTCGTGCTGGGGGTTACCGGCGGCGTCGCGGCTTACAAGGCAGCCGAACTGGTGCGCCTGCTGGTCAAGGCCGGGGCAGACGTGGATGTCGTACTGACGGCCGCCGGCGCCCAGTTCGTCGGTGCGGCAACTTTCCAGGCGCTCAGCGGCCGCCGGGTGTGGCAGGCGCTGTGGGATGAGCGTATGGACAACGGCATGGCGCACATCGACCTGACGCGCGGTGCGGCAGCCTTGCTGGTCGCCCCGGCGACGGCGGATTTTCTCGCCAAGCTGGCACATGGCTTTGCCGACGACCTGCTGTCCACGCTTTGTCTGGCGCGGGATTGTCCCTTGCTGGTGGCGCCCGCCATGAACCGCCAGATGTGGGAAAACCCGGCCACGCAACGCAATGTCGCGCAGCTAGGAGCGGACGGCGTCAGCGTTCTCGGCCCTGCGCACGGGGAACAGGCGTGTGGCGAGGTGGGCGACGGACGCATGCTGGAAGCTCCCGAACTGTTCGACGATCTGTACGCCTCACTTCAAGTCAAATCCCTGGCAGGCAAGCGCGTGTTGCTGACCGCCGGCCCCACCTTCGAAGCGCTCGATCCGGTGCGCGGGCTCACCAACTCGAGTTCGGGCAAGATGGGATTCGCGCTGGCGCGTGCCTGCGTCGAAGCCGGCGCAACGGTGACACTGGTCGCCGGGCCGGTTGCGCTCGCCACGCCACGCGGCGTACATCGCGTGGATGTGCAGAGTGCACTGCAAATGCGCGAGGCGGTGATGCAGGCGCTGCCCGGTCAGGATGTGTTCATCGGCGTCGCGGCGGTGGCTGACTACCGACCGCGGCAGGCGGCCGAACACAAGATCAAGAAGGGGAGTGGAGGCCTGACGCTGGATCTCGAAGCCAATCCGGATATTCTCGCCGAGGTGGCGGGACTGCCCGGCGCCCCATTCTGCGTCGGCTTCGCCGCCGAGAGCCGGAATTTGGAGGCCTACGCGGAAGGCAAGCGCGCGACGAAGAAACTCGCGCTGGTGGTTGGAAACCTGGTCCAGGACGGCTTGGGCGGCGACGGCAATGCGGTGACCCTTTTCGATGCGGGTGGCGCCCATGTGCTGCCGCCCGCGGACAAGTCCGCGGTGGCGCGCAGCATCGTCACGCATATCGTCCGTCTGATGGAGAAACCGCATGGCGAGTATTGATCTCAAATTGCTCGACGCCCGCCTGAACGACGAGCGCTACGCGCCGCAGTATGCGACACCGGGTTCGGCCGGGATCGATTTGCGCGCCTGCATCGAGATGGCGATAAAAATCCATCCGGGCGAAACCATCCTTATCCCCACCGGCATAGCGATCCATTTGTCCGATCCGGGTTTGGCGGCAATGATCCTTCCGCGTTCCGGCCTGGGCCACAAACACGGCATCGTGCTGGGCAATCTGGTGGGATTGATCGATTCGGACTACCAGGGCGAAATCTTTGTGTCCACCTGGAATCGCGGCCACGACACTTTCACACTGAATCCAATGGATCGTCTGGCGCAGCTGGTGGTGGTGCCGGTGGTGCAGGTGGCCTTCAATATCGTCGATGAATTTCCGGCCAGCGAACGCGGTGCCGGCGGCTTCGGCAGCACGGGACATCAATAGACGGCGGAAAAACTCTGGGCAAATGCGCAGGAATGCGCATGCCAAAAACAAACCCCGCCATGCGGCGGGGTTTGTGCTGCTTGCTGCTGATGCAGATCAGGTCGACATTTCGGTCAAGATGTTCTTCAGCCAGCTTTCGGCATAGATCGCCTCGATCTCCGACAGGTCAGGCGAGACGCCGACCGAACCGGGCACCGCAATGATTGCGTTCTTCGCCTTGTCCACCGAGTAGACGCCGGTTACCTCGACAGCTTCCCTGGCCGAGATGAAACTGTAACAAGTGTTGATGCCGGAGAAATCGATGAGTTCCTTGCCGTTCATGGTGTTGACGATGTTAGTGGCGCAGGCCTTGGCTTCCGAGTTGGCCGAGTAGCCCGATTTCGGCATGGCGCCGGCCACGCATGCGTCGCCGATGACGTGGATACCCTTGTGGATCGTTGACTCGAAGGTCGTCGGATTGACCGGGCACCAGTTCTTGTCGGGACCGACCAAGCCGGCCGCGACGGCAATTTGGCCGGCGCGCTGAGGCGGGATGAGGTTGATGACGTCTCCCTTTACATCTTCGATTCCCTCGATCACCACGGTCTTGTTGCCCGCATTCACCTCGGTGACCTTCTTCGCCGGGCGGTAATCGATAATGCCCTCGTAGTGCTTCTTCCAGCCCTTCTTGAACAAGCCGGCCTTGGAAACGATATCGGGGTTGGCGTCGAGGACGATGATCTTTGACTTCGGCTTGTGCTGCTTGAGGAACATCGCGATCATGCTGGTCCGTTCATACGGTCCCGGGGGACAGCGGAAGGGCGCCAGGGGGATCGATAGGACCACGGTCCCGCCTGCGGGCATGGCTTCCAGTTGCTTGCGCAGCAATACGGTTTGCGGACCGGCCTTCCAGGCATGGGGAATGGTCTCCGGCGTGCTCTTCGCGTCGTAGCCCTTGATTTCCTCGGTGCGGAAGTCGATGCCGGGAGAAAGAACCAGCCGATCATAGGTCACTTCACCGCTGGAGGTCATTACGACTTTTTTCGCGGCGTCGATTCCGGTGACCTCTGCCTGAAGCACCTTGACGCCGTGGTTGGCCGTCAGTTTGTCGTACTTGATGGTCAGCGGCGAAAGGTCTTTCATGAGACCGCCGATGTACAGGTTGCTGAAGGGGCAGGAAACGAAATGGTCGTTACGTTCGATCAGTACCACTTCGATGGAGGAATCCATCATGCGGATGTACTTCGCTGCAATCGTGCCGCCGTAGCCGCCGCCAACCACAACCACGCGCCGTCCGCCGGTCGGGCCGCTGAGGCTGCCACCGGTTCCGGCACAGGCTGCCAAGGCAAGGCTGGAGGCACCGCCCAGCAGCTTGATGAAATTTCTGCGATCCAGAGTCATATTCGTTCCCCCTTATTTAACGCTGGCGTAGAAGTGCAACAGAGCGTCCAAATCCTGCTTGGACATCGGCTTGACCTTCTCTTCCATTTTTTCCGGCATCTTGCGCTTGCCCGACAGGTAGTCCGCCATCTGAATCTGCAGATAGGGCAGCCACTGGCTGGCCATCGCCGGCGTATCGTCCTTGCCTTCCTTACCGTCCTCGATGTGGCAACGGCCGCAATTGGCTTCCTGCAGGCTGGCGCCCTTGGCGATCTTCGCCGCGTCCAGGGTCTGATTGGTCGCATGCAGTTTCTGCTTGGAGAAGTACTCGCCCATGGCGACGAAGTCGGCATCGCTGAAACCCTTCGCCAGGCGGCCCATAACCGTTGCCGGGCGCGCTCCGCTCTTGAATTTCTTCATGGCGTCGACGATGGCTTCCTTCGACTGTCCAGCCAAACTCGGCATGCTCGGTCCGGCGCTACCGCCATTGGTGCCGTGACAGCCGGCGCAGGCATTGGACAGCATCGCCGCCGTGGGCGGTGCCGCCTGCGCCATTGCGGATATCGCCAGGACGCTGGTGGCCAGCGCCCATCCTCTCCACTTCATCGTCATTTTTGTCTCCTCCTTGGTATTGATGAAAGTACTGCTCGCAAAAAACCTATTGCTTTTGTATGTCGATATAGCTCTTCACGCCGGGATTCGGCTTGTCCAGACCAAACTGATAGCCGAGCGATACATAGTGGAAGCGCGCATTGGTGTAGTCCTCATGCACGGCGAAGCCGAAGTTATACACCTTGCCGGTAGTAATGGCATGGTCGCCCTTGCCGCCGCCGGCCAGGGTTCGCTCAAGCGTCACGACCCACTTGTTGCCTTCCTTTTTGCCTTCGGCCTTGACCAGTGCCTTGCCGCCCTCCATGTGGCGGGCCTCGGCGACATAGCCGTCGACCAGTCCTTTTTCGCCGCTACGGAACTGGATCAAGTCCATGAATTTGCCGGAGGCGACGTCGCCGCCCTTGATGAATTTGGTTTTCTTGTCGTCCTTGGCATCCTTCATGGTGCGCAGGTCGGTGTGGCAGGTTGCCCAGCAGCCATTTATTTCGGTGCCTTCGACCGTGCCGCCACCGTCGAACATCATGGTCAGCTTGACTTCGTTCTTGGCGTCGAGCTTCTTGGTGCCGGTTTTTGGGGGTATCCATTCGAATCGGAAGTAGACCTTGTTGCCATCATGCGCGGCTTGGAACATCACCGGGATCGATCCTGCCTTGCCGGCGGGCGGCGTGGGCTCGAGTACGGTCTTGGAACTGCCAACCGGCTTGCCGGCAACGATGTTCGCACCGATCTCGTTGGCGTCACCCTCATGACATTTGGCGCATGGCCGCTTCTTGTCGACAATATCCGGCACCGCCGAATGGTCGGGTTTGTTCATCACCCATTCCAGCGAGGATTGACCCGGATAGAACAAAGTCATCTTGCGCGGGGTAACCTTGCTCCAGTCGGGAGCTGCGAATGCCCCACCGGCAAGCAGCGCGCCCGTTACGACAAATGCAATCTTCTTCATAATCTCATTCCTCTAGCAATGCACTGAAATCCGTCAGCTTTCCTTCTTGGCCGCCTTCGCGGCTTCTTCCTGCTCCAGCAACTGATGCACAGGTTTGTGGGCGATGCCCTTGTGGCAATCGATGCAGGTCTTGCCATCCTCGATCGCGCCTTCGTGCTTGACCACCGAGCGGTCTTTCTGCTTTTCCGGGTCCATGGTCTTGAAGTCGTGGCAGTTGCGGCATTCTTTCGAGTCCCGGTCTTTCATCCTTTCCCAGACCCGCTTGGCCATCGTCAGGCGATAGGCCTCGAACTTCTCCGGTGTATCGACCGTTCCCTGGATGTGGCCGACCACGTCGCGGGCGGCCATGATCTTCTGCACGGATTTGAATACGTAGTCGGTCGGCGTCTTGCTGCTGGCGACATGGCAGTCGGCGCACTGTACCGTGGTGCCGCTGCGATTCTTGTAATGGACCGTCTTCTTCAATTCCTCGAAGGGAATCGTCATTTCGTGACAGGACATGCAGAACTCGGAACGATTGGTCCATTCCATGCCGGTGTTGAGGCCGCCCCAGACAATCACGCCGCCGAGCACGCCGATGACGATCATGCGCAGCATGGAGCATTTGGGCGGGTTCAGAAGGCAGCGGAAAAACCCGTCTTTGCATTCGGTCTTTTGAGTGTCGTCAGCCATTGTTAAAATCCAAATGGTCCGTAAGCCGAAAGCGGCAAAACGTTGGTTTTCGAGTCAAATGGAAATGGCCAAGCGTGCAGAACTGCGACCGAACATCCGATGCCGGTCCACATACGGACTGGCCCCAGTTTCTGCCCCACCCATCTCCTCCTGCAGCGATTTATTTACATCATTATTGGTCGCAGGGGGATTATTGCAGACCGTGCCCGATTGAGTGCACAAAAAAAAATGATTGCCCCATCGAGAGGGTTGCTTTTGGTGTCATCAATGTCAGCCGACTCGCACGCACCCAGACCTGTCAGACTCCCGCAGCAAAAACGGCACCCCCCTCGCGGAGAATGCCGTTTGCTGGCCGCAAGGAATCCTTGCGCATCATGGCCGCCGTGTCGTCAGCGCCAACTCTTGAATTTTGCCTGGGATGCGATAGGCAGTTACTCCATTGCCTCGTACAACGGCAGCGTGAGGAACTCGGGATAGTTGTCGGCGAGCGACATTTCCTCGAAGATCTTCGCCGCCTGATCGTAGGTCTCGGTCTTTTCGCCCTGGGCAGTGACCGTGGCTTTCACCTTCGCCAGTTCCTCCGGGATGAAGCCTCGCACCATGTCGGCGGTGACCTTGCGGCCGTCATCGAGCTTGCCCTTGGGCGACACCACCCACTGCCACACCTGGGAGCGGCTGATTTCGGCCGTGGCGGCGTCTTCCATCAGGTTGTGGATCGGCACGCAGCCGTTGCCGGCAAGCCAGGAGCCGAGGTAATGGATGCCGACGTTGATGTTGTTGCGCACACCGACTTCGGTGATCGGCTGCTCGGGCTGGAAGTTGAGCCAGTCCTTGGGGCCGAAGTTTTCGTCGCGCTGCTTTTCCCACTGGTTGGGGCGCTCGCCCAGCACCTTCTGGAATTCTTCCGCGGCGATCGGCACTAGGCCGGGGTGAGCCACCCAGCCGCCATCGAAGCCGTCGTTGGCGTCGCGGGTCTTGTCATGGCGGATGCCGGCCAGCGCCTTTTCGTTGGCCACCGGGTCGTTCTTGATCGGGATCAGCGCACTCATGCCGCCGATGGCCGGGGCGCCGCGCTTGTGGCAGGCTTTGACCAGTGCCAGCGCATAGCTGCGCATGAAGGGTACTTCCATGGTGATGGCGCCGCGATTGGCAAGACAGAAATCCTTGTTGCGCTTGAACTTCTTGATGCAGGAAAAGATGTAGTCCCAGCGTCCCGCGTTGAGGCCGGCACTGTGCTCACGCAGTTCGTAGAGAATTTCTTCGAGTTCGAAGGTGGCGAGGATGGTCTCGATCAGCACCGTGGCCTTGATCGTGCCCTGCGGCAGGCCGATCTCGTTTTGCGCCATGACGAAGATGTCGTTCCACAGGCGGGCTTCGAGGTGGCTTTCCATCTTCGGCAGATAGAAGTAGGGGCCGGCGCCGCGGGCGAGCTGTTCCTTGGCGTTGTGGAAGAGAAACAGGGCGAAATCGAAAATGCCGCCGGAGACGCGCTGGCCGTCGATCAGCACATGCTTTTCGTCGAGGTGCCAGCCGCGTGGCCTGACCTGCAGGGTAGCGATCTTGTCATTGAGCCTGTATTCCTTGCCCGCTTCATTCTTGAAGCTGAGCTCGCGGCGGATCGCCTTGTAGAGGTTGACCTGGCCCTGGATCTGGTTGTCCCACTTCGGGCTGTTGGAATCCTCGAAGTCGGTCATGTAGGAGTCAGCGCCGGAGTTGTAGGCGTTGATGATCATCTTGGCTTCGACCGGGCCGGTGATCTCGGTGCGACGGCGCTCCAGGGCTTTCGGCAGCGGCGCGATCTTCCAGTCGCCTGCGCGGATGTGCCCGGTTTCCGGCAGGAAGTCGGGCATTTCACCGGCATCGATGCGGGCCTGGCGGGCGACTCGGGCCTTGAGCAATTCCTGGCGGCGCGGCTCGAAGGCACGGTGCAGCTTGGCTACCAGCGCCATGGCTTCGGGCGTAAGAATCTTGGCGTAGTCGGCGGTGATGGGGGCGTTGATCTGAACGCCGGCGGGCAGGCTCATGAGGGACTCCTTGGTATGGGTTGCGGCAATGCGTGAATTGTATTCTTGCCTATTCGGATACAGAAGCTATGATTCGATCAATTGATTAGTGACGAATAGTATCGAATGGATCAGTTCAAGCAGATTTCTGCCTTTGTCGGTGTCGCAAGTCGCGGCAGCATGTCAGCCACCGCCCGCGCCGAGGGGGTGACGCCAGCGATCATCGGCCGGCGCCTGGACGCGCTGGAAGAGCGGCTCGGGGTCAAGCTCTTGTTGCGTACCACGCGGCGGATTTCGCTGACCTTCGAGGGTGCGGCATTTCTCGAAGATTGCCAGCGCATCCTGCGCGAGTTGGCGGATGCGGAGGGTGCGGTGAGCCTGGGTGGAATTCGCCCCGGCGGGCATTTGAAAATATCGGCTCCCGCCGGATTCGGGCGGCGTCACGTGGCGCCGCTATTGACGCGCTTCATTGAAGAAAATCCAGAAGTTACAGTGCGGCTCGACCTGTCCGACCGCATCGTCGACCTGGTGGAGGAGAACGTGGATTGCGCGATCCGCATCGGCGAACTGGCGGATTCGAGCCTGATCAGCATACGATTGGGCGAAATGCGGCGTGTGGTAGTCGCCAGTCCGAATTACATCGCGCAGTTCGGCGTACCGCCAGCGCCAACTTTTCTGGCCGAGCACAATTGCCTGTCGCTGCGCCAGCAACGCGGGTGGACGCTACGGGTGGAGGGTGAGGTACGGGTGGTCAAGGTGAGCGGTAAGTTGGAGTGCAACGATGGCGCCGTTCTGCACGATTGGGTGCTGGCCGGGAAGGGGTTGGCCTGGCGATCACTGTGGGAGGTCGGGGCCGATATCGAGGCGGGGCGGCTGGTCACGGTGCTGGATGAATTTGCGGCGCCACCGGCGGGTATTCACGCCGTGGTGCCGCAGCGCCGCCATCTGCCGCTGCGCGTGAGGTTGTTCATCGATCTGCTCAAGGCCAATTGGCGCGATCCGGCCTATTGGGCAGCCTCGGCAGGTGCATAGGACTGAAAGCGCGGGTTATGGCAACGCCTGCTTCAGGAAGCCGTCCAGTTGCCGGATCCAGGCCTCCCGGCCAAAGACGAAGCCGTCATTGTGACCACCCTCGATCTCAAGAAACTGCTTGGGCGGGCGGGCGGCGTCGAACAGTCGTCGCCCGTGGCTGTAGGGAATGATGTCGTCGTTGCTGCTGTGGATCACCAGCAGCGGACAGTTGATTTGAGCAAGACGATCCAGATTGTCATAACGGATATGGGCAAGCCAGCGTATCGGCAGCAGTGGGTAAAGGTCGGCGCCCATGTCGGGAACGGAAGTGAAGGTCGACGCCAGCACCAGCGCGCCGGGCCGATTTTTCGCCGCCATTCGTGTGGCGACTCCGCCACCCAGCGATTCGCCAAAGAGGACGATCCGCTCGGCAGGGAATCCGAGCTCTTGCGTGGCATGGCGCCAGGCGGCATCGGCATCCAGGTAAGTGCCTTCCTCCGATGGGCTTCCGCTGCTGAGGCCGTAACCGCGGTAGTCAATGATCAGAGTTGCCAGGCCCAGATCGTGGAACATGCGCAGATAGTCGAGCCGATGCGCAATATTGCCGGCATTGCCGTGGAAAAAGACCACCAGGCCGCGCGCCCCGGGTTTCCTGCCGGCTGGAACAAACCAGCCATCGAGAGTTTCACCGTCCGAAGTGGCCAGTTTCAGCGGGGTGAATGGCAGACCGATGGCCGCCGGGCTGGCGTGGAATCCGCGATCGATCTCGGGCAGGAACACCAGGGATGCTTGCTTGAAATAGATCAGGGCCATCAGGCCCAGATAGACCAACAGAACAATCTGGAGTGCTGACCACAGCATCGAGTGGACCTTCTTTGGCAGCCTGGCAGTCATTGATGAGCCAAATCCGAGCATGTGCTCCGTGGACAAATCACGCGCCTACTCTAACCCACAAAAAAGCCGCACCGGTTTCCCGGTGCGGCTTTCTGATGAAGGGCTGCCGAGTATTGCTTAGTGGAACTGCTCTTCTTCGGTCGAGCCGTGCAGCGCGGTGACTGACGAAGCGCCGCCCTGGATCACGGTGGTGACGTCGTCGAAGTAGCCAACACCGACTTCCTGTTGGTGCGACACGAAGGTGTAGCCCTGCTCGCGCGCTTTGAATTCCGGCTCCTGCACCATTTCTACATAGTGCTTCATACCTTCGCCGCGGGCGTAGGCGTGAGCAAATTCAAAAGTGTTGAACCAGTTGATGTGGATGCCGGCCAGCGTGATGAACTGGTACTTGTAGCCCATTGCCGATAGTTCGTCCTGGAATTTGGCGATGGTCTTGTCGTCGAGGTTCTTCTTCCAGTTGAAAGACGGCGAGCAGTTGTAGGCCAGCAGTTTGCCGGGTGACTTGGCCTGAACCGCCTGGGCGAACTCACGGGCGAAGCCGACGTCGGGTTTGCCGGTCTCGCACCAGACCAGGTCGGCGTAGGGCGCGTAGGCGACGCCGCGGCTGATGGACTGCTCGAGGCCATTTTTGACGCGGTAGAAACCTTCCGGGGTGCGTTCGCCAGTGCAGAACGGCTTGTCGTTGGCGTCGTGATCGGAGGTCAGCAGGTTGGCGGCCTCAGCGTCGGTACGGGCCAGAATGAGGGTGGGGACGCCCATCGTATCGGCGGCGAATCGAGCAGAGATCAGCTTCTCGACCGCTTCCTGGGTGGAGACGAGAACCTTGCCTCCCATATGGCCGCACTTCTTGACGGCAGCCAGTTGGTCTTCGAAATGCACGGCCGCTGCGCCTGCAGTGATCATGTTCTTCATCAGTTCAAAGGCATTGAGCACGCCGCCAAAGCCGGCTTCCGCATCGGCCACAATGGGAAGGAAGTAGTCGATGAATTCCTTGTCGCCGGGATTGATGCCGCGCGACCACTGAATCTCATCGGCGCGCTTGAATGTGTTGTTGATGCGGCGAACCATGGTCGGCACAGAATCATAGGCGTACAGCGACTGGTCGGGGTACATGGTCTCGGACGTGTTGCCGTCGGCGGCGACCTGCCAGCCCGAAAGGTAGACGGCTTCGAGGCCGGCCTTCGCCTGCTGCATGGCCTGGCCGGCAGTGATCGCGCCGAAGGAATTCACATAGCCTTTCTTGGCCGTGCCGTTAACCAGTGACCAGAGCTTTTCCGCACCGCGGTGGGCGAGCGTGTGTTCGATGGGGAAGGTGCCGCGCAGGCGAACAACATCTTCGGCGCTGTATCCGCGCTTGATGCCTTTCCAGCGGGGGTTTTCAGCCCAGTCCTTGGCCAGGGCGGCGGCTTGTGCTTTACGATCACTCATGTTCAATCCTCTGCAGGGTCGTTGTCGAAGGGGGTGCTCCAAATAAGAGCACTCTTCGCAGTATAAAGAGGATTTTGCGTTGCAGCAATAGTCTTATATAAGACTATAATAAATTTTTTATTGTTATTTAACAATATATTGAAGAATTTGTTTCGTATTGTGGGAGGTGTTTCGCGATAGTAAAGAAATTTCGGCAATGCTGATATATATCTTATATAAGACCTAGGGCTGATGAAGTGCCATGGCACTGACAATCACGCCATCTTCGTCTGCATAGAGCCATTCGCCGGGCATGAAAGTCACACCGCCGAAGCTGACCGGAATTTCGGCTTCGCCGACGTTTCTCTTTATGGTTTTCATCGGGTGCGTGTCGATCGCGAACACGCCGATGTCCATCTCGCCGATGGCGCGGGAATCGCGGATGCAACCATAGACGATGATGCCGGCCCAGTTGTTCTTGACGCCCAGCGCTGCAAGTTGATCGCCGACCAGCGCGCGGCGCAGGCTCCCGCCCCCGTCAATGACCAGAACCCGGCCACCGCCCGGCGACTCGAGCGCTTGCCTTACCAGCGAGTTGTCTTCGAAGAGCTTGAGTGTCGCGATGCGGCCAAAGAAGGCGGGGCGTCCGCCGAAGCTGTTGAACATGGGTTCAACGACGCGCACCTGGCCTTCGTTGGCGTCGCAGAGGTCGGTTGTGAGCAGATCCATGATGAAAAATAATGAAGAAACGTTCAGCCGAGGATCACGCCGCGGGCAATGGTGCCCGCGGACATCGATATCCTGGACAAGCTAGATTGGCGACGGTATTGCAGGCGCGTTGACCGTATCTTTAAAGCTCAGTTTGACTTTCTCGTGCTCGTCGAGATCGATGGTGACGCGTCCTCCATGCACCAGTTTGCCGAACAGCAGTTCGTCGGCCAGTGCGGAGCGGATGGTGTCCTGAATCAGTCGTGCCATCGGCCTTGCGCCCATGAGCGGATCGAAGCCCTTTTCCGCCAGCCAGGCGCGCAGCGCGTCGGTGAAGATCGCCTCCACCTTCTTTTCATGCAATTGGCCTTCCAACTGCATGAGGAACTTGTCGACGACACGCAGGATGATCTCTGCGTCGAGCGCACGGAACGAGATGATTGCATCCAGCCGATTGCGGAACTCCGGCGTGAACATACGCTTGATGTCGGCCATCTCATCGCCCTGGCCCTTGTTGTTGGTGAATCCGATACTGGTCTTCTGCAGTGCTTCGGCGCCGGCATTGGTGGTCATGACGATCACCACATTGCGGAAATCGGCCTTGCGGCCGTTATTGTCGGTCAAGGTGCCGTGATCCATCACCTGCAGCAGGATGTTGAACACTTCCGGATGGGCCTTCTCGATTTCGTCCAGCAGCAGCACCGCATGCGGCTTCTTGGTCACTGCTTCGGTGAGCAATCCTCCCTGGTCGAAGCCGACGTATCCAGGCGGCGCGCCTATCAGCCTGCTCACGGCATGACGTTCCATGTATTCCGACATGTCGAAACGGATCAATTCGATGCCCATGCCATAGGCCAACTGACGTGCCACCTCGGTCTTGCCAACACCGGTGGGACCGGAGAACAGGAAGCAGCCGATGGGCTTCTGCGGGTCGCCCAATCCGGAACGAGACATCTTGATGGCTTTGGCCAAGGCGTCGATCGCGGTTTCCTGGCCGAACACCATGTTCTTCAAGTCGCGGTCGAGGTTCTTCAGGGCCGAACGGTCGTCGGCCGAAACATGCTGTGGCGGGATCCGGGCGATTTTGGCGACGATATCCTCGATTTCGAGCTTGCCGATGGTTTTCTTTTGTTTTGATTTCGGCAGAATGCGTTGGGCGGCGCCCGCTTCATCGATTACGTCGATCGCCTTGTCCGGCAGGTGGCGGTCGTTGATGTATTTGGCGGCTAGCTCGGCGGCACTGGAGATCGCGGCGGCGGAATACTTGACGCCGTGATGCTCTTCAAAGCGGGATTTGAGGCCGCGCAGGATCGAGACGGTTTCATCAACCGAGGGCTCATCAACGTCGACCTTTTGAAATCGCCGCGACAGGGCATGGTCCTTTTCAAATACGCCGCGAAACTCGGTGTAGGTGGTGGCGCCAATGCACTTCAAGGCACCGGACGACAAGGCGGGCTTGAGCAGGTTGGAGGCATCCATCGTTCCACCGGATGCGGCGCCAGCGCCGATCAGGGTGTGAATCTCATCGATGAACAGAATGGCGTTCGGATTATCGGCCAACTGCTTGAGGACGCCCTTAAGGCGTTGCTCGAAATCGCCGCGATACTTGGTTCCGGCCAGGAGCGCGCCCATGTCAAGGCAGTACACCGTTGCGTTGGCAAGAATCTCCGGGACACGTCCTTCGACTATGTGGCGTGCAAGTCCCTCGGCAATCGCGGTCTTGCCGACACCTGCCTCGCCGACCAGCAGCGGGTTGTTCTTGCGGCGACGGCAAAGTGTCTGGATCACTCGTTCCAGTTCCCGGTCGCGGCCGATCAGAGGGTCGATCTTGCCGGTCAGGGCCAACTGGTTGAGGTTCTGGGTGAAGCTTTCCAGCGCTCCGCCTTTTTCCTGGGCCTCGCCTTCGGTTTCCGCCGGATCTTCCTTGCTCTTGGTCGCCGGAGTCTTGGTTATGCCGTGGGAAATGAAATTCACCACATCCAGTCGCGTGATGTTCTGTCGTTGCAGGAAGAACACCGCGTGCGAGTCCTTTTCGCCGAAAATGGCCACCAGTACGTTGGCTCCGGTGACTTCCTTCTTTCCCGACGACTGCACATGCAGAATCGCGCGCTGGATAACACGCTGGAAACCGAGTGTGGGTTGTGTATCTATTTCCTCGTTGCCGGCAACGGTCGGCGTGTGCTCGTTGATGAACGTCATCAACTCCTTGCGCAGCGCTTCGACGTCGGCCGCGCAGGCGCGCAACACTTCCGCTGCGGAGGGATTGTCCAGCAAGGCCAGCAACAGATGTTCGACAGTGATGAACTCATGGCGCTTTTGTCGAGCTTCGACAAAGGCCATGTGCAAGCTGACTTCAAGTTCCTGGGCAATCATTAATTTTCCTCCATCACGCAAGCTAGCGGGTGTTGGTGCCGACGTGAAAACTCGCTCACCTGTTCAACCTTTGTCGCGGCCACATCGCGAGGATACACTCCGCAGGCACCCTTTCCTTCGCGATGCACCTTGAGCATGACTTGCGTCGATTGTTCACGCGACAAACCAAAAAACTTTTCCAGCACTATCACCACGAAATCCATCGGCGTGAAATCGTCATTCAGCAGCAATACCTTGTACATCGGCGGCGGTTTGGTACGACTCTGCTCTGGCGCCAGTACAGCGCCACTCTCCGGCCCGGCTTGCTTGCGTGTAACCATAACTGGATTCTAATGTGATTCCCGTGCAGTTCAACACCAAGAAAAGGAGGGGATTAGGACTCCGATGGATTGGTATTTTGGGGTGTTCGGCCAAGATGCAAGGGGTGGGTCTGTGCGATGCAGCATCGAAAGTTGTTGACGCTGCTTGACAATGTGCGTAAAACGCGTAACGTGTTTAGTTCAAATTCCCCCGCAGTGACCTACGGTCGTCTCACAGTCTGTCAAATTGCAGCTCCTCTGAATCGCCGCTTGGCCCCCTCTGCTTTACCGAACTTGAACTTCAAACATGCCCCGGCCGGGGTGCGGTGTTTTGCAGCCCGCAGCGGTGGCCGATTCGTTCGTTTTTGATTAAGGAAAAAGTTACATGGCAACTGGTACTGTTAAGTGGTTCAACGACGCCAAGGGTTTTGGTTTTATTACCCCGGATGACGGCAGCGAGGATTTGTTTGCGCATTTCTCGGCCATCAATATGGCTGGCTTCAAGTCCCTGAAGGAAGGTGACAAGGTAACTTTTGATGTGGTGCAAGGCCCCAAGGGCAAGCAGGCGTCAAACATTCAGAAGCCTTGATTTCGGCTCCCGGGTAATACCGGTTCCGATAAGGCAAAGCCCGCCCGGCGTGAGTCAGGCGGGCTTTGTTTTTATTGCAGCTGGCGTAATTACATGCGATCAATCATCGCCTGGCCAAATGCCGAGCACTTCACTTCCTTGGCACCTTCCATCAGCCGGGCGAAATCGTAGGTCACGACCTTGTCGCCGATGGCCGCTTCCATTGACTTGATGATGAGGTCCGCCGCTTCGGTCCAGCCCATGTGGCGCAGCATCATTTCGGCTGAGAGGATCAGGGAGCCCGGGTTCACGTAATCCTTGCCGGCATATTTCGGCGCCGTGCCGTGGGTCGCCTCGAAGCAGGCGTAGAGATCCGAAATGTTGGCTCCCGGGGCAATCCCGATACCCCCGACCTGGGCTGCCAGAGCATCGGAGATGTAGTCGCCGTTCAGGTTGAGCGTGGCGATCACATCGTACTCCGCCGGGCGCAACAGAATCTGTTGCAGGAAGGCATCGGCAATGGCGTCCTTGATGACGATGCCGTTGGGCAGCTTCAGCCACGGTCCGCCGTCGATTTCCACGCCGCCAAATTCGTTTTTCGCCAGGGCATAGGCCCAGTCGCGGAACCCGCCCTCGGTGTACTTCATGATGTTGCCCTTATGCACAATCGTGACCGACTTGCGCTTGTTGGCGATTGCGTAGTTCACGGCGGCCCGCATCAGGCGTTCGGTGCCTTCGCGCGAAACCGGTTTGATGCCTATGCCCGAAGTATTGGGAAAACGAATCTTCGTTACTCCCATTTCTTCCTGTAGGAATTTAATGAGTTTTTTTGCCGGAGCGGATTCGGCCTGCCATTCGATGCCGCAATAGATGTCCTCGGTGTTCTCGCGGAAGATCACCATGTCGGTCTTGCTCGGATCCTTCAGCGGTGAGGGGATGCCTCTGAAATAACGCACCGGGCGCACACACTGGTACAAATCCATCTCCTGGCGCAAGGCGACATTGAGCGAACGGATGCCGCCGCCGACCGGAGTGGTCAGAGGTCCCTTGATGGAGACCGAGTAGTCCTTGCATGCGGTGATCGTCTCCGCCGGCAGCCAGACATCCGGCCCATATAGCCGGGTGGCCTTTTCTCCGGCATAAACTTCCATCCATGAAATCTTGCGCTTGCCACCATATGATTTCAGGATCGCAGCGTCCACGACTTTCTGCATGACCGGGGTGATGTCAACGCCAATGCCATCGCCCTCGATGAAGGGAATGATGGGATTGTCGGGGGTTGGCTGCCCAGGAACGATTTTCTGGCCTTGTGCGGGAACCTTGATTAGGGAAGTGCTCATGCCTGCTCCGTTATTAATGGTGTGTTGAGAATCGAGAAGGATGCGGAATACATCAATTTTTATTATGCTCCAAAAAACCAGCCTCCTCCAGCCATCGTTGCGCAAGGAAAGCCGCCGCGGGGCGCACTGTTAGAATCGTCATGGTCAAGCCTAACCAAAATTCGCACCATGTCCGCTGGCTCATCCGATGACCTCATTTCCGAATCCATTGCCAACGTTCTGGTCGATGGCTTCAACAAGCACTATCGGCTGTTCCATGCGAGTTCGGCACTTGCCAAGCAGCGCTTTGATCAGGCGCGCTGGCAGGAAGGTCAGCAGGCCGTCAGGGATCGCATCCAGTTCTACGACGATCGGGTCCGGGAGACAACCGAGCGACTGCGTCGCGATTTGAATGCGGACAGCCTGAGCGACAGCGTCTGGCAACAGGCGAAGCTTCAGTTCATCGGTTTGCTGACGAACCACAAGCAGCCTGAACTGGCAGAGACTTTCTTCAACTCGGTGTTCTGCCAGATTTTTCACCGCACTTACTTCCACAACGATTTCATTTTCGTGCGGCCGGCGGTTTCCACCGAGTACATTGAGTCCGATCCGCCCACCTATCGCTGTTACTACCCAAATGAATCAGGCTTTCGCGAGTCGATCCGCCAGGTTTTCGTCGATTTCGGCTGGGCACGGGAATTCGACGACCTGGACCGCGACGTGGATTTCATTTTGCGCAGTATTCAGTCCCATCTTGGCACGGTTCCCGCGCGTGAAGCCAACCTGCAGATCCAGGTGCTCAACTCGGCCTTCTATCGCAACAAGGGTGCCTATGTGATCGGCAAGGCCGTCAACGGGGCTCTTGAGTATCCGTTCACGGTGCCGGTGCTGCATACGCCGGACGGCAAGCTCTACCTCGATACAGTCATCCTCGATGCATGGCGGATCGCGGTACTGTTTTCGCTGTCGCGGGCTTACTTCATGGTGGACATGGAAGTTCCTTCCGGCTATGTCCAGTTTCTGCGTTCGATCATGCCCAACAAGCCGCGCTCGGAGCTCTACACCATGCTCGGGCTGGGCAAGCAAGGCAAGACCATGTTCTTCCGCGACCTGATATTCCATCTGCATCATTCGGCGGATCAGTTCATCATTGCGCCAGGTATTCGCGGCTTGGTCATGCTGGTGTTCACCCTGCCGTCCTATCCCTATGTGTTCAAGGTCATCAAGGATGTCTTCGGCAGTTCGAAGGAAGTCGATCACGACACGGTGCGGCGCAAGTACCAGTTGGTCAAGCAGGTGGACCGCGTCGGCCGCATGGCGGACACGCTGGAGTTTTCCAATGTAGCGTTGCCGCGCAAGCGCTTTTCACAAGAACTGATCGAAGAGTTGTACAAGGAAGTGCCGTCGCTGATGGAAGAGGATGGTGACGACCTGATCATCAGGCATCTGTATATCGAGCGCCGCATGGAGCCGCTCAACCTATACCTCGAGAAGGCGGAGAAGGCGGGGCGCGCCGAGCAGGTGGAGGACGCGGTGCGCGAGTATGGCAATGCCATTCGCGAGCTTGCCATTGCCAATATTTTCCCGGGCGACATGCTGTGGAAGAATTTCGGCGTCACGCGCTATGGTCGCGTGGTCTTTTATGACTATGACGAGATTGAGTACATGACGGACTGCAGGTTCCGGCGCATACCGCCGCCGCCGAACTTTGAAGCCGAAATGTCCGGAGAGGCTTGGTATTCGGTATCACGCCAGGATGTTTTCCCCGAGGAGTTCCAGACTTTCTTGCTGGTGTCGGACAAGATACGGGAGGCCTTCATGCGCCATCATCCGGATCTGTTCGACGTGGTGTTCTGGCAAAAAACCCAGGAGCAGATACGCAAGGGTGCGATGCAGGACTTCTTCCCCTATCCCGAATCCCAACGCTTTTGCAACGTCTTTGGCAACGGTTGCCAAGCTTGAGCCGTCTCATTCTCTTCAACAAGCCCTATGGGGTGCTGACCCAATTCACCGATGCCCAAGGTCGGCCCACGCTGGCTGATTACCTGCCCATTCCCGAGGTTTATGCTGCCGGTCGCCTCGATGCCGATTCCGAGGGCTTGGTCGTATTGACCGACGATGGCGCATTGCAGGCGCGGATTGCCGATCCGCGGCACAAGTTGGCAAAGCAGTATCGGGTGCAGGTGGAAGGCATTCCCACCGATGCGGCCTTGCAGCAACTTGCGGCAGGAGTGGACCTCGGCGATTTCCGCACGCGACCATGTCAGGTGCGTTGCATAGCCGAGCCGGAGGACCTATGGGAAAGGGCGCCGCCGATCCGCTATCGTGCGGCAATTCCTACCACATGGTTGGAATTGGTCTTGCGCGAGGGAAAGAACCGTCAAGTCCGACGAATGACGGCCCGCGTCGGGTTTCCGACACTGCGGCTGATTCGTTGGGCCGTGGGGGAATGGACCTTGGCGGGGCTTGCGCCGGGACAATGGCGTGAATTCGAGGTTGCAGGTCAACCCGTTGCAAGGCCCCGCGTTAATCGCCGTGACGCCGCGAGTTTCCGCGGTGTCAAAAGAATCCCACCTACAAACAAACGAAAGGTAACACCATGACCAAGCTCCTCGCGACCCTGTTTGCCGGCCTGATTGCCACCGCCGCTTTCGCTGCCGACGCACCGAAGGCTGCTACTCCCGCCACTCCGGCGACTCCGGCTGCCCCGGCTGCCAAGGCGGCCGCCGCTCCGGCCACCCCCGCCACCCCGGCCGCCCCTGCCGCCAAGGCTGATGCGCCGAAGGCTGATGCCGCTCCGGCCAAGGCTGAAAAGAAGGCCAAGAAGGCCAAGAAGGCCAAGAAAGCTGAAGCCGCCAAGTAATTTCCGCAGTCCGGATTAAGAAATGGCAGGGGTACCTGCCATTTTTTTGTCTATTGATCCGGGATTGTCGATTAATCTGCCGATTCACTGAAAGTCCAGGTCCCGCGCCAGGGCCGGACTTGGTTTTTCACACCTGGTTCGGGTGTACAGCCGCTCCGCGGCCGTGAGTTTGTCGAAGGAGGTTCAAGATGTTGTTGAGAACAGTGTTGCTGGCGCTGTCGCTGATCGTTTCCATGCCGGCATGGGCTCAGCAGCCGCAATTGCCCTTGCTCGAATTGTTTGCCGGAATGCACCGGATCGAAGCGGAAGTCGCCGCAACCCCCGAGAGTCGCCAGACCGGAATGATGTTGCGTACGGTCATGGCACCCCAGCGCGGGATGTTGTTCGTGTTTCCCGAGGCCGGAATCCAGTGCATGTGGATGCGCAACACGCTGTTGCCGCTGTCGGTGGCTTTCCTTGACGAAAAAGGCAAGATCATCAACGTCGAGGACATGCAGCCCAAGACGGACGCCAACCATTGTTCGGCCGGGCCGGCACGCTTCGCCCTGGAAATGAATCTCGGTTGGTTCAGGAGTCGCGGTCTGGGTGCCGGATTTTCGATCACCGGAATTGGAAAAGCGCCTGCCGGCCGCTGAAGACCGCCGATTGTTCGGCGCGATGCTCAATCAATAGTGCGGCGGGATATCGTCGCGCAGGTTTCGTGGTTCGCTGGGCGCGGCCGGTTGCATCAACTGGTACAACTCGCGGATCTGCGCCTGAAGCAGATCGATCTGTTGCTGCTGGCGAAACACCGTGCGGTTGAGTTCTTCAAGGTGATCTTCGTTGAGGCCGAGCTTGATTTCGAGTTCCGTGATCCTGGATTCCATGCCGATTCCTCAGTGTTCAAATGGAAAAGGGCGCCGCGCGGCGCCCTTTTCTGATGTCGACTCAGCCGTGCAGAGCCGTCTTGCTCAGGCGAAATTCCTTGCCGCGAAATCCCAGTTTGCCAGGGAATTGAGGAAGGTCTCGACAAACTTGGGCCGGGCGTTGCGGTAGTCGATGTAGTAGGCATGTTCCCACACGTCGATGGTCAGCAGCGCCTTGTTTTCGCTGGTCAGCGGTGTGCCGGCGCCCGAGGTATTGACGATATCCACCGAGCCATCGGGCTTCTTCACCAGCCAGGTCCAGCCTGAGCCGAAATTGCCGACGGCGGAGGTTTGAAAGGCCTTCTTGAACTCGTCGAAACTGCCCCATTTTTTGTTGATCGCATCAGCCAGGGCGCCGCTCGGCGTGCCGCCACCGCCAACTTTCATGCTGTTCCAGAAGAAGCTGTGGTTCCAGACCTGGGCGGAATTGTTGAAAATGCCGCCGGCCGGCGCTTTCTTGATGATGGCTTCGAGGTCGAGGTTCTCGTACTCGGTGCCCTTGATCAGGTTGTTCAGGTTGGTCGCATAGGCTTGGTGGTGCTTGCCGTAATGGTATTCGAAGGTCTCCTTCGAAATGTGCGGGGCCAGTGCGTCCATCGCGTACGGCAGGGGGGGGAGGGTATGTTCCATTTTGGTTCTCCTGTTGCAGTGGGATATAAGGCAGCAAACTTGACTATTATAGTCAAGAATAATTCATATGGCAAATGACCGCTAGTCGCAAACCGTTCTGACGATAGCCGCTTCGGCTTCGCCCCGCGCCAGATGAAGGCTTACGATTTGGTCTGGATGCAGATTGGCAGCATCGGTGACCAGGTTGCCGCTGGCATCGCGAACGATGGAAAAGCCGCGGGCCAGAATTGCCTCCGGATTGAGGTGTGCCAGTGCCGCCTCGATGTTTTCGAGGGCGTTCGTCCGTTTCTGTTGCTGTTCGCGCAGTGCGGTGCGCAGACGCTGCGCCAGCAACCCGAGTCGTCCGCTGCGTCGTTCGGTGCGCGGGATGTTGCGACCCAGGGCGAGAGCCGCGCGGCTCAGTCGCTCCCGGTGCCGACGCAATGCGCGCCCCAGAGAGGCGTCGAGCCGCGCGCCGAGCAGGGCGATGCGGTCACGCGCTTGCGACAGGCGTGTCGCCGGATGCATCAGGCGCAGCGAGAGGTGATCCAGTCCCTGCTGCTGCCGGGCCATACGGTACTGCATGGACCGCATCAGGGCGGTTCCCAGGTCTGCAATTTCGCCAGCAGCTTGGTACCAGCCTTGCGTGGCCAGTTCGGCGGCAGCGGTCGGGGTGGCGGCACGCAGGTCGGCGACGAAATCGGCGATGGTGGCATCGGTTTCATGACCGACGCCGCTGATCGTCGGCAGCGGACTGGCGGCAATCGCCCGGGCGACGACCTCTTCGTTGAAGGCCCAAAGGTCTTCGATGCTGCCGCCGCCGCGAACGATCAGCAGCAGGTCGCATTCATTGCGCCGACCAGCCGCCGCGATCGCCTTGGCGATTTCTCCAGCGGCACTGTCGCCTTGTACCGGGGTCGGATAAAGGATTGCCGTGAGATGCGGGGCGCGCCGCTTCAATGCCGCCAGCACGTCGCGCAACGCGGCGGCGCGCGGCGAACTGACAATTCCTATGCGCCGCGGGAAACGCGGCAGGGCGCGCTTGCGCCCGGGGCCAAACAGGCCTTCGGTTTCCAGTCGCGCCTTGAGGCGGGCGAAGGCCTCGAACAGACGGCCGAGTCCGGCACGACGCAGCGTCTCGATATTCAGTTGGAAGTCGCCCCGTGCTTCATACAGCGACACCAGGGCGCGCGCCTCGACCTGCAGGCCGTTTTCCAGTTTCCAGGGAATCGACTGGGCGCGCGAGCGGAACATTACGCAGCGCGCCTGGGCCGCTTCATCCTTGAGCGAGAAGTAGACGTGGCCCGAGGTGGCGCGGGTCAGGTTGGATATTTCTCCGGCAACCCAAAGCAGCGGAAACTCCCTTTCCAGGCTTTGGCGCGCAAGCCGGTTGAGTTCGCTGATGGTGACGACGGTTGCAGGATCGAGCATGGGCTGGCAGAAGGCCTCGAGTGGAGGAAAAAAATTCTACAGCATCTGCCTAAGGCCGCATCCCTGCGGCAAGGCCCGGGAGCCATGCAGTCGCTGGTGGCGGTATCTAACTACATGTTTCATAGTTAAACTTTTAATGTTCTAAAATTGCTCCGACGAGCGCAAGTCCTTGCGGCTGGCTGGTTCGGCGAGTTTCGCACATGGTGATCCACAAGCTTATCCACAGATTCTGTGGATAAGCTCGGCGCGCCGGGTGCCGGTCCGAAGGGCATCAATCTGCGGCGACAAAGCTGTTGGCGGCCGGCATCCAGTTTGTATTGCCGAATCGGCCCACTCCGGCTAAAGTTCGCGCTTTCCCGCTCACCGGAGTTGCCCCCGTGTTTTCCATCATTCAGGCCGCCGGCTGGCCCATCTGGCCGCTGCTGCTGGCGTCCATCATCGCTGTCGCACTGATCATCGAGCGTGCCGCGGCACTGCGCCGCCCCAAAATCGTTCCCGCCGGGCTGCTGCAAAGCGCGGTGGCCGACTACCGCCAAAGCGGAATATCGGACGCTACGCTGGCGCGCCTCGAAGCCCATTCCCCGCTGGGCCGCGTGCTTGCCGCCGGCATGCGCAATGCCAGGAGTTCGCGCGAGATCATGAAGGAGGCGATCGAAGAAGCGGGGCGCGGCGTGGCTCATGAACTTGAACGCTTCCTTACCACGCTGGGCACCATTGCCTCGATTGCGCCGTTGATGGGCTTGTTCGGCACCGTGGTCGGCATGATCGAGATTTTCGGTTCGCCGACGTCGTCGGGCAATAATCCGCAGGCGCTGGCTCACGGTATTTCGGTGGCGCTCTACAACACCGGTTTCGGTTTGATCATCGCCATTCCGAGCATGATCTTCTATCGCCACTTCCGGGCACTGGTCGACGGTTTCCTGGTCGAGATGGAGCAGGAAGCAGTGAAGCTGGTCGAGGTCTTGCACGGCGAGCGCAAGTAGGGGCAGGGCCATGAACTTCCAGCGAGGACGGCAGCGCGAAGAACTCGAGATCAATCTGATCCCGATGATAGACGTGCTGTTGGTGATCCTGATTTTTCTCATGATCAGCACCACCTATTCAAAGTTTTCCGGATTGGAAATCAATCTGCCGACGGCGGACGCAACCCAGAACAAGGAACAGCCGAACGAAATAAACGTGGTGGTCACCGCCGCCGGCGAGATCATGGTCAACCGCGCCCCGGTCGACGGTCGCGACATCCAGTCGATTGCCAACGCGATGAAGCGATTGACGGAAGGCGGCAAGGAACCGGTGGTGATCATCAACGCCGACGCCAAGGCGGCCCATCAAAGCGTCATCGACGTCATGCAGGCCGCCCAGCAGGCAGGCTTGTCGCACATTTCCTTTGCCACGCAGCAGGCGCAACGCTGACGCCGGCGGACTTGCCGCCGTCTGGCGGAAACGCGGCCTGCTGGCCTGTCTGCTGTACCCCTTTTCGCTGCTGTTCCTCGTCCTTGTCGCCTTGCGCCGCACCCTCTACCGCAGCGGCTTGCTGCCCGGCGAAGGCCTGCCGGTGCCGGTGGTGATAGTCGGCAACATTACCGTGGGCGGCAGCGGCAAGACACCGCTGGTCATCCATCTGGCGGCGCAATTGCGCGGTCTCGGACGGCATCCGGGCATTGTCAGTCGCGGCTATCGAAGCGACGCTCGGCAGGCGATGGAAGTCACAGTAGGCAGCGATCCCGCCGCCGTCGGTGACGAACCATTGCTGCTGGCGCGCAGTGCCGATTGTCCGGTATTTGTCGGCCGCGACCGGCCGGCAGCGGCGCGCGCCCTGCTCGCGGCATACCCGCAATGCGATGTGATTCTTGCCGATGACGGCCTGCAGCACTATCGCCTGAAGCGCGACGTCGAGATCGCGGTATTCGATGAAAGAGGAATCATGAATGGCTGGTGCCTGCCGGCCGGGCCTCTGCGGGAGCCCGTCGCGCGCCTGGCCGAGGTCGATGCCGTGGTGCACAACGGCAACGCCGTGTCGCCAGCGCCAACTCTTGATCGCCCCGTATTCGCGATGCGCTTGCTGGGCATGCGCTTTCACCGTCTCGACGATCCGCGGATCACCTGCGGCCCGGCCGATCTGGCGGGCCAAAAATTGCATGCGGTAGCCGGCATCGGCGCGCCGCAGCGCTTTTTTGATCACCTGCGGGAAATGGGATTGGTGTTCGCCGGGCATGCCTTCGCCGATCACCACGATTACCGCGCCGGCGATCTCGCATTTGCCGGCGACGCCATACTGACCACGGAAAAGGATGCCGTAAAATTGAGCCGCCTTTCCCTGTCGCTGCCGGTTTGGGTGTTGCCCGTAACGGCGGACGTAAACCCCGACCTTGCCGCATTCGTTCTGGAGAAACTCAATGGACACCCGTCTGCTTGAAATCCTGGTTTGTCCCGTCTGCAAGGGGCCGCTGGAGAACCGCAAGGCCACCGCTGAACTGGTTTGCAAAGGCTGCAAGCTGGCCTATCCGGTGAAGGACGGCATTCCGGTGATGTTGGAAGACGAGGCACGTCAGTTGGCTCCTGAAGAATACTGATGACCGTTCGCGTCGTCATTCCGGCACGCTACGCTTCGACGCGTCTGCCGGGAAAACCCTTGGCCGATATCGCCGGCCAGCCGATGATTGTTCGCGTGGCGGCGGCGGCGCGGCGCGCACGGGTGGATGGCGTATGGATCGCCACCGATGACGAGCGGATTGCCGCAGCCGTTGGCCGGCATGGCTTCGATGCCGTGATGACGCGGGCGGACCACATCAGCGGCACCGATCGCATCGCCGAAGTGGCCGATCGATTGCAGTGGAATGACGCCGACATCGTGGTGAATGTGCAGGGCGATGAACCTCTGCTCGATCCAGTCTTGATCGAGGCCGTGGCCGTGGCTTTGCGCGACGACCCCGAAGCGGCGATGGCGACCGTCTCCCATCCCCTGACGGCCGCCGCCGATTTCTTCAATCCCAACGTGGTCAAGGTCGTCTGCGACGCGCGCGGCCGCGCGCTTTACTTCAGCCGCGCTCCGATACCCTGGGATCGTGACCGCTTTGCAGCCGGGCCCGGCGAGTTGCCCGCGGACCTGCCGGCGCAGCGCCACATCGGCCTATATGCCTATCGGGTGAGCTTCCTGCGGCGCTTCGGACAACTTGCCGCCTCGCCGCTTGAGCGCTGCGAGTCTCTGGAGCAGTTGCGCGCGCTTTGGCATGGTTATCCGATCCAGGTCGTCAGCGTCGATCACGCCCCGGCCCCCGGTGTCGATACCGCCGAAGACCTCGAACGCGTGCGTCGGCTGTTTGACGCAGACATCGATTCGGAGTAAGTTTTGGCTTGCTCGAAAAAGTAAAAAGCACTTGTAAATCATGTAGATAAACTAAATTTTGGGAGGTAGTTATGAAATTGATTCTGTTGGGTGCTCCTGGCGCCGGCAAGGGGACGCAGGCAGCATTCATTTGCGAGAAATATGGAATTCCGCAGATATCGACGGGCGACATGTTGCGTTCGGCAGTCAAGGCCGGGAGCCCGATGGGCCTGGCGGCAAAAAAGGTCATGGATGCCGGCGGCCTGGTGTCCGACGACATCATTCTCGGACTGATCGCCGAGCGCCTGAAGCAGCCCGATTGCGCCAAGGGTTTCCTCTTCGACGGATTTCCGCGGACCATTCCCCAGGCCGAAGCCTTGCGCGCCCAGGGCATTGCGCTCGACTATGTACTTGAGATCGACGTCGACGACGACGAAATAATCAAGCGCATGAGCGGCCGTCGCGTGCACCCCGGTTCCGGGCGCACTTATCACGTGGTGTTCAATCCGCCCAAGGTCGAAGGCAAGGATGACCTAACGGGCGAAGCGCTGATCCAGCGCGACGACGACAAGGAAGAAACAGTCAGGAAACGCCTCTCCGTGTATCACAGCCAAACCAAGCCGCTGGTGGATTACTATTCGAAGTGGTCCGCCACGGGAGCCGAGGGCGCGCCCAGGCACCGCAAAGTTGCCGGTGTCGGCTCGCTTGATTCGATCAAGAGTGCCGTGTTCACCGCGCTGAGCTGACGATTCTTGATGAAATAGGCGCCCGGCTCATTTTTGCGCAGGAGGTTTCATGTCCAGTCACATCCGCCGCATAGCCGTGTGCACCGGGGGTGGCGACGCCCCCGGGCTCAATGCCGTCATACGGGCCGTGGTGATCGCCGCCGCCAATCGGGGCTGGGAATGCTACGGCATCCGTGACGGGTTCAACGGCATTCTCTTCCCCGAACGATACCCCGAGGGCGGCGTATCCCGCCTCACCCGCGAGAAGGTGCGCGGCATAGGGCATCTGGGCGGCACCATCCTCGGTACGACGAACAAGGGCAACCCGCTGCATTTCCCCATGAAAATGCCCGACGGCACGACCAAGGACATGGATCTTTCAGGGGAGATTCTCGAGTACTTTGCGCGCAAGGAAATCGATGCCCTGGTTTCCATCGGCGGCGACGGTTCGCTGACCATCGCCAACGCCCTGCACCAGAAGGGGCTGCGCGTCGTCGGTGTGCCCAAGACCATCGACAACGATCTGGACAAGACCTTCACTACGTTCGGCTTCGACACGGCGGTGGCGTTCGCCACCGAGTGTCTGGACCGCTTGCACAGCACCGCGGAAAGCCATCAGCGGGTGATGGTGGTCGAGGTCATGGGGCGTTATGCAGGATGGATCGCGCTGCATGCGGGCATTTCCGGCAGCGCTCACGCCATCCTGATTCCGGAGATTCCATTCGATATCGACAAGGTGGCCGCCAAGATTCGCGCTCGGGATGCCGAGGGCAGAATGTATTCACTGGTCCTGGTAGCCGAAGGGGCCGAGCCCATCCACGGCCACAGGGAAGTGCTGGCCCCGGCGGAGATCGGTCATGCCGAGCGACTCGGCGGTGTCGGTGAACAAGTTGCGCGGGTACTCGGCGACCGCACCGGCAAGGATGTCCGGGTGGTGGTGCTGGGCCATTTGCTGCGCGGCGGCAGTCCCACTTCCTTCGATCGCCTCGCCGCCATGCGCTTTGGCACTGCCGCGGTCCGGGCCCTGGAGGAAGGGCAATCCGGCATCATGGTGGCGCTCGGATTCCCCAACGTGAATTATGTTGCGCTGGAGGAAGTCGCTGGCCGCATGAAGGCGGTCCCGCTCGACAGCGATACCCTGCAGACCGGCCGGGACCTGGGCATCGCCTTCGGTGATTGATCCGGGACCTACGGCCCGGATCAATCGGCCACGATCAGCGCCGGTTCGGCGACCGGCTTATTTCCCGGATTTCAGGATCTTTTCGACCTTGTTGAGCCGCAGCCGATAGGCGTCGGGCATGCCGGAACCGAGCAAGGGGCGCAGGTAAAGGCGGAAGGCATCGGTGACGTCGGTACCGTTGGCGGCGATGAATTCATCTTCCATCACGCGCGTTTTCCCGGCCACGCTTTCCAGTGGGACCAACTGGTAATCGACGGAATAAAAGCCGGTGCGCTTGATCGCGACCGATCCGTCACGATCGCCCCACATGGCGTATTGCACGGCCTTCTCGCCGACTTCGCGCGCCTCGCGCTGATCGACATCCGAAACACAGCCCATGAATGACCGCTGCAGATAGCCGAAGGTGTCGCCGCGCACGCGCTTGATGCCGAGTTTGTTCTTGATCTCGTCGCACAGCAGGTCGGCAAGCGCCCCGGTGCCGGACAGCTGGACGTTGCCATGGGCATCCCGCTCCACCTGGCTGCTGAGCTGGGTGATGATGGGGGTGCCCTGGTTGTCATGGATGCCTTCGGATGCGGCAATCACGCAGCGGCCGTACTTGTCGTAGGTGGCTTTGACGTCCGTCAGGAATTTATCGACGCTGAAGACGCGCTCCGGCAGATAGATCAGGTGCGGGCCGTCATCGGGGAATTTCTTGCCGAGCGCGGACGCGGCAGTGAGAAATCCGGCATGCCGCCCCATTACCACCGCAAGATAGACGCCGGTGAGTGCGGCGTTATCCAGATTGGCTCCCATGAACGCCTGGGCGACAAAGCGCGCCGCCGACGGAAAGCCCGGCGTGTGGTCGTTGCCGACCAGGTCGTTGTCGATGGTTTTTGGAATGTGGATGCAGCGCAAGGCATAGTTGGCGCGGCGCGCTTCCTCGCTGACGATGCGCACCGTGTCGGAGGAGTCGTTGCCGCCAATATAGAAGAAGTAACCTATGCCATGCGCCTTGAGGACCTTGAATATCTCCTGGCAATACTTCAGGTCAGGCTTGTCACGGGTCGAGCCGAGCGCCGAAGACGGCGTGTTGGCCACCATTTCAATGTTGTGGCTGGTTTCCTGGGTGAGGTCGAGGAACTCCTCATTTATGATGCCGGACACTCCGTGATACGCACCATAGACCAGTTCGACATTGCGGAACTTGCGGGCTTCGAGAACGACGCCGGCCATCGACTGGTTGATGACTGCGGTCGGTCCTCCTCCCTGAGCAACTAACACCTTACCCTGCGGCATGATCTGGCTTTCCTTTCGTTTGAACAGACTGGATTGATAATCCGGAATGCGAGCGAATATGAATTCAGCATCGAGCACATGCAGGCGGCGAACCTGCAATTCAATATGTACTATATCCGGCATTATGCGCAGTCGGTATCCATCAACCCGATTTGGCCATCAACAGATTTTGGCATCTGCGATCGGCAATTTGCGCATACTGCCGGAAACAGATAAGTCGATTAGACATACAAGGCAGCCTTCCCAGCCCCGGCAGCGCCGAACAATCGGTCAAGTTTGAAGCAGCACTGGTTGCCGTGCCTGCGGCAACGATCCTTAGGATCGCGTGATAAACTTATGCGTTTGGTTCATTACATTAATCAATCAGGGGAGAATTTATGTCAGCAGGACTGATGTTTGCGCTGATCTGTGCCGTGGCGGCGATCGCCTACGGCTGGATCATGAGCCAGTGGATTCTGGCCCAACCGGCGGGCAACGACCGCATGAAGGGAATTGCTGCGGCGATTCAGGAAGGCGCCCAGGCATACTTGAATCGTCAATACACGACGATCGGCATTGTCGGCGTGGTACTCGCTGCGGCGATCTGGATCTTCCTCGGTACCACCACCGCCGTCGGCTTCATCATCGGTGCTGTATTGTCGGGCGCGGCCGGCTACATCGGCATGAACGTTTCGGTACGCGCCAACGTGCGTACCGCCGAAGCGGCGCGCGTCGGCCTCAATGAGGCGCTCAACGTCGCCTTCAAGGGCGGCGCCATCACCGGCATGCTGGTGGTCGGTCTCGGCCTGCTGGGCGTTGCCGGCTACTACGCCGTGCTGAAGACGCTGGGCGGCACGGGCGCCAAGATGGAAGACATCATTCATCCGCTGGTCGGCCTCGGCTTCGGTTCCTCCCTGATTTCGATCTTCGCCCGACTCGGCGGCGGCAT
The DNA here is from genome assembly GCA_023700805.1 of Sulfuritalea sp. Lineage (GTDB taxonomy): Bacteria > Pseudomonadota > Gammaproteobacteria > Burkholderiales > Rhodocyclaceae > Sulfuritalea. Next base: position 57,666 of record JAMPYF010000014.1, read on the forward strand.
CTTCACCAAGGGCGCCGACGTCGGCGCCGACCTGGTGGGCAAGGTGGAAGCCGGCATTCCCGAGGACGATCCGCGCAACCCCGCGGTGATCGCCGACAACGTTGGCGACAACGTCGGCGACTGCGCCGGCATGGCCGCCGACTTGTTCGAAACCTACGCAGTGACCACGGTGGCGACCATGCTGCTGGGCGCGCTGCTGCTGAAGGTGAATCCCGTGTTCGCCGAACAAGCCGTCATTTATCCGCTGGCCCTGGGTGGCTTCTCGATCATCGCTTCGATCATCGGCGTGATGTTCGTCAAGGCTTCGCCGGGCGGCAAGATCATGAACGCCCTGTACCGCGGCCTGATCGTCGCCGGCGTGCTGGCCCTGGTGGCCTTCTATCCGATGACCACCTGGTTGATCGATGATCGCCTGCTCGACAGCGTGCTCGGCATCAGCGGCGGTTCGCAGATGCGCCTCTACGGAGCCGCGGTGATCGGTCTGGTGCTGACCGGCTTGATGGTCTACATCACCGAGTACTACACGGGCACCGAGTTCAAGCCGGTGCAGCATGTGGCACAGGCTTCCACCACGGGTCACGGCACCAACATCATCGCCGGTCTCGGCGTCTCGATGAAGTCCACCGCATGGCCGGTGCTGTCGGTCTGCGCCGCGATCTGGGCCTCCTACACCATGGGCGGTCTGTACGGCATCGCCATCGCTGCCACCTCCATGCTGTCGATGGCCGGCATCGTCGTCGCACTCGACGCCTACGGTCCGATCACCGACAATGCCGGCGGCATCGCCGAAATGTCCGAGTTGCCCGCCTCCGTGCGTGCCGTGACCGATCCGCTGGATGCCGTGGGCAACACGACCAAGGCCGTCACCAAGGGTTATGCGATCGGTTCCGCGGGTCTTGCGGCGCTGGTGCTGTTCGCCGACTTCACGCATGGCTTGGAATCGCTCAAGCCGGGCGTCAAGTTCGCCTTCGACCTGTCCGATCCGGCAGTCATCATCGGCCTCTTCATCGGCGGCATGGTGCCTTACCTGTTCGCCGCGATGGGCATGGAAGCCGTCGGCCGCGCCGCCGGTGCCGTGGTGGTCGAAGTGCGCCGCCAGTTCAAGGAAATCAAGGGCATCATGGAAGGCACGGCCAAGCCCGAATACGGCACCTGTGTCGACATGCTGACCAAGGCGGCGATCAAGGAAATGATGATCCCGTCGCTGCTGCCGGTGCTGGTTCCCGTGGTCGTGGCCTTCGGCATGAATGCGCTGATGGGCCCCGGTGCCGGTGTGCGGGCGCTGGGCGGTGTGCTGATGGGCACCATCGTGACCGGCATCTTCGTCGCGATCTCGATGACCACCGGCGGCGGTTGCTGGGATAACGCCAAGAAGTACATCGAAGACGGCCACTACGGCGGCAAGGGTTCCGAAGCGCACAAGGCTGCCGTGACCGGCGACACCGTGGGCGATCCGTACAAGGATACGGCGGGCCCGGCGGTGAATCCGCTGATCAAGATCATCAACATCGTGGCTTTGTTGATCCTGCCGCTGGTAGTGTGATTCTTCGCAACATGTTTGATCGAACGGGCAGCCTGCGGGCTGCCCGTTTTTTCTTGTTGGTGGCCGTTCTGGCGGGCACCGCCCAGGCTTGGGCGCAGGGTGAGCAGCCGGAGGCGGCCAGCGGTTTTGCGCCCCGACCGGCGGCGGCCGGCAGCGCTTTCATGGCGGTCACGGCGAACGCCTATGCCACCGACGCCGCCGTGGAAATCCTCGAACTGGGCGGCAACGCGCTGGATGCCGCGGTCGCCGCGCAGTGGGTGTTGAACCTGGTCGAACCGCAGTCCTCGGGCATCGGCGGCGGCGGCTTCATGCTGCACTGGGACGCGAGGCGGCAGCGGGTGGCGGCCTGGGACGGCCGCGAGACGGCTCCCCGTGGCGCCAGCGCCAACTTTGCACGCCGCGCGGACGGAAGTCCGGCAGGTTTCGCCGAACTGGTGGCGACCGGCAAGGCAGTCGGCGTGCCGGGTCTCGTCGCCATGCTGGAAGCAGCGCACCGACGCCACGGCAAGCTGAGATGGGAACGCCTGACGCGACCGGCACTGCGCCTGGCCGAGCACGGCTTTGCCATTTCGCCGCGCCTGCATCAGCTCTTGCGCGATGATCCGTTGCTACGCCGCGATGCGGCGGCGCTGGCCCTTTATTACTCGAAGAGCGGCGAGGCGAAGCCGGTCGGCGAGATCCTGCGCAATCCCGAGTTCGCCGCTGTCGTGCGCGCTGTTGCGGCGACGGGTGCAAATGCTTTGCATGAGGGGGAGTTGGCCGGCCGCATTGCCGCCGCAATCAGGCAGCGCGGAGGAGTGCTGACGACGGCGGACATGTCCGCCTACCGGCCGAAGCAGCGCGCTGCGGTCTGCGGCAAGTATCGTCGGTGGCGGATCTGCGGCATGCCGCCGCCTTCGTCTGGCGGCATTGGCGTACTGCAACTGCTGGGCCTGTTGGAACGCAGCGGGCTACCAGCAGGTGATCCGGCCGGCCCGGACGCGGCGCACCTGTTCGCCGAAGCCGGGCGACTGACCTATGCCGATCGGGCGCGCTATCTGGCCGATCCGGATTTTTTTGCCGTGCCGCAGCGCGCATTGCTTGATTCCCGCTACCTGGAGCGGCGCTCGCGCCTGATCGAGCGCGGGCGCAGCATGGGTGTCGCCCAGCCGGGAGAACTTCCGGCCGGTCGCGCGCAGGCCGACGATGACGCTCCCGAACTGCCGGCGACGACGCATGTTTCGATTGTCGATCGGGCCGGCAATGCCGTGGCGCTGACCAGCTCGATCGAAAGCGCTTTCGGCAGCCGCATACAGGTCCGAGGATTCCTGCTCAACAATCAGCTGACCGATTTTTCCGCGGCTGCAGAACGCGACGGCAAGCCCGTCGCCAATCGCCTGGAGCCGGGCAAGCGGCCCCTGTCTTCGATGGCGCCGACACTGGTCTTCGATGCCGCCGGACGGCTCCACGCGGTGCTGGGCTCCCCCGGCGGCAGCCGCATCATCAACTATGTGGCGCGGACCCTGGTCGCGCTGCTCGACGGCCAGGGGGATCCTGCGGCGGTCCTTGCCCTGCCGCATGTCGGCAACCGCAACGGGGCGACTGAAATCGAGCGCGGCCGTGTCCCGGACGCCTTGGCGCAGGAGCTGGAAAGGCGTGGCCATGCGGTGCAGCGCAGCGACATGACCAGCGGCCTGCATCTGATCGTGCGCAGCGCCGAGACTTGGTTGGGCGCAGTCGATCCGCGTCGCGAAGGCGTCGCCCGCGGCGATTGACTAGGCGGCTTTGCGCCGAAAATCTCGCACGCGAAAACCGAGCAGCCACAGGGTGGCGAAATAGCCGGCGATTCCGCCCAGCACCACGCCCGCCAGGCGCAGTACGCGCTGGCTGCCGCTCATCGCCAGCCATGCCGCATCCCGGCCGCTGGCAAACCACAACACGCCACCCAGCACGATCAGCGCGGCGACGAGTTTCAGCGTGAACCGACCCCACCCCGGTCGCGGCCGATAGACGCCGCGCTGGCGCAGGCCACGCCAGAGCAAGCCGGCATTGACGCAGGAGGCGAGGCCGATCGACAGGGCCAGCCCGGCATGCTTGAGCCAGCCGATGAAGGCGATGTTCATCAGTTGCGTGAGCGCGAGGGTAAGCAGGGCAATCTTCACCGGTGTGCGGATGTCCTGGCGGGCATAGAAGCCCGGGGCCAGCACCTTGACCAGGATCAGCCCGGTCAGGCCGATCGAATAGGCGACCAGCGCCTCGCGGGTGCGCAGCACGTCGGCAACGGCAAATGCACCGTACTGAAACAGGGTCGCCAGCAGTGGTACCGCCAGCATGGCCAGCGCCAGCGAGGCCGGCAGGGTCAGCATCAGGGTCAGGCGCAGGCCCCAGTCGAGCAATGCCGAGAAGTCCTCAGTATTGCCGCTGGCATGGGTCTTGGCCAGGCTTGGCAGCAGTATGGTGCCAAGCGCCGCACCGAGCAGCCCGGCCGGGAATTCCATCAGGCGGTCGGCATAGTAGAGCCATGAGACGCTGCCGTTTTCGAGGAAGGAGGCGAATATGGTGTTGATCAGCAGGCTGATCTGCGCCACGGAAACGCCCAGCACGGCCGGTGCCATGAGCTTGAGAATGCGCTGCACACCCTCGTCCCGCCAGGCCAGGTCGAAGCGCGGTAACATGCCGATTTTCGCCAGGGCGGGCAACTGGAGTGCCAGCTGGAGCGCTCCACCCAGAAAAACCGCCCAGGCCAGTGCCAGTACCGGCGGATCGAACCAGGGCGCGGCGAACAGTGCCATGCCGATGAAGGACAGGTTCAGCAGGACCGGCGTGAAGGCGGGCAGGGCAAACCGGCTCCAGGTGTTGAGGATGCCGGCCGCCAGCGCCACCAGCGACATGAACAGGATGTAGGGGAAGGTGATCCGGGTCAGTTCCACGGTGAGCTGGAACTTCCCGGCATCGGCGGCGAAGCCGGGCGCGGTCACCGCGATCAATACGGGCGCTGCGGCCATGCCGAGCGCAGTGACCGCGATCAGGATCAGGAACAGCACACTGGCGACGCGATCGACCAGGCTCTTGGTTTCCTCGTCGCCGCGGCGACCGCGGTATTCCGCCAGGACGGGGACGAAGGCCTGGGAGAAGGCGCCCTCGGCAAACAGGCGGCGCAACAGGTTGGGCAGGCGGAAGGCGACGAAAAAGGCGTCGGTCATCATGCCGGCGCCGAAGCTGCGGGCGATCACGAAGTCGCGGACAAATCCCAGAATTCGGGACAGCAGGGTCATCCCGCTGACGGTGGCCAGAGCACGGAGCAGATTCATCGCCTCTATGGTATCCGGGATGTCGCCGCCAGAAGCCGCTTGCAATGGGAGGAAGACCCCCCTATAATCACGCGCTTTCCCAAGATCTACCGGATATCGACACATGGCCAATACCGTCCAAGCCCGCAAACGTGCCCGCCAGGCGACCGAGCAGCGCGCTCACAACATGAGCCTGCGTTCGACGTTGCGTACCGCAATCAAGAAGGTGCGCAAGGCGATCGACGCTGGCGACAAGACCGCGGCGCAGGCGGTGTTCAAGGAGTCGCAGCCGATCATCGACTCGATCGCCGACAAGAACATCGTGCACAAGAACCTCGCCGCGCGTTCGAAGAGCCGCCTGTCGGCTGCCATCAAGGCACTCTGAACGCCCAGTATCAAGGGTTCCGAAAAAAGGCTGCCTCGATTATCGAGGCAGCCTTTTTATTTGCCGCAGCCTGTGTGAATTTCGGTATAACCACGTTTGTCATGCTTGTTTGTGAAATCCCCTGCTAAATTATATAAATAGGTTGAGTTTGCTGAAGTCACTGCATATAATCATCTGACTTCATTGAAGTGAAAGGGGTTTTATGCAATCCCATCAGTTCATAAAATATGCATTTCGTATCAAGACCCGGCTGGGTGTGGTCGTGGAGAATTTGATGATCCATGGTCGCGACGAGCACGAAGCCCAGCGCAAGCTGCGGCAGGTGTATCACGATTGCCAGATTCTGGAATGTGTTTGCCATCACGGCAGCGTTCGGGTCCCGGTGGCCAGCTTCGAGGAAGTCGCAAACCTCATCGTTCGCTGAGGCTGCGTCGGAAGTCAGTCACGCTCCGGTTGGCGCTCCCGGAGTTTCAGAGAAATCGCGCCGCCCTTAATTCTTCCAGCAAGGCCAGATAGTCCAGTGCACCCCGACTCGACGCGTTGTGGCTGAATATGTCGCGACTCATGGCCGGCGCTTCCGCGATTGCGACGTTTTCCGAAATCACTGTTTCGCACAGCTCGGCGCCGAATTGCTGGCGCAGACGATCCTGGATTTCGAAGCTCATCCGGCGCCGCCGGTCGAAGCGCGTCAGCAGGTAACGGCGTTCGATACGCCGTTTGATTACCGGCTCCAGCGCCTTCAGGGTGTGCTCGATCTGCAGGGCGCCGCGCAGGGACAGATAGTCCGAGGACACGGGAACCAGTATCCTGTCGGCGGCAAAAATCGCGTTGAGCGACAGCACGCCAAGAAATGGACAGCAGTCGATCATGGCGACGCTTTCGCCGCCGGTGCCTTCCAGCGCCTGCAAGCCGGCGTTGAGCCGGTTGAGGATGGCCGGCCCCTTGCCGAAGATGGAATCGACCTTGATCAGTTCGGCATGCGCCGGGACCAGGCGGCCTACCCCGTGCCAGATGACGGCGAGTTCATCGAGCGGCCGGTTATCCTGGTACAGCGCGAACACACTGTTGTGAGCCTCGCCCAGTGCCTGGCCATGGATCGCCGTCAGATGCGCCTGGGGATCGAGGTCGATCAGCAAGCCGGGTAGGGAATCCCTTGCCAACGCAGCGGCGAGATTGAGTGCGGTAGTCGTCTTGCCGACCCCGCCCTTTTGATTGAATATCGCCATCCGCACCGACGAATCCTCCGCTGTGCTGCTCTGTACAGGGGCAAATTTTTCACTTAGTATAGAGGCGTTTTAGTTACGGTCGCTGCGCTTAACGCCGATGCAGCTGGCGTGAGCCTTCACTGAAACTACGTTTTCAAGCACGGCGGCCGCGTTGCTCTTCGGCCGCCGTATGTTTTTTGCGTGGAACTTTTAGTTGCGGCCGCGGCGCTTAGAGCCGATAAGGCCGACATTACCCTACACTGAAACTACGTTTTTTCGCGGAGTGCATTCATGCCGCATCTGATGAATACCTATGGGCGGCTGCCGGTTGCCTTTACCCACGGCGAAGGCTGCCGGCTGTTCGACGAGCAGGGCAAGGCCTACCTCGACGCCCTGGCCGGAATCGCGGTCAATACGCTGGGCCACAATCATCCTCGGCTGGTGAAGGTGCTGCGCGAGCAGGTGGGCCGTCTCATTCACACATCGAACCTGTATCGCATCAGCGAGGCCGAAGCGGCTTCCGATCGACTTGCCGCACTGTCCGGCATGGACGAAGTGTTTTTCTGCAATTCGGGTTGCGAAGCCAATGAGGCGGCGATCAAACTGGCGCGGCTGTATGGACATCATCGCGGCATCGAGCAACCTGCGATCATCGTCATGGAGCAGGCTTTCCACGGCCGTACCCTGGCAACGCTTTCCGCCACCGGCAATCGCAAGGTGCAGGCGGGTTTCGAGCCGCTGGTGACCGGTTTCGTGCGCGTCCCGTTCGACGACTTCGCTGCGATCGAGCAGCTGGCCGAACGCAACCCGAACATTGTGGCGGTGCTGTTCGAGCCGATTCAGGGCGAAGGCGGCATCAACCTTGCGCACAAGGATTTCATGCGTTCCCTGCGGCAGATCTGCGATCACAAGGAATGGCTGTTCATGGTGGATGAGGTGCAGTGCGGCATCGGCCGCACCGGCGTCTGGTTCGCGCATCAGCATGCCGGCATCGTCCCGGACGTCATGACCCTGGCCAAGGGGCTGGGCTCCGGCGTGCCGATCGGCGCCTGCCTGGCGACGGGACGCGCCGCCGGCGTGTTCAAGCCCGGCAATCATGGTTCCACCTTCGGCGGCAATCCGCTGGCCTGCATCGCCGCATTGACCACGCTGGACGTCATCGAAGCCGACGGCCTCATGGCACACGCGGCCAAGCTGGGCGCAGCGATTCGCGGCGGCCTGCGCGAAGGCTTGTCCGGCATCCCGGGCGTGGTCGAGGTACGCGGCGACGGTTTGATGATAGGCGTCGAACTCGATCGGCCCTGCACCGATCTGGTCCAGCGCGGCCTGGCGGCCGGCCTGCTGATCAATGTCACCGCCGACAAGGTGGTGCGCCTGCTGCCGGCCCTGGTCATGAGCGACGCCGAAGGGGCGGAACTGGTTGCCGCCCTGGTCGCCCTGATCAAAGAGTTTCTCGGAGCCTGATCATGGCGGCGCCGCGGCATTTTCTGCAGTTCAAGGACCTTTCCAGCGACGAACTCGATTACCTGTTCGAGCGTTCGCGCATCATCAAGGCGCGCTTCAAGGCCTACCAGCGCCATTGGCCGCTGCAGGACCGTACCCTGGTGATGATCTTCGAGAAGGCCAGCACCCGCACGCGTCTGTCATTCGAGGCCGGCATGCATCAGCTTGGCGGCTCGGCGATCTACCTCAATACGCGCGACTCGCAACTCGGTCGCGGCGAGCCGGTGGAGGATGCGGCCCAGGTGATATCGCGCATGAGCGACATCGTCATGATCCGCACCTTCGAGCAGGACATCATCGAGCGTTTTGCCAGGCATTCGCGAGTGCCGGTGATCAACGGCCTGACCAACGAATATCACCCCTGTCAGATACTGGCCGACATCTTTACCTTCATCGAGCACCGCGGCCCGATCCGGGGCAAGACGGTGGCCTGGATCGGCGATTCGAACAATGTCTGCAACACCTGGCTGCAGGCCGCGGAAGTCCTGGACTTCAACGTCCATGTATCGACTCCGCCCGGCTACGAAGTCGAAGCGGAGCGCGCCGGCCTCTATGGCACGGGCCACTTCGAGCAGTTTGCCGACCCCATGGCCGCGGCGCAGGGGGCCGATCTGGTCACCACCGATGTGTGGACCTCGATGGGCTTTGAAGCCGAGAACGAAGAGCGCCTGCGCGATTTTGCCGATTGGCAGGTCGATGCCGAAATGATGCGCGCTGCAAAGACGGATGCGGTGTTCATGCACTGCCTGCCCGCGCATCGCGGCGAGGAAGTCACCGCCGACGTGATCGACGGGCCGCAAAGCGTGGTCTGGGACGAGGCCGAGAACCGGCTGCATACGCAAAAGGCTTTGATGGAATTCCTGCTCCTGGGCAGGGTGAATGACTGAGGAAACAGCGATGAACGCGGCAAAGAAATCAGGCAGCAAGGGAAACAACAAGGTCGTCCTGGCCTATTCGGGCGGACTGGACACCTCGGTGATCCTCAAGTGGTTGCAGGACACCTACAACTGCGAGGTGGTGACCTTCACCGCCGACCTGGGACAGGGCGAGGAGCTGGAACCGGCGCGCGCCAAGGCGCTGCAGATGGGCATCAAGCCGAAGAACATTTTCATCGACGATCTGCGCGAGGAGTTCGTTCGCGACTTCGTGTTTCCGATGTTCCGCTGCAACACCGTCTATGAAGGCGAATACCTGCTCGGCACCTCGATCGCCCGCCCGCTGATCGCCAAGCGCCTGGTCGAGATCGCGAAGAAGACCGGCGCCAACTCGATCTCGCACGGCGCCACCGGCAAGGGCAACGACCAGGTCCGTTTCGAACTCGGCGCCTACGCCCTGATGCCCAATGTCAAGGTCATCGCGCCGTGGCGCGAGTGGGACCTGCTCTCGCGAGAGAAGCTGATGGCCTATGCCGAGAAGCACGGCATTCCGGTGGAGATGAAGCACAAGAAGGGCGGTTCGCCGTATTCGATGGATGCCAATCTGCTGCACATCTCCTACGAAGGCCGCCACCTTGAAAATCCCGGCGCCGAGGCCGAGGAATCGATGTGGCGCTGGACCGTGTCGCCCGAGAAGGCGCCGGACAAGGCCGAGTATCTGGATCTCCAATTCAAATGCGGCGACCTGATTGCCATCAACGGCAAGAAAATGAAGGCCCACGAACTGCTCGCCACGCTCAATCAACTGGGCGGCAAGCATGGCATCGGCCGCCTCGATTTGGTCGAGAACCGCTACGTCGGCATGAAATCACGCGGTTGTTACGAGACCCCGGGCGGCAGCATCCTGCTGCGCGCGCATCGCGCCATCGAGTCGGTCTGCCTCGACCGCGAAGAGGCGCACCTCAAGGACGACCTGATGCCGCGCTACGCCAGCCTGATCTACAACGGCTACTGGTGGAGTCCGGAGCGGCGCGCCCTGCAGGCATTGATCGACCACACCCAGCAGCACGTCAACGGCTGGGTCCGCCTCAAGCTCTACAAGGGCAACGTGATCGTGGTCAGCCGCGATTCGAAGTCCGATTCGCTGTTCGACCCGACCATCGCCACCTTCGAGGACGACGCCGGCGCTTACAACCAGAAGGACGCCCACGGCTTCATCCGGCTCAACGCACTGCGCCTGCGCATCGGCGCCAATCGAAGCGAGAGCCGGGCGGCAAGGAAGAAGGCTTGAACAAGCACCGAGGGTAGCCGGGTTACGCGCCGATGTTCGGCATTTCGGAGGAGCAACTGACAGAGTTCGGCATGACGTTCGGCCTTGGCGCCTTCATGCTCTACATGCTGTTCATCATCGGCGAACTGGCCTGGAAGTCCAAGGCGGGCAAGCTCGGCACCTTCATCCTGTTCTTTGTCCTGGCGTTCGGCATGCTCGGCTTCGTCGCCAAGTTCATCATCCAAAAAATGTGGGGGATCTGATATGTCGCAATTCGATAATGTCGCAGTGTTCAAGAAGGCCAATGTGTATTTCGACGGCAAATGCGTCAGCCACACCGTGCAACTTCCTGACGGCACGAAGAAGAGCGTCGGCGTGATCATGCCGTCGACCCTGACTTTCAACACCGGCGTAGCGGAAATCATGGAATGCGTCTCCGGCGTCTGCCGCTATCGCATCAAGGGCGAGGACTGGAAGACCAGCGGCGCCGGGCAGAGCTTCACGGTGCCGGGCAATTCCAGCTTCGAGATCGAAGTCGCCGGCGAGCCCTATCACTACGTCTGCCATTTCGCCTGAACACGGAGCCCGCCATGCCTTCATTCGACATCACTTCCGAAGCCGACCTGGTGGCCCTGAAGAACGCCGTGGACGTGGCCGGGCGCCACATCGGCAACCGCTATGACTTCAAGGGCACCTCGGCCCGCGCCGAGCTGAACGAGAAGGACAAGACCATCACCATCCACGGCGATTCCGAATTCCAGCTCAGCCAGGTCAAGGACATCCTGTTTCCGGAAATGGAAAAGAAGGAGCGCGAAAGCACCAAGCGGCTCGATCACGGCCCGGTGCAGTCGGTGGGCGGCAACAAGTCCAAGCAGGAACTCAAGATAAAGGTCGGCATCGAGCAGGAACTGGCGAAGAAAATCGTCAAGCTGATCAAGGACAGCAAGATCAAGGTCCAGGCCAGCATCCAGGGCGACGCCGTGCGCGTCACCGGCGCCAAACGCGACCTGTTGCAGGAAGCCATCGCGCTGGTGAAGAAGTCGATCACCGACTTTCCCCTGCAGTACGGCAACTTCCGCGACTAATCGGCCGCGCCGCCGTACCGAACTCTGTCTGCCGGGGATACCGCGCCGCCGTACCGGACTCTGTCTGCCGGGAATTCCGCTTCGCGGGCCGGCAAGCGCCAACTCTTCAGTCTTCGCGCAAGCCGCCGATCCAGTGCGTATAGAGCCGGTCGGCGACGGCGCGCATCGCCGCGATGCGCGGCTCCATGTCGGCCTGCATCTGCTCCGGCGTCTGCACCGAGGCCGAGGGCGGGACATTTTCCGCCTCCCACTGCTGACACCAACTGCGGATCATCGTTTCGGTCATTTCGACATGGCATTGCATGCCCAGATGCGGGCCGCGCACGAAGGCCTGGTTGGCGCAGTGGGCGCTGCCGAGTATGCGTGACGCGCCGGGCGGGATGCTGAAAGTCTCGCCGTGCCAGTGGAATGCCTCGAAGCCGGCGCTGTCGCCGAGCCAATCGGCTGCCAGCTGTGCGGCGGCAGGGGTCACCGCCACCCGGCCCCAGCCGATTTCCTTGACCGGATTGCGGCCCACCGTGGCGCCGAAGGCCCTGGCCATGAGCTGTCCGCCGAGGCAGTGGCCGATGACCGGGATACCCAGGCGGTCGGCGGTGCGGATCAGTTCAAGTTCCTGCGGGATCCACGCCAGCTCGTCATTCACGCTCATCGGCCCGCCCATCAGGCAAAGACCGGAGAACTCGTCGGGATTTGCCGGTGGCGCCATGCCCTCGTCGATCCTGAGCAGCGTCCACGGCAGGGAATGGCGGTCGAGGAATGTGGCAAAATAGCCCGGCCCCTCGCCGGGGCTATGACGGAATATTGCGATCGGTTTCATGCCGGAGTCTCTTCTTAGCGCAGGCCCGAATTCTAGCGGAGGCCTGCTTTCCCTGATACGTCGTCGATTCAGCGAAGACCTTGTTGCGTCCCCCGTAATCGAATCCTGGGTCGCCGCCGAGAAGGAGCTGATCGCCGCTGCCGTGCTGGTGCCGGTGGTGGTGCGCGACACCGGCCTGACCATGCTGCTGACCCAACGCACCGCGCACCTGCGCGATCATGCCGGACAGGTCAGTTTCCCCGGTGGACGCTGCGAAGCCAGCGACGCCTCGCCCGAAGCCACTGCCTTGCGCGAAGCCGAGGAAGAAGTCGGCCTGGCGGCATCGCAAGTCGAAATTCTCGGCCGCCTGCCGGAATACCGGACCGGCACCGGCTTCGTCATCACCCCGGTGGTGGGCCTGGTGACGCCGCCCCTGAACCTGAAGCTCGACGATTTCGAGGTGGCCGAAGTTTTCGAACCGCCGCTCGAATTCCTGCTCGACAGCGCCAACCATCAGCGCCAGACCATTGAGGTGCGCGGCGCCCGGCACGAATACTGGGCGATGCCGTGGCAGGGCTATTTCATCTGGGGTGCGACCGCCGGCATGCTGGTGACGCTGCATCGCCTGCTGTATTCGGGGACATGAGCATCCGCCGCCGGGCCGCCCCAAGGGGGATGCAGCCAACATACGGAGCCGCGCAGCGGCGAACCACCGTCACCCCCTGCCTGAGGCAGGGGGCTGGGGGGAGGGCAGTTCAATGAGTTTGATATCCATCGTCATCGCCCTGATCATCGAGCAGCTGCATGCGCTCCCGGTGCAGCGCGCGGTGCGCGATCCCCTGGCGCGGACGGCGGAGTTTCTGGAGGACAAGTTCAACGATGGCGGCCGCAGCCACGGCGCGATCGCCTGGGGTCTGGGAGTGGCGCTGCCGGCCGCCCTGCTGTCGCTGCTGTATGCCTTGCTGATGGTCTTCCAGCCGCTGCTGGGGTTTCTGCTGGGCGTCGGCGTGCTGTACCTGACCATGGGCTTCCGTCAGTTCAGCCATTTCTTCACCAACATCCACCTGGCGCTGCGGGTCGGCGACATCGAGCAGGCGCGGCAACTGCTTGCGCAGTGGCGCGGACGTGCCGGCGATCGCCTGACTTCCGGCGAAATCGCGCGGCTGGCGATCGAGCAGGCCCTGCTGTCGTCGCATCGCCATGTCTTTGCGCCGCTGCTGTGGTTCGCCGTATTGGGTCCGGCGGGGGCCTTGTTCTACCGGTTGGCGCATTCGCTCGACGAGCAATGGGGCAGGCGCAGCGAGCAGGAGTTCGGCGAGTTCGGCCAATTCGCGCACCAGGCCTTTGCCTTCATCGACTGGCTGCCCCTGCGCGTCACCGCCGCGGCCTTTGCCGTGGTCGGCGATTTCGAGGATGCAGTGTATTGCTGGCGCAATCAGGCCGATCTATGGCCCGACGGCGGCTCCGGTATACTGCTGGCCAGCGGTGCCGGCGCGCTGGGTGTACGCCTGGGGATGCCGGTACATGACGTAATTCAAGACACGGGCGACGCGAGCGATCGTCCGGAACTGGGATTGGGGGAGGACGCCGATCCCGACTTCATGCAGAGCACCATAGGCCTCGTCTGGCGCAGTCTCGTGCTCGGTTTGGCAGTGCTGGCCCTGGTCTGGATTTCCAGCTGGGTCGGCAGTTGATATCTAATTTAGGAGTTTTGTAATGGCTGACAAGAGAGAAGTCGTTGTACTGAGTGCCGTTCGTGCCGCGGTGGGCACCTTCATGGGTTCGCTGTCCGGCATGGAACCCGCCGACCTCGGCGGCCTGGTGGTCAAGGAGGCTATCGCCCGTTCCGGCGTCGATCCCAAGGCCATTACCTTTGCCACCGTGGGCAACGTGATCCCCACCGAAGCCCGCTATCCCTATGTCGCGCGCAATGCCACGATCCAGGGCGGCATGAGCATGGAATCGGTCACCTTCGCCGTGAATCGCCTCTGCGGTTCCTCGCAGCAGGCGATCGTCAGCTCGGCGCAGGCGATCCTGCTCGGCGATGCCGACTTCGCCCTCGGCGGCGGCGTCGAAGTCATGTCGCGCGGCGCCTACCTGTCGCCGGCGATGCGTTCCGGCGCGCGCATGGGCGACACCAAGATGATCGATGCCATGGTCGCCGCGCTGACCGACCCCTTCGGTGCCGGCCACATGGGCATGACCGCCGAGAACCTGGCCAAGAAGCACAACCTGACGCGCGAAATGCAGGACGAGTTCGCCTGCGAATCGCAGCGCCGCGCTGCCGCCGCGGTCGCCGCCGGCTACTTCAAGGAACAGATCGTGCCGATCACCATCAAGACCCGCAAGGGCGACGTGGTGTTCGATACCGACGAGCACATCAAGGCCAACACCACCATGGAATCGCTGGCCAAGATGAAGCCGGCTTTCGACAAGAACGGCACGGTCACCGCCGGCAATGCTTCCGGCATCAACGACGGCGCCGGTTTCCTGGTGCTGGCCGATGCCGCCAAGGCGGCTGCCGGCGGCCACAAGGCGATGGCCCGTCTGGTCGCCTACGGCATCGGCGGCGTGTCGCACGAAGTCATGGGCGAAGGTCCGATCCCCTCGACCCGCGTCGCGCTGGCCAAGGCCGGGCTCAAGATCGACGACATCGGCGTGGTCGAATCCAACGAAGCCTTTGCCGCGCAGTCGCTGACCGTGGCCAAGGTGCTCGGCCTCGATCCGCAGAAGACCAACCCGAACGGCGGCGCGATCGCCATCGGCCATCCGATCGGAGCAAGCGGCGCGGTGATCATCACCAAAGCCCTCTACGAAGCGCGTCGCGTCGGCAGCAAGTACTGCCTCGCCACCATGTGCATCGGCGGCGGCCAGGGCATCACCACGATCTGGGAAATGATTTAAGCCGGATCGGTTTTTGTTCCACGAAAAAAGCCCGGCTTGCCGGGCTTTTTTCGTATACGGCGCCCGTCAGCGGCCGCGCATGAACAGGCGGTCGAGTTCCGTCATGGACAGCTGAACCCAGGTCGGCCGGCCGTGGTTGCACTGGTCGGCGCGCTCGGTTTCTTCCATCTGGCGCAGCAGGGCGTTCATCTCCGGCAGCGCGAGCTGCCGGTGGGCGCGCACCGCGCCGTGGCAGGCCATGGTCGCCAGCAGTTCGTTGCGCCGGGTTTCCACCACGCGGCTGGCGGGATGCTCGGCCAGGTCCCTGAGCAGCGAGCGCACCAGCTCGACCGCGTTGCCGCCCGCCAGCAGCGCGGGCAGGCCGCGCACGGCGAGTTCGCGCGGACCGGCGGCGGCGATCGCAAAACCGAGTTGGGCCAGCGCCTCGGCCTGTTCGCTGGCGGTGGCCATTTCGGCTTCGCTGGCCGCGAGCAGCAGCGGCACCAGCAGGGCTTGCGTCGCCGGCGGCCCGGCGTCGAGGCTGGTCTTCAGCTTTTCATAGAGGATGCGTTCATGCGCCGCATGCATGTCCACCAGCACCAGGCCGCCGGCATTCTGGGCCAGGATGTAGACGCCGTGGAGTTGCGCGACGGCATAGCCGAGCAGCGGGGCGCCGCCATCGTTCGTCGCGCCGGAAGTTATGCCCCTGGCAAAGCCGGGGGCGGTATCCCCTGCGGATGGCGCTGGCGACACGGCGTCGGCGCTGTCGGCAGCGTCGGCGAATGCCGCGCGGGCGAATTCGAGGTAGGCGCGCGCCGCCGGCTCCTCCACGCCGAGGCCCGACTGGCGCGCGTAGGAGAAAGCGGATGGCGGGTAGGCAGGTGCGGCGGCAGGCGTCTCTTCTACCGCGCTGGCTGCGCTGGACAGCGGCGTCGCCAGTGTGCGCTGCAGCGCATGGAAAACGAACTGGTGTATGCCGCGCGCATCGCGAAAGCGCACCTCGGTCTTCGCCGGATGCACATTGACATCGACGCCGGCCGGGTCGAGTTCGAGGAACAGCACATAGGCCGGGTGCCGCGCGCCGTGCAGGATGTCGGCCCAGGCCTGGCGCGCGGCATGGGTCAACAGCTTGTCGCGCACGAAGCGGCCATTGACGAAGAAGTACTGCTCGTCGCGTCCCGCGCGCGAATAGGCCGGCAGCGCGGCGAGGCCGGACAGCCGCAGCGGCCCCGCGCCGGCATCGAGCGGGCGCGCATGCGGGAAGAACTCCTCGCCGATGATTTCCCTTGCGCGTCTTGCAAAGTCGGCGCTGGCGAGACGGCGTTTTGCGCTGCCGTTGTGCGACAGCGTGAAGGTGACGTCGGGCCGCGCCAGCGCCATGCGCCGCAACACTTCGTCGCAGTGGGCGAATTCGGTGGCCTCGGTCTTGAGGAACTTGCGCCGCGCCGGGGTGTTGAAATACAGGTCGGCGACCTCGATCACGGTGCCGGCGGCCAGCGCGGCGGGTTCGACCGTGGTCCCATCGCTGCGCAGACGCCAGGCATGGGCCTGCGAGGCGTGCTTACTGGTCAGCGTGACGCGCGCCACGGAAGCAATCGAGGCCAGCGCCTCGCCGCGAAAGCCGTAGCTGGCGACCCGCTCGAGGTCGTCGAGGCTGGCGATCTTGCTCGTGGCGTGGCGCGCCAGTGCCAGCGGCAGGTCCTCGGGGCCGATGCCGGCGCCGTCGTCGGCGATCCGGATCAGGCGCACGCCGCCTTCTTCGAGCTGCACGTCGATCTTCGTGGCGCCGGCGTCGAGGCTGTTTTCGAGCAGTTCCTTGAGCACCGAAGCCGGGCGTTCGACCACCTCGCCGGCGGCGATCTGGCTGATCAGGAGATCGGGCAGCGGCTTGATGATTCCCATGGGGTTCGGATTATAGCTTCCGGTAAAATTGCATCTTTCCCTATCGACCGCCGCCAAGTGGAACTTCTCGCCCAGTTCATCGACATCATCCTGCATGTGGACAAATACCTCGCCATGCTGCTGGCGCAGTACGGCACCTGGATCTACGTCATCCTCTTCGCCATCGTCTTCTGCGAGACCGGTTTGGTCGTCACCCCCTTCCTGCCCGGCGACTCGCTGCTGTTCGTCGCCGGCGCCCTGGCCGCCACCAGTGGCGGCAGCTTCGACATCAATATCGTGATCGCCGTGCTGCTGTCGGCCGCGATCCTCGGCGACAACACCAACTACTGGATCGGGCGCTGGGCCGGCAAGCGCATCCTGGCCTGGGGCGAGGGTTCGCGCTACTTCAACCGCAAGGCCTTCGACATGACCCACGCCTATTACGAGGTGCATGGCGGCAAGACCATGCTGGTGGCGCGCTTCATGCCCTTCGTGCGCACCTTCGCGCCCTTCGTCGCCGGCGTCGGCAACATGAGCTATCCGCGCTATTTCGCCTTCGATCTGGCCGGCGCCGTGCTCTGGGTGTTCTCGCTGTGCCTGGCCGGCTACTGGTTCGGCAACATTCCCTGGGTCAAGGCGAATCTGTCGCTGATCATCTTCGGCACCATCGGCCTGTCGCTGGCGCCGCTGGCTCTGGCCTGGCTGCGCCATCATCTTGCGCCCAAGGCTTCCTGAACATGCGCGTCGCGGCGGCCCTGGGCCTCGTGCTGCTGCTGACGGCGTGTTCCCACAACGGCGCGCAAACGGGGGCGAAAAATGCTGCGCCCGGCAATGACAAAGGGCGCGCGATCGGCGATTCGGTCGCCAGCTTCGATCCGAAGCAGATCGGCAAGAGCGACGTCGATCGCGTCGCCGACATCCATCGCCGCGAGGTGTTCGCCAGCCTGCGCGTGCTGGCCGAAAAGCTCTACCGGCGCAATCCGCGCGAATGGAAAAAGGGCGGCCATGCCGGCGTCACACAGGCGCTCGACCGCCTGCTCGATCCGCGCAGCGGCTGGCGCCTGCCCGCAGCCGCAGGCCGGCGCGGCACCGATGCGATCCTGCTGGCGCTGCGCGAGGACTTCGGCGGCGACCGCGTGGCGGTATTCGTCGCCGGCGTCGGCGACATGCTGAATGTCGCTTTCGATGAAAAGACGGAATTCTTCATGCTCGACGAACTCGATCCACAGAAGCTCTACAACAGCGCGCGCAACCTCGAAGTCGCCGCCTGGAAGCTGGCCAACGCGCGCGATGCCGGCGGCGCCTTGCTGCTGCTGTCCAACGATATGACGCAGCAGCCGGCCAACCTCAGCTTCGAGCGTGAATTCGGCAAGATGATAGGCAATCTCGATCTGCTCGCCGCCCTGATCGCCGACAAGGGCCACCGCACCATCGCCCGCGTCGCGCAAAGCCTGGCCACGGCGGTGTTTCTCCCGGTCGCGGGGCTGCGATGAAGCGCTATGTGATCCTGATTTCCGGGCGCGGCAGCAACATGGAGTCGCTGCTCGACGCCGGCCTTCCCGGCAGTTGCGCGCTGGTGCTCAGCAACCGGCCCGCGGCGGCCGGCCTGGAAGCCGCCGCCCGCCGCGGCATCGCCACCGCCGTGATCGATCATCGCGGCTTCGCCTCGCGCGAGGAATTCGACGCCGCGCTGGCCGCCGAAATCGAGCGCCACGCGCCGGACCTGGTGCTGCTGGCCGGCTTCATGCGCATCCTGACGGACGGTTTCGTGCGCCGCTTCGAAGGCCGCCTGCTGAACATCCATCCTTCGCTGCTGCCGCTTTTCCCCGGGGTCAAGACCCACGCCCAGGCGCTGGCCGCCGGGGTGAGGCTGCATGGCTGCAGCGTGCACTTCGTGACGCCGGCCCTCGATGGCGGACCGATCATCGCCCAGGCCGCGGTGCCGGTGCTGGCCGGCGACGACGAGGCCAGCCTGGGCCGCCGCGTGCTGGCCGAGGAACACCTGCTCTACCCGCGCGTCGCGCGCTGGTTTCTCGAAGGCAGGCTGCAACTGATCGCCGAGCGCGTGAAGCTCTCGGGCGAGGTCGCGGTCGGCGGTGCGCTGCATGTGCCCCAGGTCGCCGCGACATGAAGGCCATTGCCTGCCTGCTGCAACTCGCGGCCTGGATCGGCTTCGGCCTGATACCGCCCGCGCTGGCCGCCGCAGCGCCAGCGCCAACTCTTCAGGCATCCGCGGCGCAGGCCCTGCCGCGCCAGGGCAAGGTCAGCTATGCGCTGGCCCATGGCGCCGACGGCTTCGTGGTCGGTCAAGTGCTGCATACCTGGGAACATGACGGCCGCAACTACAAGATGCAGAGCGTGACCGAAACCACCGGCATCGCCGCCTTGCTGAAACCGGCGCGGGTAGTGCAAAGCAGCCAGGGCGAGGTGTCGGCCGCCGGCCTCAGGCCGAAGGAATTCCGCCACGAACGGGTCAAGGGGCTCGATACGGCAAGCTTCGACTGGACGCGCCGAGTGGTCAGCTATGCCGGACAGGAGGACAAGATCGTCGCCGGCACCCAGGACATGCTCTCCATGTACTACCAGCTGGTCTTGCTCGGGCTGAAGAGCGGTGCGCTGGAAATGCCGATCGCCACGGGACGCAAGCTGGAAAGCTACCGTGTCGAAGTCCTCGGCGAAGAAGTCGTGACAGTGCCGATCGGCAAGCGCCGCACGCTGCGCCTGAAGACCCGCGGCAGCGGCGGCGACAGCATCGAGGTGTGGATCGCGCCCGAACTGCGCGGCCTGCCCGTGAAAATCCGTTTCACCGACCGCAAGGGCGAAATTTTCGACCAGAACATGCAGGAAATCGCCGTCCAGGACAAGCCATGAGCATACTCACCCACCTCTTTCCACGAAAGGGGGAGACAGCATGAACGACGACAGGAAACACGACGGCAAGAGCCAGGCGCGGCGCGGCGCCGCCGACGGCCGGCGCCGCGAAGGCGCTGCCGCCGGTGCCCGGCCCGCCGCCAGACCCGCTGCCGGCGAAGCCGCGCCGGCGGCGGAAGGCCTGGCCGCGGATCTGCTGAACGCCGCGGTGGCGGCGACGGCCCAGTTGCTGAGCTTCGCCCTGCCGGCCGACGCGGCCCTGTCGGCCTTCTTCCGCGCGCGCAAGAGCGGCGCGAAAGACCGCGCCTTCATCGCCGAGACGGCCTATGCGGTGCTGCGCCGCAAGCGCCTGCTGGAGCGCCTGGCCGCCTGCGGGCCGAACCTCGAAGCGGCCTTCCTCGCCCCCGGTTCGACGCCCAGGCGCGGGCCCCGGGATGGAACCAAGCCGGCGGCCGGCGCGCGGCGCATCTCGCCGCGCGAACTGGTGCTGCTCTCCCTGTCGCGCGTGCGCGGCATGTCGCAGCGCCAGCTCGAAGGCGCGCTGCTGCCGGGCGAAGCCGAGTGGCTGGCGGACATCCGCCGCCAGCCGGAACCGGAGCTGAGCCTGGCCGAACAACTGGATTTCCCCGACTGGCTGGTCGAGCGTCTCTCAAGTCAAGCGACGGGCCGCCCCGAGATTGACTTGGCCCCCACGGGGGGCGGCGCGGACGGTGCTTCCGCGCCGGGGGCCGTGCCGGTTCAGCGCATGACGCCCGAGCAACTGCTGGCCCTGGCGCGCGCGCTGAACACCCCGGCGCCGCTCGACCTGCGCGTGAATACGCTGAAGGCCGAGCGCGAGGCCGTGATCGCGCGCCTCGCCGCCGACGGCATCGTTGCTGCGCCGACGCCGTATTCGCCGCTCGGCCTGCGCCTGAAGACCAAGCCTTACCTGGCGAAGCATCCGGCCTACCTCGACGGCAGCATCGAGGTGCAGGACGAGGGCTCGCAGTTGCTGGGCTTCCTGGTCGCGCCCAAGCGCGGCGAAATGGTGGTGGATTTCTGCGCCGGCGCCGGCGGCAAGACGCTGATCCTCGGCGCGCTGATGCGCTCCACCGGGCGCCTGTATGCCTTCGACGTTTCCGACAAGCGCCTGGCCAAGCTGAAGCCGCGCGCCGCGCGCGCCGGCCTGTCGAACGTGCATCCGGCCTGCCTCTCCGGCGAGAACGACACGCGCGTCAAGCGGCTGCAGGGCAAGGTCGATCGCGTGCTGGTCGATGCGCCCTGTTCCGGCCTGGGCACCCTGCGCCGCAACCCCGACCTCAAGTGGCGCCAGTCGCCGCAGAGCGTCGATGAACTGACCGCCAAGCAGGCCGCGATCCTCGCCGCCGCGGCCAGGCTGCTGAAGCCCGGCGGCCGCCTCGTGTATGCCACCTGCAGCATCCTCGCCGAGGAGAACGAGGACATCGTCAATGCCTTCCTCGCCGGGCATGCCGACTTCCAGCGCCTTCCGGCGCAGGAAGTCCTGGCGGCGCAGGGCATCGTCATCGACTGCGGCGAGGACATGCGTCTGTCGCCGCAAAAGCACGGCACCGACGGCTTCTACGCCGCGGTGCTGGAACGCGCCAAATGAGATATCTCGTTGCGGCGCTGGCCTGGTTCTGGATAGTTGGCGCTGGCGCCACGGCGTTGCCGGCGACGGGGACGGTCGAGGCGCTGTTCACGCCCTGGGACGATGCCGAAGGGGCCATCGTGCGCGTGGTCGGCGAAGCGCGCCAGAGCATCCACGTCCAGGCCTACCTGCTGACCAGCCGCTCGATCGCCAAGGCGCTGACGGATGCCAAGGCGCGCGGCGTTGCCGTGGAAATCCTGGCCGACCGCGAGATGCTGGAAAAGAGCGACAAGTCGCTGTTGCCGCAGCTGGTCGAGGGCGGCATCCCGGTCTGGCTGGAAACCCGCTACGCCGCCGCGCACAACAAGGTGATGCTGATCGACGCCGCTCACGCCGACGCCGTCGTCATCACCGGCAGCTACAATTTCACCTGGTCGGCGCAGGCGCGCAACGCCGAAAACCTGCTGATCCTGCGCGGCAATCCGGCGCTGGCAAGGCGTTACCTCGACAACTGGCGGCGTCATCGCGACGACGCGCAGAAAATGCACGGAGCCCAATGACATGAAGCAAGGCGCTCTGGCCACCGTCTGGCTGGAAGTCCAGGCCGATCTGCACGAACCGGATCTGATCTGGCAGTTGGCGATCCTGGCCGGATGCCTGCTGCTGGCGCTGCTGGGCGAGAGCCTGCTGCGCCGCCAGCAGGCCGGTCAAGGCCGCGTCGCGGAACTCGGCCGCGGCGGGCTGAAGCGCATCACCTTCCCCGTGCTGGCGCTGCTTCTGGTGCTGCTGGCGCGCTGGGTGGCGGAGGACTGGATACGCGTCGGCCTGTTCTCGCTGGCCGTGCCGCTGCTGGCCTCGCTGGCGGTGATCCGCGCGGTGTTCTACATCCTGCGGGTGAGCCTGGTCGGCGCCACCTGGCTGGTGCCCTTCGAGCGCGTGTTCGCCTTACTGGTCTGGGGAGTCGTCGCCCTGCACATCGTCGGCCTGCTGCCCGAGGTCATCGCGGTGATCGAATCGGTCACCTTCAGTGCCGGCAAACAGAAGCTCAACCTGTGGCATGTGCTGCAAGGCCTGGTCGCGGTGCTCGCCACCGTGCTGGCCGCGCTCTGGCTGTCGAGCGCGATCGAAGCCCGCTTGAACAGGGCGGTCGGGCTCGACAACAATTTGCGCATGGTATTCGCGCGCCTGACCAAGGCGCTGCTGATCCTGCTGGCGGTGCTGATCGTCCTGCCGCAGGTCGGCATCGATCTCACCACCCTGTCGATATTCGGCGGCGCGCTCGGCGTCGGCCTCGGCTTCGGCCTGCAGAAGATCGCCAGCAACTACGTTTCGGGCTTCATCATCCTGCTCGACAATTCCATCCGCATCGGCAACACCATTACGGTCGGCGCCGACCGCGGCGAGGTGACACGCATCACCACGCGCTACACCGTGCTGCGCAGCCTGGGCGGCGTCGAGGCGCTGGTGCCCAACGAACTGCTGGTCGGCTCGGTAGTGCAGAACGAGTCCTACAGCGATCCGCAGGTACGCATCGCGCTGCCGGTGCAGGTCGCCTACGACAGCGACCTGGAACGCGCCATGGCCATCATGGCGACGGCGGCAGCGGTACAGGAGCGTGTCCTGGTGGAGCCGGCGCCGGCGGTATTGCTCAGGGAGTTCGCCGATTCCGGCATCAATCTCGAACTCGCCTTCTGGATTGCCGACCCGCAGAATGGCGCCGGCCAGCTGCGCTCCGAAATCAACCTGGCGATCTGGCGCGAGTTCAAGCAGACCGGTATTTCCATTCCCTTCCCGCAACGCGAAGTGCGCATTCTCAAAGAGGCAGACCATGAGTGAAACGCGACTGATCCACGGCTTTCACGCCATCACCGCCAAGCTGCGCCACGCCGCCGACGACGTCAAGGAAATCACCGTCGCCGAAGGCCGCCAGGACGGCCGCATGCGCGACCTGCTGAAACTCGCGGAGGCCCACGGCGTGCGCGTGATCCTCAGCGACGCGAAGCGCCTCGACGGTCTGGCCGGCGGCAGCCAGCACCAGGGCGTGGTGGCCAAGGTCGCGGCGCAGGCGAAGCACGTGACGCTGGACGACGTGCTCGACGGGCTGACCGAACCGCCCCTGCTGCTGGTGCTCGACGGCGTCACCGATCCGCACAATCTCGGCGCCTGCCTGCGCGTCGCCGACGCCGCCGGCGCGCATGCCGTGGTGGCGCCGAAAGACAAGGCCTGCGGCCTCAACGCCACGGTGATCAAGGTCGCCAGCGGGGCCGCCGACACCGTGCCCTACATCGTCGTGACCAACCTCGCGCGTAGCTTGCGCGAGATGCAGGAACGCGGCATCTGGGTCATCGGCGCGGCCGGCGAGGCGGACAAGGAACTCTATGCGATCGACCAGAAGGGCCCCTGCGCCTGGGTGCTCGGCGCCGAAGGCGCCGGCATGCGCCGCCTGACGCGCGAGACCTGCGACGAACTGGCGAGGATTCCGATGCACGGCAGCGTGGCAAGCCTCAATGTTTCGGTTTCCGCCGGCATTTGTCTGTTCGAGGCGCGGCGCCAGCGCGGCGCCTGAGCCGGGCAAGCGGGAGTCAGCGGCCGACGCCCGGAGCAGTCCGGCGGGTCATGCCTGCTCATCGAGCGCAGGCTGTCGATGAATGACCATTCCGTTGCGCCCACGGTCCTTGGCCTGATACATCGCGTCATCGGCCAGCTTCAAGAGGGCATCCACCGAGCTTTCCCGTCCGTTGAACAGGATTGCGCCGATGCTCGGCGTGTTATGTCCGACCTCGGCTCCGAGCTGGAAGGGCTGATTGAGTTCGGTGAGTATCTTGTTGCCGATTTCATCGAGTTGCTGCATGGCCTCCGGGCGCGATTCAGAAAGATTTTCCAGCATGACGACGAATTCGTCGCCGCCCAGGCGCGATGCCGTATCGCAGGTCCTGACGCAGTGCAGCAGGCGCTGCGCCACCTGCTGCAGCAGCATGTCTCCGGCATCGTGTCCGAGCGAGTCATTGACCGCCTTGAAGTGGTCGAGATCGATGAACATCAGCGCGCCATGCCGGTTGCTGCGGGCACACAGCGTCATCGCGTGCCCGAGTCGATCCATCAGCAGAGTCCGGTTGGGCAATCCGGTCAACTGGTCATAAAAGGCCATGGCCTTGATTTGTTCCTCGGCCTTCTTGCGTTCGGTGATGTCGAGGTGCGCTCCGACGTAGTGGGTGACGCCGCCGTTGCCGTCCTTGACCGCCGAGATCGTCAGCCATTCGGGATACTCTTCGCCATTCTTGCGGCGATCCCACAGTTCGCCCTGCCATGAACCGGTCTGGGCGATGCTCTGCCACATGGCCCGATAGAAAGCGGCGTCGTGGCGTCCCGATTTGAGCATCCGTGGATTTTGGCCGACGACTTCCTCTGCGGGGTAACCGGTGATTTCGGTGAAGGCGCGATTGACGCGCAGGATGACGCCATCGGCATTGGTGACCATCATCGCCTCCTGGGATTCGAAGGCGGTCGCGGCAACCCTGAGCTCGGATTCCGAACGCTGCAGTTGCCGATATTGCGTGCCCAACAAGCTGTCGGCGCGGCGGACAATGAAGTAGAGGGCGGCGTAGAGCAGGCTGAAGGCCAGGATCGTGGCGAGCGTGACGATGAAGGCCTGCTGGTTGGTGTGCTCGATCCAGTCGGTGACGTCGCTATAGACTTCGAGAACGCCTTCCGCGGGCGCATCGCCGGACGCCCTCATCGCGACGTAACTGGAAAGGACATCGCGGTCGACGATTTCCCGGTCGAAGGCGCTGAAGCGGTCCCGATGCGTCAATTCGCTCAGCGGACGGCCCTGCAAGGCCGAGATGAAGCCCTGGTTGTCGCGGTAATCGCGGCCGATCTGCGTCGCATCGGTGGAGAAGATCGTGCGCCCGTCCGTGTCATAGAACTTCACCTTGACCACCCGCGCATTCTGCATGGCACCGCGCACGTGACGGTCGATCGATGCGATCAGCGGATGCTGCTTCAATGCACTGGTATCGAGATTTCTTGCCGTTGCAGCGAGTTCGCGGAAAGATGGAAGCAGCGTATTGGCAAAGGACTGGGTCAGCGCGACGTGATTGCTTTCGCCGATGCTCAGCAACTGGATTCGTTCCACGCGATGGTGCAGCAGTCCGAGCAAGGCCGTGGTGACGATCACGGCGGCGAGGCTGGCGATGGAGAAATACCTGAGCAGCGGAAACATGGACAGGTTTCTGTGGTTCCCTGGTTGGTAAGCTGAGGTAGCAGTGTAGTCGTTTAACGACTCGGGGATACCTTGTAGTTCGCCAGCCGTGTCGGACGCGCTTGCTCAGCCGGCAGAACCGCCCGCCTCCCAGGCTTCGATCGCCAGGCGCAGTTTTTCCGGCAAGGGACGCGAGGTCTTGCTTTCTGGATCGGCATTGACATAGACGATCTCGCCGCTGATCAGGCGCTCGCCGTCGCGGAAGATGCCCATCTCGAAAGTCATGCTCGAATTGCCGAGCTTTTCGGCGCGCACGCAGATGTCGAGCATCTCGTCGAAGTGCGCCGAGGCATGGTAGTTGATCACGCTCCTCACGGCGAACAGGTCGCCGCCGGTGCCGGCCATGCCCTCCGGATAGGGCAGGCCGATGGCGCGCCAGTATTCGGTGACGCCGATGTCGAAATAAGTCAGGTAGTGGCCGTTGAAGACGATGTTCTGCGGATCGACTTCGGCCCAGCGTACGCGCAGGCTGTGGCGCAGGCGGAAGGCGGCGAGCTCGGAGGGCTTCTGCATTTCAGCTTTCCTCCGTCTGCAGCGAGGCGCCGAGCAGGGCGCGGCGCTTGAGCCAGGGGCTGGGGCGGTAGCGCGGGTCGCCGTAGAAATCCTGCATCGCTTCCAGCACGCAGAGTATCTTGCGCGCGCCGAGCGCATCGCCGAAGGCCAGCGGTCCCTTGGGGTAACCCAGGCCCAGGGTCACCGCGCGGTCGATGTCGGCCGGGCTGGCGACGCGCTGCTGGGCGATGTCGCAGCCAATATTGACGATGCAGGCGACGATGCGCTGGGCGATGAAACCGGCGCTGTCGCGGATCACGCTGACCGCCGTGCCGTCGGCGGCGAACAGGGCGTGCGCCGTATCGCGCATGGCGGGGTCGGTCAGCGGCGTGGTCATCAGCGTGCGTCTGCGGCCCGTAACCAGTCCGAACAGGCAGTCGATGCCGACCGTACGTTGCGGGTCGAGTCCCTGGCCGACGCAGCAGGTGGTGGCGTCGGTGCCGAGCGGGGTGACGATGCATAGCGCCCCGGCGCTCGGCACGTAGTCGGTCTCGACTTCGACCCCGGCGGCGACGGCGATTTCGCGCAGCACGTCGGCCCATTCCGGATGGGTCTGGCTGAACCAGACGCGGCCGGGCAGGAGGCTCGGCACCACGGTTGCCGGCAGCACTTCGGTCGTGCCGTTGGCATAGGTGTAGAAGCCGCGCCCGGTCTTGCGCCCGAGCAGTCCGCCGGCCAGGCGCTGCGCTGCCAACGGCGAGGGCCGGTAACGCGGTTCTTCGTAATACTGGTGGTAGATCGACTCCATCACCGGCTGCGACACGTCGAGGCCCGTCAGGTCCATCAACTCGAAAGGCCCCATGCGAAAGCCGGCAGCCTCGCGCATGATGCGATCGACGTCGTGGAATTCAGCGATGCCTTCGCCGAGGATGCGCAGCGCTTCGGTGACGAAACCGCGGCCGGCATGGTTGACGATGAAGCCCGGCGTGTCGCTCGCGGCGACTGCCGTATGGCCCATGCGCCGGCCCAGATCCAGCATCGCCGCCGAAACCTCCGGCGCGGTGAGCAGGCCGGCGATGACCTCGACGATTTTCATCAGCGGCACGGGGTTGAAGAAATGGAAGCCGACCACGCGTTCCGGCCGCTTGCAGGCGGCGGCGAGCGAGGTGACCGAGAGCGAGGAGGTATTGGTGGCGAGGATGCAGTCGGCGGTGATGATGTCTTCCAGCTGCTGGAACAGCTTCTGCTTGACGTCGAGATTCTCGACGATGGCCTCGATCACGACCTGCGCCGAGGCCAGTCCTTCCAGCCGCGGCACGACTTCCAGCTTGGCCGAGGCCGCCGCCAGCGCATCGGCCGAAATCCTGCCTTTCCCGGCGAGCTTGTCCAGCGTGCCGATCACCGTTTCGCGCGCGCCGGCCGCCGCACCGTGCAGGGCGTCGAACAGCAGCACGCGGATGCCGGCCTGCGCGGCGATCTGGGCGATGCCGCGGCCCATGGCGCCGGTGCCGACGATGCCGAGACAAAGGGAGGGCGACTGGATGTCGACAGGCATGGTGTTTCTCCTTGGGGCTTGCGTGCCCGGCCGCCTTGGAACGCAGGCCGGGCCGGAATCCTGCTCAGCGGACTACCAGAGCTTCCACCACGGTTCGACGCGGTTGAGGCCGCGCGCGTAGTACTCGCTCTTGGGGAAGTTGGTGCGCATCACGCGCTCGGCGTCATCGCGCAGGTCGTTCATGCCCAGCAGGTCGTAGGCCTTGATCATGATGAAGAGGGCTTCCTCGTTGGCCGGCGCGTCGGGGTAGGTCTTGATCGCCGCCTGGGCGCGGTTGACCGCGGCGACGTAGGCTTCGCGCTTCATGTAGTAGCGCGCGACGTGCACCTCGTGCGAAGCCAGGGCATTGACCAGGTATTTCATGCGCGCCGTGGCGTCTGGCGTGTACTTGCTTTCGGGATATTTGTTGACCAGCACCTTGAAGGCGTCGAAGGAATCGCGGGCGGCCTTGGGGTCGCGCTCGGTCAGGTCCTGCAGGCTGACGTAGCCGAGCAGGCCGAGATCCTCGTTGAAGTTGGTCAGGCCCTTCAGGTAGTAGGCGTAGTCGACGTTGGGATGGTTCGGATGCAGGCGGATGAAGCGGTCGCAGGCGGCAATCGCGGAGGCCGGCTCGTTCTGGCGGTAATACGCGTAGGCGACTTCGAGCTGCGCCTGCTGCGCGTAGCGGCCGTAGGGAAAGCGGGCTTCGAGCTTCTCGAAATACTTGATCGCCTTGTCGTAGCTGCTCTCGGCCATGGCGTCCTTGGCTTCGCTGTAGAGCTTGCTTGCCGACCAACTGGCGGTTTCGTCGATCACGTCGGGCAGCAGGCCGCAGCCGCCGAGCAGGGTCGAGCCGAGGCCGGCACCAATGAATACGACAGGGGCGAGCGCCCGGAGGAATGCCGCTACACTACGCATGGTGAAAACCTCGAATGAATTTGCGGCCGATTATAGCCGAAGCCCCAGCCCGTCCCAGGCCAGGCTGAGTACCCAGGTGCCCGCGGAATGCGCCGGCTGGCGGCTCGACGCGACCCTGGCCAAACTCTATCCCGAGCACTCGCGCAGCCGCCTGCAGGCCTGGCTCAAGGAAGGCCTGATCCGCCTCGACGGCGGCGCGGCGGAGGGCAAGCGCAAGGTCTATGGCGGCGAACGCATCGAGTTCGATGTCGGCGTCGCCGCGCCGCCAGCGCCGACTCTTGCCGAGGCCGCGGAGGACATCCCGCTGACCGTGGTGTTCGAGGACGAGCATCTGATGGTGATCGACAAGTCGGCCGGACTGGTGGTCCATCCCGGCAACGGCCAGCCGTCCGGTACGCTGCTGAACGCGCTGCTGCACCATGCGCCGCAACTCGCCGGGATCCCCCGCGCCGGCATCGTGCATCGCCTCGACAAGGACACCAGTGGCCTGCTGGTGGTGGCGAAGACGCTGACGGCGCAGACCGACCTGGTGCGCCAGATGCAGACGCGCACCGTGAAGCGACACTACCTGGCGCTGGCGCTGGGCAATGTCGAGCGCGACGGCACCGTCGATGCGCCGCTCGGCCGGCATGCCGTGCAGCGCACCAAGATGGCCATCGTGCGCAGCGGCGGCAAGGAGGCGCGCACCCATTACGCGGTGCTGGAACGCTTCGCCAGGGCCACGCTGATCGAATGCCGCCTGGAAACCGGGCGCACCCACCAGATCCGCGTTCACCTCGCCTCGATCAAGCATCCGCTGGCCGGCGACCCGGCCTACGGCAAGGCCAGGAGCGGCGATGCGCGGCTCGACGCCTTTCCGCGCCAGGCACTGCATGCCTGGCGGCTGGCCCTGCGCCATCCGGCGACCGGCGCCGAAATGGCCTGGGAATCGCCGCTGCCGGCCGATTTTGCTCAGTTGCTGGAAGAACTGCGACGTGAGTAGTTTTATTTTTCCCGACTGGCCGGCGCCGCCCGGCGTGCGCGCGCTGGCGACGACGCGGCGCGGCGGCGTGAGCCGTGCGCCCTGGGACAGTTTCAACCTCGGCGACCATGTCGGCGACGAGCCGCAGGCGGTGGCGGCGAATCGCGCGCTGCTGCGCCGCGAATTGCCTGCCGAGCCGGTCTGGCTGCGCCAGGTACATGGCACGCGCTGCGTCGATGCGGCCACTGCGCTGCCCCGCATCGAGGCCGATGCCAGCTTCACGCGGCAACGCGGCGTGGTCTGCGCGGTGCTTACCGCCGACTGCCTGCCGGTGCTGCTGTGCGACGATCAGGCGACCGTGGTCGCCATCGCCCACGCCGGCTGGCGCGGACTCGCGGCCGGCGTGATCGAGGCGACGGTGGGCGCCATGGCCGCGCCGGCCGAGCGCCTGATGGCCTGGCTGGGTCCTGCCATCGGGCCGCAGGCTTTCGAGGTCGGCGGCGAGGTGCGCGAGATCTTCGTCGCCGACGATCCGCAGGCGGCCGGCGCGTTTGTCGCGACCGACAAGGGCAAATGGCTGTGCGACATCCGGCGACTGGCGCGGCAGCGGCTCGACGCGCTGGGCATTCGCCGTATCGCCAGCGCCAACTCCTGCACGCTGGGCGACGCGGATAATTTCTTTTCCTACCGCCGCGACGGCGTCACCGGGCGCATGGCCAGCCTGATCTGGCTGGAATAAGCCCTATAATCCCGCGCCCATGTCCGTTCTTTCCTGGATCATCGTCATGTCATTGGCCGGCGGCGCGCTGAGCGTGCTCGCTGCCGCCGTGTTTGCCTGGACGGCGCGGGTGCAATGGGTGTCGCTGCTGATCAGCTATGCCATCGGCGCGCTGCTCGGCGCCTCCTTCCTCGAAGTGTTGCCGCACGCGATCACCGCCAGCGGCGATGCCGCGACCACCACGGCAACCGTGCTCGGCGGCATCCTGGCCTTCTTCGTCATGGAAAAGCTGGTGCTCTGGCGCCATTGCCACATCGAGGCCTGCGAAGGCCACGAGCCGCTGGCGCACAGCCATGCGCATGCCCACGATCACGGCCGCAGCGGCCTCTTGATCCTGGTCGGCGACACCTTCCACAACTTCGTCGATGGCGTGTTGATCACGGCGGCCTTCATGGAGGACGTGCGCCTGGGCATCGTCACCGCGCTGGCGATGATCGCGCACGAGATTCCGCAGGAAGTCGGCGATTTCATGATCCTGCTGCACTCGGGCTATTCGAAGGGGCGCGCGCTGGCCTTCAATCTGCTGTCGAGCCTGGCGACGCTGGTCGGCGCGCTGCTTGCCTATGTCGCCCTGGGCCAGGTGCAAAGCGCCGTGCCGGTGCTGCTGGCGCTCGCCGCGGCGAGCATGATCTATGTCGCGGTGGCCGACCTGATTCCCGGCCTGCACAAGCGGCCGGAAATCCGCGCCACGGTGCAGCAGGTGTTATTGATCGCGGCGGGCATCGGCACCATCGTCCTTACCCACCACATCGTCGATCGTTTCGCGGGATAGGCGGGTCCGCCGCCGTTGCGGTGTTCCCATGAGCCAGAGAAACAGGGCCAGCGGCGCGACGCCATACACCACGAAGCTCAGCACGCCGGCGACTGGATTCGCTTCGGTGGCGGCCATCAGCAGGGTGACATAGAGCCACCCGATCGCAATCACATACATTTCGTCATTCTACGTTCCGTTTTCTTGACACCATTTATTGTGCAGTGCAAAATAAACATCGTCTTGAGGAGTCCCGGATGTCGTCCCCCCCTGATCAGAATGACCCGTTCAAAGCCATGTTGCAGGCGGGAAATGCCATGGCACAAGGCTTCAACCAGTTTCTTGCGCAGCAGCAGCCGGCGGCACCCCAAGGCGTGAATGCGGCGGCCTGGAACGCCGAGTCGGAGGCCCTCAAGACCCTGCAACAGGAATGGATGGCGCGCCAGGCCCAGCTCTGGCAGGGCATGCTGGGCAAGGCGCCCGATCAGCCGGCGCCCCAGGTGGCGAGTCCGTCCGCCGGCGACAAGCGCTTCGACCATCCGGCCTGGGCCGCAAGCCCCGTCTACGACTACCTGCGCCAGGCCTACCTGATCAATGCCGAATACATGAAGCGGATGGCCGAGGCGGCGCCGGTGGCCGACGGCCAGGCGAAGAACCGCATGCGCTTCCTGACGCGGCAGATGGTCGATGCGATGGCGCCGTCCAACTTCCTCGCCACCAATCCCGAATTTGTCCAGAAGGCGCTGGAAACCAAGGGCGAGAGCATTCAGCAGGGCATCCAGAACCTGCTCGGCGACCTGGAAAAGGGCCGCATCTCGATGACCGACGATACCGCCTTCGAGGTCGGCCGCAATCTGGCGATCACGCCCGGCGCCGTGGTGTTCGAAAACGAACTGATGCAGCTGATCCAGTATTCGCCGCTGACCGACAAGGTGGCCGAGCGGCCCTTCCTGATGGTGCCGCCCTGCATCAACAAGTATTACATCCTCGACCTGCAGCCGGAAAATTCCCTGGTGCGCTATGCCGTGGAGCAGGGCAACACGGTGTTCCTGGTGTCCTGGCGCAATGTGCAGGCAGATAACGGACACCTGACCTGGGACGACTACATCGAAAAGGGCGTGTTGACGGCGATCGAGTCGGTGCGGGAAATCTGCAAGGTCGACCAGATCAACGCCCTGGGCTTCTGTGTCGGCGGCACCCTGCTCGGCTCGGCGCTGTCCGTGGCGCGCCTGCGCGGCGAAAACCCGGTCGCCTCGCTGACCCTGCTGACCACGCTGCTGGATTTTTCCGAAACCGGCGAGATCGGCTATTTCATCGACGAGGCCGCGGTCCAGGCGCGCGAGGCCAGCATCGGCAAGGGCGGCCTGCTGCGCGGCAGCGAACTGGCCACGGTGTTCTCGGCGCTGCGCGCCAATGACCTGATCTGGCAGTACGTGGTGGGCAATTATCTCAAGGGCAACAAGCCGCCGCCTTTCGACCTGCTCTACTGGAACGCCGACGCGACCAATCTGCCCGGCCCTTTCCTCGCCTGGTATCTGCGCAACCTGTATCTCGAAAACAGCCTGCGGGTGCCGGGCAAGCTGGCGATGTGCGGGGTCAAGGCCGACCTCGGCCGGGTGGACATGCCTGCCTTTCTCTACGCCAGCCGCGAAGACCACATCGTGCCGTGGAAGACCTCCTACCAGTCGCGCAGCCTGCTCGGCGGCGAGACCCGCTTTGTCCTCGGTGCTTCCGGGCACATTGCCGGCGTCATCAACCCGGCGGCGAAGAACAAGCGCAGCTACTGGCTGAGCGACGGCAAGACCGCCAACGCCGACGAGTGGTTCGACGGCGCGAGCGAGGTCAAGGGCAGCTGGTGGCCGGTCTGGGCGAAATGGCTGAAGGGTTTCGGCGGCAAGGAAATCCCGGCACGCGGGCGCCTCGGCAGCAAGGCCTATCCGCCCGGCGAACCGGCTCCGGGACGCTACGTTAAGGAAAAGGCATAATGAATTCGCCGGGATCTGCCGGGGGTGCGGATTTCGGTGCGGCAATGTGAGCTCCATCCCAACAAAAATCGAGAGGACAGGAAAATGCTAAGAGTTGCATTGGTTACCGGAGGAATGGGCGGCCTCGGCGAGGCGATCTGCATCAAGCTGGCGGCGCTGGGCTACAAGGTTGTGACCACCTACAGCCCCAGCAACACCAAGGCCCAGGAATGGCTGCGCACCATGAACGACATGGGCTACGGCTTCAAGGCCTATCCCTGCGACGTGGGCGATTTCGACTCCTGCAAGGCGTGTGTCGACCAGGTGACGAAGGACGTCGGTCCGGTCGAAGTGCTGGTGAACAACGCCGGCATCACGCGCGACATGACGTTCAAGCGAATGACCAAGGCCGACTGGGACGCGGTGATCCACACCAATCTCGATTCCTGCTTCAACATGACCAAGCAGGTGATGGACGGCATGACGGAGCGCGGCTGGGGTCGCGTCATCAACATCTCGTCGGTGAACGGCCAGAAGGGCGCCTTCGGCCAGACCAACTATTCGGCGGCGAAGGCCGGCATGCACGGGTTCACCAAGGCGCTGGCGCTGGAAGTGGCGAAAAAGGGCGTCACCGTGAATACCATTTCGCCGGGCTACATCGGCACCAAGATGGTCATGGCGATCCCGCAGGAAGTGCTGGAGAGCAAGATCCTGCCGCAGATTCCGCAGTCGCGCCTGGGCAAGCCGGAAGAGGTGGCGGGCCTGGTGGCCTATCTGTCGTCCGAAGAGGCGGCATTTGTCACGGGCGCCAATATTTCAATCAACGGCGGTCAGCACATGTACTGATCGCCGCGGACCGAAGGTGGCGGCTTGCAGCGCCTCTTCGGTCCGCAAGAGTTTTTTAGTCGGATAGGAAGTTTCAAAAATGGCAAAGAGAATTGCATTGGTAACGGGCGCGATGGGTGGGCTGGGCACGGCGATCTGCAAGGCGCTGGCGCAGAGCGGGTTCACCGTGGCAGCGAACTGCCTGCCGAATTTTCCGCCCAAGGACGAATGGCTGGCGAAAATGAAGGCGGAAGGTTTCGATTTCATCGCCGCCGAGGCGGATGTGACCGATTACGACGCCTGTGCCGCGATGGTCAGGAAGATCGAGGCGGAAGTCGGCCCGATCGATGTGCTGATCAACAACGCCGGCATCACGCGCGACTCCGTGTTCAAGAAGATGGACAAGGGCCAGTGGGATGCGGTGCTGTCCACCAACCTCGACTCCGTGTTCAACGTGACCCACCAGGTGTTGCCGGGCATGGCGGATCGCGGCTGGGGCCGCGTCATCAACATGTCGTCGGTGAATGGCATCAAGGGCCAGTTCGGCCAGGCCAACTACTCGGCGGCCAAGGCCGGCATTCTCGGCTTCACCCGTGCGATTGCCGCCGAAGTGGCGAAGAAGGGTGTGACGGTGAATGCCATCGCCCCCGGCTATATCGGCACCGACATGGTCATGGCCATCAAGCAGGAAGTCCGCGATTCGATCGTCGCCACGATCCCGGTCGGTCGCCTCGGCAAGCCCGAAGAGATCGGCGCGCTGTGTGCCTATCTGGTGTCGGATCTCGCCGGCTACATGACGGGCGCAACCCTGAACATCAACGGGGGACTGCACTACTGCTGATCAGCACCGAGCTTGGTCGATAGAGCGCCCCGCCCCGGCGGGGTCCTCCGCAGCCGGCACCTTGGTAGTAAAATGCATTTCCATGGAGGGGAGCCCAATGGCCGCACAGAGCCGACTTATCAAGAAGTATCCGAATCGCCGCTTATACGATACGCGCACCAGCACCTACATCACGCTGGCCGACGTCAAGGAACTGGTGCTCGCCCACGAGGCGTTTCAGGTGGTGGACGCTAAGTCGGGGGACGACCTGACGCGCGCCATCCTGTTGCAGATCATTCTCGAAGAGGAAGCCGGCGGCGCGCCGATGTTCTCTTCCGACCTGTTGTCGCAGATGATCCGCTTTTACGGCAATGCGATGCAGGGCATGATGGGCAACTACATCGAGAACAACATCAAGTCCTTCACCGAGGTTCAGGCCAAGCTCAAGGAACAGGCCAAGATCCTGTATGGCGGCGAAACCGCCGGCGACAGCAGCCAGGATCTGTGGGCGCAGTTCCTCAAGTTCCAGGGACCGGCGATGCAGCACATGATGGGCACCTACGTCGAGCAGAGCCAGAAAATGTTCCAGCAGATGCAGGACACCATGCAGGAACAGACGCGCAAGATTTTCCCCGGCATTTACGTCAAGCCGGAAGAAAAGCCCGAGAAGAAGTAAGCTCTTGCGACTTTGCGACACCGATAGGGCTCCTGCGGGAGTCCTTTTCGTTGGGATGCGCGGCGAGCGTATTCGATGCGGGTATGTCACTTGACGCCATAATCGTCCTATGGCATAGTTCGCCATATGCAGGCGACGCGAGCGTTCTACGACCGAGGCGAGTTTCCGGATGGCGCCATTGTCGAAATGACGATCTGGAGGGTTCCCGGGCCGGTGTCGGGTAGTGCCCACGCTTTCAAATACAGCCTGTTCTACGGATTTCCCGGCAAGCGCCTCGTCGGCTATGACAACGAGCGTGGCAAGGGCGATCATCGGCATATCAAGGATCGTGAAGAACGCTATGCCTTTTCGTCCGTGGAACAACTGGTTTCCGATTTCCTGTCCGATGTGCGGCATGTGCGAGGTGAGTCATGAGCGAAACTGTCCGGCTTCATGTGGGTTCCATCGAGGAGATGGGGAAGCGCTTCGCTGGTGCGTGGCATCGGCTTGAACGCGGCAAGGCGGTCAAGGAAACCCATCTGACTTTCTTCAGTCTCGAAGCCATGATGTCGACCCTCTCGCCCAAGCGTCTTGAACTGTTGAAGCATGTCCATCGGCATCCGGCCGGCACCGTGTCGGAATTGGCCAAGACGCTCGGGCGGGATTACAAGCGGGTGCATGACGACGTTTCGGCGCTGGCCCATGCGGGGCTGATCGTGCGCGACGAGAACGGAATCCAGGCTCCCTACGACAGCGTACAGGCCATCGTGTCGCTCGACGCCTGAGTTTGCTTGCAACCATGAAACGGAAAAAGAAGATACCCACCGTCGGCTTCGTCTCGCTGGGCTGCCCCAAGGCGGCCTCCGATGCGGAACAGATCCTGACCCGGCTGCGCGCCGAAGGTTACGAAATTTCCGGCAGCTATGCCGGCGCCGACCTCGTGGTGGTCAATACCTGCGGCTTCATCGATGCGGCGGTCGAGGAATCGCTCGACGCGATCGGCGAGGCGCTGGCGGAAAACGGCAAGGTCATCGTCACCGGCTGCCTCGGCGCGAAGAAAGATGCGGCGGGCAACGACGTGGTGCGCGCCGCCCACCCCAAGGTGCTGGCCGTCACCGGGCCGCACGCGATGCCCGAGGTCATGGCGGCCGTGCACCAGCACCTGCCGCCGCTGCACGATCCCTTCGTCGACCTGGTGCCGCCGCAGGGTATACGCCTGACGCCCGATCACTACGCCTACCTGAAGATTTCCGAAGGCTGCAACCATCGCTGCAGCTTCTGCATCATTCCCTCGCTGCGCGGCGACCTGGTGTCGCGCCCGATCGGCGAGGTGCTGCACGAAGCCGAAGTGCTGCGCGACGCCGGCGTCAAGGAACTGCTGGTGATTTCGCAGGACACCAGCGCCTATGGCGTCGATGTGAAATACCGCACCGGCTTCCATGGCGGCCGGCCGGTCAAGACGCGGCTCTATGAACTGTGCAGCGAACTCGGCAAGCTCGGCCTCTGGGTGCGCCTGCACTACGTCTATCCCTATCCGAGCGTCGACGACCTGATTCCGCTGATGGCCGAAGGCAAGATACTGCCTTACCTCGATGCCCCGTTCCAGCACGCCAGTTCGCGCATTCTCAAGCTGATGAAACGGCCGGCATCGGCGGAGAAGGTGCTCGACCGCATCGCCGCCTGGCGCAAGGAAGTCCCCGAGCTGACGATACGCAGCACCTTCATCACCGGCTTTCCCGGCGAGACCGAGGCCGAGTTCAACGAGCTGCTGGATTTCCTCGACGAGGCCCAGCTCGACCGCGTCGGCGCCTTCTCCTATTCGCCGGTGGCCGGCGCCAGCGCCAACGAACTGCCCGGTGCGCTGCCCGAGGGCCTGCGCGAAGAGCGCAAGGCGCGCCTGCTGCGCCACCAGGAAGACATCTCGACCCAGCGCCTGGAACGCAAGATCGGCCGCCGCATCAAGGTGCTGGTCGACGAGATCGACGAGGACGGCGCAATAGCCCGCTCCGAGGGCGACGCGCCGGATGTCGACGGCCTGGTCTACATCGCGGATGGCCACGAGCTGGAGATCGGCGAGTTCGCCGAGGTCAATGTCATCGACTGCGATGTGCACGACCTCTACGCGACGCTTGCAGAGCAGTGAGCCCTCGTCGCCATGAAACCGAAGCTGGGACTGGTCTTAGGTAGCGGTTCCGCGCGCGGCTGGGCCCACATCGGCGTCATCCGCGCACTGGCGGAAGCCGGCTACGTGCCGGATGTCGTCGCCGGCTGTTCGATCGGCGCCTTCATCGGCGCGGCTTATGCCGACGGCGACCTCGACCAGTTGGAAGGCTGGGTCGACGGGCTGACCTGGAAGGAAGTGCTGGGCCTGATCGACGTCAGTTTTTCCGGCGGCCTGATCAAGGGCGAGAAGCTCATCGAATTCTTTCAGCGGCATTTCGTCGACAAGGAATT
The DNA here is from genome assembly GCA_023700805.1 of Sulfuritalea sp. Lineage (GTDB taxonomy): Bacteria > Pseudomonadota > Gammaproteobacteria > Burkholderiales > Rhodocyclaceae > Sulfuritalea. The sequence continues at coordinate 95,233 of JAMPYF010000014.1, forward strand.
CTCCCGCCTGCCGCTGCCCTTCGCCTGCGTCGCCACCGACCTCGCGACCGGGCGCGAAGTCTGGCTGCGCGAAGGTTCGGTGGCCGGCGCCGTGCGTGCCTCGATCGCCCTGCCCGGCCTGTTCACGCCGGTCCTGCACAACGATCGCCTGCTGGTCGATGGCGGCCTGGTCAATCCGGTTCCCGTCTCCTTGTGCCGCGCCATGGGGGCCGACGTGGTGATCGCCGTGGATCTGGGCTCGGACCGCATGGGCGGCGGTGCGCGCCACAAGCCGGTCGTGACCGCGCGAGCCGTCGCCGACGACCAGGAACCCGGCTGGGCGACCCGGCTGCGCAAGACCTTCAGCCGGCCGCGCCTGGCCAACGGCGACTTGCTGCCGTCGATGGCCGGCGTGCTGTCGACCAGCATCCACATCATGCAGATGCGCATCGCCAGGAGCCGCCTCGCCGGCGAACCGGCAGACGTGCTGCTGACGCCGCGCCTCGGCCACCTGGCGCTGATGGATTACCATCGCGGCTCCGAAGCCATCGAAGAGGGGCGCGCCGCCGTGATTCGCATGCTGCCGACGCTCGAACACGCGCTTTCCGCATGAATGCACTGATCGCCGAATTGCAGGAGATCCTGGGCGAGCGCCACGTGCTCACCGCCGCCGATGACGTCGCGCCGTATTGCCGCGACTGGCGCGGCCGCTACACCGGCAGCGCGCTGTGCGTCGCGCTACCAGGCAGCACTGAGGAAGTCGCCGCCGTGGTGCGCGCCTGCGCCGCGGCGGGCACCGCCATCGTGCCGCAGGGCGGCAATACCGGGCTGTGCGGCGGCGCCACGCCGGTGGGCGGCGAGCTGGTGGTCTGTTTGCGGCGCCTGAACCGCATCCGCGCCGTCGATGCCGACAACAACTCGATCACCGTCGAGGCCGGCTGCACCCTGCAGGCGGTGCAGGAAGCCGCGCTCGAGGCCGATCGCCTGTTCCCGCTGTCGCTGGCGGCCGAGGGCAGCGCGACGATCGGCGGCAATTTGTCCACCAATGCCGGCGGCGTCCAGGTGCTGCGCTATGGCAACGCGCGCGAGCTGACTCTGGGGCTCGAAGTGGTGCTGGCCGACGGCCGCATCTGGAACGGCTTGCGCGCGCTGCGCAAGGACAATACCGGTTACGACCTCAAGCATCTGTTCATCGGCGCCGAAGGCACGCTGGGCCTGATCACGGCGGCGACGCTGAAGCTGTTCCCGCGTCCGCGCACGCAGGCCACGGCCTGGGTTGCCGTGCCCGATCCGGCCGCCGCGGTGCGCCTGCTGGGGCGCCTGCGCGATGCCGCGGGCGACAACGTTACGGCCTTCGAAATCGTCGGCCGTCCCGCGCTGGACCTGGTGCTCAAACACATTCCGAATGCGCGCGACCCGCTCGCCGGCAAGCCGTGCTGGCAGGTGCTGATCGAGCTCAGCGGAGCACGCGATGACCTGTCCGCCACGCTGGAACAGGCGCTGCAGGCCGCCGCCGAAGCAGGCGTCATCGACGACGCCGTGCTGGCCGCCAGCGAAGCGCAGACCGCCGCGCTGTGGGCGCTGCGCGAGAATGTTTCGGAGGCGCAGAAGATCGAGGGCGTCTCGATCAAACACGACATCGCGGTGCCGGTGTCGCGCATCGCCGAATTCATCGCGCGCGCCGATGCCGCGTTGCAGGCGGCCTTCCCGGAGGTGCGCATCGTCTGCTTCGGCCACATCGGCGACGGCAACCTGCATTACAACCAGTCGCGGTCCGATGCCCAGTCCAATGCCGAATTCATCGCCCAGACGGAATCCGTGAATCGCATCGTGCACGACTTGGTCCATGAACTGGGCGGCTCGATTTCAGCCGAACACGGGCTGGGGCAGCTGAAGCGCGAGGAAGTCCTGCGCTACAAGAGCGAGACCGAGATGGACATGATGCGCGCGGTGAAACAGGCGCTGGATCCGCGCGGCCTGATGAACCCCGGCAAGCTGCTATAGAAGATCGTTTTAGGGCTTTACAGGCGGCCCTCACCTCCATATAATGCGCGCTCTCTTGTGGGGGTATAGCTCAGCTGGGAGAGCGCTTGCATGGCATGCAAGAGGTCCGCGGTTCGATCCCGCGTACCTCCACCAAACGATAAGTCCCTATCGTCTAGAGGCCTAGGACAATAC
>JAMPYF010000015.1 GCA_023700805.1 Sulfuritalea sp.
CGAGCGCAACGAGATCCACGGCAGCGTCGAGAAGCTGGCGCAGGAGGCGGCGAAGCTGAGCCATCGCCGCGGCTTGCTGGAACTCAAGGCTTCCCAGGACGGCATCGTCAAGGATCTGGCGACCCACACCGCCGGCACGGTGGTGCAGCCCGGCACGGTGATGCTGACCCTGGTGCCGAAGAATGAGCTGCTCAAGGCCGAGGTCCGGGTATCGAACGAGGACATCGGCTTCGTCCGTCCCGGCCAGCCGGTCAAGGTCAAGCTCGCGGCGTTTCCGTTCCAGAAATACGGCATGGTCGATGGCGTGGTCGAGCATGTCGGCGCCGATGCGCTCGATGCTGCTGCGCAGGACGCCGGTGCGGCCACTGCCGAGCGCCAGTCGGCCAAGCCGCTGACCTACAAGGCGCTGGTGTCCCTCAAGGCCATGAGCCTGGACGTGGAGGGCGAGCGCCTCGATCTGGGCGCCGGCATGCAGGCGGTGGCCGAGATATCCCTCGGCCGCCGCTCGGTGATGGAATACCTGCTGTCACCGGTGCAGAAGGCCTGGCACGAGGCAGGCAGGGAGCGGTGAAGGGGGCTTGCGCCGCGTTGTGTCAGAGTGCCTTGCGCACGCTGATCACGCCGCGGATCTGGCCTTCCGCATAGCCGGTGGCGCGGTCGTTGGGGTAGTTCTGGCCGATAGCCGCCTTGACCGCCGGGCTGAGTTGGTCGACCGGGCCGTGGCAGCTCAGGCATAGCGCCTGCACCGGCAGTGCCTTGACGAAGCGGTACTCGTTGCCGATTTTTTCGCCCTTCTCCAGCTTGGCCGGAGATTCGCCCGCCGCCGCGCGCTTGTCGAAATCCTCCAGCGCGGCCTTTTCCCAGGCGTCGGGAATGGCCCTCGCGTCGTTCCTGGCCTTGAGGCTGACGCGCTTGATCTTCCATCCGGTCTGCTGCGAGATCTCGCCGGCCATTTTCGGCGCCATGTCCTTGCACACCGGGATCGCGCCTTCGGCTCCGGATTTCTTGATCTCGTCCTGCAGCGCGACGATGAGCTTGGGCGGCAGCGTGGTCGCCACCTTGCGCGCTTCCGTGAGCAGTGCCTCGTCGCTGGCAAGGGCCGTGGCAAAGGGCGCGATCAGCATTGCCGCGGCAAGCAGAAACTTCTTCATGGATTTTCCTCCCGGTGATTGAGGAGGAGGATTGTCCGCAGCCTGTCGCGGCTAGGCCAATAGAATTATTTCAACCGGCGATCAAGCCAGTCGTTGCAGCCGCTTTTCCAGCCGCGCCACGTCGTCGCGCAGCCGGTCGATATCCGCGGCAAACGCCGCGATATCCGCCTGGCGCGCGATCAGCGGCTGTTCCTCGGTGAAGTATTCGGCCAGGTTGGCGGCAAGATTCTGCGCCGCCTGCCGTTGCCAGGCCGCGAATTCGCGCGTGCCGCCGACGATGCGATGCGCCGCGATGTCGCCGACGATATTCGAGAGGTCTTCCTCGGCATCCCAGCGCAGGTTGCGGATCACGAAACCCAGCGCCTCGGCGAATTCGGCCGAGCCCTCGATGCGCGCCGCGCGCATCACGGCATCCTTGCCCTGCAGCGCGAGCAGCGGCGTCGCCGCCGGCAGCGCGATGCTGACTTCGAGCACGGCGTCTGCGGCCGGGACGGAAATCGTGCCGTCCGCGCCGATCAAAAAAGCCGCCTCGAAAGGCGGCAGTTTGATCTGGGCGGCGTGCCCGGCGAAGGGCGCGAGCTTTTCGCGCGCCCATGCCGCCTGCCCGAGCAGGTGATTGATCGCGGCTTGCAGCGGCGCGGGCAGGGCTTGCATGCGAGGAAAACCTAGACCTGCTGGATGCCGGCGACATTCCAGCCGCGGCTGCCGTCGGTCGGCTTGACCAGGTGCCAGATCTCGGTGAAGGCTTGCGGCGCGGCGTTGGCTTCCTCGCGCAGCTGGCCGGAGAAGCGCACGCTGGCGATGTGGTGCTTGTCTTCGGTGACGACTTCGAGCAGCTCGGCGTCGAGCTGCATGACGTCGGTTTCCTGGCTTGCGCCGCCGCGCTCCTGATACTGCATCTGGATCTCGGCGAAGATTTCCGGCGCAGTGAATTGGCGGATGTCGTCCATGTCGCCGCGGTCGTTGGCGGCCTGCAGGCGCACGAAATTGAGCTTGGCCTGGCGCAGGAAGCCTGCGACGTCGAAATCGGCGGGAATGTTGCCGCCGGCTGCGTTGGCCGCCGTGGCGCCAGCGCCAACTCCTGTGGCTTCGAACTGGGCGGGCTTGAAGTTCGTGGCATTGCCGGCACCGGCAGCGGCGTACTGCATGCCGGGCTGGGGCGTGCGCTTGCTCATCAGCCAGCGCACGACAAAGACCGCGGCCATGACCAGCGCCAGGATCAGCAGCATGTTGGCCATGCCTTCACCGAGGCCGAAATGCGAGAGCAGGGCGGCGATGCCGAGACCGGCGGCGAGGCCGGCCAGGGGGCCGAGGAAGCGGCTCATGCCGGCCGGCTTGGGCGCGGCGGCGGCAGGCGCCGCTGCGGCGGCCGGAGCGGCGGCCGGCTTGCCGGCCGTGGTCGGTGCCGTCGGCGCGGGACTGGCCTGACGCTGCATGCCGAAGGACTTGCTGCCGCCCAGCCGCCTGGCTTCGGCATCGGGAACCATCATGCCCAGACCCACCACGGCCGCGAACGCGGCAATCACTAGTCGTTTAGCTCCGGCCGCTGCGCTTAACGTCGATAAAGCCGACGTTAGCCTGCTCTGAAACTTCGTTTTCATTGTTTCCGTCTCCTCGTTAGAACTTGTAACCACGATGCAGCGCGACGACGCCGGCTGTCAGATTGAATACTTCGACCCGTTCCAGCCCGGCTTGTTCCATCATGGCCTTGAGCGTGGCCTGGTCCGGGTGCATGCGGATCGATTCGGCGAGATAACGGTAGGACTCGGCATCCCCGGCGATCTTCTCGCCCAGCCAGGGCAGCAGCTTGAACGAGTAGGCATCGTAGGCCTTTTCCAGCGGTTTCCACACTTTGGAAAATTCGAGCACCAGCAGGCGTCCGCCGGGCCGCAGCACGCGGCGCATTTCGGCCAGCGCCCGGTCCTTGTGCGTCATGTTGCGCAGGCCGAAGGCCACGGTGACGATGTCGAAATGGTTATCCGGGAAGGGCAGTTTTTCCGCGTCGCACTGCGCCACCGGCGCCAGCACGCCCTCGTCGAGCAGGCGGTCGCGGCCGACGCCGAGCATCGCGTTGTTGATGTCGGTCAGCCAGACTTCGCCGCCGGTCTGGTCGAAGGCGCCGACGCGTTTGGCGAAGGCCGACGACAAGTCGGCGGTGCCGCCGGCCACGTCGAGCACGCGTTCGCCCGGCCGCGGCGCGGCGATCTCGATGGTGAATTTCTTCCACAGACGATGCAGCCCGGCCGACATCAGGTCGTTCATCACGTCGTATTTCTGCGCGACCGAGGAGAACACGCCGGCGACGCGGCGGGCCTTTTCCTTCTCGTCTACCGTCTCGAAGCCGAAATGCGTTTCCGCCATATCAGTGTTTGCCGCAACCGCCGGCGGCCTTGGGTGGCAAGGTGGTCGAATCTATATCGCGGCTGGCCCCGGCCTTTTCAAGGCGCTCCAGGTATTCGGCCCAGAGCTCCTCATGGTTGGCGCCCAGGCGGTAGAGCAGGTCCCAGGAATAGATGCCGGTGTTGTGGCCGTCGGAGAAGGTCGGCTGCACGGCGTAATTGCCGACCGCGTCGAGGGCGGTGATTTCGACGTTGCGCTTGCCGGTTTGCAGCGTCTCCTGGCCCGGGCCGTGGCCGCGGACTTCCGCGGATGGGCTGTAGACGCGCAGGAACTCGGCGGGCAACTGGTAATGGCCGCCGTCGTCGAACGTCAGTTCGAGCATGCGCGACTTCTTGTGCAGGGTGATCTCGGTGGGGATCGGGGTCTTGGTGTCGAGACCGGACATGGCGGTAACTCCTCTTGTAGGCCGGCTATCATAGCGCATACGACCGGTCGGATCGATGTCACGGAATCGTCATCAAGCCGCAATAGACTGGCGTTTGTCCCTTTGCTTGGTAAGCCCATGTCCGCAACGATACTGGTGGTTGAAGACGAACCGGCGATCCAGTCGCTGATCGAAGTCAATCTGCGCCGGGTCGGGCACGTCGTGCAGCTTGCCGCCGATGCCGAGACAGCGCGTCGGTTGGTGCAGCAGGCATTGCCCGATCTGGTGCTGCTCGACTGGATGTTGCCGGGCATGAGCGGCGTGGATTTTGCGCGCCTGTTGCGCAGCGAGGCACGCACCCGGCGCCTGCCCATCATCATGCTTACCGCGCGCGCCGAGGAGCGCGACAAGATCGAAGGCCTCGAGCTCGGCGCCGACGACTACGTGACCAAGCCCTTCAGTCCGCGCGAGCTGGTGGCGCGCATCAAGGCGGTGCTGCGCCGCCATGCCCCGCAGGCCACCGAGGACCAGGTGGAACTCGGCGGCCTGCGGCTCGATCCGGCCACCCACCGCATCACGGCCGGCAGCGTCGAGGTGAATCTCGGCCCCACGGAGTTCCGCCTGCTGCACTTTCTGATGACCCATCCGGAGCGCGTGCATGCCCGCGCGCAACTGCTCGACCAGGTCTGGGGCGACCATGTGTTTGTCGAAGAGCGCACCGTCGATGTGCATATCCGCCGCCTGCGCGCGGCGCTCGAGGCGAGCGGACACGACGGCCTGATCCAGACGGTGCGCGGCAGCGGCTACCGGATTTCGGCGGCGTGAATGCCATCTTCTCCGAGCTGCTGACGGCCATCGCGCTGGCGGCCCTGGCGGCGCTGGTTGGCTGGTTCGCGGCGGGCGAGCACGGCGCGTCGCTGCTGTTGCTGGGCGCGATCGGTTTCTTCTTCCTGCGCCAGTTGTGGATGGTGCTGCGGCTGATCCGCTGGGCCGGCTGCCCGCTGGGAACGCCCACGCCGAGCGCCAGCGGCGCCTGGGGCGCGGCCTTCGAGGCCTTGCACCGGCGTGCCCGGCTCGCCAGCGCCGAACGCGAGCATGCGACCGAGGAACTGGCGCGCTTTCGCCGCGCCGCCGAAGCCCTGCCCGACGGCGTGATGATCCTCGATGGTCGTCGCAGCATCGAGTGGATGAACCTGCACGCCGAAGTCTGTCTCGGCCTCAAGGCATCGGTCGATACCGGCAGTTGCATCACCCACCTGCTGCGCGAGCCGGAATTTCGCGACTACCTCGACAACCCCGACCATCGCGGCGTGCCGCTGGAACTGCACACCCAGCGCAATCCGGGCCGCAATCTGCAGATCCAGGCCGCGCCCTTTGCCGCCGGGCGCACCTTGCTGCTGGTGCGCGACGTGACGCAATTGCAGAAGCTGGCGACGATGCGGCGCGATTTCGTCGCCAATGTCTCGCATGAACTGAAGACGCCGCTGACCGTCACGCTCGGTTTTGTCGAAACGGCGCTGGATGCCTTGCACGACACGCCCTCGCAGGAGCTTGCGCAGTATCTGCAGACCGCGGCCGAACAGGCGCGGCGCATGCAGCAACTGATCGACGATCTGCTGACCTTGTCGGCGCTGGAAACCGATTCGCCGCCGCCGCTCGACGATCCGATCGAAGCGGCCGCCCTGCTGGCCGATGTGTTCCAGGAAATCCAGGTGCTCTCGGCCGGGCGGCATCGCCTCACGCTGGAGAACCAGGGACCGCGCGGTCTCCTGGGCAGTGCGCGCGAGCTGCGCTCGGCCTTTGCCAACCTGGCCGGGAACGCCGTGCGCTACACCCCCGAAGGCGGCGAGATCGCGCTGCGCTGGAGCGCGGAGGGCGAGGCCGGCGGGCGGTTTTCAGTACGCGACAGCGGCATCGGCATCGCCCGCGAACATCTGCCGCGCCTGACCGAGCGCTTTTACCGCGTGGACCGCGGCCGCTCGCGCGAGGCCGGCGGCACCGGGCTTGGCCTTGCCATCGTCAAGCACGTGCTGGAGCGGCATCAGGCGGTGCTGCAGATCGACAGCGAACCGGGGCGTGGCTCCACCTTCAGCGCGGTGTTCCCGCCGCACCGGGTTCAGTCGTAGAAGTTGCAGCGCTCGAATTCGATGCCCCGGTCGAGCACGCGGAACAGCTTGAGCACCTGCAGTTTCTGATCGACCATGACTTCGACGCTGCGGTCGATGCGGAATGTGCCGGCGGCAAGGACCACGCTGGCCGGCTCCTTGAGTGCGTCGATCGCCGGCAGGAGGAATCCCTGCCGCCAGTTGCCGCGGACTCCGCCCGCATCCATGGTGCGCACCGCCGCCGGGCGGGGTTCGCCCGGGAACAACTGGATGCCGGCCACCAGCCAGTCGTCGCCTTCGCGCAGCGCCCAGCGCACATTGCCGAGGGCGAAATAACGGGCGTCGGCGGTCCGCGCGGCAACCATCATCCCGGCGCCGATGCGCACGCCATTCTTGAGCGTCCGCTTCAGGCGCAGGCCGACAGCCGATTCGTCGAGCACACGCCAGTTCTCGAGCTGCGTATCGCCTTTCTCCTCCGCGGCTGCGGTGCGATGACTGCGATCGCCGAAGGTCTCGAATTCCTCGCGTTCGCGACGCAGCGTCGTGTCGTCCTTGGAGGGCGCACGGAAGGCCTGGCCGCCGGAGAGATGGAAGTGCACGGTGTCGAAACCGGCAATGAGGCTGCAATCGGTGTTGGCGCTGTGCCGCTCGTGGCGGCGTTCGGCACCGCCCTTGCACCAGCGCTGCAGCACGTGCAGCAGCAACTGGCCGGCCGCCGGCTGGGTGACGTCGTCGCCAAGCTGCAGGTCGGCCGGAGCCCGGCCTTGCTCCAGCAGCGTGATGCGGGCCACCAGGCTCTTCCTGAGTTCGGTGGTTTCCAGCCAGCGACCGCCCTCGGCCGGGTGCGGCACATAGCTCGCCGGCAGATCCGATTCAAGGTCGACCCACAGCGGTACGGCACGGTTGCGAATGTCCTCCGGCGGGACCTTGAGCAGCACCAGTTTGCCGCCCCAGCGGCGGGCCCAGCGCGCCACCCAGCCCAAGTGGCGGGTTGCCAGTTCGTAGACATTGGCGGTGCTCAGCAGGTTGCATTCGGCATAGGCGGCGAGCGCGCTGGTATGGGCTTTGCCATGACGCACCGAATCCCTCACGCTGTGGCCTGCGACGCCGAGGGTTTCCGCGGCGAAGAATATATGGTGCAGTTGCTTCCAGTAGGCGGCAGTCGGCAGTTGCCCGCTGCGACAGAGATCGAGCTGCCAGTCGCCGAATACCGAGAGCGTGCGCTGGGCCAGGGTGGCGGCCAGCGCCGCCTGCTCCGGGTCGGCGGCGCACAGTGCGCGCAGTTCGAGCAGGGCCGGCATCGAGAAGGCGCCGCCACTGTCCGAACAGAAGGCATCGAAGCAACGCAGGTAGCCCAGCGACAACATGTGCCAGACGCTCAGCGTGGTATCCAGCGCCGCCTGTTCGTGCGGCGCGAAGGGCAGGGGTTTGGCGGCGAACTTTGCCGCCGCATCCTCCTGCACCTCGCTCAGCGGGCGGCGCAGGGCCTCGAGTATGGCGAAGCGTTCGCCGGCCGGCAGGCTGTAGCGATGCAGCAGGCTGAGCTGGCGCAGGAACATCGATTGTGCCTGCACGGCATTGGCCATGGGCACCTTGAGCAGCCAATCCTTGCAGCCGGCCGCGTCGAGAAAGGCTGGGCTCTGTTCGGTTCCGGTGGGCGGCAGATCAAAATTCATGGCGTGTCAGTCAGGGTCGAGAGTTCGGTTTTCAGGGCTTGCTGCAGACGGGTGCCGCCGACAGCGGGGCGGGGCTTGGCGTTGCGTTGCGCCGCGGCCCAGATTGGCGCCGGAAAGTGGCTGTCGTCGCGCCAGCGCGGGATAACGTGCCAATGCAGGTGCGGAACCAGGTTGCCCAGGCTGGCGAGGTTGATCTTGTCCGGCTCGACGATCGTGCGCAGGGCGCGTTCGGTAGCCAGCACCACATCCATGACGCGATGCGCGTCGCCGGCGCTGAGGCTGCTCATTTCAGCGACATGTTGCCGGCAGATGACGCGACAGTAGCCGGGGAAGGCCGCCCCCTCGGCGCCGCCCACGCGCACCACGCGGCAAACATCGTCCTCCCACAGCAGTTCGCCGCCGGGACCCGCACACAGTTCGCAATCCTGGTTAGTCGCCACCGGACAAGCATAGCGCCAATCGGCGGCTCTGTGCGAGCGCGATCGGACAGGCAGTGAAGTGCGTCACCGCTTGCAGCAGGCGCGTCGCGCTTACAGCAATACCCGCTCGACGCCGCCGTTGTTGGCGGCGCGGATGTAATCCTGCATCCAGTCCGGACCGAGGATGGCCTTGGCCATTTCGACCACGATGTAATCGGCCGTGATATCCGCATCGTTGTCGTAGCGCGACAGGCCCTGCAGGCAGGACGGGCAGGAGGTGAGGATCTTCACCGCGTCGCCAGCGCCAACTCTCCTGAGTTCCGCAGCGCCGGCCTCGATTTCCTGCTGCTTGCGGAAGCGGATCTGGGTCGACACGTCGGGCCGCGACACGGCCAGCGAGCCGGATTCGCCGCAGCAGCGGTCGGAGAGGTCGACGCGGCTCCCCATCAGGGCGTTGGCCACCTTGATCCCCGAATGGTGCTTCATCGGCGTGTGGCAGGGCTCGTGGTACATGTACTGCACGCCCTTGACGCCGTCGAGCTTGATGCCCTTTTCGAACAGCCATTCGTGGATGTCCACCAGCCGGCAGTCGGGGAAGATCTTGCCGAACTCATATTTCAGCAACTGGTCCATGCAGGTGCCGCAGGACACCACCACGGTCTTGATGTCGAGGTAGTTGAGCGTGTTGGCGACGCGGTGGAACAGCACGCGGTTGGCCGTGGTGATGGCCTGGCCCTTGTCCTCGTCGCCGCTGGCGGTCTGCGGATAGCCGCAGCAGAGGTAGCCCGGCGGCAGCACCGTGGTCGCGCCGGCATGCCAGAGCATGGCCTGGGTGGCCAGCCCGACCTGGGAGAACAGTCGTTCGGAACCGCAACCGGGGAAATAGAACACCGCTTCCGATTCATCGCCCGCCCGCCGCGGATCGCGGATCACCGGGATCAGGCTGTCGTCCTCGACGTCGAGCAGCGCGCGCGAGGTGCGGTTCGGCACGTTCTTCGGCATCGGCTTGTTGAGGAAGTGGATCACCTGCGCCTTGAGCGCCGGGCGGCCCAGCGTGGCCGGCGGGTGTTTGACGCTGTCCTGGATCAGGCCGAAGGACTTCGCCAGCCGGTGGCCCAGGCGCTGCGCCTTGTAGCCGAGCTGGATCATGCCGGCGCGCACCAGCTTGATGGTCGCCGGGTCGGTGGCGGAAAGGAATCCCATCGCCGCCGCGGTGCCCGGGTTGAACTTCTTCTTGCCCTGGCGGCGCAGGAAATTGCGCATCGCCACCGAGACGTCGCCGAAATCGATGTCCACCGGGCAGGGCGTCACGCACTTGTGGCAGACCGTGCAATGGTCGGCGACGTCGGAGAACTCGTCGAAATGCTGCAGGCTGATGCCGCGCCGCGTCTGCTCTTCGTAGAGGAAGGCCTCGATCAAGAGCGAGGTGCCGAGGATCTTGTTGCGCGGGCTGTAGAGCAGGTTGGCGCGCGGCACGTGGGTCGAGCAGACCGGCTTGCACTTGCCGCAGCGCAGGCAGTTCTTGATTGAATCGGAAATCTTGCCGATGTCCGACTGCTCCATGATCAGCGATTCGACGCCGAGCAGCGCAAACGACGGCGTGTAGGCGTTGGCCAAATTGGCGCCGGCCATCAGCTTGCCGCGATTGAAGCGGCCCTCCGGGTCGACCCGCTGCTTGTAGTCGCGGAAGGGACGGATCTCCTCATCGCCGAGGAATTCCAGCTTGGTGATGCCGATGCCATGTTCGCCGGAGATCACCCCACCCAGCGACTTGGCCAGCGCCATGATGCGTTCGACGGCCTGGTAGGCGGTCTGCAGCATCGCGTAGTGGTCCGAGTTCACCGGGATGTTGGTATGCACGTTGCCGTCGCCGGCATGCATGTGCAGGGCGACGAAAACCCGGCCGCGCAGCACCTCCTTGTGGATGGCCTCGATGCCGGCCAGCACCGGGCGGAAGGCATTGCCCTCGAACAGGGCTTCCAGCGGCGCCTTGAGTTCGGTCTTCCACGACACGCGCAGGCGGTAATCCTGCAGCTCGCGGAAGTGCTGGTCGAGATTGTCGAGCAGCGCCTGCCAGTGGGCGCGCACCCCGGCGACGAGTTCCAGCGCCTGCTCGCGCTTGTCGCCCAGCAGCAGTTCCGGGTCGAGGTTGGCGTCGCCCGCGTGCAGCGGCAGTTCGCCCTGCAGGTAGTCCGTCAGCGCATCGGCCAGCGCGATCTTGTTGGCCAGCGAGAGCTCGATGTTGATGCGTTCGATGCCGTCGCAGTAGTCGCCCATACGCGGCAGCGGTATGACGACGTCTTCGTTGACCTTGAAGGCGTTGGTGTGTTTGGAGATCGCCGCGGTGCGCGCGCGGTCGAGCCAGAACTTCTTGCGCGTCTCGGGCGAGACGGCGATGAAGCCCTCGGCGCCGCGCGCATTGGCCATGCGCACCACTTCCGAGGCGGCGGCCATCACCACCGTGTCGTCAGCGCCGACTATGTCGCCGATCAGCACCATCTTGGGCCGGCCATGATTTTTCGCTTTGGTGGCGTAGCCGACGGCGCGCACGTAGCGCTCGTCGAGGTGCTCCAGTCCGGCCAGCTGCACGCCGGCCGCAAGGCCGGCGCCGCCGGGCTTGAAGTAATCGGTGATCTCGACGATGGAGGGCACGGCGTCCGTCACGCGGCCGAAGAATTCGAGGCAGACCGTGCGCGTCACCGGCGGCATCCTGTGCAGCACCCAGACCGCCGAGGTGATCAGGCCGTCGGTGCCTTCCTTCTGCACGCCGGGGATGCCGGCGAGGAACTTGTCGGTGACGTCCTTGCCCAGGCCTTCCTTGCGGAACAGCCGGCCGGGCACGTCGAGCCGCTCCTCGCCGAGCTTGTTCTTGCCGCTCGCGTCCCAGCGCACGAGGCGGAAGCTGACCAGTTCCTGCTCGTGGATCTTGCCGAAATTGTGGTTCAGGCGCTCGACGTCCAGCCAGTTGCCGTCGGGCGTCACCATGCGCCACGAGGCCAGGTTGTCGAGCGCCGTGCCCCACAGCACGGCCTTCTTGCCGCCGGCATTCATCGCGATGTTGCCGCCGATGCAGGAAGCATCGGCCGAAGTCGGGTCGCAGGCGAAGACGAGGTCGGCCTTTTCCGCGGCTTCCATGACGCGGCGCGTGACCAGGCCGGCGCCGGTGCGCACCGTCGCGTAGTCCCGGTCGGTGCCGGGCAGGCGCTGCATTTCCACGGCGCCGAGGTCGATCAGCTTCTCGGTGTTGATCACCACCGACAAGGCATCGAGCGGCACCGCGCCGCCGGTGTAGCCGGTGCCGCCGCCGCGCGGGATGATGGTCAGGCCCAGTTCGATGCAGGCGCGCACCAGCGGCGCCATTTCCTCTTCGGTGTCGGGCGCCAGCACGACAAAGGGATATTCGACGCGCCAGTCGGTGGCATCGGTCACGTGCGAGACGCGCGCCAGGCCGTCGAAACAGACGTTGTCGCGGCGGGTGTGGCGCGCCAGCACCTTGAGCACCTTCTTGCGCAGGCTGCGGGTTTCCTCGAACCAGCGCTCGAAGGCAGCCACGGCGGCCTGAGCGGCGGTCAGCAGCAGAGCCACGCGCTCATTCCCCTCGCGGCGCTTGTCGATCTCGCGCAGGCGATGGCGCAGGGCCTCGACCAGCGCTTCGCGCCGCTCGCGGTTGGCCAGCAGGTCGTCTTCCAGATAGGGGTTGCGCCGCACCACCCAGATGTCGCCCAGCACCTCGTAGAGCATGCGCGCCGAGCGCCCGGTGACGCGCTCCGCGCGCAGTTCGTTGAGCGTCGCCCAGGCCTCGGCACCGAGCAGGCGAATGACGATCTCGCGGTCGGAGAAGGAGGTGTAGTTGTATGGGATTTCGCGCAGGCGGGCGGTCATGCTCAGTTCGCTGGAGCCAAAGGGGCTCTATTGTAGGCGATGGGGCCTGCCTGCAGCGCTGGCCGTTGCCGTGAAAGCCCTTGGATCGACCGGGGTTTGCGGTCATGTGCCGTCTCGCCGGCGCTGACTTGGCGGCGACCGCGGGCCTGGCAATTGTCTCGCTGCTTACTCCGCGATCAATTCGACGGTGCGCTGATCGCGCACACCACCGAAATACCTGTCGAGCACCGCAGAAAAGCCCGATGCGGCGGGGCTGATGCGGGCAAACAGCGTCATGGATGACTGGAGTTTCATATCGTCCGGCCTGCCGAATATCTGCCTTGCGCTGCGTCCCTCGAGCGCAAGCAGTGTCTCCGTGCATGCGACGAGCCGCATGCCCAGCACGGGGTGCGCGAGGTAGGCACGCGCTTCGTCGAGGGACTTGATGGAATATCGCCGCGTCGTTTCACTGAATCCCAGTCCATCGATCTGCGGAAAGACGAACCACATCCAGTGCGAGCGCTTGCAGCCCGCCTTGAGTTCCGCCAGCGCAATGGAATAAACGTCAGCCTGGGCGCGAAGGAATCGATTCAGGTCAAAGGGATCGTCGGCGCTGTTGATGGCAAAGTCGGTCATGGCAGCGATTGAGTGGGACCGGAATTGTTTTCGAGGTATGGGATTTTCGCAAAAGTTGGCGCTGGCGACACGGCGCCAGCGCCAGCTCTTGCGTCCGCGCTCGCGCCCGATTTTTCCAGCCGGCAATCCGGCCTGCGCCGCCGCCTTCAGCCGCCGCTGAGCGCCTGGACGATGATCAGTTCTTCGCCGGCGCCGACCGGCTCCGCGAGCTCGCGCACCTGCTCGCCATTGACGAAGAAGCGGATGTGGCGGCGGATGCGGTTCTGCTCGTCGATCATGCGGAAGCGGATTCCCGGATATTGCCGGTCCAGGTCGGTCACCACGGCGGCGAGCGTGGCGCCGCTGGCCTCGGCGTGTGCGCTCTCGGTGTAGGAGCGCAGCGCGCTGGGGATCAGGACTTTCACGACGGGCGCCGCTAGGCTGGCTCGGCCGCTTCCACGGCGTAGATCTCCGGCAGGTGCCGGGCGATGCAGCGCCACTCCTTGCCCTCGTCGCGGCTCGCCCAGAGCTCGCCGCTGGTGGTGCCGAAGTACAGGCCCAGCGGGTCGTATCGGTCGGCCGTCATGGCCTGGCGCTTGACGGTCCACCAGGCCTCGCCGGCGGGCAGGCCGGCGTCGAGGCGCTGCCAGGTCGCGCCGGCGTCGCGCGTGGCATAGACCGCCGGCTTGCCGTCGGGGCTGGTGCGCGGCCAGACCTCGGTGGCATCCATCGGGAAGACCCACGCCGTATCGGCATCGCGCGGATGCAGCACGAGGGGAAAGCCGACGTCGCCGACCTGTTGCGGCATGTTCTTGCCGATGCGCAGCCATTGCCGCGACGGCCGGTCGAGGCGGTAGATGCCGCAGTGGTTCTGCTGGTACAGGCGGTCCGGATTGCTCGGGCACAGGCGCACGCAGTGCGGGTCGTGAAACGCGATGTCCTTGCGGTCGAAGCCTTCGACCACCTCAAGCCCATCGACGATGGGGGCGAAGCTCTCGCCGCCGTCGGTCGACTCGTGCACGCCGCCGCCCGACATCGCGAAATACAAGTGCGCGGCATCGCGCGGATCGACGATGATCGAATGCAGTTTCGGACCGTCGGGCGTGCCGTCCTGCACCGTGCCCATCCATTTGCGGTATTGCGGGTCCTCGTTGATGCTGGAGAAGGGCGCCCAGGTCACGCCGCCGTCGGCCGAGCGGAACAGGCCCTGGGGCGAGGTGCCCGCATACCAGACCTCCGCCTCGTCGGCATGGCCCGGCGTCAGCCAGAAGCTGTGATCGACCGCGCGCCCGCCAGCGGCGACCGTGGCGAAGGCCGGCGGCTGAGCGGCTTCCTGCCAACTGCGGCCCAAATCGGTGGAGCGGAAAATCGTCGGCCCGAGGTGGCCGGTCTTCGCCGCGGCGAGCAGCGTCCGGCCATCGCGCGGATCGAGCACCACGTGGCTGACGATGTGGCCCAGAAAGTGCGGGCCGTCCGCGCGCCAGGTCGCGCGCGCCGGATCGCCGTGGTAAAGCCAGGCTCCTTTGCGCGTTGCGACCAGCAGCAGGGTGTGGTCCGGCTTGGGAGTGGCTGTGTTTTTACCGACTGCCATGATCTGCTCCTTTCCTGATGTCATCTGCGGGGTGTTGCGTTTGCTGCGGGAAACCCTTGCAGCAGTAGGCCTACCGCCGCCGGAGCTTCCTGCTTCGATAGTGGAAATCCCGGCAAGTTGCACCGGGAAAAAATCCCGCCCCTTGCAATCGCCGCACATCGCCGCCATATTCCGTTTGTTTTCCATATGTTGGAGATTTCCATGCGCATGCGTCTGTTTGCCGTGCTGGCCCTTGCGGCCAGCCTCCTGTCCGGTTGCGGCTACAACCAGATCCAGATCAACGACGAGGCGGTGGCTGCCGCGTGGTCGGAAGTGCTGAACCAGTACAAGCGCCGCGCCGACCTGATTCCCAACCTGGTCTCGGTGGTGCAGGGCTATGCCAGCCACGAGAAGGAGGTGCTGACGCGGGTCACCGAAGCGCGCGCCAATGTCGCCGGGCTCAAGGCCACGCCGGAACTGATCAACGATCCGGAGGCCTTCGCCAAGTTCCAGAAGGCCCAGAGCGAACTCGGCGGCGCGCTGTCGCGCCTGCTGGTGGTGGCCGAAAACTACCCGCAGCTCAAGGCCGACGCCAATTTCCGCGACCTGCAGGCGCAGGTGGAAGGCACCGAGAACCGCATTACCGTGGCGCGCAACCGCTACATCAAGTCGGTGCAGGAATACAACGTCTCGGTGCGCACCTTCCCCAACAACCTGACCGCGATGGTCATGGGCTGGAAGACCAAGGCCAATTTCACGGTCGACGACGAGAAGGCCATCTCGGCACCGCCGGCGATCAAGTTCGACGCGCCGGCCCCGGCAGCGGCACCGGCTTCACCGACCTCGGCCGGCTATCAGTAAGTGCGCCGCCTCTGGCCCTCCCTGCTGGCGTTGTTCTGGCTGGCGCTGCTGCCGGCCGGCGGCAGCGCGGCGGAGCTGGTGCCCCTGCCGGCCTTGACGGGGCGGATCACCGACCTCACCGCAACGCTGGATGCCACGCAGCGCGGCCGCCTCGAAGCGCAGCTCGCCGCCATTGAAAGAAGCCGCGGCGCGCAGGTCGCCGTGCTGCTGCTGCCGAGCACCCAGCCCGAGGCCATCGAAGCATTCGGCATACGCCTGGCCGAAGCCTGGAAGATAGGCCACAAGGGTGCCGACAACGGCGTCATCGTCATCGTCGCCAAGGACGACCGGACGATGCGCATCGAGGTCGGCTATGGGCTGGAAGGATCGATTCCCGATGCGATCGCCAAACGCATCGTCGCCGAGCGCATGGCGCCGGCCTTCAAGCAGGGCGATTTCTTCGGCGGCCTGCTGGCGGCCGTCGAGGCGCTGGACCGGGCCATCGGCGGCGATGCGCCCGCAGCGCTGCCCGCGCGCCCGGCAGGCGGCGCGGGCCAGCGCAGCGCGGACGCCGACCTGTTTCCCTGGCTGATGGCGGCGGTGGTGGCCGGCGGCGTGCTGCGCAGCCTGTTCGGCCTGTTCGGTGCGCTGATCGCCGGCCTGGTCGCCGGCGGTCTGGGCTTCATGATCTTCGGTTCCTGGCTGGCAGCGGGCCTGGCCGGCGTGGCGGTCTTCGTCCTGTCCTTCTTCAACCTGCTCTCGCGCGGCGGCGGTTTCGGTGGCGGCGGCTTTTCCGGGGGCGGCGGCGGTTTCTCGGGGGGCGGCGGCGGCTTCGGCGGCGGCGGCGCCTCGGGGAGGTGGTGAGATGAAACTGGTGCGTTGCCTCCAGCATCTGCTGCTGCCCGACTGGTGGCTGCGGCGCGTGTTTTCCGCGGCCGACCAGGCGGCTATCGGCGCGGCCATCGCTGCCGGCGAACAAACGCATCGCGGCGAACTGCGCTTCGTCGCCGAGGGCTCGCTGCCGCTGTCCGCGCTGTGGCGCGACCTTTCGGCGCGCGAGCGGGCGGTCGAGCTGTTCGCCGCCCTGCGCGTCTGGGACACCGCGGAAAACAGCGGCATCCTGATCTACGTGCAACTGGTCGAGCAGCGCGTCGAAATCCTCGCCGACCGCGGCATCGCGGCGCGGGTGGCGCAGGCCGAATGGGACGCGATCTGCCGCGAGATGGAGATCCGCTTCGGCAGCGGGCAGTGGCGCGAGGGCGCGCTGCAGGCGGTGGCGCGCGCCGGCGAACTGCTGGCCGCACAGTTTCCGGCCGGGACCAGCAATCCGAACGAACTCCCCGACCAGCCGCTGCTGCTCTAGGCGCGGCCGCGCCCTCGGCTAGACTTCGCGGGTGACTACGACCCGTTCCCTGCCGCGCGAACTGCTGCACCTGGCCTGGCCGGTGCTGATCGCCCAGGCCGCGGTGATGGCCAATGGCGTGATCGACACGCTGATGGCCGGCCATCTGTCCTCGGTCGACCTGGCGGCGGTCGGCATCGGCGCCAGCATTTACATCACCATCATCATGGCGCTGATGGGCGTGCTGCTGGCACTCACGCCGGTGGTGGCCCACCATTACGGCGCGCAACGCTACGCCGAGATCGGCGCCGACATGCGGCAATGCGCCTGGCTGGCGCTGCTGCTCTCGCTGCTTGCCTTCGCCGCCCTGAAACATCCCGATCCGCTGCTGGCTTTTTCGCGCCTGACCCCCGAAGTGGAACTCAAGGTGCGCGCCTATCTCGAAGGCTCGGCCTGGGCGGTGCCGGGCGTGATGTTCTTCCGCGTCTTCTACGGCTTCACCAACGGCATCGGCCGGCCGCGTCCGGTGATGACGTTCAATCTGCTCGGGCTGGCGCTGAAGGCGCCGCTCAACTGGGTCTTCATGTACGGCCATTTCGGTTTCCCGGCCATGGGTGGCGCCGGCTGCGGCTGGTCCACCGCCGTCATCATGTGGACCGTTGCGACCTTGTCCTGGCTGTGGTGCCGGCGCAATGCCGAATACGCGCCCTACGGCGTCTTCGCCCGCTTCGAGTGGCCGCGCCTGACGGCCCTGCGCGGATTGCTGGTGCTGGGCCTGCCGATGGGCGCAACTTTCCTCGTCGATGTCACCGCCTTTACCTTCATGGCGCTGTTCATCGCCCGCCTCGGACCAGAGGTTTCCGCTGCACACCAGGTTGCCGCCAATGTCGCGGTGTTCGTCTTCATGGTGCCCCTCGCCTTGGGCGTTGCCACCGGCGTGGTGGTCGGCCAGGCGCTGGGCGCGGGCGACAGCAGACGCGCGCGGCACGCCGGTTTGCTCGGGCTGGGCGTCGGCTGCGGTGCGGCGGCGCTTACTGGCGCGGCCATTGGCTTCGGCGCCGCGCCGCTGGCGCGCGCCTACACATCGGACCCAGTGGTTGCCGCCGCCGCCAGGACGCTGCTCGCCATCGTCGCCGTCTATCACCTCGCCGACGCCGTGCAGGCCGTGATGGCCCAGGTGCTGCGCGGCTACAAGCGCGCCATGGCGCCGATGCTGATCTATGCACTTTCGCTATGGGGCGTGGGCCTCGGCGGCGGCTATCTGCTGGGTCTGACCGATACTTTCGGCGCGCGCATGGGTGCCGCCGGGTTCTGGATCGCGGCGGTGGCGAGCCTGTCGATCGCCGGTGCCGGCGTGCTGGCCTACTTCCTGCGCATCTCCGTTCAGACCATCCCGGCGCCGGCGACGACGAGCGCATAGCGCGCGGCCTTGCCGGCCGCCATCCATGCCGTGCAGGCCAGCGGCGGCAGGCGCAGCCAGCCGGCGGCGGCGCACAGGGCATCGCCCACGAGCGGCGCCCAGGCCAGGATCAGCAGCGGGGCGCCATGCCGGCGCAGGGCGTCCAGACGCTGGGTCGCCGTGGCGTCAGCGCCAACTCTTGCGGGCAGCAGGCGGGCCATGCCGTAAGTGGTCATGCCGCCCAGCGTATTGCCCAGCGTCGCCAGCAGCAGCACCGCCAGCGTCTGTTCTGGATGCAGCCTGATCACGGCGAACAGCACGGCTTCGGAACCGCCGGGCAACAGGGTCGCGGCAAGGAAGCTGGCGAGGAAGAGGCCGGCCAAGCCGGCTTCGGCGGTGAAAGCGAAGTCCATGGCCCATGTTACCCTTCGCGGTTACCGAACTTCCCGCCCCGCTGTCATGGATTATCTCGAAAGAATACTCAACGCCCGTGTTTATGATGTCGCAATAGAAACGCCGCTGGAGCTGGCCTCGATCCTCTCGGCGCGCGTCGGCAACCGCGTGCTGCTGAAGCGCGAGGACATGCAGCCGGTGTTCAGCTTCAAGCTGCGCGGCGCCTACAACAAGATCGTGCACCTGACGCCGGCGCAGCGCAAACGCGGCGTGATCTGCGCCTCGGCCGGCAACCATGCCCAGGGCGTGGCGCTTTCGGCGCAGAAGCTCGGCATCCGCGCCGTGATCGTGATGCCGACGACGACGCCGCAGATCAAGATCGACGCGGTGAAAAAGCTCGGTGGCGAGGTGGTGCTGGCCGGCGAGTCCTATGACGCCGCCTACACCCACGCGCTGCAACTGGAAAAGAAGCAGAAACTCAACTTCGTCCATCCCTTCGACGATCCGGACGTGATCGCCGGCCAGGGCACGATCGGCATGGAGATCCTGCGCCAGCATCCGGAGCCGATCGACGCGGTGTTCTGCTGCGTCGGCGGCGGCGGCCTGATTTCCGGCGTGGCGGCCTACATCAAGCGCCTGCGGCCCGAGGTCAGGATCATCGGCGTCGAGGCGGCCGATGCCGATGCCATGGCGCGCTCGCTGGCCGCGGGCAAGCGCGTGCGCCTGGAAAACGTCGGCCTGTTCGCCGACGGCGCGGCGGTCAAGTATGTCGGCCAGGAGACCTTCCGCCTCTGCCGCGAATATGTCGATGAAATGGTGCTGGTCGATACCGACGCGATCTGCGCCGCGATCAAGGACGTGTTCGAGGACACGCGCTCCATCCTCGAGCCGGCCGGCGCGCTGGCCGTGGCCGGCGCCAAGGCCTGGGCGCACCGGCACGGCATGCGCGGCAAGACGCTGGTGGCGGTGGCTTCCGGCGCCAACATGAATTTCGACCGCCTGCGTTTCGTCGCCGAGCGCGCCGAGGTCGGCGAACAGCGCGAAGCCGTGCTGGCCGTGACGCTGCCGGAGACACCCGGCGCCTACAAGAAATTCGTCGCCCTGATCGGCTCGCACAACATCACCGAATTCAATTACCGCTATCACGACGCGGCCGAGGCCCATGTCTTCGTCGGCATGCAGGTGGCCAACCGCAACGAGGCGACCAAGCTCGTCGCGCAACTGCAGAAGAACGGCTACCCGGCGCTGGACCTGACCGACGACGAAATGGCCAAGCTGCACATCCGCCACCTGGTCGGCGGCCATGCGCCGCAGGTGAAGAACGAGCTGATCTACCGCTTCGAGTTCCCCGAGCGCCCCGGTGCGCTGATGCACTTCCTCAACAAGATGAGCGCGGGCTGGAACATCAGCCTGTTCCACTACCGCAACCACGGCGCCGACACCGGCCGCGTGCTGGTCGGCATGGAAGTGCCGCCGAAGGAAATGAAGGACTTCCGCTTCTTCCTCAAGAACCTCGGCTACCGCTTCTGGGACGAATCGAAGAACCCGGCCTACCGCCTGTTCCTCGGATAGCCATGGGACCGGTGCGTCGCATCGGACAGAATCTGGCGATCATCGCGTTGGCTGCCGCGCTGCTGGCGACCGCGGCGGCCGAGGGCCTCTACCGCAGCGGTTGGGCGACGCGCATCGAATATCTCTACACCGACCTCTGGCATCGCCTGGCCGGTCCGCGCCAGGCGCCGCGCCACACGGCGCTGGTGATGCTCGACGATCCCACGCTGAACGAACGGCCGGACGAGCCGCTGGCCTTCTGGACGCCGCATTTTGCCAAGGCCGTGGCGGTGCTGCGCCAGGCCGGCGTCAAGGTGGTCGCCATCGATTTCATTTTCAGCGGCAGCCCCGAGCGCTGGATCGACAAGCTCGGCCTGATCGGCCGCGAAGCCTCGCGCAACTACGACCAGCCCTTCCGCCAGCAGATCAACCGGGGCGGCGTGCTGCTCGCCGGCTTCAGAGTTGGCGCTGGCGACACGGTGAACGACTTCATCCTACCCAGCCCCGACTACCTGCTGGCGCTGCCGAATCTCGACATGCAAGGCCATGTCGGGCTCGCCAACCTGCCATCGGACGCCGACGGAGCGGTGCGCCGCTTTGCGCTGGTCGAGGCGCCGGACGAGTTCGCGCGCAAGGAGGGCCTGCCGCGCCTGGGTTTCGGTGCGCTCGCCGCGGCGTCGGCAAGCGGGCAGGACAGCCAGGCGCAAGCCTGGCGTTACGGCGGCCGCGAGCTGGCTGCGGCGGCCGTGGTCCCGATCAAGTTCGCCGGCCCGCCGGGCAGCTTCAAGGCCCTCTCTTTCCGTCGGCTGCTGGCGCCGGATGCGCTGGCCGATCCGGCGGTGCGCGCGCTGGCCGGCAAGGTGGTGGTGATCGGCGCCGGCTACGCCAGCATGAACGACCTGCATCCGACGCCTTATTCGACCAGCATCGGCGGCGCCAACATCCTGATGCCGGGCCCCGAGATCCAGGCCAACGCCGTCGAGACGCTGCTGGCCGGTGAATTCCTCGACGAAGCGCCGGCCGCGGCAAGGCTGGCGGTGTTCGCCACGCTGCTCGGTGCCCTGGCCTGGTTCGGCCTGCAGCTGTCGGCCGGGCGCTCGGTGATCCTGGTGATCCTGGCGATGCTGGGCGCGGCGCTGGGCGCCTATCTGCTGTTCAAACAGGACCTGCTGTTTCCGGTGGCGCACCTGCAGGCCGGGATGGTCATCGTGCTGATCTGCCTGGCCCTGCTGCGCCTGACGCGCGAGGAGCGCGAGCGCAAGCGCATCGGCCTGATGTTCGGCCGCTATGTCTCGCCGCAGGTGGTCACGGCCTTGCTCGACTCGCCCGAGCTGCCCGAACTGGGCGGCCAGTCGCGCCAGATCAGCGTATTGTTTTCGGACATCCGCAACTTCACCACGCTGTCGGAAAAGCTCAGCGCGCGAGAGGTGGTGGAACTGCTCAACACCTATTTCGAGCGCGCCTGCGCGGTGCTGCTGGCGGAAGGCGCGACCATCGACAAGTTCATCGGCGACGCGATCATGGCCGAGTTCGGCGCGCCGCTGGTCCAGTCCGACCATGCCCGCCGCGCGCTGCGCGCGGCGGTGGCGCTGCGCGCCGTGGCGCTGGATTTCCGCGCCTGGGTCGAGCAGCGTTTTCCCGACCGCGAGCTGCCCGAATTCGACATCGGCATCGGCGTGCATAGCGGCGAGGCGGTGATCGGCAACATCGGCTCCTCGGTGCGCATGGAATACACCGCGATCGGCGATACGGTGAATATCGCGTCGCGCCTCGAAGGGCAGACCAAGCAAACCGGTACGCATATTCTGGCCAGTCGTGATACCGTTGCCATGTTCGGGGAGGGACTCGGCACGGGAGCCCTTTTCTGCCTGACGGTCAAGGGTCGCGCCGCTCCGGTCGAGGCTTTCGAGATCGTCGCTGTCGGGAGCTGACCATGTCATTGCGCGCGATCTGCATCGGTTTGCTGGTCTTCGGCTGCAGCCAGGTCTGGGCCGCCGAAGTCGCCCTGGTCATGTCGGCGCAGGGCCGGGTGCTGCGCCTCGGCGTGGCGCCGATGCCGGTGGAAGCCTTCGTCAAGCTGAAGGAAGGCGACCGGATCAGCCTGGAAAAGGATAGCCGGCTGCAACTGGTGTATTTCGAGAACGGCCGCCAGGAAACCTGGGCCGGCCCCGGCCGCCTGGAACTTTCCGCGCAGGAAGGCAAGGCCAGCGGGCTGCCGGCCGCGCAAGTCAGGTTGCTGCCGCTGGTGATGGCGCGGCAGCTCGCGCGCACGCCGGCGCTGGACAGCCAGGGTCGCGGCGGTGTCACCCGGCTGCGCGCGGTACACAATCCGGACGCCATCGCCAGGCTCGAGGAAAGCTACCAGGAACTGCGGACCCGGGCCGGGCGCGACGAACTGGGACCGGAAGCGTATCTGTTGTCCGGTCTTTACGAAATGCGCGAACTGGACCGGGTGGAAAAAGTGCTGGCCGATCTGCAGCAGGGCTGGCCGAACCATGCCGAAGCCGCGCTGCTGGTCTCCCTCTACCGCAAGGCGGTGAAGAATGCCCGCGAAAGCAAGCGCTAGCCCTTGGCGGCGCTCAATCGAAAAATACGGCGATCCCGGTATTCTGGATTTTTCCGATGCGGAATATGCTGAAAAATTGAGGTTGAGTTCCCTAATTTTGGAGGCAGTCATGGTCAAGCAACGTGGATTCGTATTCGGGGTGGGGATTGCGGCGGTCTTCCTTGCCATGAGCGGGGCAGCCAATGCCTCATCGACCTGTGAAATCGCCTTGTCGAGTTTTGCCTCGTGCAACGGCAATGCAAGTTGCGAGAGTTCGCTGACCAGCCAGCACCCCGAGTGTTTCGGTGGCGGTTCGACCACCTCGACGACCCAAATCAATGCCACGACCTTCGTCCAGGCCACGGCGATCTCTCAGGCGCTTTCCGCGCGCTTCCGCCTGGCGGCGCCCCCGGGTGCGGTCGCCGCCGCCGATCAGGGCAGCGGCCTGGCCGCCGGCGAGGCGCAGCCCTGGAATGTATGGGCCAGCTACAGCGGCAACAGTTCGCGGATCCGTTACACCAACGTGGCCGCGACCACGACGCGCAGCGACAGCAATGTGGACGCCACCGTGCTGGGCGGCGACTATGCCTGGTCGCCGAAGATGACCCTGGGCATTTCTCTCGGCTTCGACCGCGGCAACGGCTCAGGTCAGACCGGCGCCTTCGCGGCGACCAGCACCGGGACCAAGGGCTATACCATCGCGCCCTATATCGGCTATCAATTCGACAAGGTCTGGACGCTCGACGCCAGCGCCGGCTGGGGCGAGGGCGAATTTTCCTCGGGTGCGATAACGGCCGACGCCAAGCGCTGGTTCGCCACCGGCAATCTCGCCTACAACCGCTGGGTGAATAATTGGCAGTTCAGCGGCAAGCTGTCCTATCTGCACGGCGAGGAAAAATACGCCGATTCGAAAAACAACGGCGTGGTGCAGGCGCGCACGGCATCGAAGAACGCAGTCGACCAGGCACGCCTGGGCGTGCAGGCCGGCTACTGGATGAACGGCTTCATGCCTTACGCCGGTCTGCTCTATGTCTCGGACGTCCATCGCTCCAGCAGCACGGGCGGCGGCGTCGATCCGCTCGGGCGCAATGCCTGGGTGCTGTCCGTCGGCGCCAACTTCTACTCGCTGAGCAGCAAGGTTACGGGCGGCCTTGCCTACGAGCAGGAACAGGGCCGTACCAATTCGAAGAACGAAACCCTGATGGCGAACATCAACCTGCGCTTCTGATGCTTTTCGCGGGTTTTTCCAGACAGGCCGTGCTCTCGGGCGCGGCCTGTTTGTTTTTGGCCGCGGCGCTGGCGGCATGTGCGGCGCCGGACCGCTTCGGTGGCTCGCGCCAGGCGGTGCTCGACTGGAGCCAGCCGCGCGGTTTTGCCGAACTGCCCATGGAGCCGGGGCGCTTGCGGCTGCTGACCCTGTTCCGGGGCGGGGGCAGCGAGTTTGCGTCGATCTACATCGAGGGCGATGGCGCGGCCTGGCCGACGCCGTATCAGCCGCCACGCGACCCGACCCCGGCCCGGCCCGTCGCACTGGCCCTGGCGGCGGCCGACCCGGCAGCGACCGTGGCCTACCTGGGGCGGCCTTGCCAATACCTCGACACGGCGCAACTGCAAGCCTGCGACAGCGCCTACTGGACCGCGCGGCGCTTTGCGCCCGAGGTGATCGCCGCCTACGATGCGGCGATAGACGGCATCAAGCGCGGCACCGGCGCCCGCCGCATCCTGCTCTTCGGCTATTCGGGCGGCGGCGTGATCGCCGCCCTGCTGGCCGCCCGTCGCGGCGACGTCGAGCGCCTGGTGACCGTCGCCGCCCCCCTGGCGACCCGGGAATGGACGGCCTGGCACGATGTGACGCCGCTCGCGGCTTCCCTCGATCCGGCGGATCCGGGCGAAAATGTGCGCCTGCCGCGCGGCGTGCATTTTGTCGGCGGGCAGGACAGAATTGTTCCGTTGCCGGTGGTCGAGCGTTTCGTCCGGCGCAAGGGCGGCCGCATCGAGCTCATCCCGGATTTCGACCACGAATGCTGTTGGTCGCGCGACTGGGCGCTGCTGCTCGGGCGGGCGGATGTTGAGGAGGCAAAATGAAATCGAAATTCTGGTTCTGCCTGTTGTTGCTGGGAATCTGGCTGCCGCCGGCCGCCCAGGCGCAGATGGTGCGTCCGCCGGCCTTCATCGGCGGCATCCCGGGCAAGGCGCAGTTTCAGGCCATCCAGCTGCAGCGCCATCAGGCCCGGACCCTGCTCTATCGCGAGGCGCTGGAGGAACTGCGCAGGAATCCCGCGGCGGCGGACGTGCCCGAGTGCCGGCCGGGGCAGGACCCGAAACAGGGGCAGTGCCTGGTCCAGCCGGGACCGGCCGCCGCCGGCACTTCGCCGCTGCGCCGGCGTTTCGCCGTCCTGGTCGGCAACAACCGGTATGCCGCACCGATTCCCTCCCTGGACACGCCGATCGCCGACGTGACCAGGATCGCCGAGGTGCTGCGCCAGCGCTTCGGCTATGAAGCGCGCATCGTCAGCGACGCCGGCAAGGCGAGGATCATCGAAGCCCTGAACGACATCGCGGCCGAAGCCCGGCCGGAAGACAGCGTGCTGCTGTTCTACGCCGGCCACGGTTATCTGCTCGACGACGTCAAGATGGGTTACTGGATTCCGGTCGACGCTTCGGTCAAGACGGCACGGGGCTGGATCTCGAACCAGGACATCGCCAAGTTGCTGGCCGCCATACCGGCCCGCCAGCTGATACTGATTTCGGACAGTTGCTATTCCGGCAGCCTGACCAGGGAACAGAAGGTGAGCCAGGGCAAGGAACTCGACGTGGATCGGATACTTCGGCAACGCTCGGTGCTGGTGCTGTCGTCGGGCGACGACGAGCCGGTGTCGGACGAAGGCAAGGAAGGGCATTCGATCTTCGCCTGGAACCTGATCAAGACGCTCCAGGCCACCGGCGGCCTGACGCCCGGCGCCAAGGTCTGGAGCACCGTCAGGACCGGCGTCAGCGAGGAATATCCGCAGCAGCCCCAATACGGCGCCGTGGTTTCGGCCGGGCATGCGGAGGGCGGGGATTTCCTTTTCCTGCCGCCCCAATGACGGCTCCCGGCGCGGCGGACACAGACCAATGAGCCATGACTTCGACGCCGTAGTGGAGCGGGCCGGCAGCGATGCGGTGAAATGGGCGAAGTACGCCGGGCGCGACGTCATCCCGCTGTGGGTCGCCGACATGGATTTCGCCGCGCCGCCGGCGGTCGTCGCGGCCCTGCGCAGCCGCATCGACCACGGCGTGTTCGGCTACAACCAGCCCACGGCGAGCCAGGTCGAGGCCGTGGTCGCCTACCTCGAACGCAAGTTCCATTGGGCCATTGATCCGGAGTGGATCGTCTGGCTGCCGGGCCTGGTGTCGGGGCTCAATGTCGCCTGCCGCGCCGTCGGTACGCCGGGCGATGCGGTGTTCACCGCGACGCCGATCTATCCGCCCTTCCTCTCGGCGCCGATCGATTCCGGCCGCCGTCTGGCCAGCGTGCCGCTGGTGCGCGACTCGGCCGGCTGGCTGTGGGATTTTCCGGCGGTGGATGCGGTGCTGCGCAGCAGCCGGGCCCGCCTGTTCCTGCTCTGCCATCCGCACAACCCGACCGGGCGCGCCTGGCACGCGGACGAACTGTGGCAGATCGCGGCGCTGGCCGAGAAGCACGATCTGGTGGTCTGCTCGGACGAAATCCACAACGGCCTGGTGCTGTCGCCGCAGCGCCAGCACCAACTCTTCGCCACGCTTTCGCCCGAGCTTGCGGCGCGCAGCATCACGCTCCTGGCGCCGTCCAAGACCTTCAACATTCCGGGGCTGGGCTGCGCCTTCGCGCTCATCCCCGATGCCCGCCTGCGCCAGGATTTTCGCCAGGCCATGCACGGCATCGTGCCCCACGTCAATGCGCTGGGCATGGCCGCGACCGAGGCCGCGCTGACGCTCTGCGACGACTGGCATGCGGCCCTGCTCGACTATCTGCGCGGCAATGCGCGCCTGGTCGAGCGTGCCGTGGCCGCGCTGCCGGGCCTCGACATGCGGCCCGTGGAAGCGACCTACCTGGCCTGGATCGATGCGCGCGAATTCGCCGCCGACCGCGGCATCGGCAATCCGGCGCGCTGGCTGGAACAACACGGCCTGGGCCTGTCCGACGGTGCGGATTTCGGCGCGCCGGGTTTCGTCCGCCTGAATTTCGGCACGCGCCGCGCCTTGCTGGAAGAAGCGCTGGAGCGCCTGGGCCGGGCCGCCGCCTGATCAGGTAAAACGCAGGATGCCGGCCTCGGTGATTATCGCGGCGACCGGTATGTCGTGGGTCTGCGGCCGGATGTCGGCGACGCGGCCCAGTTCGTAGCCGATGCCGATTGCCAGCGGGCGGGGAACCAGTGCCGCCAGGGTGCGGTCAAAATAGCCACCGCCGTAGCCGAGACGGAAGCCCTGCGCGTCGAAGGCCAGCAGCGGCAGCAGGATGACATCGGGAACGAGATCGGGGCCGTCCTGGGGGATAGGGATGTCGTAGCGGTCGACGCCCATCGCCGAAGCCGGGGTCCAGCGGCGAAAGCGCATAGGCGCATCGGTTTCGACGACGATCGGCATGGCGGCCTGCCAGCCGCGGTCGATCAGGCGGGATGCCAGCGGTCGCGCGTCGAATTCGCCGCGCACCGGCGCGCAGAAGGCCAGCGTCTGCGGCGGCAGCGGCGCCAGCAGCGTGGCGAGGTGGGCCTCGATCCGTGCCGAGAATCCGGCGCGGGTTTTTTCGTCGAGGGCCATGCGGGCGGCGAGTTTCTCGCGCCGCAGGGCGGCGCGAGAAACCGGGAAATCGGCGATGTGTTCGCCGGACGGAGAGTGGGCAGTCATGTGCTAACGTGGAGCAGTCGGAAAGTAACCCTGAATGAACTATAAGCCCAAGTCTGCCATGTCGGCGTCGCGTCTCGTCCTTGCTGCGTTCTCGCTCGCCGCCGCCGTGCTGTCGGCGCCGGTTCTTGCCGAGCGCGGCGACGAAGCCCTGCTGCTGGCGCGCGACGCCTTCCGCAATGGCGAGCGGGTCCGGCTCGGGCGCCAGCTGGAGGCGCTGCAGGGGCACCCGCTGCAACCCTGGGCCGAGTACTGGGCCTTGCGCCTGCGCCTCGACGACGGCGATGCCGACGGCGTGGCGGATTTCCTGACGCGCCATGCCGGCAGCTACCTGGCCGAGAAACTGCGCGGCGAATGGCTGCGGGTGCTGGGCAAGGCGCGCGACTGGGAGAAATTCCGGCGCGAGTTGCCGCTGCTGGTGCTGCCCGATGCCGAGGTGAGCTGCTACGCCGCGCAAGCCGCAGGCAACGCCGACATGGTGCGCCCGCTGTGGACCGGCGGCCAGGACCTGCCGCAGGCCTGCGAGACCGTGGTCGATCAGCTGGTAGCCGCCGGCGGCCTGACGGTGGAGGAGGTCTGGCAGCGCGTGCGCCGCCTGTTCGAGGCCAAGCGGGTCGGCGCCGCACGCAGCGCGGCGGCCTATCTGCCGGCTGGCGAGGGCTTCGACGGGCGCGGCCTCGAAGCCATTGCGCAAAGCCCGACGCGCCATCTCGACAAGCTGCCGCCCGGTTTTGCCGCAACACGCGGCAGTCGCGAAGTGGCGCTGTTCGCCATACAGCGCACGGCGCGCAACGACCCGCAGGATGCGGCGGCGCGCCTGGCGCGCATCGAAGCGCGGTTCGGCGCCGAGGAGCGCGCCTATGCCTGGGGCCAGGTGGCCTGGCAGGCCGCGCTGCGGCACCAGCCCGAGGCCCTGGCCTGGTATGAAAAAGCCGCCGGCACGGCGCTTTCGGAGGAACAGCAGGCCTGGCGTGTGCGCGCCGCGCTGCGCGCGCACGACTGGAGCGCAGTCCGGCGCGCGATTACGGCCATGCCGCCGCCGCTCGCCGCCCAGCCGGAATGGACTTATTGGCAGGGCCGCGCCCTGGCTGCCGGCAACCAGCTCGACGCGGCGCGCCTGAACTACCTGAAAATCGGCGGCCAGCCGAATTTCTACGGCAATCTCGCCGACGAGGAACTCGGCCGCGCGATCGACGTGCCGCCCCATGCCCTGGCCCCCAGCGCCGAGGAACTGAGCCTCGCCGCGGCCAATCCGGGGCTGCAGCGCGCGCTGGCGCTGTTCCGCCTCGACATGCGCGTCGAGGGCGTGCGCGAATGGGTCTGGGCGCTGCGCGGCATGGACGACCGGGCCCTGCTCGCGGCGGCCGAGTTCGCGCGGAAGAACGAGATCTGGGATCGCGCCATCAACACGGCGGACCGCACGCGGGCGCAGCACAATTACAGCCTGCGCTACGTCGCGCCCTTCAGCGACCGCGTGCGGCCCAAGGCCGACGAACTCGCGCTCGACAACGGCTGGGTGTATGGCCTGATGCGGCAGGAATCGCGTTTCGTGATGAACGCCAAGTCCTCGGTCGGCGCCAAGGGCCTCATGCAGCTGATGCCGGCGACCGCGAAATGGGTGGCGAAGAAAATCAACCTGGGCAATTTCCATCCGGCGCGCGTTGCCGAAATGGAGACCAATGTCACGCTCGGCACCCATTACCTGAAGATGGTGCTGAAATCGCTCGACAACCATCCGGTGCTGGCCTCCGCCGCCTACAACGCCGGCCCCGGCCGGGCCCGCCGCTGGCGCGCCGAGCGGCCCATGGAAGGCGCGATCTATGCCGAGACCATACCGTTTGCGGAAACCCGCGATTACGTGAAAAAGGTCATGAGCAACGCGGTGTATTACAACACCCTGTTTTCCGGCCATCCGCAGTCGCTGAAAGCCACCTTGGGCGTGATCGGCGCGCGCGGCCAGGGTGAGAACGGCGTGGAGCAGTTGCCGTGAACAGCATTCTCTTGATCGGCGGCACGGGTTTCCTGGGCAGTGCAGTGGTGCGCGAACTGGCGCGCCGTCCCGCCAGCGCCAACTTTCAATTCACTCTGCCGACGCGGCGTCGGGAAAAGGCCAAGCATCTGCTGGTCCTGCCGACCGCCGATGTGGTCGATGCCGACGTGCATGACCCGGCCACGCTGGCGTGGCTGATGCAGGGTCAGGATGCGGTGATCAGCCTGGTCGGCGTATTGAAAGGCGGCGAAGGCCAACCCTATGGCCAGGGCTTCGCCCGCGCCCACGTCGAACTGCCGCGGAAGATAGCCGCGGCGGCCAGGGCGGCCGGCGTGCGTCGGGTGCTGCATGTCTCGGCGCTGCAGGCCGCGGCCGACGCGCCTTCCGGTTATCTGCGCTCCAAGGCGGCGGGCGAGGCGGTGCTGCGCGAAGCCGGGCTGGACCTGACGATCTTCCGGCCCTCGGTGATCTTCGGGCCGGGCGACGCCTTCCTCAATCTGTTCGCACGCATGGCCAGGATCGCGCCGTTTTTCCCGCTGGCCGGCGCCGACGCGCGTTTCCAGCCGGTGTGGGTGGAGGACGTCGCCGCCACGCTGGCCGACAGCCTGCAGCGCGCCGAGAGCATAGGCGCCAGCTACGATCTGTGCGGCCCGCGGCAGTACAGCCTGCGCCAACTGGTCAAGTACGCGGCGGCGGCCGGCGGCCATCCGCGGCTCGTGATCGGCCTGCCGCAGGCCGTCGCCTGGCTGCAGGCCTGGGCCATGGAGTTCATCCCCAACGGCCCGATGACGCGCGACAACATCCGTTCCATGCGCGTCGCCAGCGTCTGCGACAGCGGCTGCAGCCTGCCTTTCGGCCGCGTCGCGACGCCGCTGGAACTCGTTGCGCCGACGTATTTGCATGGCTGACCGCACCCGCCCATGAAGATCTACGCCGTGGGCGGCGCGGTACGCGACGAACTGCTCGGCCTCGCCGTCAAGGACCGCGACTGGGTGGTGGTCGGTGCCACGCCGCAGGACATGCTGGCGCAGGGCTATCTCGCCGTCGGCCGCGATTTTCCGGTCTTCCTCCATCCGCAGACGCACGAGGAATATGCGCTGGCGCGCACCGAACGCAAGACCGGACCGGGCTACACCGGCTTCGCCTTCCATGCCGCGCCGGGCGTGACCCTGGAGCAGGACCTGATCCGGCGCGACCTGACCATCAACGCCATCGCCAGGGACGAGGCGGGCGCCATCATCGATCCGCACGGCGGCCGCGCCGACCTCGCCGCGCGCATCCTGCGCCACGTCTCGCCGGCCTTTGCCGAAGACCCGGTGCGCATCCTGCGCGTGGCGCGCTTC
Source organism: Sulfuritalea sp. (assembly GCA_023700805.1). Classification (GTDB taxonomy): domain Bacteria; phylum Pseudomonadota; class Gammaproteobacteria; order Burkholderiales; family Rhodocyclaceae; genus Sulfuritalea. Next base: position 30,428 of record JAMPYF010000015.1, read on the forward strand.
GCCGCGCGCTTTGCCGATTTCGCCATCGCCGCGGAAACCATGGCGCTGATGCGCGGCATGGTCGCCGCCGGCGAAGTCGATGCGCTGGTGCCCGAGCGGGTCTGGCAGGAACTCGCGCGCGGCCTGATGGAAGCGCGGCCCTCGCGCATGTTCGAGGTGCTGCGTGAATGCGGCGCGCTGGTCCGCCTGCTGCCCGAACTCGAAGCGCTGTGGGGCGTGCCGCAGCGCGCCGACTATCACCCCGAAATCGACACCGGCGTCCATGTGATGATGGTGATCGACATGGCGGCCCGGCTCGGCGCCGCCTTGCCGGCGCGCTTCGCGGCCTTGACCCACGACCTGGGCAAGGGGCTGACGCCGGCCGAGATCCTGCCGCGGCATTACGGCCACGAAGCCAAAAGCGTGGTCCTGCTCGAAGGAATCTGCGACCGCCTGCGCGTGCCGGTGGAGTGCCGCGAGGTGGCGCGCCTGGCGGCGCGTTTTCACGGCGACATGCACCGCATCGCCGAGCTGCGTCCCGAAACCCGCCTGACCGTGCTCGAACGCTGCGATGCCTTGCGCCGGCCGGAGCGCTTCGAGCTGATCCTGCTCGCCTGCGAGGCCGATTATCGCGGCCGGCTGGGCTGGGAAGAACGCGATTACGCGCCGGCCGCCGCCTGGCGCGCCGGACTGGGCGCGGTGCGCGGCGTCGATGCGGGGGCGATCGCGCGGGCAACCGCCGCCCGCGCCGGCCGGGCCGACCCGCCGGCCATCGCCCGCAACGTCAGCGCGGCGCGCGTGGAAGCCTTGCGGAGTCTTAAAGCAGCCAGCCGATAAAGGCGGCGACCAGCGAAAACACGATCACCGAGGCGAAGGGGAAGGAATACTCCCTGCCGCGCAGCCGGAAGCGCAGATCGCCCGGCAACCGCCCCAGCTGGAGCAGGCGCGGTTGCAGCAGCCCGATGACGAAAACCGTGGCGACCAGGACAATCAGCCATTTCAGCATGGGGGGCGCGCGGTAGAATTCATGGAAACCCGATCTTATCCCACCCGAGGATAGCGTCCGGCGGCCCCATGGCTGCGGACATTGCGGAGCCAGCCCCATCATGCCGTTCCCCAGCGTTTCCAGCCGATGAATCCACTCCGTTTCGCGCAACACGAAGTCCTGGCCCGCACCCCTGCCGTCCCGGCGCAGCCGACGCCGCTGTTGTTCATTCACGGCGCCTATACCGCCGCCTGGTGCTGGGAGGAGCATTTCCTGCCCTTCTTTGCCGAAGCCGGCTACGCCGCCTATGCCCTGAGCCTGTCCGGCCACGGCGGCTCGCCGGGGCGCAAGCATCTCGACAGCTTTTCGATCGCCGACTATGTGCGCGACGTGGAGGCCGTCGTCGCCGAACTCCAGGTTCCGCCGGTCCTGGTCGGGCATTCGATGGGCGGCTTCGTGGTGCAGAAATACCTCGAAGAGCATCAGGCGCCCGGCGCCGTGCTGATGTGCGCGGTGCCGCCGCAGGGCCTGATGTCGGCCGCGATGGGCATGATGTTTTCCAAGCCGGGCATGATGCAGGACTTGAACAGCCTGTTGAGCGGCGGCAAGGCCTCGCTGGAAACCCTGCGCGAAGCGCTGTTCGCCCAGCCCGTGTCTCTCGACGACCTGAAGCGCTTTTACAAGGGCTCGCAATCCGAATCGCATCGCGCGATCTGGGACATGTCGCTGTTCAGCATGCCGCGCACCGGGCGCGTCAAGCGCACGCCGCTCCTGGTCCAGGGCGCGGAATTCGACCACCTGATCGCGGCTTCGCTGGTGGAAATGACGGCGCGCTCCTACGGCGTCGATGCCCATATCTTTCCCGGCATGGGCCACGGCCTGATGCTGGAGCGCGACTGGAAGAAGCCGGCGCAGCAGATTCTCGACTGGCTCAAGGAGATTGAAGCATGAGCGCTGCCGCAGGGCCGCCCCAAGGCGGCGCAAGCCATATCCGGAGCCGGCGCAGTCGGCGAACCACAGTCACCCCCGCTCTTGGAGCGGGGGCGGGGGGAGAGCACTAATGATCGTTACCTTCCAATCACCCGCATCAGGCGACGTCATCATGTTCGGCGACGTGGCCAAGCGCATGATGAAAATCATGGGCAAGGAGGCCAGCGACAAGGGCATCGTCACCGTCGAGCAACTGCCCGACGCGATCGCTCGGCTCAAGGCCGCGATCGAGGAAGACAAGCGGCAGCGCGCCGGCCTGCAGGACGAAGACCTGCCGCGGACCGAGCCCGACCACAGCGGCAGCGCGCAGAGTTCACGGCCCTACGTCACCCTGACCCAGCGCGCCGTACCGCTGCTGGAACTGCTGGAGTGGTCGCTGAAGAAAAAGAAGCCCGTGGTCTGGGGCGTCTGAGGCCGTAGGGCCGGTGTAGGGCCGACCTTCGCCCTAATGCGGCTTGTCGCGGCCGATGAAGGAGATCGGGAACACCGCCTCCGGTCCCGCGCCTTTCGCCGCCTGCGACTCGTAATCCGGCATCTGCTCGCCGATGCCGGCGGCCTGGGTCAGTTTGCCCAGCAGCACCTGCAGCTGGTCGGTCAGCCAGTCTTCCTCGCAGCGCGTCGGCACGAACAGCAGTTCGCGCACGCGATCGGGAATCTCGTCGTTGGGGATGATGTCGTTGGCCGCATAGGCCGCGGAAAAGAACGGCCCGGCGATGAAGCGCAGGGTCCAGCCCTCGTCCTCGTCGGGCAGCAGCAGGAAGACGCGCGCGCCTTCGGCCTGCATGTTCTCGTCGCCGTCGTCGTCGCCGAACACCGGCATCGCGGCGAAGGCGGCTTTCCTGCGTTGTTTGACGAAGACCACGGCTTCATTGAAGCTGAGGCGGTTCAGTTGGCTCTCTGGCATTTGCGTCTCCTGGGGATTTACAACAAGGGGGCGAGCCATTTTTCGGCTTCTGGAATGGGATAGTTGGCGCGCTTTGCCCAATCTTCAAGCTGGTCGCGATCGATTTTCGTGATGGCGAAATAATGCGCCTCCGGGTGAGCCAGGTAGAAGCCGGCGACCGAGGCCGCCGGCGTCATGGCAAAGCTCTCGGTCAGCTGCATGCCGGCATTGGCCGGGGCGTCGAGCAGCTTGAACAGCCCGGCCTTCGACGTGTGGTCGGGGCAGGCCGGGTAGCCGGGCGCCGGGCGGATGCCCTGGTACTTCTCGGCGATCAGCGCCGTGCGGTCGAGCGATTCGCCGGCCGCGTAGCCCCAGTAGTTGCTGCGTACTTCGCGGTGCAGCCACTCGGCGGCGGCTTCGGCCAGGCGGTCGGCGAGGGTCTTGAGCATGATCGCGCGGTAGTCGTCGTGCTGCGCCTCGAACTCGGCGAGCTTGGCCTCGATGCCGATGCCGGCGGTCACGGCGAAGGCGCCGGCGTAGTCGCCGGTCGGCGCAACGAAATCGGCGAGGCACTGCTGTGGCTTGCCGGCCGGTCGTTCCTGCTGCTGGCGCAGGCCGTGCCAGGTCATCAACGCCGTACCGTCAGCGCCGACAAAGGCAATGTCCTCGTTCTCGCGCGTCACCGGGAACAGCCCGAACACCGCGTTGGCCGTCAGCCATTTTTCTGCGATCAGCTGCTGCAGCATCGCCTGGCCGTCCTTGAACACGTTGCGCGCCGCTTCGCCGACCACTGCGTCGTCGAGGATTTTCGGATAGGAACCGGCGAGGTCCCAGGTCTGGAAGAAGGGGCCCCAGTCGATGTACTCGGCCAGCAGCGCCAGGTCGAGATCCTTGAGCACCGTGACGCCGAGCTGCTTCGGCTTGACCGGCGCATACACAAGTTTTGCCGCATTGGCGCGCGCGGCTGCCAGCGAGACCAGCGGCACGCCTTTCTTATTCGCATGCTGGCCGCGCACTTTTTCGTAGTCGGCGGCGACTTCATCGACATAGGCGTCGCGCATGTCGAGCGAGAGCAGCTTGGTCACCACGCCGACGGCGCGCGAGGCGTCCGGCACATAGACCACCGGCCCGGCGTAGTTCGGCGCGATCTTGATCGCGGTGTGGGCGCGCGAGGTCGTCGCGCCGCCGATAAGCAGCGGCTGGGTGAAGCCCTGGCGCTGCATCTCGCTGGCGATGTGGCTCATCTCTTCGAGCGAGGGCGTGATCAGGCCCGAGAGGCCGATGGCCTGCGCGCCGTGTTCCTTCGCCGCGTGCAGGATCTTGTCGGCCGAGACCATGACGCCGAGGTCGATGATGTCGTAGCCGTTGCAGCCCAGCACCACGCCGACGATGTTCTTGCCGATGTCATGGACGTCGCCCTTCACCGTGGCGATCACGATCCTGCCCTTGGAGGTCGAGCCGGTGCGTTTCTTCTCCTCCTCGATGTAGGGGATCAGGTGGGCCACGGCCTGCTTCATGACGCGTGCCGACTTGACCACTTGCGGCAGGAACATCTTGCCGGCGCCGAACAGGTCGCCGACCACGTTCATGCCGTTCATCAGCGGCCCTTCGATCACCGACAGCGGCGGGCGGCCGGAGGCTGCCAACGCCGCGCGGCATTCCTCGGTATCGGCGACGACGTATTCCGTGATGCCCTTGACCATCGCGTGCTCGAGCCGCTTGTCGACGCTCCATTCGCGCCAGGCCAGATCGACCACCTGCTCCTTGGCGGCGCCCTTGACGCGGGTCGCCAGTTCGATCAGCGTGTCGCCAGCGCCAACTTTCCGGTTGAGCACGACGTCTTCCACTGCCTCGCGCAACTCGGGCGCGAGGTCGTCATAGACGCCGAGCTGGCCGGCATTGACGATGCCCATGGTGAGGCCGGCCCTGACCGCGTGGTAGAGGAACACGGTGTGGATCGCCTCGCGCATGGCGTCGTTGCCGCGAAACGAAAACGACACGTTGGAGACGCCGCCCGAGGTCCGCGCCTGGGGCAGGTTCTGCTTGATCCAGGCCAGCGCGTTGATGAAGTCCACCGCGTAGTTGTCGTGCTCGGGGATGCCCGTCGCAATCGCGAAAATGTTCGGGTCGAAGACGATATCCTCGGCCGGGAAGCCGTCCTTCACCAGCAGATCGTAGGCGCGCTTGCAGATGCCGATCTTGCGCTCAAAGGTGTCGGCCTGGCCCTGCTCGTCGAAGGCCATGACGATTACCGCGGCGCCGTAGCGCCGGGCGAGGCGCGCCTGTTCTAGGAACTTCGCCTCGCCTTCCTTCATCGAGATGGAATTGACGATGCCCTTGCCCTGGATGCACTTGAGGCCGGCCTCGATCACCTCCCACTTCGAGCTGTCGAGCATCAGCGGCACCTTGCAGATGTCGGGCTCGGAGCCGACCAGATGCAGGAATCGCACCATCGCCGCCTGCGAATCGAGCATCGCCTCGTCCATGTTGATGTCGACCACCTGCGCGCCGTTCTCGACCTGCTGGCGGGCCACGGCCAGCGCATCGTCGAAGCGGCCTTCGAGGATCATGCGGGCGAAGGCTTTCGAGCCGGTCACGTTGGTGCGTTCGCCGACATTGACGAACAGGCTGTCGTCGCCGATGTTGCAGGCTTCGAGGCCGGACAGGCGCAGCTTCTTCTCGACCTGCGGGATCGCGCGCGGGGCCATGCCCCTGAGCGCCTCGGCAATCGCGCGGATATGGTCGGGCGATGTGCCGCAGCAGCCGCCGGCGATGTTGATGATGCCGGCCTTGCCCCACTCGCGGATCTCGTCGGCCAGCATTTGCGGCGTCTCGTCATAGCCGCCGAAGGCGTTGGGCAGGCCGGCATTGGGATGGGCCGAGATGTAGCAGTCGCAGAGCTTGGATAATTCCTCGACGTACTGGCGCAGTTCGCCGGCGCCCAGCGCGCAGTTGAGCCCGAAGGAGATCGGCCGCGCATGGCGCAGCGAATTCCAGAAGGCCTCGGCGGTCTGCCCCGACAGCGTGCGCCCCGAGGCGTCGGTGATGGTGCCCGAGATCATCAGCGGCCAGCGCCGGCCCGCCGCGTCGAAGAATTTCTCGGTGGCGAACAGCGCGGCCTTGGCGTTCAAGGTGTCGAACACCGTTTCCACCATCAGGATGTCGGCGCCGCCGGCGGTCAGGCCGCGTGCGGCCTCGACGTAATCGGCCACCAGCGCATCGAAAGTGATGTTGCGCGCACCGGGGTCATTGACGTCGGGCGACAGCGAGGCCGTGCGCGAGGTCGGCCCCAGCACGCCGGCGACGAAGCGCGGCTTGTCCGGCGTCGAGAACCGGTCGGCGGTTTCGCGCGCCAGGCGCGCCGCGGCGACGTTGAGTTCGAAAGCCAGTTCGGCCAGCCCGTATTCGCCCTGCGAGACCCGCGTCGCATTGAAGCTGTTGGTCTCGATGATGTCGGCGCCGGCTTCGAGGTAGTCGGCATGGATGGCGCCGATCACGTCGGGCCGCGTGATGCAGAGCAGGTCGTTGTTGCCCTTGAGGTCCTTGCCGTGGGCGGCGAAGCGCGAGCCCCGATAATCGGCCTCGACCAGTCCGTGGCGCTGCACCATGGTGCCCATGGCGCCGTCGAGTATCAGCAGGCGTTGCGCCAGCAGTGCGCGCAATTCTTCGCTGCGGTCGGGTTGCGGTCGGTCGGCGGCGATCGTGGAATTCAGGCGGCTGGCGGTCATGCGTCTCTCCAATCCATGACCGGGACGGGGAGCCTTGCTGCGTGGCGGCTCACCTTGTGCCCCGGCGGATTACTCCAAGGGTGGGTGAGCGCCGTTGTGATCAGGTTCCGAGCCTAGGGTCGCGGCCCATCGATACGGGCCATCCACCTTGCAGCGCTCCTCGGAAGCGAAGGCGGATTATACCGCCGTCCGGCCGGCGCCGATGGTCAGCACGGCGCCGTGCAGTTCTCCACCGGCAGGCCGCGCTTGAGCCAGCCCGGGCCGGCGGCGCTGCCGGCCATGCCTTCCTTGACGTTATAGACCTGGGTGAAGCCGACGCTTTGCAGGTAGCGCTGCACCTGGGTGGTGCGGTTGCCGGTGCGGCAGATCAGCGCGATCGGCGCATTCCTGTCGCCCTTGACCTCGCCCAGCAACTGTTCGACGAAGCCCGGCGCACCCTGCGGATGCAGCATGTTCACGCGCCGCGCGCCCCTGGCGACGCCGGTTTCCTTCCACTCGGGCGGCGTGCGGATGTCGATCAGCGTGATCTTGCCGGCGGCGACGGCCGCCGCCGCATCGGGTGCCGCCAGGTCCGGCGTGGCGCGGGCGAAACCGGCCGTTGCCAGCAGGGTGAGGGCGAAAACGAATTGACGCAGATTCGGACGGTGCACAGCGATATCCTCATGAAATTCAACGGGTGGCAGGCTCCGACCGGGTGCGCCGCATTTGGTTCATGCCCGCCTCAACCGACCGGGGGTTCCTCGCGGCGCGAAGTCCGCGTGACGAAGCCCTCCGGGCTGAAATGCACGTGGAACCAGGCGCTGTTGCCCGGCGTCACCGGGTCGATGCGCCATTCCCAGACCACCTCGGGCTTCAGCGGGAATTTTACTTCGCCGGCCGGCTTGCCCAGCAGGCGCCGCACCTGTGCGCCGCTCCAGCCCACTTCGATGCGGGCGAAATTCTCCTCGGTCAGCGCCTGCTCTATTTTCTGCAGCACGCCGCGATCATTCAGGGTCAGCATCCAGCAGCGCGTGCCCTCGGGGCCGCGCGGATACTCCCAGGTCACGCTGCCGTCGCCGTTGGGCCACTCCGCGGTGGGAGCGCCGAGCCGCTCGCGCACTTTCTGCGCGGTCGATATTCCCGGCTTGAGTTGGGCGAGCTGATCGGCATCGCAGCCGTAAAAGCCGATCATCGAAGCAAACGCGAGAAACAGGCGGGACAGGGGATTCATGACCGGATGATAGCGGAGCGGCCTTGAGCCGGAACAGGCCTGGGCTAGAATCGCAGTTACACAAGAGCAAGGAGTTGCCATGAAACACTTGACCCCGAAGGAAGCCGCGCAGTTCCTGCACGACAACCCCAGCGCTTTGTTCGTCGATTGTCGCAGCGAAATGGAATTCTTCTTCGTCGGCCATCCGGCCGGCGTCAGCCATGTCTCCTGGAACGACGGTCCCGACTGGGAAGTCAATCCCCACTTTGTCGGCGAAGTGAAAAAGCTCGCCGGCCACTCCGGCGACCGCCCGGTGGTGCTGATCTGCCGCAGCGGCAACCGCTCGGTCGATGCCGGCCATGCGCTCGAAGCCGCCGGCTTCACGCGCGTGTTCAACGTGCTGCACGGCTTCGAAGGCGAACTCGACGACAACCACCATCGCGGCTCGATGAACGGCTGGCGCTTCGAAGGCCTGCCCTGGGAGCAGTGCTGACGCTGTAGAAAGTTGGCGCTGGCGATACGGCGTCAATCCGGCAAGACCAGGTCCGCAATCACGGCCGCCAGGAAGCGCGCCGCTTCGCCGCCGGTGACGACGCGGTGGTCGAAGGTCAGGGAGAGGGGCAGCACGCGATGCACGGCCGGCAGGCCGGCGACGGGCAGCACCTGTTCGTGGATGCGGCCGGCGCCGAGGATGGCGACCGTGGGCGGCACGACGATGGGCGCCGCGTACTTGCCGCCGAGCATGCCGAAATTCGACAGCGTGATCGTGTTGCCGCGGAGTTCCTCGGCTGGAATCTTGCGCGCGGCGACGTCGGCGCGCATGCGCTCGAGGCCGCGGCGCAGGTCGGCGGCATCGCGGTTCGCCGCGTCCCGCAGCACCGGGACGAACAGGCCCTCCAGCAGGTCGACGGCGATGCCGACATCGATCTTGGCGAGCACGCGCCGCGCCATGCTGTGGCTTTCATACCAGGCATTGAGTCCCGGTTCCGCCCGGCAGCCCGCCACCAGGGCGCGGATCAGGCGCATCGTGACGTCGCCGTCGGGCCGCCAGGCATCGATGTCGGCGTCGTCGATGACGGTCGCCGCGGCCACTTCGCTTTGCGCCAGCGCCATGTTCTGCGCCATCGCGCGGCGCACGCCGCGCAGGATTTCGGGCGGCCCCAGTTCGGCCAGTATCTTCGCCACGCGCTGGACGTCGGCCGCGCTGATCACGCCTTCGGGCCCCGAGGGCGTCACCATCGCCAGTTCCACATTCAACTGCCGCGCCAGCGCGCGCACGGCCGGCGTCGCCTTGATCGCGGCGGTTCCGCCAGCCAGCGCGGCCGGCGCCTCCTGGCGCAGCTGCTGGCCGACCGGCACCTCGCCGACCACCGCACCGGCGTCCTCGCCGGCGCCGGCAAAGCCGACCAGCGGCGCGCCGACATGGGCGATCTGGCCCGCCGCGACGAACAGCTTTTCGATGCGGCCCGGCCAGGGCGAAGGGATTTCGACGATGGCCTTGGCGGTTTCCACCGACAGGAGCGGCTGGTCGACCGCAACCTCGTCGCCGGCCTTGACGTGCCATTCGACGATTTCCGCGTCCTGCAGGCCTTCGCCGAGATCCGGCAGTTTGAATATTTTCATGTTGCCTCCAAGGTGGTGCGCACCGCCGCAACGATGCGTTCGACGCTCGGCAGGTATTGGTATTCGAGCCGCGCCAGCGGAATCACCACGTCATAGCCGGTGACGCGCTGCAGCGGCGCCGACAGCGAATAGATGCCGCGCTCGGCGAGGGTGGCGGCGATCTCGGCGCCGAGGCCGCCGCTCCTGGCCGCCTCGTGCACGATCACGCAGCGCCCGGTGCGCGCCACCGAATCGAGGATGGTCGCCATGTCGAGCGGCTTCAAGGTCGCCACGTCGATCACCTCGGCGCTGATGCCTTCCGCCGCCAGCGCCTCGGCGGCGGCCTGGGTTTCCTGCAGCATCGCGCCCCAGCTCACCAGCGTCACGTCGCTGCCGGCGCGCAGTGTGAAGCAGACATCGAGCGGCAGCGCCGCGCCGTCGTCGGCGACTTCCTGCTTGAACAGCCGATAGAGCCGCGTCGGTTCGAGGAAGATCACCGGGTCGGGATCGCGCAGCGCCGCCAGCAGCAGGCCGTAGGCGCGCGAGGGCGAGGAGGGCATCACCACGCGCAGGCCCGGCACATGGGCGAACAGCGCCTCGGGGCTTTCCGAATGATGCTCGGGGGCGTGGATGCCGGCGCCGCAGGGCGAGCGCAGCACCAGCGGGCAGGTGAGGCGCCCGCGCGTGCGGTGGCGCAGGCGCGAGGCATGGTTGATGACGTGGTCCAGCGTCGGGTAGATGAAGCCGGAAAACTGGATCTCGGCCACGGGCTTGAGGCCCATCGCGGCCATGCCGACCGCCGTGCCGGCGATCGCGGTTTCGGCCAGCGCGGTATCGATCACCCGCCCGGCGCCGAAGCGCTGCTGCAGGCCTACCGTGGCGCGGAACACCCCGCCGTTGACGCCGATGTCCTCGCCGAGCAGGACCACCGCCGGGTCGTGCTCCATTTCCCAGGCCAGCGCGCGATTGACGGCTTCGACCAGATTGAGCTCAGCCATGGCTGCCTCCGCCGCCTCCTTCGTGCGGCGCAAGGCGCAGCGCGAAGTGGAGTGCCATTGCGCGCTGCTCCTGCAGGGCGGCCGGCAGCGTCGCATAGAGGTGATCGAACATGTCCGCGGCGCCTGGCGGCGGTGTCGCCAGGTAGGCCTCGACCGCGGCATTGACCGCCGCGCTGCATTCCCCGATCAGTTGTTCTTCCTGCTCCGGCCCCCAGGCCTGCAGGCGCAGCAGGTAATTGCGCAGCCGCCGGATCGGTTCGAACGTCCATTGCGCCTCGACCTCGGCCGGGTCGCGGTAGCGCGTCGCGTCATCCGCCGTGGTGTGGTCGCCGAGGCGGTAGCTGATGGCCTCGATCAGACTCGGCCCGCCGCCGGCGCGCGCCTTGGCCAGCACCTGCTGCGCCAGATGGTGCACGGCGACGACGTCGTTGCCATCCACCTGGCAGCCCTCGATGCCGGCGGCGATGGCCTTTTGCGCCAGCGTCGGCGCGGCCGACTGCTGGCTGCGCGGCACCGAAATCGCCCACTGGTTGTTGTTCACCACCACCACCAGCGGCGCCTGCCAGACCGCGGCAAGGTTCAGCGCCTCGTAGAAATCGCCCTTCGAGGTGCCGCCGTCGCCGAGCATGCAGACCGCCACGCGCGGCTCCCCGCGCAGCTTGAAGGCATAGGCGCAGCCAGCCGCATGGCAGACCTGGGTCGCGATCGGCACGGCGATCGGAAAATCCATGCGCGGCACCGCGAAATCGCTGCCGCGCTCGTCGCCGCCCCAGTACAGCAGGCTTTCCGCCATGCTCACGCCGCGCAGCAGTTGCGCCGCGTGGTCGCGATAGGACGGCACCAGCACGTCCTCCGCGCGCATCGCGCTGGCGACGCCGATGCCGATCGCCTCCTGGCCCAGCGCCGAGGCGAAGGTGCCGATCTTCCCGGTGCGCTGCAGCGCGATGGCCTTGCTGTCGAACAGCCGTGCCTGGGTCATCGCGCGGTAAAGCGGAACCAGCGCCGCCGGGTCGAGCGCGAAGGGCGGCAAAGGCTGCGTCGCCTCGCCCTGGGGATCGAGAAAGCGCGTGTACTCGACCTGGAAGCGAGCGACGATGGCCATGGCAAGCTCCTTCTTGTGTCTTTTTTAGTCTAGCCCGGATATTTGATAAGGGTAGAGCGGCCGAGGTTCCCGGCGCGATCGCGCCGCGTCCGTTAAGATTGGGCGATGACTTTTTCCTCCAAGCTGCAAACCCTGCTTCCCAAGAAACGCTGGCAACGCCTTCTCCTCGAAGCCGCGCTGTTCATCGCCGTGATTCTCGGCGCCCAGTATTGGCAGACGCGCGATCTGCCCGTAGGTGCGGCGCCGCCGCTCGATGGCGTGCTCAGCGACGGCAGTTCTGCAAGAGTTGGCGCTGGCGACACGGCGGCGCCGACGCTGGTCGCGTTCTGGGCGACCTGGTGTCCGGTGTGTGCGGCGGAGGAGGGCAACATCGTGGCCGTGGCGAAGGATCATCGCGTGATCTCGGTGGCGATGCAGTCGGGCGATGCGGCGACGGTGGCCAAGCATTTGCAGGAGCGCGGCATCGGCCTGCCGGTGCTGGTCGATGCGGACGGTCGCCACGCGGCGAACTGGCGGGTGAGCGGGGTGCCGACGCATTTCGTGGTCGATGCGGCCGGCAATGTGCGCTTTCGCGTGGTCGGCTATGCGACGACCTGGGGCCTCAAGGCGCGGCTGTGGTGGGCGGAGACTTTCCCGGCGTGAGCGATCTGAAAATCTTTCCACCCGCGGGTCTGGCGTGGTCGGTCTGGGGCCTCGGCGCGCTGCTCTACCTGATCGGCTTCTACCTGCGCGTGGCGCCGGCGGTGATCACCGACCAGTTGATGGTCGAGTTCGCCATCAGCGGCGCTGCGCTGGGCAATCTCTCGGCCTTCTATTTCTATTCCTACGTGGCGATGCAGATCCCGACCGGGATGATGGCCGACCGTTGGGGCCCGCGCCGCCTGCTGACGGCCGGGGCAGGCGTGGCGGCACTGGGCACGGCGCTGTTCGCTTTCGCGCCGACGATCTTCTGGGCCAGCATGGGGCGGCTCTTGATCGGCGCCTCGGTGGCGGTGGCTTTCGTCTCGATGCTGAAGCTCGCCAGCCACTGGTTCGCGCCGAAGCAGTACGCACTGGCTTCGGGCATGGCGCTCTTGATGGGCGTGGTCGGTGGCGTGGTGGCCGGCGTGCCGCTGCGCTTCCTGGTCGAGACCTTCGGCTGGCGTCCGGTGATGGGCGTTTCGGCGGCGCTGACCGCGCTGCTGTGCATCGCCACCTGGCTGCGCGTGCGCGACGACCCGGCCGAGCGCGGCTATGCCAGCCACTTCCAGGGCGTGCATGGTGCGCACGGTTCGGGCTCGCTGCTGCGCGGATTGGTGGACGTGCTGTCCTACCGCAACATCTGGATCCTGACGGCGGTGCCGATCGGCTTTTCCGGCGCAGTGCTGACTTTCGCCGGACTCTGGGGCGTGCCCTTCCTCAGGCAGGTGCATGGCCTGGACCCCAAGGCCGCCGCGGCGATCACTTCTATCCTGCTGATCGCGTGGGCGCTGGGCGGGCCCATGCTGGGCAGCTGGTCGGAACGCATGGGCAAGAGGAAACCGCTCTACCTGATCGCCTCGGGCGTGGCACTGCTGGGCTGGGTGGCGATCATCTTCCTGCCGCTGCCCTTGTGGGCGCTGGTGCTGCTGCTGATTCCGACCGGCTTCGCCTCGGGCAACATCATCATCGGCTTTGCCTGGGCCAAGGAATCGGTGCCGCTGCGGCTGGTCGGCACGGCCTCGGGCTTCTGCAACATGGGGCCGCTGCTGGGCGGCATGCTGCTGCAGCCGGCGGTGGGCTGGATGCTCGACCGGCGCTGGGACGGCACGCTGGCCGCCGGCGTGCGGCTGTACGACGCCGCCGCCTATCAGGCCGGCTTTGCCTTGCTGGTGGCGGCGATGGTCGTCGCCGGCATCATCCTGACCTTCGCCCGCGAGAGCCATTGCAGGCAAATGCACGAATGACCATGAACCCGGACATCCTCTGCGAACGCGACGGCAGCATTGCTACCGTCACCCTGTTCAATCCCGACAAGCTCAATGCGCTGAATGCCGCGATGTGGCGCAAGCTGCGCGCGACCATGGTCGAACTGGCGGCCGACGAGTCGCTGCGCTGCGTGATCCTGCGCGGCGAAGGCCTGGTCTTCGCCGCCGGCGGCGACCTCGAGGAGTTCCGCAGCGCACGCGCCAGCGTCGATCTGGCGTTGGCCTATCACGAGGCCGTGGGCGAGGCGCTGGCCGCGATCGAAACCTGTCCGCAGCCGACGGTCGCCGCGATCCTCGGCCCCTGCGTCGGCGGCGGCCTGGAAATCGCCTGCGCCTGCGACCTGCGCATCGCCGGCGCCGGGGCGAAGTTCGGCGCACCGATCATGAAGCTGGGCTTCTCCATGTACCCCGGCGAACTGGCGGGTTTGCTGCGGCTGGCCGGCCCGGCCGTGGCCAAGGAAATCCTGCTCGAAGGGCGGCTGCTGAACGCCGCCGAGGCTTATGCCAAGGGCCTGCTGACACGCGTGGTGGCCGACGACGCGGTGCTGGCCGAAGCCGCGGCCACGGCGGCGCGCATCGCCGCCGGGGCGCCGCTGGTGGCACGCCGGCACAAGCAGTGGATCGCGCGGCTGCTCGAAGGCCGGCCGCTGAGCCTGGAGGAGAAACGCGCTTCCTTCGACTTCCTCGCCACCGGGGATTACGCGGAAGGCCTCGCGGCATTTCTCGAAAAGCGTCCGCCGCGCTTCACCGGGCGCTGAGTCCTCAGCGCCGGCTCGCCGCCAGCGCCTCGTCGATCAAGTCTTTCAGCGGCTCGATGCCGAAGCGCGGCAGCGGCTTGCCGTTCACGAAATACTCGGGCGTCTTGGTGACCTTCAGCGTCTGCGCGTCGAGCAGGTCCTGCTCGATGACGCCGGCGATTTCGGGCGCGGCCATGTCGCTACGCAACTTCTGCAGGTCGAGGCCGGCCGCTTCCAGGTGCGGCCAGATCCGCGCCACCTGAGCAGAATGGTTCTGTACCCAGTCGTCCTGGCGTGCCAGCAGCATCTCCAGCGCCTGCCAGAACTTGCCCTGCTTGCGCGCGGCTTCGAGCGCCGCGACGACCTGGTCGGAGCCCTTGTGGAAAGGCGCGTAGCGCAGCACCAGGCGGATTCGTCCGGGGTTCGCCGCCATGATCTGCTTGACCAGCGGATAGAAGGCCGCGCAGGTTTCGCAGGCGGGGTCGAGGAACTCGACGATGACCACCGGCGCCTCGGCCGGGCCCAGGGTCGGCGAGTGCATGCGCACCAGCGCCGCGTTGTTCGCCGCGGCGAACTGGCCGGCCTGTTGCTCCTTCTCGACGTTGTAGAGCAGCGCGGCGACGATGAAGCCCAGCAGCAGGAGTACCACGGCAATCACGAACAAGGTCTTCTGTTTCATTTACGGCTCCGCAGATGCGCCGCGACCAGCAGCGCGATGATGGTGGAAAAAGCCAGCGCCGAAAGCAGCGGGATGGTGAGGAAACCGAACCATTCGATCACGGTTTCCGAACAGGGCACGCCCTGGGTGCAGGGCTTGATGCTTTCCGGAACCACGCCGGCGACCAGCAGCAGGTGGAAGACCGCCACCAGCCCGCCGGGCAGCGCCAGCGCCAGCCCGTAGCGGACCACCCTGGGGTCGAGCGGGAACAGGCCGAGCGGCAGGATCAGCACCAGCGGAAACATGAATATGCGCTGGTACCAGCACAGCACGCAGGGCGGCAGTTGCATGACCTCGCCGAAAAACAGCGCACCCAGGGTCGCTGCCGCGGCGATCAGCCAGGCGCCGAAGATCGGCATCCAGGCGGCGGCCGCCGCGTCGCCGGGCGCTACGGACCGGGCGCCGTTCATCGCGGCAGGACCTGCGTCAGCTGCGGCGCGGCGAGCGCGGGGTCGAAAGTTGGCGCTGGCAGCACGGCGGGAAATTCGACGCTGTCGAGCTTGGTGGTGCCGGTGTACTGGTCCATCGCGAAATGCCTTTCGGTCATGGCCACGCGGCGGCCGTCGACGCTGCGGTAGTTCTCGTAGCCGGTGGCGAACTCCATCGAGGCCCGGTTGAGGGTCAGAATTCCGCGCGAGCGCAGGATCAGCCGGGTTTCCGCATCGATTTCGACGATCAGCTTGATGCCTTCCTGCACCGGCCATTCGAGGATCCTGAGCGGTCTGCCCTGGCTGCTCCTGCCGGCGCCGAGATCGACCACGCGCTGGGCGTTTTGCTGCAGCCGCCAGGGCAGCGCCATGCGCGCCGCCTGCAGCAGCAGCGCGCCGTGAAACGCCGTGCTGGCGGGCTGTCCCTGCTGCCAGGCCTCGGCGCCGCGCAGCAGGCGCGATTCCGCGGTGCCGGGGTAGGCGATCTCGATGCGGAAGCGGTCGGGCGCCTGCCACCAGCGTTCCATCGGCCCGATGCCGCGGCGCAGGGATTCGGTCGTGCCGCGCTCGTGGATCGCCGCCGGCGCCGCGCCGCCGCCGTGCGCGGCGACCACTTCGGCCAGCAAGGCGCCGACGTCGGCCAGCGCCGGCGCCGCCAGCGCCAGCCAGGCCAGGCCGACGGCCACAATCCTGATTGCATAGTCCTTCATGTTTGCTCCTGTGTCCGCCACGGCGCCGCATCGGCCCGTTTCAGGAATCCAGCCGGCCCTTTTGCTCCGGCCGCGGATTCGGCTGGTTCGGCAGATTCGGCGGGGGCGCTGTCTTGGGCGCCAGATTGACCTTGGCGCCGCCCAGGCTCTTGGTGATCTCGACCACGCCGGACAGTATCCGGTCCTCGGGATTCTTCTGGCAGTAGCTGTCGAGCAGCGGGATCAGCACGTTGACATTGGCCACCACCGGGCTGGCGGCGCCGCCGCCGGTGCGCGCATACACGTTGTGGCCGGCGATGAAGCCCTGCGTCCACTCCAGCGCCATCGCGCGCGATTCGCCGTTGCGCGCTTCCTTCCACTGCTGCCATTCGCTGCATTTGCGGATGCCCATGCCCGAGAGCTTGACGTCCCGGGTCTGCGCCAGGGCGCTGCCGGCCAGCAGCAGGGCGCTGCCGGCCAGCAGCAGGGCGAGGGCGGGAAGCAGCAGGGCGGCGGGGGGGCGATGGCGGGACATGGCGGGAGCGGGAGCGGGGGCAGCCGATATCCTAGCAGCTTGCCGTCGTTCAGCCGACGAGTTGGGCGGCAACCTCGTCGGCCAGCGCCAGGCAGGCGGTGAGGCCCGGCGATTCGATGCCGTAGAGGCAGACCAGTCCGCGCACGCCGTGTTCGGCCGGGCCGGAGACCAGGAAGTCGCAGGCCGCTGCGCCCGGCGCGTGGGGTTTCGGGCGGATCCCGGCATAGGCCGGCAGCAGCGCGCCGTCGGGCAAAAGCGGCCAGTAGCGGCGCACCTCGGCGTAGAAGGTGTCGGCGCGTTCGGGCGCCACCGTGTAGTCGATGCGGTCCACCCATTCCACGTCGGGACCGAAGCGCGCCTGGCCGCCGAGGTCCAGTGTCAGGTGCACGCCGAGTCCGGCGGCTTCCGGCACCGGATAGATCAGGTGCGAGAAGGGCGCCGCCCCGGCCAGCGCGTAGTAGTTGCCCTTGGCATAGGACAGCGGCGGCACCGATGCCGGCGCCAGGCCGCGCAGGCATCGGGCCACGCCCTGGGCGCCGAGCCCGGCGCAATTCACCACGCTCGTCGCCTGCAGCTGCATGGCGGCGCCCGCGGCGCCGCCGATGTCGAGCACGATGCCGTCGGCGAGGATCGCGCCGCCCAACACCGGGCTGTGCAGCGCGAGCACCGCGCCGTCGCGCTCGGCGTCGCCGAGCAGGGACAGCATCAGGGCGTGGCTGTCGATGATGCCGGTCGAGGGCGAGAGCAATGCGGCCGTGCATTCGAGCGCCGGTTCCAGCGCGCGCGCCGCATCGCGCGACAGCAACTGCAGGTCGTCCACGCCATTGGCCGCGGCGCCCGCCGCGATGCGGCCGAGCTGCTCGCGCTGCGCCGCGCTGGCGGCGACGATCAGCTTGCCGCAGCGGCGGTGCGCTATGCCGCGCTCTGCGCAGTAGGCGTAGAGCCTGCGGCGGCCGGCGACGCAGAGCCGGGCCTTGAGCGAGCCGGCCGGATAGTAGATGCCGGCATGGATCACTTCGCTGTTGCGCGCGCTGATGCCGCTGCCGAACGCGCCCTCGGCTTCGAGCAGCAGCACTTCGCGGCCCTGCGCGGCGAGTTTGCGCGCCACGGCGAGGCCGATGACGCCGGCGCCGATGATGGCGCAATCGATTTTTTCCATGGGGATTCTGTGGCAGAGTAATACCGTTCAAGGATAACCGAACGCTACGCCGCCGATCAGGAGCAAACACATGCACAGACGATTTTTCGCCATCCTCGGCCTGCTGGTCGGCCTGCTGTTCGGCCTATTCGCGCTGGCGCCGGCGGCCGGCGCGGCGCCCAAGTCCGCAGGCAAGGCCGGCGCGAAACATCGCGTGGTGTTCCAGGTCAATGAAGACGATACGCGCAAGTGGAACACCATCCTGGCCAACATCAACAACGTGCAGGAGGAACTCGGCCGGGTCGAGATCACGGTGGTCGCCATCGGGCCCGGACTGGGCATGCTCAAGGCCGATGCGCTGACCGCAAACGGGGTGCAGGATGCGATGGCGGCCGGCGTGCGCTTCGTCGCCTGCGGCAACACCATGAAGTCGCTGCACCTGAGCAAGGACGACATGATCGACGGCATCGCCTACGCGCGCGCCGGTTACGTCGAAATAATGCGTCTGCAGAAGCTGGGCCATGCCTATCTCCGCCCCTGAGCCGCCGCTGCTCGACTGGTCGCGCATCGACAGCGTCCTGCTCGACATGGACGGCACCCTGCTCGACCTGAACTTCGACAACCATTTCTGGCAGGTCCATCTGCCGCAGCGCTATGCCGCGGCACGCGGCCTGCCGCCGGGCAGCGGGCGCGAGGAACTGATGGCGCGCTTTCACGCCCGCGCCGGCACCCTCGACTGGTATTCGGTGGATTTCTGGGAGACCGAGCTGGAGCTGGACATCATGCGCCTCAAGGAAGAAGTCGCGCACCTGATCGACATCCATCCTCACGTCACGGCCTTCCTCGATGCCGTGCGCGCCAGCGGCCGGCGCGTGGTGCTGGCGACCAATGCGCATCACAAGAGCGTGACCCTGAAAATGGCGCGCACGGGGCTCAGTCCGCGCTTCGATGCGATAGTCAGTTCGCATGCGCTGGGCGCGGCCAAGGAGGAGCAGGAGTTCTGGCAGCGCCTGGCCGCAATCGAGCCCTTCGATCCGGCGCGCACGCTGCTGGTCGACGACAGCCTGCCGGTGCTCGACAGCGCGCGCCGCTACGGCATCGCGCATCTGGTGGCGGTGAAGAAGCCGGACACCCGTCAGCCGGAAAAGGACACCGGCGACTATCCGGCGATAGACGATTTCTCGCAACTGATGCCGCACTAGCGGTTTGCTGCAGCGCAGCTTGACCATGGCCACCGGGCCGCTGTATGTTGTATACAAAATATCGTATGCAAAAATAAACACACGTGAAAACAAGGGTAAATCGCTCATCTTTGTCGCAGCAGGCTATCGATTTGCTGCGCGAGCAGATCTACGACCACCGTCTGACACCGGGCCAGCGGCTGGACGAGGCGGTGCTCGCCGAACAGCTCGGCATCAGCCGCACGCCCTTGCGCGAAGCGCTCAAGGTGCTCTCGGCCGAAGGCCTGGTGGATCTGCAGCCGCACAGGGGTTGCTTCGTCACCGAACTGACCTTGCGCGACCTCGAAGAGATCTTCCCCATCATGGCCACGCTCGAAGGTCGCGTCGCCCACGAGGTCGCGGCGAAGCGCACGCCGGCCCAGCTCAAGGCGCTCGATGCGCTGCACGACAAGCTGGAACGCCACGCGGCGGCGGGCGACGTGAATCGCTATTACGAAACCAACTATGTCTTTCACGACCAGTTGCAGGAATGCGCGGGCAACCGCTGGCTGCAGATCGTGATCGGCGACTTGAGAAAACTCCTGAAGCTTTCCCGCCATCACTCGCTGCGCCTGGAAGGCCGGCTGACGGCCTCGCTGGCCGAGCATCGCGCGCTGATGCAGGCCCTGCATCGCCAGGACGCCGACGCGGCCGAGCAGGTGATGCGCGGGCATTTGCTGGCGCAGCTCGACGCGCTGCGCGAACTTTCATTGGCCAACGAGGTGGTCCATGGTTGAAGGGCTGGTTGAGCGCCTGCGCTCGATAGTTGGCGCTCGCGGTACGGCGAGCGTGCGGCCGCGACAGCTCGACGAGTGGCGCCGGCTGCTCGCCGAATGCGCCGAAGCCAGGGGTGGCGAGGTTTCCGCGCGCACCCGGGCGGCGGCCCTGGCGCAGACCTACCTGAAGCTTGACGACAGCGCGCGCCACGCCTTGCTGCGCCTGATTTCCCTCGAATTCGGCCCGGTGCCGGCGCGCGTCGCCGCCGCCCACGAGGCCTATCAGCGGGCCGCAGGCACGGCCGGCCAATGGGATGCCGAGGCCGATTTGCGCGCGGCGCTGCGCTCGGCGCGCATCCGCATCCTGACGCAGTTCAACGCCATTCCGCAGGGCGTCAAGTTCCTCGTCGATCTGCGCGCCGACCTGCTGCGCTACCTGGAGGAGGACGCCGAACTGGCGCCGCTCGACCGCGAGCTGGAATCGCGCCTGGCGGCCTGGTTCGACGTCGGCTTTCTCGAACTGCAGCGCATCACCTGGAACTCGCCGGCGGCCCTGCTGGAGAAACTCATCCAGTACGAGGCGGTGCATGAAATCCGTTCCTGGGCCGACCTCAAGAACCGGCTCGATTCGGACCGTCGCCTGTATGCCTTCTTCCATCCGCGCATGCCGCTGGAGCCGCTGATCTTCGTCGAGGTGGCGCTCACCGATCATCTGGCCGACAACGTGCAGGCGCTGCTCGACGAGCACGCGCCGGTGTTCGACGCGCGCCGCGCCGACACGGCGATCTTCTATTCGATCTCGAACACGCAGGCCGGCCTGCGCGGCGTGTCCTTCGGCAATTTCCTGCTGAAGCGCGTGATCGACGACCTGCAGCGCGATTTTCCCAAGCTGCGCCACTTCGCCACCCTGTCGCCGCTGCCCGGCTTCGCCGCCTGGGTCGCCAGGAATCCGCAGGAACTCGCCGCGGAAGGGCTGGAACTCGATGCCGCGCAGCTGGCGGCCGGCGAATGGACCCAGGACGCGGCAGCGGCACGCCGCATCAACGAGGCGCTGGCGCAACTGGCGGCGCGCTACCTGACGCTGGCCAAGGCCGGCCGCGGCGACGGCCGCCAGCCGCGCGATCCCGTGACGCGCTTCCATCTTGGCAACGGCGCCCGCATCGAGCGCATCAACCTGCAGGGCGATGCTTCGTCCAAGGGCATGCAGCAGTCCTTCGGCGTGATGGTGAATTACCTGTACGACCTCGACGATCTGGAGCAAAACGTCGAGAGCTTTGCCCGCGAGGGCGCCATCGCCATGTCGGCCGCCGTCAGGCGTCTGGCGCGGCAGAAATAAAACCAATTGAGGAGACCAAGCATGCGACGCAATTTTCTGAAGACCGCTCTTGCCGCTGTAATGACGCTGGTTTTTGCCGGCGCACCGGCGCTGGCCCAGGTCAAGACGATCAAGATTTCCCACCAGTTCCCCGGCGGCACCATCGACGACGGCGATTTCCGCGACCGCCTGGTGCGCAAGTTCGCCGCCGAAGTGGAAAAGAAGACCAACGGCCAGTTGAAGTTCGAGATCTACCCGGCCGCTTCGCTGATGAAGCCGGTGCCGCAGTACAAGGCCCTGTCCACGGGCGCCCTCGACATGGCGCTGTATCCGCTGGCCTATGCCGGCGGCGAATTTCCCGCCGCCAACCTGACCCTGATGCCGGCCCTGATCACCAGCTACGAGCAGGGCCTGCGCTGGAAGGACGCGCCGATCGGCAAGGAACTGGTGCGCCTGCTCGACGAGCGCAACGTCAAGATCGTGACCTGGATCTGGCAGGCCGGCGGCATCGCTTCCAAGGCCAAGCCGCTGGTCAGCCCGGACGATGCCAAAGGCATGAAGGTGCGCGGCGGCAGCCGCGAAGTCGACCTGATGACCAAGGCCGCAGGCGCCGCGGTGACCAATGTCGCGTCGAACGAGATCTACAGCGCGATGCAGTCCGGCGTGCTCGATGCCGCGGTCACCTCCAGCACCTCGCTGATTTCCTTCCGCCTGCACGAGACCTCGGACTACCTGACCGCCGGGCGCAAGCATTCCTTCTGGTTCATGTTCGAGCCGCTCTTGATGTCGAAGAAGGCCTACGACAGCCTGACTCCGGCGCAGCAGAAGATCGTCATGGAGGTCGGCGCCTCGCTCGAGAAGTTCGGCATGGAGGCCGCCAAGATCGACGACGAGCGCGTGGTCGAGGTCTATACCAAGGCCGGGCGCAAGGTGGTCGACATGGACCAGGCCGCCTTCGACAAGTGGCGCGCAGTGGCCAAGGCCTCGGCCTGGAAGGATTTCGAAGAGAAGGTCAAGGACGGCAAGCAGCTGTTCGAGATGGCCGTTGCGGTCAAGTAAGACCATGCTCGCGGCCTGGCGGCAATTCGCCCGCGCGGTCAACGCGTTCAACACCCTGACCGGCTATCTGTCGGGGGTGTTGATCGTGATCTGCAGCGGCGTCCTGGTCTTCGAGGTGGTGGTGCGTTACTGGCTCAGCTGGCCGACCGACTGGGAAATCGAGATGTCGATCATGCTGCTGATCGTCGCCACCTTCATGAGCGCGGCCTTCACCCAGGCCTCGCGCGGGCATGTCGGCATCGAGGTGCTCGACGCGCTGCTCTCCGAGCGCGCCAACCGCTGGCGCAATACGCTGGGCGACATCCTGTCGATGGCCTTCTGTCTGTTCATCGCCTGGCATGCCTGGAAGTTCTTCCACGAAGCCTGGGCCGACGGCAAGATGAGCAACACCGCCTGGGCGCCCAAGCTGTGGCCGGCCTATTTGTTCATGGCGCTGGGCATGACCATGCTCTCGCTGCAGATGCTGGTGCAGCTCGGCGACCAGCAGATCCACCAGCACAGGGAGGATGAGGAATGAGCCTGCAAAAGGCATTTGATCCGCAGATTTCGCAGATTAACGCCGATGGATCAGCGCATTACCTGGATGAGCCGCATCACCTTTCGGACTGGCCGTGCGGACTCATCGCTTCGTTGTTTTCTCTGCGTAATCTGCGTCGTCTGCGGATTGAATCGAGGTTCTTGGGATGAGCACGCTCCAGGTAGGAATCCTGTTCGGCATCGCCACCTTCGTCGCGCTGTTCTCCGGCATGCCGATCGCATTCGCGGTGGGCGGCGTGGCGCTGGTCTTCATGCTGCTCTACATGCCGGGCGAAACCGTGGGGCTGGTGGCCGAGACGCTGTATTCGGAACTCGACAACTTCGTCCTGCTGACGATTCCGCTGTTCGTCCTGATGGGCGCCGCGATCGGCAAGTCGCGCGCCGGCGGCGACTTGTATTCCTCGCTCAACCGCTGGATGGGGCGCATTCCCGGCGGCCTCGGCGTGGCCAACGTGATGGCCTGTTCGGTGTTCGCCGCAATGTGCGGATCGAGCCCGGCCACCTGCTCGGCGATCGGTTCCTCGGGCATCCCGGAGATGAGGAAGCGCGGCTACTCCTCCGGGCTGGCGGCCGGCATCATCGCCGCCGGCGGCACCTTGGGCATCCTGATTCCGCCCTCGCTGACCCTGATCCTCTACGGCATCGTCACCGAGCAGTCGATCGGCAAGCTGTTCATGGCCGGGGTCGGCCCCGGCCTGCTGCTGACCGCGATGTTCGCCATCTGGGTGGTGATCCAGTTCCGCCGCGAGCAGGCCAGCGCACGGCTGCAGGGCGACAACCATCACATCCTGCGCGAGGAGAGCTTCACCTGGCGCGAGAAGCTGGAGACCCTGCCGCGGCTGGCGCCCTTCATCGCCATCATCGTCATCATCATGGTTGCCTTGTATGGCGGCTGGGCGACGCCCTCCGAGGTGGCCGGCATCGGCGCCTTCTTCTCGCTGCTGATGGTGATGGTGATCTACGGCTGCTGGCGCTACAAGGACATGATGGCCATCCTCGGCGGCACGGTGCGCGAATCGACCATGGTCATGATGATCATCGCCATGAGCTTCCTCTACACCTATGTCATGAGCTACCTGCACATCACGCAGGAAGTCGCGGCATGGATGGTCGGCCTGCCGCTGGGCAAGTGGGGCTTCTTCATTGCCGCCAACATCCTGCTGGTGGTGCTCGGCTTCTTCCTGCCGCCGGTGGCGATCATCCTGATGGTGACGCCCATCATCCTGCCGGCGCTCAAGGCTCACGGCATCGACCTGGTCTGGTTCGGCGTGGTGATGACCATCCTCATGGAAATGGGCCTGATCCATCCGCCGGTCGGACTCAATCTCTTCGTCATCAACTCGATCGCGCCCGACATCAAGCTGTCCGAGATCATCTGGGGCACGCTGCCCTTCATCGGCCTGATGGTGGTGGCCATCGCGCTGCTGGCCTTTTTCCCGGACATCGCCATGTGGTTGCCGAACAACGTCAAATGAAGCCGAACGACTCATGAACCAGAACCTGTATTCGCTGCTCGCCGCCCATTTCCCCAAGGATTCGGCTGCACCCTGCATGATCCTGCCCGATGGCCGGGTGTGGACTTACGGCGACGTCGAGCGCGCCAGCGGGCGCGTGGCCAACCTGATCGCGGCGCTGGGTTTGAAGCCCGGCGACCGCGTCGCTGCCCAGGTGGAAAAGACGCCCGAGGCGCTGGTGCTCTACCTCGCCGCGATTCGCGCCGGCATGGTGTTTCTGCCGCTGAACCCGGCCTATCAGCGCCACGAACTGGAGTACTTCCTCGGCGACGCGAAGCCTGGTCTCTTCGTCTGCCGGCCGCAAGCCCGCACGCTGGCCGCCGAGCTGGCGGCCAGGACCGGCGTCCCGCATGTCCTGGAACTCGACGACGATGGCCGCGGCTCGCTGATCGAGGCCGCCGCCGCGCATGCCGACGCCTTCGCCACCGTGGCGCGCGGCTCCGCCGACCTCGCGGCCATCCTCTACACCTCGGGCACCACGGGGCGTTCCAAGGGCGCCATGCTTTCCCACGGCAACCTCGCGCACAACGCCAGGACGCTGCATGCCTACTGGCATTTCCAGCCCGGCGACGTGCTGCTGCACATGCTGCCGACCTTCCACGTGCATGGCCTCTTCGTCGCCTGCCACACCACGCTGCTGAACGGTTCGGCGATGTTCTTCGAGCCGAGGTTCGACGCCGCGCGCGCCATGCGGCTGCTGCCCGAGGCGACCGTGTTCATGGGCGTGCCGACCTATTACGTGCGCCTGCTGCTCGATCCCGCCTTCGGCCGCGAGACCTGCCGCAACATCCGGCTCTTCGTTTCCGGCTCGGCGCCGCTGCTCAAGGAAACCTTCGACGCCTTCAAGGCGCGCACCGGCCACACCATCCTCGAACGCTACGGCATGACCGAGGGCGGCATGTTCACCTCGAATCCCTATGAAGGCGAACGTCGCGGCGGCACCGTCGGCTTTCCGCTGCCGGGCACCGAGCTGCGCATAGTTGGCGCTGGCGATACGGCGCTGAAGGCCGGCAGCATCGGCAGCATCCAGGTCCGCGGCGACAACGTCTTTCTCGGCTACTGGGGCATGCCGGAAAAGACCCGGGAGGAATTCACCGCCGACGGTTTCTTCAAGACCGGCGACATGGGCCGACAGGATGCCGACGGCTACGTGGTGATCAGCGGCCGCTCCAAGGACCTGGTGATCACCGGCGGCCTCAACGTGTATCCCAAGGAAATCGAGGAGCTGATCGACGCCATGCCCGGCGTGGCCGAGTCGGCCGTGATCGGCCTGCCCCATCCCGATTTCGGCGAGGCCGTCAGCGCCGTCGTGGTGCGCCAGAACAACGCCGCCGGCGCCGCACTGACCGAGGCCTCGATCATCGCCGCGGTCAAGGGCGAGCTGGCGAATTTCAAGGTGCCGAAGTGGGTGTACCTGGTCGACCAGTTGCCGCGCAACGCGATGGGCAAGGTGCAGAAGAACGTCCTGCGCGAACAGTATTCGCGCAGGAGTTAGTTCGACCCGGTATCGGCGACGGCAGCGGTTCGGCTATGATCCGGCGATGCTGAATTTCCTGCCGGCGCCGCTGATCGGTTTGCTCGCCTCGCTGTTGCTGGCGCTCAACGTGCTGTTCTGGGTGCCGGTGCTGCTGCTGTTTGCGCTCATCAGGCTGATCCTGCCCTTCAAGACCGTGCGGCTGTGGATCGACCCGGTGCTGGTCGCCATTGCCGAAACCTGGATTTCCGGCAACAGCGGCTGGATGGCGCTGACCCAGCGCACCGCCTGGGATGTCGAAGGCATAGACGGGCTCGACCCGCACAACTGGTACCTGGTCAACAGCAACCACCAGACCTGGGCCGACATCTTCGTCCTGCAGCACTTGTTCAACCGGCGCATCCCCCTGCTCAAGTTCTTCATCAAGCAGCAGCTGAAATGGGTGCCGATCATGGGCCTGGCCTGGTGGGCGCTGGATTTCCCCTTCATGCGCCGCCACAGCGAGGACTATCTGAAGAAGCATCCGGAGATGCGCGGCAAGGACCAGGCGGCGACGCGGCGCGCCTGCGAGAAGTTCGCCCTGATCCCGACCAGCGTCATGAATTTTCTCGAAGGCACGCGCTTCACGCCGGCCAAGCACCAGCGCCAGCAATCGCCCTACCGCCACCTGCTGAAGCCCAAGGCCGGCGGCATCGCGCTGGCCTTGAACGCCATGGGCGACAAGTTCCGCGCGATCCTCGACGTCACCATCGTCTACCCCGACGGCGCGCCGAACTTCTGGGATTTCCTGTGCGGCAGGCTCGGGCGGGTCATCGTGCGCGTGCAGACCTTGCCGGTGCCCGGGCACCTGATGAAGAGCGATTACGCCGCCGACGCGGCGACGCGCGAGGCCTTCGGCCTCTGGGTGCAGCAACTGTGGCAGGACAAGGACGCGCAGATCGCGCGCCTGCTGGACGCGGCAGGGCGCAGCGGGCGCTAGCGGAGGACGGCATGGAATCCAATCTCACCGACATCAGCCGCGTGATCCAGCTGGCGGTCGCCCCGGTCTTCCTGCTGACCGCGATCGCGACCATGATCAATGCGCTGAACACGCGCCTGGGCCGCATCGTCGATCGCCGCCGCGTGGTGCAGGAGCGCTTGCACACGCGGGCCGCCGACGCCGCCGTGGCGGCGCAGCTGGAAATCCGCACCCTGGTGCGGCGCAGCCGGCTGGTGTATTACGCGATATTCTGCGCCGTGCTCTCGGCGCTGCTGGTCTGCCTGGTGGTCGCCGGCGCCTTCCTCGGCGCACTGCTCGGCGTCGACCTGGCGCGCAGCGTGGCAGCCTTGTTCATCGCCGCGATGCTGGCCATGATCGCCGGGCTCGGCCTGTTCCTGCGCGAGGTGTATCTGGCGGTGCGTACCGGCACGCACAACCAGCCTTGAGTCGGCGGCCTGCCCATTCCGGCGCAGGCCTGCCGCGAATCTTCCGGAGACCCTGACATGATCGACCTCTACTACTGGACCACGCCCAACGGCCACAAGGTCACCCTGTTCCTCGAAGAGGCCGGACTGCCCTACCGCATCGTGCCGATCAACATCGGCAAGGGCGAGCAGTTCGCCGCGGACTTCCTGAAGATCTCGCCCAACAACCGGATTCCGGCCATCGTCGACCACGCGCCGGCCGATGGCGGCGCGCCGCTTCCGGTGTTCGAGTCGGGCGCCATCCTGCTCTACCTGGCCGACAAGACCGGGCAGTTCATCGCGCCGGACCTGCGCCGACGCAACGAGACCCTGCAGTGGCTGTTCTGGCAGATGGGCGGCCTCGGCCCGATGGCGGGGCAGAACCATCATTTCACGCAGTACGCGCCGGAGCCGATTCCCTATGCGATCGAGCGCTACGTCAAGGAGACGGCGCGGCTCTACGCGGTGCTGAACAAGCACCTGGCCGGCCGCGAGTTCATCGCCGGCGACTATTCGATCGCCGACATGGCCTGCTACCCGTGGATAGTGCCGCACGAACGGCAGGGCCAGAATCTCGACGATTTTCCCGAGCTCAAGCGCTGGTTCGCCGCGATCCGCGAGCGCCCGGCGACGCAGCGCGCCTATGCGCTGGCGAAAGAAATCAACCCGGCGCCGGTGGTGACCGCGGAAGCGAAACGCGTTCTGTTCGGACAGGACGCGAGCACCGTGCGTCCTGCCTGAGGGGGCCGGGCTCAGATCTTGAGATAGGTCCAGCCCTGTTGCACGCGCTCGGCGACATGCTCGATCGCGGTCCTGGCCACCGTGGTTTCGGGGACCAGCTCGACGTCCACGCCGACGCCTTGCAGGCGCGCGATGGTCTGCCCGCAGGCGACGAAGCCGACGCGCGCATGCTGCGCCTTGAGGCCCGCAATGCGGGCCGCATAGGGCGTGGTGTCCACCCGCAGCAGTTCGAGGCCGCGATGGTTGGCGATGATCTCGATGCGGGCGTCGCTGGCCTTGGCCAGATAGGCCTCTGCCAGGTCCAGCGCGGCGTCCATTTGCTCCGAGCGCGAACTGTCCAGATGGATCAGGATGCGGCCGGGTTCCGCCGCAAAGACGCGGCCGGCCCAGCTGGTCGCCGCGCCGGGTGCTTCAGCGGTGGCCGTCGCCTGGTGCCCCAGCCAGCCGGCCAAGACGCCGACCATCAGGGTGATGCTGGCGGCGAGTGCGCCGCACCAGAGCGGCAGGCGGCGATTCAGCCTGTGGCGCGCGGGCGGCACATTGCCGTAGGCATGGCGTACCAGTTCCTTGGCCGAGCGCAGCGCGCACAGCCGCTGGCCGAGATCGGCGTCGCTGGCGATCGCGGCGAGAATCTCGTCGCACTCCTGCACACCGAGCTGGTTGTCGACGAAGGCGTTCAGGCGTTCGTCGGAAAATTCCCTGGGCTGGTTCATTTCACGCTCCTCAGGTGTCTTTGGGCCACCGGCGGTTCCAGCAGGAGTTCCTTCAGCGAAGCGCGCGCGCGGCACAGGCGGCTCATTACGGTGCCGATCGGTATCGCCAGGATCTCGGCAACCTCGGCATAGGAGAAATCCTCCAGGTCGATCAGGGTGACCACCTGGCGCTGCCCCAGCGGCAGGGCCGCGATCGCGGTGCGCACCCGGCTCACCGTTTCCTGGCGCTCGACATGGCTGTCCGGCCCCGGCAGATCCGACGGCAGTTCGGCGAGCAACTCGTCGTCGAAGTCCTCGCGCCGGCCGCGCAGATGGTCGATCCAGCAGCGGTTGAGAATAGCGAACAGCCAGCCCATGAGGCGCGCCGAGTCGCGCAGCTGATCGAGCCGGGAAAGCCCACGCGTCAAGGCTTCCTGCGCCAGATCGTCGGCCAGGCCCGCATCGTGGCACCAGGCGAAGGCCAGGCGATACAGCCGCAGGCGGCTATCCTTGATCCGTTCCACCAGCTCGCGCTGTTCCCTCGACTGCAGCCACTTCATGCGGTTCTACCTCCTGTCCCCATAAGACGCAGCATACGGCAGATTTATTCCCTCGCGCCGGCCGCCGCCGCAGGGAATAAACCACGCCCCAAACGCGTCTTATAGCTGCGGCCACCGGGCTACCGGGGCAAGCAAAGTTCAAAAAACAGCTTCATTCATCCATACAGAGAGGAGTCACCATGATTCGCAGAACATTCGTGCAACTGGCGCTTGCCGCAACCATGGTCGCGGCCGCCATACCGGCAGCGATTGCGGAACCGTCCAAGCAGGGCATCGTGATCCAGGTCAGCGACGGCGATACCAAGACCTGGAACCAGGCGCTGAACGTCGTCAAGAACATCCAGGCGGAATACGGCAAGGACAAGGTCGATATCGAGCTGGTGGTCTTCGGCAACGGTTCCGGCCTGCTCAAGTTCGATTCGCCGCTGGCCAATCGCATCGACGACACGCTGGCCAGCGGCGCCAGCGTCTCCATGTGCGAGAACACCATGAAGGGACAGAAGCTGTCCAAGGCCGACATGCATCCGAAAGTTGGTTACGTGAAGGCCGGCATCATCGAGATCGTCGAGAAGAGCAAGCAGGGCTGGACCGTGGTCCGGCCGTAGTCCGGGCGTTGCGGCAACCCGGCTGGAGCGTGCTTCAGCCGGTCAGCAGGCCGTGCAGCATCTTGCTCGCCAGCAGCGCGAGGAAGCCGCCGAAGGCGCGCTTGAGCTGCTTGACCGGCAGCTTGTGCGCGAGTCGGGCGCCGACCGGGGCCATCAGGAAGCTGACGGCGACGACGCCGACGAAGGCCGGCAGATAGACATAGCCGAGCGAGAAATCCGGCAGGCCCGAGGTCTTGAAGCCGCTCAGGATGTAGCCGACCGTGCCGGCCACGGCGATCGGGAAGCCCAGCGCCGCGGAGGTGCCGACGGCATGGTGGATCACCACGTTGCAGAACACCATGAAGGGTATCGTCAGGAAACCGCCGCCGGCAGCGACCAGGCTCGACACCACGCCGATCAAGGTGCCGGCGACGACCATGCCCGGGGTTCCCGGCAGCTGGCGGTGCGGCTTGGGCTTGAAGTCCAGCACCATCTGCAGCGCGGCGTAATACACGATGGCGGTGAACACCATGGCCAGCGGCCGGGTCGGTACCCAGGTGGCGAGGAAGGAGCCGGACAGGGTGCCGAGCACCAGTCCGGGCGCGAAAGTTTTCACGATGTCCCAGCGCACGGCGCCGTGCCGGTGGTGGGCGCGCATGCTGGCGATAGAGGTGAATACGATGGTCGCCATCGAAGTGCCGAGCGCCAGGTGCATGCTGTGCTCGACCGGAAAAGCCTGCGCCGTGAACAGCATGAACAGCAGCGGCACGATGGTCAGGCCGCCGCCGACGCCGAACAGGCCGGCGACGAAGCCGGCGAAGACGCCGAGCAGCGGGTAGCTCAACCACCAGAGCGTCACTTCGCTGCCTTCTTCATCAGCTTGCCGGTGATGAACTTCCATTCCGCCGGGTCGACCGGGGTGATCGACAGCCGGTTGCCGCGCTGCAGGGCGCGCAAGTGCGCGAGTTCCGGATGCGCGCGCAGTTCGTCGAGGCCGATCAGCCGCGTCTTCTTCACGACGCGCACGTCGACATTCACCCAGCGCGGATTCTCCGGCGTCGATTTCGGGTCGTAGTAGGGACTCTTGGGATCGAACTGGGTGCGGTCGGGATAGGCCAGCTGCGCGACTTCGGCCAGCCCGGCGATGCCCGGCTCGGGGCAGGACGAGTGGTAGAACAGCACGCCGTCGCCGACCTGCATCTGGTCGCGCATGAAATTGCGCGCCTGGTAGTTGCGCACGCCCCACCAATCGACGGTCTGTTGCGGCATCGCCAGCACGTGGTCTATGCCCACCACCGCGGGCTCGGTTTTCATCAGCCAGTAGCGCGTCATTCAGCCAGCCTCATGCATCGACAGCGTCCCGCCCGAGGGGGCGGAACACAACGAAACAGGGCGCGAAAAGCTTCGCGCCCTGCTGTTTGATTCCCCCGCAAGTGCCGTTTGGCCGGCAGCCTGAACCTGGGTTCAGAGTGGCCACGTTCCTGCCGCTTCAGGTTCGCTCACGAGGAGCGATCACAACGGCGGCGTCCTTGGTCTGCGGCCGATGCCAATGGGTATTGGTTCAAGGAATGTATGGCCTTGGCGAACACTGCAGGGGAAGCTCTGGGAAACCAGGCAACTCATTCGCGAATCGACTGCGGGAACCGGCTCAGGCAACGATCAGAACAACTGTTCGTGCTGTGCCAGCGATTCGTCGAGCTTGGCTTCGATGGAATCGATTCTACGCTGAATCGTTTCGCTTTCAAGCGTCGTCGCAAGATGTTCCGGCGTGCTCTGCAAGGCGAGCAATTCGTGGGCCAGATTCAGCGCCACCATCACCGCGACGCGCTCCCCGGAGCCGCGTGCGCCGGTGGGTATGCGGTCTCCGGCTTCGTGCAGCTTGGCGTCCAGCAGGGCCGCGGCGGCCAGCAGTTGCCCGCGTTCTTCGGGTTCGCAGCTGATGCGGTAATCCTTGCCCAGCAGTTTGACTTCGAGGCTAGTGTTCATTCGTCCGGCAACCGTGTCATCAGGGCTTCGAGGCGTTCGCGGGCGGTGTCGATCTTCTTCGTCAGCGCCGCGTTTTCGGCCTCCAGGCTGGCGACGTGGGCACGCAGAATCTGGTTCTCGCTGCGCAGGCTGCTGCACACGGCGAGTATCTGGTCGACCTTGCGCTCAAGTTGATCGAGGGAAACGCTCATGGAGCGAGTTTCATGGAAAAGTGTAATCAGGTCAAGCAACAAGCTGCCGATCTGAATGTCGTTTGGAGGGCGTGGTGGGTAATTTACCCGGGTCTGGCAAAATGCGCCCATGCCCCTTGAAGTCTTCTCTGCGGCCAGCCTGCGTCGCGCGCTGGTGATCAAGCTGCGCCATCACGGCGATGTCCTGCTCGCCACACCGGTGATTTCCACGCTGCAGCGCATTGCTCCCCAATGCGAAGTCGATGCGCTGGCCTATGCCGACACCGCGCCCATGCTCGACGGCCACCCGGCGCTGGCGCAGTTGCACCTGATAGACCGCAACTGGAAACGGCAGGGTCTGCGGCGCCAGTCCGCCGCCGAGTGGCGGCTGATACAGGCGCTGCGGGCGCGGCACTACGATCTGGTCGTGCATCTTTCGGTGCATACGCGCGGCGCCTGGCTGGTGCGCCTACTGCGGCCGCGCTGGTCGGTGGCGCCCAAGTTCCGCGCCGGCTTCTGGGCCACGAGTTTCAGCCACCTCTACCCGGCGCAGTCGGACCCGCAGCGCCACACCGTGGAAACCAATCTCGATAGCCTGCGTGCGCTGGGAATGGAGCCGGCCGCCGCCGACAAGCGCGTGATCATGGTGCCGGGTGCCGCGGCCGAAGCGCGCGTGGCGGCCTTGCTGGCGCAACGCGGACTGGCGGCGGGCGGCTTCATTCACATTCATCCCGCATCGCGCTGGGCCTTCAAATGCTGGCCCGCCGCACGCGTCGCGGCCTTGTGCGATGCGCTGGCGGCCAAGGGCTGGCCCATCGTGCTGAGCTCGGCGCCGGACGCGAACGAGAAGGCGCTGATCGCCGAGGTGGCTGCGGCCCGCGCCGGGAACGCCGGGGTGCAAGCGCCAACTATCGACCTTTCCGGACAGCTCTCGCTCAAGGAGCTCGCGGCGCTGACGGCGCAGGCCAGGCTCTTCGTCGGCGTCGATTCGGCGCCGATGCACATCGCGGCGGCGATGGGCACGCCGGTGGTGGCGATCTTCGGCCCCTCGGGCGATCAGGAATGGGGGCCCTGGGGCGCAGGCCATCGGGTGGTCGCCTCGAACACCCACCCCTGCCGTCCCTGCGGCATGGCCGGCTGCAACGACAGCAAGGTCAGCGACTGCCTGACCACCTTGCCCGTGGTGCAGGTGCTTGCCGCGTGTAACGAACTGTTATGAAACTTGCCATCGTGCGGCAAAAGTACACGCCGTTCGGCGGCGCCGAGCGCTTTGTCGAGCGCGCGCTGGCGGCGCTGAAGGCCAGGGGCGTCGATGTCTCGATCGTGGCGCGGGAATGGCAGGGCGATGCGGCGGGCGGCGTGCAATGCCTGCGCGTCGATCCCTTCTATTTGGGACGTACCTGGCGCGATGCCGGCTTTGCCCGCGGCGTGCAACGCCTGATGGCGCAGGGGCGCTTCGACCTGGTGCAAAGCCACGAGCGCATTCCGGGCTGCGACATCTACCGCGCCGGCGACGGCGTTCATGCCACCTGGCTGGAGCTGCGCAACAAAACCTTCGACCGCTTCGCGGCCTGGCACCGCTACACGCTGGCGGCCGAAGCCGCGATGTTTCGCCATTCGAAGCTGCGCGCGGTGATCTGCAATTCGCGCATGGTGCGGGACGACATCGCGCGCCGTTTCGGTGTCGCCGACGAGAAGTTGCAGGTGATCTACAGCGGTGTCGATCTGCAGGCCTTCCATCCGCGCCTGCGCGAGGAGCGGGGACTGAGCCTGCGCGAAAAATCCGGCCTTGCAGCCGAGACCCCGGTAATCCTTTTCGTCGGTTCCGGTTATGAGCGCAAGGGACTGCCGACCCTGCTGCGCGCGCTCGCCATGATGCGGCGGAACGACGCGCGGCTCTGGGTGATCGGCCGCGACAAGGACGAAATGCTGATGCGTAAGCTGGCGCAGACGCTGCTCGTCGACGACCGCGTGCTGTTCCTTGGCGCCCAGGTCGATGTCAAGCCCTTCTATGGCGCGGCCGACGTGTTCGCCCTGCCCACGGTCTACGATCCCTTCCCCAATGCCGCGCTGGAGGCGCTGGCCTGCGGCCTGCCGCTGGTCACCACCACCACCTGCGGCGCGGCGGAACTGGTCACGGCGGACAACGGCGCGGTGATCGATGCCGGCGACGTCGCGGCCCTGGCGGCCAGCCTCGACAGCTTGTGCGGCCGTGCGCCGGCGATGCGCGACGCGGCGCGCGCCAGCGTCGCCCATCTCGACCTGGACGCGATGGCGGCGCAGTTGATGGCGCTTTATTCGCGGCTGGTGTAGCGCCGGCCCCGCAGGGGATTACCCGGCGCGCAGAGCGCAGTCGCGTCGGCCAGCACCGGCCGCAGGCGGTCGACGAAGGCGGCGAAGCTGAAGCGCTGCAGATGCTCTTGCGCCAACGCCGGTTGCGGCCGCGCCCGGCCCGCCAGCAGTTGGTCGAGCAGGCGGGCGAAATCGGCGCCGCCATCCTGACGCGGATCGCGATAGAGAAAACCCGTCGCGCCATCCACCACGGTCTCGGTGAACGGCGGCGCATTCACCGCGATCACGGGCGTGCCGCAGGCCTGCGCCTCGATGATGTTGAGGCCCAGCGCCTCCTTTTCCGGCAGGCCGGAGAGCAGGTAGTCGAGTTCGCGATATATCGCCGCGACATTGCCCTGCTGGCCCCAGTAGCGCACCTGCCCGGCGCAGGACCGCAGCGCCGCGTCGAGATCGCGCACCGAGGCATAGCCGCCGCTGCCGAAGATTTCGAGATGCACCTGCGGGTGGCGCGCCAGGATCGGCGCCAGCTGTGCGAACAGCAGCGGAAACTGTTTGATCGGCGTCAGGCGCGAGACGATGCCCAGCGTCAGGCCGGGGCGCCGGACGAAGGGCGGGTGCGGCCGCAGCGTCTCGACCAGCGGTTCGAGCGCGCCGAGCAGTCGGTCGCGCCCCTTGCGCCGGTCCCAGTCGTAGCGGCTGGCGCGGCGGATCGCAGCGGCGCCGGTGCGCACGCCCTCGCTTTGCGCGTCGGGGCTTCCGCTTCGCGTGCCGACGTCGGCAACGCCGTAAAGCGCTTCGTTCCAGGCCGGCAGTCCGGCGGCCACGAGCCCGTCGCGGACCCAGGCCGACACCGCGTAGATGCGGTCGTGCTCGGCGAAGGCCGCCGGGTCGCGGCCCTGCACCGGCATGTGGGCGATCGCCGTGCGCAGCCGGCCCGGGATTGCGGCGCGCAGCGAGGCCGGCAGCGGGCCGTGCGACAGCAGCCACAACGGACCCGCCGGCAGATGCTGCGGCAGGTCGGCCGGATCGGCAACGGCGATGCGCACGGTGTCGGCCGGCAGGTCCAGCCTGTCCCAGAAGCCGGCGCGCGGATGCACCAGGAGGCGCGTCGGCACGCCGAGTTGGGACAGCGCGCGACAGAGGAAGGCGGTGTACACCTCGCCACCGCCGAAGTGCGGCTGCAGGTTGATCTGGACCAGTTTCATGCGTCTTGTCGCAAGGGCTTCATCGCCGCGATCAGCGCGCCGCAAGGGAAGGCGAACAACCCCAGGCGCCAGACGGACAGATGGCCGTCGAGCAGACAGCGCAGCAGGTAGCCGCCATCGAGCGCCAGCAAGGCGCTTCCGAGGCTTGCCACGACCAGCAGCAATAGCGACCGGTGCCGCGCCATCCAGAGCGCCGCCAGGCCCATCCCGATCCATGCCGGCCGGGCTGCACGAAATTCCTCGCCGCGCAGCTTGTCCAGCGCAAGAGTTGGCGCTGGCGCCACGGCGATGGAATGCAGGGGCAGCCAGATCTGCCGGAACCAGGTCGTCGCGGCGGCTGGCATCATCTGCTTATCCCGCCCAGCCAGGCGCGCAGCCAGTGCCGCGCGATGCGGCGGCGTTGCGGCAGGTTTTGCGCATGGCGCCACAGCAGCCGCAGGAAGCCTTCGCGGCGCAGTCGTTGCAGGGTGGCCGCCGCGGCGGCGCGGTCGGGCATTTTCGGCAGCTTGTGGAACACCGAGAGCGCACCATCGACCAGGTGGTCGGCCAGCAGCCTGCGCAGTTCGGGATCGTCGTTTCGAGTGGCGCACATCGCCGCCAGCGCCTGGGCGTTGACCACGCTGCTGTCCACGATGGCCTGCAGGCGGCGCTGGCTCTGCTCGGGCGTGAAGCGGCGCAGTGGAATCCGGTAATGCACGGCGACGTGCCCGGTGTAGCGCACGCGCTGCGCCGCCAGCAGGGCACGGGTGGTCCAGATCACGTCCTCGTGGATCAGGCGCGGCACGAAACGGTAATGATGGGCCTCGATGAACTCGCGACGATAGAGGTGCATCCAGACCATGTGCAGCAGGCGCCCCGCACGGAAGCGCCGGCGCAGCCACTCGCGACCGGCAATGACGTCGGTGGCGGGCACGTCGGCGTAGATCGCGTAGTCGGCCTGGCGGCCCTCGAAATGGTAATTGGCGTTAAGCAGCACCATGTCGAGGTTTTCATCCTCGGCCAGGCGCAGCGCCTCGGCGTAGGCGTCGGACGCGACGAAGTCGTCCGAATCGACGAAGGCCAGGTACTTGCCGCGCGCCGCATCGAGCCCGGTATTGCGCGCCGCCGAAAGCCCGCCGTTTTCCTGGCGGATCACGCGCATCTGCGGCAGGCGCGGCGCGAATTCGGCGAGTATGCGCGGGCAGTCGTCGGTCGAGCCGTCGTCGACGACGATGATCTCGTCGGCCGGCGGGTTCAGCGCGGCGAGGCTTTCCAGGCAACGCGGCAGGTAGGGCGCGACGTTGTACACCGGCATGACGATGGAAAGTGTCGGCCCGCTCATTGCAGTCGTCCGCGGCGTCCCTCGTGCCAGGCAATTAGCGCGTGGTGCAGGGTGGCGGCGCGTTGGGCATAGGTATGCCGCGCCATGACGTGGGCGTGACAACGTTCGGCCAGCTCGCGCGCGGCGGCGAAGTTCGCCAGCCAGTATTCGATCCGCGCCACGGCGTCGTCGAGGCCCTCGAACTCGGCCCAGTTGTCATTGGGCGTGAAGTCGTCGCGCGCGTGCGTGCGCTTGTCGCAGAGCAGGAAGCCGCCGCAGGCCGGGATGCCGTAGCAGCGCTCGGGCAGGCCCGAGGCCACCGGTGCGCCGAAATCGCAGGAGGCGCCGAAATTCAGGTTGATGCGGCTGTTCTGGATCAGCGCCACCTGTTCGCCGACGTTCATGCCGGCCGATTCGCGGAACAGGAAGCGGATGCCGCGCGCCGTCAGCCGCTCGCCGAGTGCGGCGAAGAATTCCTGGCGTGCGCGCATCTCCTTGTAACGGGCGCCGTCCATGGCGCCGAAGAAGCTGACGTCGTGCTCATAGCGGCTCGGCTCGCGCAAATCGGCCAGCGTCGCACCGTGCAGGTGGTAGCGCGCAGTGTCGGCGGCATTCGGCAGGTAGAGCGTGGTGTCGGCAAAGGCGCGCCGCGCATCGACCAGGCTGTGCGTGGCGTAGATGTCATAGAGGCGCGCGCGGTCCAGCCAGTCCAGGCGCCAGGCCGCGCGGTTCAGGTAATGCGGCGCATCCTGGTTCCAGACGAACAGCGGTATGCCCTGGCGGCGCAGGAAGCGGCGCATGCCCCAGATCGTCAGCGGATGGCGCAGGCCTTCGTAGAACCAGGTGTAGGCGCCGAGGATGCGCTCGGGCTGGCTGCGATCGGCGTCCTGCCAGCGCCGACTTTCGCGCAAGCTCAGGCCGCGTGCCGCCAGTTCGCGGCGCAGGGCCGGATGCAGGCTGCCGTGGGCGATCAGCAGGACATCCCTGACCGTCATGAACTACCTACCCCCCAACCCCCGCCCCGGGGGCGGGGGTGACCGCGGTTCGCGGCTATGCCGCTCCAAATGGCTGGCTGCGCCGCCCTTGGGGCGGCCCTGCGGGCGGCGCTCATGCCGGCCGATGGAAGAAGAACACGTTCTTGCGGATCAGCGAGAAGTCCAGCGCGAAGCCCTGCGCCACCAGTCCGGCGAACATCTGCGACAGCACGCGGTCGCCGAGCACGTCGGGATGGGTTTCGACGCAGATCTTGTGCACCATCGACAGGTCCGCACCGGCGAAGAACTCGGCTTCGCCGCCTTCGATGTCCACGATCAGGAAACTCGGCTTGACGCGCGCCAGTTCGGCGTTGAGGTCGAGCTGTTTGACGGTGATGGCGCGTCCGCCGCTGCGGTGTGCCGACGAAGCCCAGAAGTCGTCTTCGAGGTGGAATTCGCGTTCGCCTTCGCCCTTGGCCAGCAGCGCGTTGATCAGGGTCGGCGCGACGTCGTTCTTCGCATGGGTTTCGCGGATCAGCGGGATCAGTTCCGGGTTGGCTTCGTAGGCGAAGACCTTGTCTGCGCCGCTGCGCTTGGCGCAGTAGGCCGAGAGGAATCCGAGTCCGGCGCCGACCTCGAACACCACGTCGTCGGCCGCCAGGCGCCGCGAGATGATCTCGATTTCCTTGGCCTCGTAGTCGCCCAGATAGATTTCGCGGGCGATGCCGGGCGAAACCAGCCTGTGCTTTACCGGCAGCATGACACCGTGATTGTCGGCCCAGTCGGGCTGCTTGAAGCGCCAGGCGAGTTTCTTCAGCTTGCGGGCGGTACGGCCGTTCTTGCGCATGGTCTATTCCCTGTATTTTTTGATCGTGGCCGGCACGCCGGCGACTACCGCGTAGGGCGGCACGTCCTCGCGCACCACGGCGCCGGCGGCCACCACCGCGCCGTCGCCGATGGTCACGCCGGCGAGGATGACGGCATTGGCGCCGAGCCAGACGTCGCGGCCGATGCGTATCGGTCTGGCATCGACCGGCTGCGAGCGTATGGTCGCGCCGCGTGCGTAGCGATGCTGGTAGGAGATGATGCGTACCCCCGGGCCGACCAGCGTGTCCTCGCCGATATCGACGCCGCCGGTGCCGTTGACGATGCTGTGATTGTTGATCTCGACCCGGTCGCCCAGGCGCACGCCGCCATTGCCGCCCTGCACATAGGCGTAGCGGTTCAGTGTGACCTTGTCGCCGAGCTTGACGCCGGGGCTGCGCGAGGCGTCGACCGAGGCATCGGCGTGGATCTTGCAGCCGCGGCCGAGTTCTATGCGCTCATGGCCCTTGAGGTAGGCGGAGAAGGACACGCGGTTGCCGGCGCGGCGCTGCTGCAGGATGAACATCAGATGCCTGAAGAGATTCAAGGTCAGCCTTCCAGCGGATGCGTTTCGAGCCAGGCCAGCAGTACGGTAAAGCTGTACATCAGGCGCACGTTGCCGCGGCCTTGCCGTGCCTCCTGCCATAGCGCCGCAATCGCCGGGGCATCGAGCCAGGGTGCGCGCATTTTAGCCGCGGCGACCTGGGCTTCGCCCCAGTCGCGCCACGCGCCGGCGAAATTGGCGCGCAGCGGCACCGAGAAGCCGTGCTTTTCGCGGTTCCAGACCGCCTCGGGCAGGTGCCGGCGCGCCAGCGCGCGCAGGATCGACTTGCCGCCGCCGGCGTCGAAATGCACGGCCGCCGGCAGACGCAGCATCCTGTCCTGCAGCGCGTTGGCCAGGAGCGGCACGCGCACTTCGAGGCCGTGCGCCATGCTGGCGCGGTCGGTCTTGGCCAGGCAGTTTTCCGAGAGATAGGTCCACAGGTCGGCGCGCAGCAGCGCGCCGCGATCGTAGTTGCCGTAACGTGCGGCCAGTTCGCGCCAGAGTTCGAGGGTGCGCTCCGGCCGTGCCCTGCGGGCGGCCTCGGGTGTCAGATAGCGGCGCAGGTCCTTGCGGCTGCCATGGTAGTCGCCGAGTTCGACGCGGCGATAGAGCAGCAGTTCCGCTCCGGCCAGCGCACGCCGGCGCAGGCTGGCCGGCGCCAGGCCGTGGCGCAGCAACGCGCGCAGCAGGCGCTTGCCGGCACTGTCGGGAAAGCGGTCGGCGCCGTCGAGAAAGCGCGGATAGCCGGCGAAGAGCTCGTCGCCGCCGTCGCCCGAGAGCGCCACCGTGACGTGTTGGCGCGTCAGGCGCGACAGCGCCCAGGTCGGAATGTAGGCCGGATCGGCGAGCGGCTGATCGAGGTCGGCCAGCGCCGCGGCTAGCGTGTCGGCGGTCAGCTCCGGGGCGTCGAGCACGTGGTGCTCGGTGGCGTATTTGTCGGCCACGGCTTGCGCGGCCGGGCTTTCGTCGAAACCGGCCTCGGCGAAGCGCACGCTGAAGGTCTTGATTGGTTCGGCGCCGGCCTGGGCCATGTAATGCACGACCAGGCTGCTGTCGATGCCGCCGGAAAGGAAGGCGCCGAGCGGCACGTCGGCCACCAACTGGTCCTTGACCGCCTGTGCCAGCAGGGCGTCGGTTTCGGCAACCAGGGCTTCGCGCTCCGGTGCCTTTTCCGCTGCGTCGGGAATGGTCCACCACTGGCGCGGCGTCGCCCGCGCGCCAGGCGTCCAGCGCAGGCAGGCGCCGGGCGGCAGGGCATGGACGCCGCGCACCAGGGTATGCGGCGCCAGCGGCGTCTGGAAGGCCAGGTAGTCGCGCAGGCCTTCGGCATCGAGCTTTTTCGGAAAGGCTTGCAGCGCGAAGAAGGGCGCCAGGGTCGAGCCTGCGACCAGACCACTCGCATGTTCGCCCCAGAACAGCGGCTTGATGCCGAGCCGGTCGCGGGCGAGGAGGACGCTGCCGTCCTGCAAATCGTGAATGGCGAAGGCGAACATGCCGTCGAGCTTGTGCAGCACGGCTTCGCCCCAGTGCCGGTAGCCGGTCAGCAGCACCTCGCTGTCCGAGCGCGTGGCGAAGGCGTGGCCGGCGGCTTCGAGTTCGCGCCGCAGCGCGGCGAAGTTGTAGATCTCGCCGTTGTAGACCATGGCCAGCCGGCCGTCGGCCGTGCGCATCGGCTGGCGTCCGCCGGCGATGTCGATCACGGCAAGACGGGCGTGGCCGAGCAGGGCGTCGCCGTGGGCCAGCACTTCGCGCGCATCGGGGCCGCGTGACTTCAACCTTGCCAGCGCCGCGTCGAAATCAGAGCGGAAGATCTCGCCGCTGGCGAAGAGGATGCCGCACATCAGCTGCACTCCCGCGCCAGGGCTTCCCAGGCGTCCAGCGCCCGCTCGGCATCGTAGGGTGAGAGCGCCGCGGCGACGGCGGCGGAGCTCGGCTTCGGTGCCGCCAGCGCGGCCGTCATGGCCTGCGCCAGGGCTGCGGCGTCGTTGCAGGGCACCAGTCCTTGCGCCAGTTCGCCGACCAGGATCTCGCGCGGGCCGCAGGGGCAGTCGGTGCTGACGACGCGCGTGCCGCAGGCCAGCGCCTCGATCAGCACGTTGGGCAGGCCCTCATGGTCGGAGCACAGCACCAGCAGTTCGGCGCCGGCCATCCAGGGGTAGGGATTGGCCTGAAAGTTGGCGATGGCGACACGGCGTTCGAGGCCGTGCCGCGCGACCAGTGCCGCCAGCCCGGCCTCGGGCGGCGTCAGCAGCACCAGTAGCTGCGGCAGCTTCGCCTCGGCGTAGGCGGCCAGCAGGAGGTCGTGACGCTTCTGCGCGGCGTAGCGGCCGACGTGCAGGACATAGGGTTGGCGCGGCCGATCCGGGCAGGGTTCGGCGGCCAGGGCGCGGATCGCGGCGAAGTCGAAGGGATTGGCGATCACGCGCACTTGTCTGGCATCGACGCCGAACGACGCCTGCAGGTCGGCGGCCACGCCCTGCGACACGGCGACCAGCGGCCGCGCGCCGTAAAGCGCGCGGTAGCGCGCGGCGCGGCGCTGTGCCTTGGCCGCCGGCAGGCGCGCGATTTCGGCCGACAGCGTGTTGGCGATGCGGCAGACATGGCGCGGGACGCCGGCCAGCGCCGCGACCTCGTCGGCAAAGGGCAGGGTCGACAGCAGCAGCTCGTGCCGGTTCGATGCCAGCAAACTATTCAGCCGCCAGGCCAGGCGCCGTTTGCCCAGCCAGCCGTGGCCGGCGCGCGCGGCGAGGCTGTGGAAGCGGCAGCCGGCCGGCGGCGGGTATTTGCCGGCATCTTCGCAGACGATGAAATCCACCTCGTGGCCACGCGCCGCCAGGCCGCCGGCAATCTTGGCCAGCGCCTTCTCGGCGCCGCCGCCGGCGAGGTTGGTGGTGAGCAGCGCGAACTTCATGCGGGGCGGGTTTCCGTCATGTGTTCGCCGAGCGCCCGCTGCACGGCAGCCCAGACGCGGTCCACGCTGATCTCGGCCATATCGGCTTCGGGCGTGCAGCGGTCGGCCAGCGGATGGTCGATCGCGTAGAGGCAGGGATGGTCGAGCGGCGCCAGCACGCGGCTCGGCGAATAGCCGTGATAGAGCGCCACCATCGGCCGCTGCAGCGCGCCCATCAGGTGCGTCGGTCCGGTGTCGACGCCGACATAGAGGTCGACGCGATTCATCAGCGCCGCGGTTTCGCGCAGGCTGAGCTTGCCGGCGCACAGTGTCGCGGCGCCGCCGAGCTCCGCCGCCAGCGCTTCGGTGCGGCTCTTTTCCAGTTCGCCGCCGAAGATCAGGAAGTGCGCCTGCGGCCAGTGCGCGCGGATGCGCCGGCACAGTTCGCTGAAATGGCCGGGCGGCCAGTCGCGGTAGGCCTTGGTCGGAAAGCTCGCGACCTGCAGGCCGATCAGCGGATGCTTTTGTGCGGCGCCGTGCTCGGCCAGAAAGCCCGCCGCCCATTGCGCTTCCTCAGTCGTGACGCGATAGCTGAGCGCCTTGCCGGCCGGCCCCGCGCCCACGGCGGCCGGCAGCATCAGCTGGATGTCCACGGCAT
Source organism: Sulfuritalea sp. (assembly GCA_023700805.1). Classification (GTDB taxonomy): domain Bacteria; phylum Pseudomonadota; class Gammaproteobacteria; order Burkholderiales; family Rhodocyclaceae; genus Sulfuritalea. Next base: position 72,813 of record JAMPYF010000015.1, read on the forward strand.
GGGTGGTCTGCAGCGCCGGATGATCGACCGCCTTGTACAGCCGCGCATTCAGCGCCGCGTCGGGCTGGCGAAAAGCGACTACGCGCCGCGCAACGCGCAGCGCGTACTCGACCAGCGGCGCGTCGAAATTACAGACGAAGGCGAGGTCGTAGTGCTTGCCCGCGAATGGATTACCTACCCAGCCCATGAAGCGCGCGCGCTGCTTTTCGATGCTGCCGGTGCGATGCACGAAGGGCAGAAAGCGCAGCACTTCCTCGCGCTTGGGGTGTGCCAGCAGGTCGATGCGCGCCTGCGGCCAGCGTGCGGCGACGGCGCGCACGGCCGGCGTCACCAGCAGCGTGTCGCCGATGCGCGAGACATTGATGTAGAGGATGTCGCGCGGCTCGGGCAGCTCCGGCTCAGTCGCGGCGGACGAACTCATAGAGGTAGTCCGGGAAGGAGAATTCGACCGGCTCCAGGCGCCAGCCGATCAGGCGCTTGACCAGCAACGCCGCCGGCGAGAAGCGCTTGACCAGGTGGTAGGCGGCCAGCGCGATGCCGGCCCGGCGCGCCAGTTCCATGGCCAGCGTCGGCGTGATCCAGGCCACGTGGTCGAGGTTCACCACCATCACACCCTCGCGCTTGAACTGGCGGAAGAACTTGCGCGAGAAGGGATTCGGCGTCGTTACGTAGAGGCTGCCGCCGGGAGCGAGATGGCGCGCGGCGAACTTCAGCAGCAGCACCGCGTTGTCCACGTGTTCGACCACGTCGCCGATGAAGACCACGTCGAAGCGCTCGCCCATGTCGATCTCGGAAGTGGCATCGACGCAACGCACGTTGAAGCCGCGCTCGTTGAGTTCCCTGACCAGCGGCTCCAGGATGTCGATGCCGACGCAATAGCCGGCCGCCTTGTGGATGCGGCCATGGCGCCAGTCGGGCAGGTCGAAATAGCGCGCGCTGTGCGAGACGACGCCGATGTCGAGCACGCGGCGGCCACCGACCAGGCCCTCGATGTGGCCGAGCAGGTCGCTGTCGGTATGCACGCGCTGCGCGGTCTTCAGCCAGGCGCGCACCGCGGCCTTGGCCTCGCGGTTGTTGGGGTCGTCGGACACCGTGGTCCAGTCGAGGGGCTTGCTCATGGTGTCGTGGCCTGGAGGAAGACGGATTCCATGCGATCGAGCATGGTCTCCTTGGAAAAGTTGGCGCTGGCGCGCCGCCGCGCGCTCTCGCCGAGGCGCGTGGCGAACTCGCTCTCGTCGAGCAGGCGGGCGATGGCGCGCGCCAGCGCGGCGGCATCCTGCGGCGGCACCACCAGCGCCGTGTTGCCGGCGCTTACGGCTTCGAGGATGGCGCCGACCGGCGTCGTGACTATCGGTAGGGCGCAGAGCATGGCCTGCAGGATCGCCTGCGGCACGCCTTCGTTGGCGTAGGAGGGCAGGCAGAATATGTCGAGCGCCTGCAGCCAGTGTTCGGGATCGCTGCGCTGGCCGGCCAGCGTGACGCGCCCGCCCAGCTTCAGCGCGGCGATCTTGTCTTCGATCGGGCCGCGCATCGGGCCTTCGCCGACGATCAGCAGATGCAGCTCGGGCCGGTTCAGCTGGGCGTAGGCATCGAGCAGGAACAGATGGCCCTTCCAGCTGCGCAGCGTGGCGACAATGCCGAGGTGGCGCTGCTGCGGGTCGAGGCCCAGCGCGGCTTTCGCCGCCGCCTTGTCGGCCGCGCATTTGACAGGACTAAAGCGTTGCGTGTCGATGCCGGTGGGCACCGAGACCACGCGTCGCGGGTCGAGGGCCAGGATCTCCAGCAGATGCCGGCGCAGACTCTCTCCCGTGGTGACCACGCCCCTGGCCTGGCGGTAAAGCCAGCGGTTGGCGAAGTTGCCCGAGACCGGCGCCGAAATATGGCGGGTGCGCACGATGGCCGGTGGCCGGCCGAGCGTGGCGCAGGCCAGCCCGGTCAGCCAGGAATCGGAAGAACTATGGGTGTTCACCACGTCGGGGCGTGTCGCGGCGAGATGGCGGCGCAGCGCAAGGAAGCCGGCGACGGTCTTGAACTCGAGCGGCAGCGCCACCACCGGCACGCCGAAACGCGGCGCCTCGGCCGTCATGCGGGCATGGGCCGGACAGGCGATGCTGACCTGATGGCCGCGCGCGATCAGGCCGCGCGCTTCCTCGAGGATGCGGATTTCCTGGCCGCCCCAGCCACAGGAGGCCTCTGTATGCAATATCTTCATTCGCTTTCGGAGAACTGCAGGCGGTAGAGGCTCGCATACAGGCCGCCGGCCGCCAGCAGTGCGGCATGATTGCCGATCTCGGCGATGCGTCCCTGTGACAGCACCACGATGCGGTCGGCGCGCTCGACGGTGGACAGGCGATGGGCGATGACCAGCGTGGTGCGGCCGCGCATCAGTTCTTCCAGCGCTTCCTGCACGGCACGCTCGGATTCGCTGTCGAGCGCCGAGGTGGCTTCGTCGAGGATCAGGATCGGCGCGTCCTTGAGGATGGCGCGGGCGATCGCGATGCGTTGGCGCTGGCCGCCCGACAGGCGCGCGCCGTTTTCGCCGATCACGGTGTCGAAGCCCTGCGGCATCGCGGCGATGAAATCCAGCGCATGCGCGGCACGCGCCGCGGCTTCGATCTCGGCGCGGCTGGCATCGCGCTTGCCGCCGTAGGCGATGTTGGCCGCCACCGTGTCGTCGAAGAGAAACACGTCCTGGCCGACATGGGCGATGTTGGCGCGCAGGGAGCCCAGCGTCAGGGTCTCGATGTCCTGGCCGTCGATGCGGATCCGGCCGCTGCCGGCGTGGTAGAAGCGCGGCACCAGATTGACCAGCGAGGTCTTGCCGCCGCCCGAGGGCCCGACCAGCGCCACGGTTTCACCGGGGCGGATGGCGAGGTCGATGCTTGCCAGCGCATCGCGTTCGGTGCTTGCATAACGCAGGCCGACGCCGGCGAATTCGATCTCGCCGCGCGCGCGGCCCAGCGCGACCGTGCCGGCATCGACCTCGACCGCTTCGTCGAGCATGCGGAACACGCTTTCCGCCGCGGCCAGCCCGCGCTGCAGTGGCGCGTTGATGTCGGCCAGGTGCTTGAGCGGTGCCAGCAGCAGCAGCATCGCGGTGATGAAGGAAACGAAGCCGCCGATCGTGGTTTCGTTGCTGGCCGACTGCTGCAGGGCGACCCAGACCACGATGGCGAGGCCGACCGAGGCGAAGATCTGGGTGATCGGCGCCACCGCGGCGGCGGCGATCGCCTGGCGCATGCCGTAGCCGCGCAGCGCGTTGTTGACCCGGGCGAAGCGCGAGGTGGCGTGCTGCTCGCCGCCGAAGATCTTGACCACCTTGTGGCCGCGGATCGATTCCTGCAGCACTTCGTTCATCTGCGCCATGCCTTCCTGCGCCGAGAGCGACAGGCGTCGCAGGCGCTTGGAGAAGGCGCGCACCACCAGGGCGGTGAGCGGGATCACGGCCAGGCTGATCAGGGTCAGCTTCCAGTTCAGATACAGCAGCCAGGCGACCAGGCCGATCACCGACAGGGTGTCCCTGATCAGCACCGTCAGCGTCGAGGTTGCCGCGGCAGCGACGCCATTCACGTCGTAGGCGATGCGGGTGGCCGGCACCGAGGAGGCGTGGGCGTCGAAGTAGCTCGCCGGCAGGCGCATCAGGCGTTCGAACATCAGCTGGCGCAGGTCGGTGATGACGCGGTTGGAAACCCAGGACATGCCGTAGGAGGCGAAAAATCCCGCCACCCCGCGCAGCACGAAAATGCCGACGATGGCCAGCGGCAGCCAGGCCAGCCAGCCCTGCTCGCCCTGGCCGAAACCCTTGTCCAGCAGCGGCTTCATCAGCGCCGGGAACAGCGGCTCGGTGGCCGCCGCCAGCGCCGTGGCCGCCAGCGTGAGGACAAAACCTTTCCAGTGCGGCCGCACATGGGAGAGCAAACGAAGATAAAGCTCACGGCTATTATGCATAAACTGCCTTCCCCCCAGCCCCCTCCCCGGGGGAAGGGGTGACTACGGTTCGCCGCTGCGCGGCTCCGGCTCTTGGCTGCGCCCACCTTGGGGCGGCCCGGCGGAGGGCGCTCACGGCTTCATCCCCGGCAGCGTCCACGGCGTCCAGCCGCTCATGGCCGTCATGCCATCGGCAACATCGAAGGGTTGCGCCGTGGTGCAGGCGACGAAGCCGGGAATCGTCGCGTCGCCATAGAACTCGCGCAGCCGGCGCAGTCCGCGCAGGTCGTGGCTGTCGGGCCGTTCCTTGTACTTGCATTCGATGCCGAACAGGCGCTGCTGCCATTCCACCAGCAGGTCCACCTCGTGGCCGCCGGAATCGCGCCAGTACCAGAGCGTCGCTTCCGGGTGCTGCCAGTGCCGCCAGCGCAGCCACTGCGTGACGACGTGGTTTTCCCACAAGGCGCCGCCGACATGCTCGGGCGGCGGCGCGTCGTCGGTCAGCCCCATCAGGAAGGCGGCCAGCCCGGTATCGGTGAAGTAGAGCTTGGGCGACTTGACCAGGCGCTTGCCCAGCGAGCGGTGGTAGGGCTCCAGCAGCAGGATCTGGTTCGAGGCCTGCAGCGCGCCTATCCATTCGCGCGCCGTGGTGGCGGAGATGCCGACGTCGCGGCCCAGATCGGACATGTTGAGGGTCTGCGCGCAGCGCGCGGCGCAGGCGCGCAGGAAGCGCTCGAAGTCGCGCAGGCTGCCGACGCGCAGGATGTTGCGCACGTCGCGCTCCAGGTAGGTGGCGAGATAGCCCTGGTACCAGCGTTCGCGCGAAACGGCCGGGTCGTTGTTCCACAGGCCCGGATAGCCGCCGCGCAGCCAGAAACGGCCCCAGGTGCTGCCGGCGGCGGCCGGCGAGGCCAGCCATTCGGCGCCGGACAGGCCGAGGAAGGGAATCACCGCCGCGCGTCCGGCCAGGCTGTCGGAAATCTCCTGCATCAGCGCGTAGTTCTGCGAGCCGGTGAGCAGGAACAGGCCATTCTCATTGCGATGCGCGTCGACATAGGCCTTGATGTGGCGGAACAGCGCGGGGGCGTACTGCACTTCGTCGATGATGACCGGCGGCGGAAAGCGCTGCAGGAATTCGGCCGGCCGTGTCTCGGCCATCTCGGCCTGGCTCGCGGTATCGAGCGAGACATAGCGGAACTCGGGAAAGTCGTGTTCCAGCAGCGAAGTCTTGCCAACCTGGCGCGGACCGACCAGCGCCACCACGGGGAAGCTGGCGGTGAGCTGGCGCAGTTCGGCGGCAAGTATCCTTTTGATCCACATTTTGCAATTTTAAGGTGCCGGCGCGAAATTGCAAAGCCGGAAACGCGAAATCAATGCGCCGCATCCCAGTTGGCGCCGACGCCGACTTCCACCAGCAGCGGCACCTTGAGTTGCGCCACGCCGCCCATCAGCTTGGGCAGCGCCTCGCGCAGCGTCGCCAGTTCGTCGTCCGGTGCCTCGAATACCAGTTCGTCATGCACCTGCAGGATCAGCAGGGTCTGCAGCTTCTGCGCATCGAGCCAGTCCTGCACCGCGAGCATGGCGCGCTTGATCAGGTCGGCCGCCGTGCCCTGCATCGGCGCATTGATCGCCGCGCGCTCGGCGCCCTGGCGGCGGCCGGCGTTCGACGACTTGATCTCGGGCAGCCACAGGCGGCGGCCGAACACGGTCTCGACATAGCCCTTGTCGCGCGCGCCGGCGCGGGTTTCTTCCATGTAGCGGGCCACACCCGGATAGCGCGCGAAATAGCGGTCCATGTAGGCCTGCGCCGCCGTGCGGTCGACGCCTATCTGCTTGGCCAGGCCGAAGGCGCTCATGCCGTAGATCAGGCCGAAATTGATCGCCTTGGCGGCGCGGCGCTGGTCGTTGCTGACCTCGATCGGCGTCAGGCCGAAGACCTCGGCCGCCGTCGCGCGATGCACGTCCTCGCCGGCGGCGAAGGCTTCCAGCAGGCGCGGATCGTCGGAGAGATGGGCCATGATGCGCAACTCGATCTGCGAATAGTCGGCGCTGAGGATACGGTGGCCGGGCGGGGCGACGAAGGCCGAGCGGATGCGGCGGCCCTCCGGCGTGCGGATCGGGATGTTCTGCAGATTGGGCTCGGTCGAGGCCAGCCGCCCGGTGACGGCAGTGGCCTGGCCGAAGCTGGTATGGACGCGGCCGGTGGCCGGGTTGATCATCTTCGGCAGCTTGTCGGTGTAGGTGTTCTTGAGTTTCGCCAGGCTGCGGTGTTCGAGGATCTTCTTCGGCAGCGGGTAGTCCTCGGCCAGCTTCTCCAGCACTTCCTCGTCGGTCGAGGGACCGCCCGAGGGCGTCTTTTTCACCACCGGCAGGCCCTGCTGGTTGAACAGGATTTCGGCCAGCTGCTTGGGCGAATTCAGGTTGAAGGGCTGGCCGGCAAGCTGCTGCGCTTCGGCTTCGAGCGCCATGATCTTGCGTCCGAGTTCGTCGCTCTGCTGCGCCAGGGTCGCTGCGTCGATCAGCACGCCGTTGCGCTCTATCCTGAACAGCACCTCGGCGATCGGCAGTTCCAGCTCGCGGTAGAGGGTTTCGAGTTCGGGCTCGGCGGCGAGCTGCGGGCGCAGCGCCTGATGCACGCGCAGCGTGACGTCGGCATCCTCGGCGGCGTATGCGGCGGCGCGTTCGAGTTCGACCTGGGCGAAGGAAATCCGGTTGGCGCCCTTGCCGGTCACGGCGTCGTAGCTGATGGTGGCCAGGCCGCAATGCCGCGCCGCGAGCGCGCCGAGGTCGTGGCTCTTGTCGGACTCCAGCACGTAGGACTGCAGCAGCGTGTCCTCGGCGATGCCGCGCAGGTGCAGGCCGTGATTGGCGAAGACGTGGCGGTCGTACTTGAGGTGCTGGCCCAGCTTGGCGTGACGTGGCGATTCCAGCCAGGGCCGGAGTTTTTCCAGCGTCGCGGCCAGCGGCAGCTGCGTCGGCGCACCGGCATAGCTGTGGCCCAGCGGCAGATAGGCGGCATGGACCCGTGCACCCAAATTCGCGCCCTCGGCGATGGCGAAGGAAATCCCCACCAGCCGCGCCTGCATCGGATCGAGGTCGGTGGTTTCGGTGTCGAGCGAGACCAGGGATGCGGCATCGAGCCGCGCCAACCAGGCGTCGAGTCGGGCGAAATCGAGGATGCATTCGTAGCCGCTGCGGTCGGGTTCGACGTTGGGCGCCGCCTCGGGAGTTGGCGCTGGCGCCACGGCGGTTCGCGAGCGTGTCGCCGGCGGCGGCGCTGCGCCGTTCAGCTCGCGCAGCCAGCCCTTGAATTCCAGCCGCGCATACAGTTCGGCGAGCTTCTCCCTGTCCGGCGCCAGCGGCGCCAGATCGGTCACCGCCTGCGCCAGCGGCAGGTCGCAGGCGACCGTGACCAGCTTGACGCCCAATGGCAGGAAGTCGAGGTGCCGGCGCAGGTTTTCGCCCACCGCGCCGCCGATCTCGGCGGCATGGGCGACGATCGCATCGAGCGAACCGTAGGCATCCAGCCATTTGACGGCGGTCTTGGGCCCGACCTTGGCCACGCCGGGCACGTTGTCCACGGTATCGCCGACCAGTGCCAGGTAATCGACCATGCGTTCGGGCGGCACGCCGAACTTGGCCTTGACCCCGGCCGCGTCGAGCTTCTCGTTGTTCATGGTGTTGACCAGCGTGACGTGGCTGTTCACCAGCTGCGCCAGGTCCTTGTCGCCGGTCGAGATCACGCAGTCGATCCCGGCTTGCGCCGCCTGCCGCGACAGAGTGCCGATCACGTCGTCGGCCTCGACGCCGTCCACCATCAAGAGCGGCCAGCCAGCGGCGCGGATGCAGGCGTGCAGCGGCTCGATCTGCGCCACCAGATCCTCCGGCATCGAGGGCCGGTGCGCCTTGTACTCGGGGTACCAGTCGTCGCGGAAAGTCTTGCCCTTGGCATCGAACACCACGGCGCGGAATTCTGACTTATAGTCGGCTTCGAGCACACGCAGCATCGACAGCACGCCACGGATCGCGCCGGTCGGTTCGCCCGAGCTGGTACGCAGATCGGGCAGGGCGTGAAACGCGCGATACAGATAGGACGAGCCGTCGACGAGCAGCAGCGTGGACATGGAGGAGCGGTGCCAAATGAATGAGAAGGACAAACTACCCAAAACCCTGGGGCGCGAAACCATAAGCGCCGGAACGACCCGGCCCGGTCCGGCCGGCTCAGGCGAGGCCTGGCGGGTGTTCGGCATTATGGCAGAGTTCGTCGAGGCGACCGAGCGCCTGGCGGCGGTGCGGCCGGCCGTGTCGATCTTCGGCAGCGCGCGCATCGAGCGCGATTCCGACTCCTACCGCCTGGCCGAAAACATCGCCCGGCAGCTTTCGGACGCGGGTTTCTCGGTGGTCTCCGGCGGCGGTCCCGGCGTCATGGAGGCGGCCAACAAGGGGGCCTTCGAGGGCAAGAGCCTGTCCATCGGCCTCAACATCCAGTTGCCGCACGAGCAGCAGGCCAACCACTACCAGGACATTTCGCAAAGCTTCCGCCACTTCTTCGCGCGCAAGTACATGTTCGTCAAGGTCGCCGCCGCTTATGTCGTGATGCCCGGCGGCTTCGGCACGCTCGACGAGCTGCTCGAAGCCCTGACCCTGATCCAGACCGGCAAGACGCCGCGCATCCCGCTGATCCTGGTCGGCAGCGAATTCTGGCGCGGCATGCTGGTCTGGTTCCGCGAGCGGCTGGTGGCCGAGGGCATGATCAGTCCCGAGGACATGGATCTGATCCAGGTGCTCGACGAGCCCGAGGCGGTGGTCGCGGCGATCTTCGACCATTACGAGACGCGCGGCTTCGGTCCGCTGCCGGAAGAGCACGAATTGCTGCTTAACCTTTGATAAACTGAACGGAATTCTTGAAGGACATCCCATGCGCCGCACAATTTTCGTTCTGCTGTCTGCCCTAGCCTTGAATGTCGCCGCGCAGACCCAGGCGCCGAAACTGGAGCCGATTCCCGAGCCGCCCCCGCCGCCGCCCGGCTCCCTCAACGAAGCGCTGGAGCCGCAGGTCACCATCACCAAGCGCGGCGCCGACAAGGTCGAGGAATTCCGCATCAGCGGCAAGCTCTACATGCTCAAGGTCACGCCGCCGCACGGCGTGCCCTACTACCTGCTCGACAATACCGGCGACGGCCAATGGGTCCGCCAGGATTCGAAGGATGCCGGGCTGCGGGTGCCGATGTGGGTGATAGGCACGTTCTGATCGACGCCAGGCAGACCGACGATCCCGGCCCCGCGCCGGGATTGTTTTTGGACGCCGCGCCGCCAGCGCCATCCCAGGGGATATCGTTGCCCATAGCTTTCGACGTCGCCCGCTACGGCCAGGTGTTCACGCCGCCGGCCATCGTCGAGCGCATGCTGGCCTTATCGCGCAACATCGGTCGCAAGCAGGGCCGGGCGCTCGATCCGGCCTGCGGCGACGGCGCGTTTTCCGGGCGCCTGCCCGGCTGCGTGGCGATCGAGCTCGACCCCGCGCACTGCCCGCCGGGCGCGCTGAACATCGATTTCTTCGCCTATCCCGAGAGCGAGAAGTTCGCCACCATCATCGGCAACCCGCCCTACGTCAAGGCCCGCGACATCCTGCCGGAAACCGCGCTGCGCCTCTCCTCCAGCCTGCTCGACGGTCACGCCAACCTCTACCTGCATTTCATCGAGAAATGCGTGCGCCATCTGCAGCCCGGCGGCGAGCTGATCCTCATCACGCCGCGCGACTTCCTCAAGGCCACCGGTGCCGGCCGGCTCAACACCTGGCTCTGCGACCAGGGCACGATTACCGATTTCGAGGATCTCGGCGACGCCAAGATCTTCGCCGGCGCCGCTCCCAACTGCGCCATCTGGCGCTTCGAGAAAGGCAATGCCAGCCACCGCCTGCACGACGGCCGGCGCATGGCGCTGTCCGGCGGCCAGCTGATGTTCACCCGCGGCATCTACAGCCTGCCGCTGGCCAGCGTGTTCGCCGTCAAGGTCGGCGCCGTGTCGGGCGCCGACGAGATTTTCAGCAACGAGGAACACGCCAACACCGAGTTCGTCTGCTCCAGGACCGCGCAGACCGGCGCCACGCGGCGCATGATCTATCTCGACCGCGAAGGCCCGATAGGCTGGCTGGAGCAGTTCAAGGAGCGCCTGCTGGCGCGGCGCGTGACGCGCTTCGACGAAACCAACTGGTGGAAATGGGGGCGCCGCCACCATGTCTCGGAGGCGCCGCGCATCTACGTCAATAACAAGACGCGCAATCCGCAGCCCTTCTTCCTGCATCCCTGCAATGACTATGACGGCGCCGTATTGGCGCTGTTCCCGCATCGCGCCCGGCTGAAACCTGCCGATCTCAAACGCTTGACCGCGATGCTCAACGAGGTCGATTGGCACGAGCTGGGCTTCGTCTGCGACGGCCGTTTCATCTTCTCGCAGCGCAGCCTGGAACAAGCCCTTTTGCCCGAGGCCTTCGCCGAATTTGCGGTCAAGGGTCTGGTGTAAGATCGAGCCAAAAACCGCTCGCGGCTTGTCGCTGCGGTTTGTTGCGTAGGTAAAAATAATTATGGTTCCTCATCTCACGACCGCACTGACCGGGCCGCTGCTCGAACTCGAGCGGCGCATCCTCGAGCACGACACCACGGTCGAGCGCTGGCTGCGCACGCAATGGCTGGAGCACACGCCGCCCTTCTACAGTTCGGTCGACCTGCGCAATGCCGGCTTCAAGCTGGCGCCGGTCGACACCAACCTGTTTCCCGGCGGCTTCAACAACCTCAATCCGGCCTTCCTGCCGCTGTGCGTGCAGGCGGCGATGTCGGCGATCGAGAAGATCTGTCCCGAGGCGAGGAATTTGCTGCTGGTGCCGGAAAACCACACGCGCAACCAGTTCTATCTGATGAACGTGGCGCGCCTGGCCAACATCCTGCATCACACCGGGCTCAACGTGCGCATCGGCAGCCTGCTGCCGGAGATCACCGCGCCGACCACGCTCGACCTGCCCGACGGGCAGAAGCTGGTGCTGGAACCGCTCAAGCGCATCGGCAGCGAAGGCCGTCGGCTCGGCCTCGATGACTTCGACCCCTGCGCCGTGCTGCTCAACAACGACCTCTCCGGCGGCGTGCCGGAAATGCTGCAGAACATCAACGAGCAGTTCCTGATCCCGCCGCTGTGGGCCGGCTGGCATGTGCGCCGCAAGTCGCGGCATTTCGCCGCCTATCAGGACGTCGCGATCAGCTTTGCCAAGGAGATCGGCATCGATCCCTGGCTGATCAACCCCGAGTTCGAGGTCTGCGGCAAGGTGAATTTCCACGAGCGCGCCGGCGAGGAGTGCCTCGCCGCCAACATCGACACGCTGCTCTACCGCATGCGCGCCAAGTACAAGGAATACGGCATCGAGTCCGAGCCCTTCGTCATCGTCAAGGCCGACGCCGGCACCTATGGCATGGGCATCATGACGGTGAAGGACGCGAGCGAAGTGAGGAACCTCAACCGCAAGCAGCGCAACAAGATGGCGGTGATCAAGGAAGGCATGACGGTGACCGAAGTCATCATCCAGGAAGGCGTGCCGACCTTCGAGCGCGTCGACGAAGGCACGGCCGAGCCGGTGGTGTACATGATCGACCGCTACGTGGTCGGCGGCTTCTACCGCGTCAACACCGCGCGCGGCATCGACGAGAACCTCAATGCGCCCGGCATGACCTTCAAGCCGCTGGCCTTCGAGACCGGCTGCTGCCTGCCCGACATCCACCTCGGCCCCGACGCGCCGCCCAACCGCTTCTATGCCTATGGCGTGGTGGCGCGGCTGGCGATGCTGGCGGCCTCGCTCGAACTCGAGCGCGCCGCGCCAACGGAACCATGACGCTCTCCCACCATTTCCCCGCCTGGAGGGCGGGGCTGACTGGTCACCTCACCCGCTTGGCGGGGGAGGCCGGGAGGGGGTGTCAATATTTTTGTGAAGGCGGTGAATGCGGCCTTTTGGAGGCCGCATGAAGTTCGCCTTCATCGTCGATCCGCTGGATTCGCTCAAGGCCTACAAGGATTCCAGCGTGGCCATGATGCGCGCCGCCGCCGCGCGCGGCCATGAAGTCTGGACCATCCAGCGCGCGGCGCTGACCTGGCGCGACGCCTGCGTCGCCGCGCGCGCGCAGCGCCTGAAAGTTGGCGCTGACAACACGGCGTGGTTCGCCGTGGCCGAGGAATCCGTGCTGCCGCTGACCGCCTACGACGCGGTGCTGATGCGCCAGGACCCGCCCTTCGATTTCGAATACGTCGCCGCGACCTGGCTGCTGGAGCGTGCCGCAGCCGAGGGCGCGCGCATCTGGAACAAGCCGCGCTCGATCCGCGACCATTCCGAGAAAGTCGCCATCGCCGAGTTTCCCCAATTCATCCCGACCACGCTGATCGCGCGCGATCCGGCCGACATCCACGCCTTCATCGACGAGCTCGGCGACGTGATCCTCAAGCCGCTCGACGGCATGGGCGGCAGCAGCATTTTCCGCGTCTTGCGTGACGATCCCAACCGCAATGTCATCGTCGAGACACTGACCCAGTTCGGCGTCCGCAGCATCATGGCGCAGCGCTATCTGCCGGCCATCAGTCAGGGCGACAAACGCATCTTGCTGATCGCCGGCGAGCCGGTGCCCTATTGCCTGGCGCGGATACCGAAGCCCGGCGAGACGCGCGGCAATCTCGCCACCGGCGGCAAGGGCGTGGCCCGCCCGCTGCTCGGCCGCGACCGCGAAATCGCCGAGACGCTGGGGCCGATACTCTGGGCGCGCGGCCTGCTCATCGTCGGCCTCGACGTGATCGGCGACTGCCTGACCGAGATCAACGTCACCAGCCCCACCTGCTTTGCCGAGATTGCCCAGCAGACCCGGTTCGATGCCGCGGCGATGCTGGTGGATGCCCTGGAAAGGGAGTGCGGCGGCGCATAAGCCGGACGCGCCGCAAAAAGCCTTTACCACCAAGACACCAAGGGCACAAAGATGCACCAACAAGGGCAAGAGCGTCGCGTATCGGGTATTCCTTGGTGCCCCTTGGTGTTCTTGGTGTCTTGGTGGTGAGAGATTCTGGTTTGTTCCTGAACTGCAAAACGCCGGGTCGGAAGGGGTTTGTCATGCTCGTTATGGCCCTGCTGCTCGCGGCTTGCGGGCAGCCGGCGCCGTGGCGGCAGGAATCCTATGTCTTCGGCACGCGCGTCGAACTGACGATCGCCGGCCTGCCGGAAGCCCAGGCGCGCGCCGCCGGCAATCGCGTGCTGCAGGATTTCGACGCCCTGCACCGGACCTACCATGCCTGGCAGCCGTCCGAACTCTCGGCGCTCAACGAGTCGATCGCCGCCGGCCGCGGCCACGAGGTCAGCGCCGAGTTCGCCGCCTACATCCGCGAGGCGCAGGGCATTGCCGCCGCCGGCGAGCACTTGTTCGATCCCGGCATCGGCCGCCTGATCGCGCTCTGGGGCTTCCACAGCGACGAGATCCAGCCGCGCCTGCCCGATCCCGCGGCGGTCAGGGCGCTGCTGGCGCAGCATCCCTCGATCGCCGATCTGCGTGTCGATGGCTTGCGGGTCAGCAGCCGCAACAAGAGCGTCGCGCTCGACTTCGGCGGCTATCTGAAGGGCGTGGCTTTGGATCGTGCCGCCGCCTCGCTCAAGGCCGATGGCGTCGCCCATGCCCTGATCAACATCGGCGGCAACGTCATGGCGCTGGGCAGCCGCGACGGCCGCGGCGCGGCCTGGCGCATCGGCATCCAGCATCCGCGGCCGCAGGGCGTCGGCGGAGCGCCGCTGGCGACGCTGGAATTGCACGACGGCGAAGCCATCGGCACCTCGGGCGACTACCATCGCTATTTCGAAGTGGCGGGTCGCCGCTACTGCCACCTGCTCGATCCGCGCACGGGCTTTCCGGCCACCGCCACCCAGGCCGTGACGGTGCTGATCGCGCCGGGGCCGGGCGCGGGCATGCGTTCCGACGCGCTGTCCAAGCCGATTTTCATCGCCGGATCGGACTGGCGCGGCATGGCGCGAAAACTCGGCGTCGCAGCGATATTGAGAGTTGGCGCTGACGGCACGGTGAGCGCGACCCCGGCGATGCGCTCGCGCGTAAAAATCGAAGTGCCGGACCTCAAGCTGGAGGTGGCGCAGTGAGCGACGACGAGAAGATCCGCCGCGCGGTGCGGCGCACCGTCGGCATCGCGGCCCTGAAGCGGATTCGCCGCATCGTCGATGCCGACGACGCGCTGGAAGCCGCCAAGCGGCGCTGGGCGCGGCGCCTGGGCATCCTCTTCCTGCTGGCCGCCATCCTTGCTCTGGCCTGGATGCTGATCCGATAGAATGCAGCCATGATCGGCATTTTCCTTCTCACCCACAGCACCTACGGCGAAGCCCTGATCCAGTGCGCCTGCCACGTGCTCAACAAGCGCCCGCTGCAGATCGTGCAGCTCGGCGTTGCCGCGCAGGACGATCCGCTGGATACCCTGCCGCTCGCGCGCGACATGATCAAGCTGGTCGATACCGGACGCGGCGTGCTGATCATGACCGACATCTACGGCGCCACACCGTCCAATCTGGCGATCAAGCTGCTCGAACCGGGGCGCATCGAAGGCATCGCCGGGGTCAACCTGCCGATGCTGCTGCGCGCCCTGACCTACCGCGACAAGGACATGGACACCCTCGTCACCCGCGCCATCGCCGGCGGTCGCGACGGCGTGCTCAACATGCTAAAACACTGATGCCGACTTATTCCCCAGCCCCTTTTCCGAGAAAAGGGGTGACAACGGTTCAGCGACTTCGTCGCTTCCACTGCGCTGGACGCACGCCCCCTTGGGGCGGCCCGGCGGAGGCGTGACATGCCACGCGCCGAAGCCGAAATCCTCAACAAGCTGGGCCTGCATGCCCGCGCCTCGGCCAAGCTGACCCAGCTTGCCGGTTCGTTTCCCTGCGAGGTCTGGATGGAGCGCGGCAGCCGCCGCATCAACGCCAAGAGCATCATGGGAGTGATGATGCTGGCCGCCGGCAAGGGCTCCACGGTGACCATCGACACCGACGGCGAACGCGCCGAGGAAGCCTTGCAGGCCATGCTCAAGCTGATCGCCAGCAAGTTCGGCGAAAGCGAGTGAACTGCCCACCCCTCATTCCCCGCCCCATGGGCGGGGATGACAACGGTTCGCCGGCGATGCCGGCTCCGGACAACGCTTGCCCCGCCTTGGGGCGGCCCGACGGCGGGGCGCAACCGTGACCTTCAGCCTGCACGGCCAGGCTGTCTCCGGCGGCATCGCGATCGGGCGTGCGCACCTGGTTTCGCATGCGATTCTGGAAGTCGCCCAGTACCAGCTGCGTGAGCGCGACGTGCCGGCCGAACTGCTGCGCTTCGACCAGGCCGTGGCCGCCGCCGGCGCCGAGCTTCATGCCCTGCGCGCCGAAGCCTGCGTGCCGGGCGCGCCGGCCGAGCTGTCCGCTTTCGTCGACCTGCACTCGATGATCCTCGCCGACCCGGCGCTCACCGACGGCGTGCGCGAGCTGATCCGCGAGCGCCGCTGCAATGCCGAGTGGGCCATGGTGCAGCAGATGCAGCTGGTGGTCGACCAGTTCGACGAATTCGAGGACGCCTACCTGCGCGAGCGCAAGCAGGACATCGTGCAGGTGGTCGAGCGCGTGCTGCGCGTGCTGCTGGGCAAGACCCGCAAGCTGGCCAAGCGCAAGACGACCACCGACGACGACCTGATCGTGGTCGCCAACGATCTGTCGCCGGCCGACACCATCCAGTTCAAGAGCCTCAAGATCGGCGGCTTCGTCACCGATCTCGGCGGTTCCACTTCGCATACCGCGATCGTCGCGCGCAGCCTGGCCATTCCGGCGGTGGTCGGCATGCAGCATGCGCGGCCGCTGATCCAGGACGACGACCTGCTGATCGTCGACGGCACGCGCGGCGTGCTGATCGTCGATCCCGACATCGGCGTGCTGCAGGAATACCGCCTGCGCAAGTCCGAGCTGGAACTCGAACGCTCCAAGCTCAAGCGCCTGGTCAGCGGCCGTTCGCGCACGCTCGACGGCGAGACCGTGGAACTGCAGGCCAACATCGAACTGCCGCAGGACGCCGAGCGCGCCAGGGAAGTCGGCGCCGACGGCGTCGGCCTGTTCCGCACCGAGTACCTGTTCATGAACCGCGACGAACTGCCCGACGAAGACGAGCAGTTCGAGGCCTACCGCAGCGTCGCGCGGGCGCTCGGCGGCAAACCGGTCACCATCCGCAGCCTCGACATCGGCGCCGACAAGGAGGCCCGCGCCCTGCGCAATCGCGCCGGCAACCAAGCCGCCACCAATCCGGCGCTGGGCCTGCGCGCGATCCGCTTCTGCCTGGCCGAGCCGCAGCTGTTCCTGGTGCAGTTGCGGGCGATCCTGCGCGCCTCGCATTACGGCAAGATCCGCCTGCTGATTCCGATGCTGGCGCAGGCCCAGGAGATCGTGCAGACCCTGGCCCTGATCGACCTGGCGAAAATCCAGTTGCGCGAATCGCGGCACAAGTTCGACGACGGCATGGAAGTCGGCGGCATGATCGAGATCCCCGCCGCGGCGCTGTCGCTCGGGCCCTTCCTGCGGCGCCTGGATTTCCTCTCGATCGGCACCAACGACCTGATCCAGTACACGCTGGCGATCGACCGTACCGACGGCACCGTCGCCCACCTCTACGATCCGCTGCACCCGGCCGTGCTCAAGCTGATCGCCCAGACCATCCAGAGCGCGCAGCGCGTGGCGATGCCGGTCGCGGTCTGCGGCGAAATGGCCGGCGACCCGAAGCTGACCAAGCTGCTGCTGGGCATGGGCCTGCGCCAGTTCTCGATGCATCCGGCGCAACTGCTCGAAGTCAAGCAGCAGGTCATGATGGCCGACGCCGCGCAACTGTCGCTGCGCGTTGCGCGCTTGCTGAAATTCGACGAACCCGAGAAAATCAGCGAACTACTGGAAAAGCTCTGATGGCAGGAATCGGCATCGTCGCCGCGCAATGCGCGCATTTCACTGAAGCCCTGAAGCTCAAGGGGGGCGGCCTGCTGCCCGCCTTCGACCTGGTGTATGAGACCTACGGCACCCTCAACGCCGCAAAATCCAACGCCATCCTGGTCTGCCATGCGCTGTCCGGCCATCACCACGTCGCCGGGCGCACCGCGGACGAGTTTGGCAAGCCCACGGCCAATATCGGTTGGTGGGACAACATCGTCGGCCCCGGCCGGCCGCTCGACACCGAGCGCTTCTTCATCGTCGGCGTGAACAACCTCGGCGGCTGCCACGGCTCCACCGGCCCGGCCAGCATCAACCCGGCCACGGCCAAGCCCTGGGGCGCCGATTTCCCGGTGGTCACGGTCGAGGACTGGGTGGATTCCCAGGCGCGCCTGGCCGACCACCTCGGCATCGAGGCCTGGGCTGCGGTGATGGGCGGTAGCCTGGGCGGCATGCAGGCCATGCAATGGACGCTGTCCTACCCCGGGCGCGTGCGTCATGCCCTGGTCATCGCCGCGGCGCCCAAGCTGTCGGCCGAGAACATCGCCTTCAACGACGTCGCCCGCCAGGCCATCCTGACCGACCCGGATTTCCATGGCGGGCACTTCTACGAGCACGGCGTGCGTCCGCTGCGCGGCCTGCGCCTGGCGCGCATGCTGGGCCACATCACCTATCTGTCGGACGACCAGATGGCCGAGAAATTCGGCCGCCGCCTGCGCGTCGGCGCCGGCAGCTACGGCTTCGACGTCGAATTCGAGATCGAATCCTACCTGCGCTACCAGGGCGACAAGTTCGCCGGCGTGTTCGACGCCAACACTTATTTGCGCATGACCAAGGCGCTCGACTATTTCGATCCGGCGCTGGATTTCGACGACGACCTGGCGCGCGCCCTGGCCCGCGCCCGCGCCGGCTTCCTGGTGGTCGCCTTCACCACCGACTGGCGCTTCTCGCCCGAGCGTTCGCGCGAGATCGTCCATGCCCTGGTGCACAACGGCCAGGATGTCGCCTATGCCGAAATCGACAGCGCCCACGGCCACGACTCCTTCCTCATGGACGAGCCGCACTACCACGCCGTGGTCGCCAACTACCTGAAGCGGATCAAGCCATGAACCATGCCCTCGAGCGTGCCGATTTCGACCTGATCGCCAGCTGGGTGCAGCCCGGCGAGCGCGTGCTCGATCTCGGCTGCGGCGATGGTTCGCTGTTGAAGCGCCTGATCGCCGAGCGCGGCGCCAAGGGCTACGGCGTCGAGCTCGAAGGCGCCGCCGTGCTGGCCGCCATCGGCAACGGCATCAACGTCATCCAGGGCAACCTGGAACAGGGATTGTCCGGCTTCGACGACCAGACCTTCAACCACGTGGTGCTCTCGCGCACCCTGCAGACCGTGCGCCACACCGAGCGCATCCTGAGCGAAATGCTGCGCGTCGGGCGCGAGGCGGTGGTCAGCTTCCCCAACTTCGCCTACTGGAAGAACCGCATGGCGGTGATGGCCGGGCGCATGCCGGTGTCGGAAGACCTGCCCTACGAATGGTTCGACACGCCCAACCTGCGCTTCTTCACCCTGCTGGATTTCGAGGCGCTGTGCGCCAAGATGAGCCTGGTCGTACGCGAGCGGCAGGTGCTCGACGAGGCCGGCCGCCTGGTCCTCGAAGAACCGAACTTTCTCGGCAGCCTGGCGGTATACCGGCTCGCACGCTGAGGCCGGCGCGCGCTGCGCGGCGCCGGCAGTGCTGCCTCAGGGAACCGGCTTGACCTCGGTCGCCGGGGGCGGTGCAGCCGGATCGGGAGTTTCCGGGCTGTCCGGATTTCCGGTCGTGCCTGCCTTGCGCAGGCGCTTTTCCTCTTTCTTGGCCTTCTTTGCGAGGTCTCTCTGGCGCTTCTCGAACGAATAATTGGGTTTTGCCATCGCTTGCCTCTGTCAGGGAATGGGTAATGTGAATGCCCCGATTGTACGGCAGTCCGCCTGCAATTCTGCAGCGCGGCTGCGCCGCCCCTCAGGCGTCGTAGGATAGCAGGACCACGTCCGCCGCCTGCTGGCGCAGTGGCACCAGCGCCTGGTAGGCCGCCGACGAATGCCAGCCGGCGACGGCCTGCTGATCGGGGAACTGGATCACCACCACATCCCGGTGCGTATGCTCGCCCGCCAGGAGCGCCGCCCGCGCGCCGCGGAAGACCAGTTCCCCGCCCCACGGCGCCAGCGTGGCGGGAACCCGGCTGCGGTACTCGTCCCACTTGCCCGCATCCCTGACGGTGATGTGCCCGATTACATAAGCCTTGCCCATTCGATCGCCCCGATGTCCTTTAATTCGCGCCCGCCGCGCTCTAGCCCCGGCCCGGGACCATGGTACAGAAAGTTGGCGCTGGCGACACGGCGGCGAGGTCCATGCACCCGGCCGGTCCCGCCCCGGCGTTCCTGCCGGACCTCGTCATGGCCCCGCGCCCGTCGCCGACCACGGCACCATCAGGCGATCGAGATGAACGCTCGTCGTATCCTCCTGCAAGGGGTTATGTGCGCTGGCGTACATACCGCGCAGCGGATTCGCCTTATAAGCATAGCGCTACGGACGGCGAGTCGGCAGCCGGTTGCGGGAACGCCGCGGCCATCGCTGCGGTCAAAATAATTGTGGCGAAGCGTTGGGCGCATGCGGCGCAGCGCCTGGCCCAGCCGGGAAACCAGCGGAGGCAAGACACTATGTGGCGACTATTCTGCGTGACCCTGCCGCTGATGCTGGCCAGCGCGGCGCAGGCACAGGAGCTGACCCTGTTCGCCGGCGGACTCGAAGAGTCCGGGACCCGGCAACGAACCTCCGCGTGGGCCTTCGAGTATCAGCATCCGCTCGGCGAAAACCTGGCCGCCAGTTTTTCCTGGCTGAACGAAGGCCATGTTCCCGGCCATCATCGCGACGGGCAAGGCATTCAGGTCTGGGGCCGCAGCAATCTGCTCGACCGCCGGCTCTCGCTGGCCGCCGGCATCGGGCCCTACCGCTATTTCGACACCACGCCGTCGTCGGCCAGCAACGGCTATGCGAACGTCCATGGCTGGGGCACCATCGGCAGCCTGGCGGCGACCTATTACACCGCAAGCCGCTGGCTGTACCAGATGCGCTTCAACCGCATCGTCACCCCGAACAGCATCGACACCAGCGCGCTGATGTTGGGCATCGGCTATCTGCTGGAACCGGTGTCCGAGCGCGGGCCGCATGTTTCCGCGCCGCGCCAGCCGGGCCCCACGACGAGCGATGAGATCACGCTGTTTCTGGGCAAGACCATCGTCAATAGCTACGAATCGGAACTCAGCACCGCGCGGGCATTCGAATACCGCCGCGGCCTGGCGCGCCATGTCGACCTCACGCTGGGCGTGTTGAACGAAGGCGATGCCCGGCTGATCCGGCGCACCGGCGTCACCGCGCAGATATGGGGCGTGCGCGAGGTGCTCGCCAGCGACCGCCTGGTCCTGGGCATCGGCTTCGGCCCCTACTACGCCGTCGACAGCTACCGCGATGCCGCGCCGGGCGAAGGCGGCGACAGCAAATTCTCCTGGATCTTCACCGCCACCGCCGCCTACCGGCTCAGCCCGCAGTGGGCCGCGCGCTTTTCCTGGAATCGCGTCAACACCAACCACCACCGCGACACCGACGTGATCCTGTTCGGCGTCGGCTATCGCTATTGACGCGGTGCCACGTCCTGGTGGTCTGCTTCGCAAGCGCCACCGCATGCCGGACAAGTGCGGCAAGAACGACGCGGCAGACGCCGCCATCTGCGAAGCGGCGAGCCTCCGGCGAGGAATCACCGATGCATAGCATGCGTCGTTGGTGTGAAGCGGGTTGGACCCGCGCCGAAAATTGCCGCTCCCAGCCATCAGGGAATGCAGGTTCAGCAGAAAAAATGTGTAACCCATGTCCCCGGACGAATGTGTTACCTATGTTCCCGACCGCTCAAGCCCGCTCATTTGATAGGCAATGACATTGGCCCGCACCACATGACTGTGTTGCAAACCAATAGCTGGTTCAGGAAATACCCGCCGCCACACCCACCAAGCCCAAGAAGGAAAGCGGGAAATGGGCGAACAATCTGGCGCTTTCGTGCGACGAAGGCGGTCGCCACACCAACAACAAATGCACCAGGCAACGAGAAGATATGGCCCAAGCCCAAAAGCCCTTCTGGGCGGACAGCGCGCCAGTTAGCAGACATAAGTGCAAGCATTGAGATGGCAATGGCGAGCTCGACTCCAGACAAGAATATGGGAGCCGGCCGAATTGCTGCACATACTCCAAGTACAACAACCGGAACGGCGATGTAATACCAAAGCCCCAAATACAGCGCGTCACCCTTGAAGGCGACAAGCGCCACCATAGCAAGTGCGACAGCGATGGCGATCGAAACATCAAGAGCGCGTGTGACTGCCATTAGAGCGGGCTAACGAGGGTGTAGAAAAACTCTCTTCATTCGCGCATTCTGCTGTGAACCAATTGGAATAACAAGACTCCAAGCGGAAGTTCATCGTGAGAGTCCGCCATGGCCCGCTACAAGCAGATAGACACCAGCCCGCGCCTGATTGCCGTGGA
>JAMPYF010000002.1 GCA_023700805.1 Sulfuritalea sp.
GCCGGGGAAGGCCGAGCCGATCTGCTTCTTGATGTTCTCGGCGCTGTTGTCGCCGATCTGCATGCCGTAGTTGCGGCTGATGTAGGAGATGATCGCCTCGTCGAACTTGTCGCCGCCGACGCGTACCGAATTGGCATAGACCATGCCGCCCAGCGAGATCACGCCGACCTCGGTGGTGCCGCCGCCGATGTCCACCACCATCGAGCCGGTGGCGTCCGAGACCGGCAGGCCGGCGCCGATCGCCGCGGCCATCGGCTCCTCGATCAGATACACCTGCGAGGCGCCGGCGCCGAGCGCGGATTCGCGGATGGCGCGGCGCTCGACCTGGGTCGAGCCCGAGGGCACGCAGATGATGATGCGCGGACTGGGCGAGAACAGGCGCGACTCGTGCACGCGCTTGATGAACTGCTTGAGCATCTGCTCGGTGACCGTGAAGTCGGCGATGACGCCGTCCTTGAGCGGGCGGATCACCTGGATTTCCTTCGGGTTACGGCCAATCATGCCCTTGGCCTCCTTGCCCACCGCCTGGATGGTCTTCTTGGCGTTGGGGCCGCCTTCGATGCGGATGGCGACAACCGAGGGTTCGTCGAGCACGACGCCCTTGCCGCGCACGTAAATCAGCGTGTTGGCGGTGCCGAGGTCAATCGCGAGATCGTTGGAAAAATAGGAGCGGAGAAAGCCGAACATCGTGGTTCCAATGTTGAAGCCCGCCCAGGAAGGGCTGGGGCCAGAAGGTCGCATATGATAACCTATCGCGCCCGTCGATTTGGCCTATGCGCCGGCCTAGTTTGCGACGGGCCCCCGTCATCTACCCCACTTGCCGCCATGTCCCTGAATCTGGAAGACGTCTCCCGCATCGCCCTTTTGTCCCGCATCGAACTCTCGGCGGCGGAGCGCGCAAGCACGCGCGACCAGTTGAACGACATCCTCGGTTTCATCGAGCAATTGCAGGCCGTCGATACCGCCGGCATCGAGCCGATGGCGCATGCCGTCGATGTGGTGCAGCGCCTGCGCGCCGACGTCGTCACCGAGACCGACCGCCGCGCCGATTTCCAGGCCGTGGCGCCGGAAACCGAGGCCGGGCTGTATCTTGTTCCGCGAGTTGTGGAATGAGCGAGCTGATCAATTCCTCGCTGCGCGAGCTGTCCGCAGCGCTGGCAGCCAAGAAAGTCTCGGCCGTCGAGCTGGCCGCTTTGTTCCTCGACCGCATCGAGCGGCTCAATCCCGGCCTCAACGCCTTCATCGCGCTCGACCGCGACAAGACCCTGGCCCAGGCGCAAGCCGCCGACGAGACCCGCAGAGTTGGCGCTGGCGCCCCGGCGATTTCGCCTCTGTGCGGCATCCCCTTGGCGCACAAGGACATTTTCTGCACCAGGGGCTGGCGCACGAGCTGCGGCTCGAAGATGCTGGAGAACTTCGTCGCCCCCTACGACGCCCATGTCGTCGAAAAGCTCGCTGGCGCCGGCATGGTCATGCTGGGCAAGCTCAACATGGACGAGTTCGCCATGGGTTCGTCGAACGAATCCTCGTATTTCGGCCCGGTGAAGAACCCCTGGGATATCTCCTGCGTGCCCGGCGGTTCCTCGGGCGGCTCGGCGGCCGCCATCGCGGCGCGGCTGACCCCGGCGGCGACCGGCACCGACACTGGCGGCTCGATCCGCCAGCCGGCGGCCCTGTGCGGTCTGACCGGGCTCAAGCCGACCTATGGCGCGGTGTCGCGCTACGGCATGATCGCCTTCGCCTCCAGCCTCGACCAGGCCGGGCCGATGGCGAAGAGCGCCGAAGACTGCGCGCTGCTGCTCAACGCCATGGCCGGTTTCGATGCGCGCGACTCCACCTCGCTCGAACGCCCGGCCGAGGATTACACGCGCGACCTGGACCAGCCGGCCGCCCTGCAGGGTTTGCGAATCGGCCTGCCCAGGGAATTCTTCGGCGCGGGCATGGACGAAGACGTGCGCGCCGCGGTCGAGGCGGCGCTGGCCGAATACCGCAAGCTGGGCGCGACCACGGTCGAGGTGCAGCTGCCCAATTCCGGCCTTTCGGTGCCGGCCTATTACGTGATCGCCCCGGCCGAGGCCAGTTCCAACCTCTCGCGCTTCGACGGCGTGCGCTACGGCTATCGTGCGCCCGACTATGCCGACCTGGCCGAGATGTACTCGCGCAGCCGGGCGCAGGGCTTCGGCGCCGAGGTCAAGCGCCGGATACTGATCGGCACTTATGTGTTGTCCCACGGCTATTACGACGCCTACTACCTCCAGGCGCAGAAGATCCGCCGCCTGATCGCCGCCGACTTCAAGGCCGCCTTCCAGCAATGCGACGTGATCATGGGGCCGACCTCGCCCTCGGTGGCCTTCGCCTTCGGCGCCAAGAGCGCCGATCCGGTGCAGATGTACCTGTCGGACATCTACACCATCTCCACCAACCTCGCCGGCCTGCCGGGCATGTCGCTGCCCTGCGGCTTCGGCCGGAACAACATGCCGGTGGGCCTGCAGATCATCGGAAACCTGTTTGATGAAGCCAGAATGCTGAACGTTGCGCACAAATACCAGCAAGTTACTGACTGGCACACCCGGATGCCGGAGGGCCTGAAATGACCCGCGCAGCGCAGTGGGAAGTCGTGATCGGGCTGGAAACCCACGCCCAGCTGCAAACCAGATCGAAGATATTTTCCGGCAGCAGCATCGCCTTCGGTGCCGAGCCCAATGTCCAGGCCAGCGCGGTCGATATCGCGCTGCCCGGCGTGTTGCCGGTGCTCAACCGCGAGGCCGTCGTCTGCGCCATCAAGTTCGGCCTCGCCGTCGGCGCCACGATCGCGCCGCGCTCGGTGTTCGCGCGCAAGAACTACTTCTACCCCGATCTGCCCAAGGGCTACCAGATCAGCCAGTTCGAGATCCCCGTGGTCTCCGGCGGCGGCCTGGCGATAAGACTTGGTGCTGGCGATACGGCAAGTGAGAAGTTCGTCCATCTGACGCGCGCCCACCTCGAAGAGGATGCCGGCAAATCCCTGCACGAGGATTTCCACGGCCGCACCGGCATCGACCTCAACCGCGCCGGCACGCCGCTTCTGGAGATCGTCACCGAGCCGGACATGCGTTCCTCGGCCGAGGCCGTGGCCTACGCCCGCGCGCTGCACGCGCTGGTGCAATGGATAGGCATCTGCGACGGCAACATGCAGGAAGGCTCATTCCGCTGCGACGCCAACGTTTCGGTGCGCCGTCCGGGTGAGCCGCTCGGCACCCGACGCGAGATCAAGAACCTGAATTCCTTCCGCTTCATGCAGCAGGCGATCGACTTCGAGGTGCAGTGGCAGATCGCCGAAATCGAGGAGGGCCGCGCGATTCGCCAGGCCACGGTGCTGTTCGATCCCGACACGGGCGAGACGCGCTCGATGCGCACCAAGGAAGACGCCCACGACTACCGTTATTTCCCCGACCCCGACCTGCTGCCGCTGGAAATCAAGGCGGACTGGATCGACGAGGTGAAGTCAGGCTTGCCCGAACTGCCGCAGGCCATGCAGCAGCGCTTCCAGTCCGAGCTCGGGCTTTCCCCCTACGATGCGGCGGCGCTGACGGCGTCGCGCGAAATGGCGGCCTACTTCGAGGCCGCGCTGGAGTCGGCCGGCCGCGAGAACGCCAAGCCGGTCGCCAACTGGATCATGGGTGAGCTGTCGGCGCGCCTCAACAAGGAGGGGCTGGAGATTGCCGCCGCTCCGCTGTCGGCGCCGCAACTCGCCGGCATCGTGCGCCGCATTGCCGACAACACGATTTCCAACAAGATTGCCAGGGATGTCTTCGACGCGCTCTGGGCCGGCGACGGCAAGGACGCCGACGCCGTGATCTCGGCACGAGGCTGGAAGCAGATCACCGATACCGGCGCGATCGAGGCGCTGGTCGACGAAGTGCTGGCCGCCAATCAGAAGTCGGTCGACGAATACCGTGCCGGCAAGGAAAAGGCCGTCAATGCCCTGGTCGGGCAGGCCATGAAGGCGACCCGCGGCAAGGCCAATCCGCAACAGGTCACCGACCTGCTGAAGAAAAAACTCGGCGCCTGACCCGGCGCCTGGGGAAACTTATTCGGCCGGCTTCTTCGAGGACGGCGCGGCCGGCTTCGACGGCGCCGCAGGCGCGGCGGCAGGCTCCGCGGCGGGTGCGGGAGCCGGCGCGGCGGCAGGCGCGGCTTCCATCGGCTTCTTGCCGGTCAGTTCAAGATAGCGCTTCTTCTCGTCGGCGAAGCGGCTGCGGACCTCGTCCATTTCCTTGGACTTGGCGGCGACCGCGGTCTTTTGCGCCGCGATCTCCTTCTCGTTGTCGCGGATATCGGCCTTGACCTGCTCGGGCAAAGGCTTGCCCTTGTAGAACTCCCTGTCGCTTTCAAGCTTCTTCTTGCGCTTGTTGGCTTCCTCCAGCCGCTGCTGGGCCTGCTTCATGTTCTTCTCGACTTCGGCCAGGGCGCGGGTCTGGGCCGAGTTGATGTCCTTTTCGCTGGAATAGGTCGCCAGCAAGGCCAGATTGCGCCGCCGCTCCTCGGCGGCCCGCTTGGCTTCCTCCTCCTTCCTGGCCAGTTCGGCGGCGCGGCGCGCCTGCTGCTCCGCGGTCAGCGGCGCCTCGACCTTTTTCGAGACAAAGCCGCGATTGTCGCGTTCCTCGTAGGCCCGACCCTGGCAGGCGGTCGGCAGGAAATCGCCGCAGACCTTGCGCCCGTTGGCGTCATCGCAGCAATAGATGCGGGTCTGGGCGGCGGCGCCCAGGGCCAGCAGGGCGGAGGAGGCAAACAGCAGGGCGGAATTCAGGCGCATGGGGGTTCTCCCTGGAGGTGTGGAAGGCATCAGTCGATGCCGTAACGCAGCCGATAGGCACGCACGGCGGCGAGCTTGCTTTCAAGTTCCGAATGGCCGGACAGATAATCGATCAAATCGGTCAGGCTGGCAACGCTGATCACCGGCATGCCGTAATTTCGTTCCACTTCCTGTACCGCCGAAAGCTCACCCTGGCCGCGTTCCTGGCGATCGAGCGCAATCAGCACGGCGGCCGGTTCGGCGCCGGCGGCGCGAATCAGTTCCACCGATTCGCGGACCGAAGTGCCCGCGGAAATCACGTCGTCGATGATCAGCACGCGTCCCTTGAGCGGCGCCCCGACCAGCGTGCCGCCTTCGCCGTGGTCCTTGGCTTCCTTGCGGTTATAGGCATAGGGCGTGTTGTGCCCCAGGCCGGCGAGGGCCATGGCGGTGCCCGCGGCGAGCGGAATGCCCTTGTAGGCGGGGCCGAACAGCACATCGAACTGCAGGCCGGCCGCCAGCATGCGGCGCGCGTAGAAATCGCTGAGGCGCGCCAGGGATGCGCCATCGTTGAACAATCCGGCATTGAAGAAATAGGGGCTCAGGCGCCCGGCCTTGGTCTTGAATTCGCCAAAGCGCAACACGCCCAGCTCGCAGGCGAAGGCGATAAACTCGCGGCTCAACTCGCTGGCGGCGGTGTGGTCGGCGTTCGCATTCATCCAGCGCATTCTACATGCACAGACACATGCTCCGAATACTCACTCTGAATCTCAACGGCATCCGTTCCGCGGCCGGCAAGGGAATTTTCGACTGGCTGGCGACGCAGCAGGCCGACGTCGTCTGCGTCCAGGAACTCAAGGCGCAACTGCCCGACCTGAGCCCGGCGCTGCGCGCGCCGGCGGGCTTCAACGGCTTTTTCCACGCGGCCGAGAAAAAAGGCTACAGCGGCGTCGGCATCTATTCGCGGCAGGCGCCCGACCGCATCGTCGAGGGCTTCGGCAACCCCGAGTTCGACGCCGAAGGGCGCTACCTGCAGGCCGATTTCGGCAAGCTGTCGGTGGTCTCGCTCTACCTGCCCTCGGGTTCCAGTTCGGAGGAGCGGCAGCAGGCCAAGTTCCGTTTCCTCGACCAGTTCCGGCCGCAGCTGGAACGCCTGGCCGAGGATGCCCGGCGCGGCGGGCGGGAAATCCTGCTCTGCGGCGACTGGAACATCGCGCACCGGGAAATCGACTTGAAGAACTGGAAGTCCAACCAGAAGAACTCCGGCTTCCTGCCCGAGGAGCGCGCCTGGCTGTCGTCGGTATTCGACGATCTGGGCTGGGTGGACGTGCATCGGAAATTGCTGCCGGAAGCGACCGGAGAGGCTTACACCTGGTGGTCGAACCGGGGCCAGGCCTGGGCCAAGAACGTCGGCTGGCGCATCGACTACCAGATCGCGACGCCGGGCCTCGCCGCTGCTGCACGCCGGGCGTCGGTCTTCAAGGAGCAGCGTTTCTCCGATCACGCGCCGCTGACGGTGGATTACGACTTTACTTGCGTATGACATGGATCATTGCGGCGCAGCGACAAAATGGGTAGCCTTCAACTGCAAGACCTTTATTCCAGGAGAGAAACATGAGCGACATGACTGACGTAACCAAGGACAAACTGATCGCCGACGTAAAACTGGTGATCGCCGACACGGAAGAACTGCTGCGCGCCACCGCGGGCCAGGCCGGTGAGAAAGTCGCCGAGATCCGCGCCCGGACCCAGGACAGCTTGGCTGCCGCCAAGATCAAGCTGGCCGAAGCCGAGGCTGTCGTGGTGGACAAGGCCAAGCAGGTCGGCCGCGCCGCTGACGATTATGTGCATGACAATCCCTGGCGTTCGGTCGGAGTCGCGGCCGGATTCGGATTCATCGTCGGCCTGCTGATCGGTCGTCGCTGAACCCGGCCATGGCTGATGCGGCCGGCGGCACGCCGGAGCAGCGCGGCTTGTTCGCATCGAGCAAGGGTTTGCTCGGCAGCGGCGTCAAGTTGCTGCACAATCGCCTCGAACTCCTCGGCGTCGAACTGGCCGAGGAGAGGGTGCGGCTGATTTCCCTGCTGGCTTATGGCGCCGCCGCCTTTCTGTGCATCGCTGCCGGGCTGGTCTTCCTGGCCATCCTGCTCACCGTGATGCTGTGGGACAGCCAACGCCTGCTTGCCCTCGGCGTTTTTTCGGCGCTTTTCCTCGGCGCCGGCGGCGTCAGCCTGGCGCTGGCGCTGAGTCGGGCGCGCGCCGGCTCGAAGCTGTTCTCCGGCAGCCTGGCCGAACTGCGCAAGGACCGGGATGCCTTGTCGGGCAGGGACGGCGGCGGGTCGCTGTGAACGCCGGTGCGCTCGAACTTGCCTTGAAGCGGCAGCGGTTGCAGATCGCCAGTGCGAACCTGCGCAGCGATTTCGGCCGCCATGCCGCCGGGCTGGCACCGGCTTTCGGCGCGGCGGATTGCGCGCTCGAAGGTGCACGCTGGATCGGGCGCAACCCGCAACTGGTGGTCGCCGCGGGCGTCGCGCTGGCCGTGGTCCGGCCGCGCAGGGCCTGGCGCTGGGGGCGTCGGGCGTTTGTCGGCTGGCAGGCATGGCGCCGCTTGCGCGAGTTCCTCGACCGCCAGCCGGCCTGATCCGCAGCAGGCAGCAGCGGGCGGCAGCGGGCGACGGCATGCAGATCGCGGCGATGAGCCCTGCACCATGAAGTTCAAGGATTATTACGAGATCCTCGGCCTGGCGCGCGGCGCAACCCAGGACGATGTCAAGCACGCCTACCGCAAGCTGGCGCGCAAATACCACCCGGACGTGAGCAAGGATCCCGACGCCGAGGCGCGCTTCAAGGAGCTGGGTGAAGCCTATGCGGTGCTGAAGGATCCCGAGAAGCGCGCGGCCTACGACCAGATGGGCAGCCAGTGGAAGGCCGGGCAGGACTTCCAGCCGCCGCCGGGCTGGGATACCGGCTTCGAGTTCAGCGGCGGCGACTTCGGCGCCGGACTTGGCGGCGAGCACAGCGACTTCTTCGAAGCCCTGTTCGGCCGCCATTTCGGGACCGGGCAGCGCGGGCACATGCGTGCCCAGGGTCAGGACCACCATGCCAAGGTGCAGATCGATCTGCTCGATGCCTACCGTGGCGCCCAACGCTCCATCGCGCTGCGCATGCCGGCGCTCGACGCACAGGGCCGCGTCACCCTGCAGGAGCGCAAGCTCGACGTGAGCATTCCCAAAGGCATTCGCGCCGGCCAGCACCTGCGTCTGGCCGGCCAGGGCGCGCCGGGGCTGGGCGGCGGCGCCGCGGGCGACCTCTACCTCGAAATCGTCTTCAAGCCAGATCCGAAGTTTCGCGCCGACGGCCGCGATGTCTATGCGGCCCTGCCGCTGGCGCCCTGGGAAGCGGCGCTGGGCGCCGCGGTGATGGCGCCGACGCCGGAAGGACCGGTGCGCCTGACGATTCCACCCGGCTCGGTGGCAGGGCGCCAGTTGCGCCTGAAAGGACGCGGCATTCCCGGCACGCCGCCGGGCGACCTGTACGTGGTGCTGACCATCGCCCTGCCGCCGGCCGACAGCGAAACCGCGCGCGAGGCCTACCGCGCGATGGCCAAGGCCTTCGACTTCAACCCCAGACAAGCCCGGGAGGAATGAGCCCGATGAACCCAATTGCCATGACATACATAGAGGGGCCGGTGGTCGAAGAGGAAGTCCGCTTTACGCTGGTGGAACTCTGTCAGGCCTGCAGCGCCGAACAGGAGCACGTGCTGGCCTGGGTGGTCGAAGGCGTGCTGGAACCGGTGGGCAGCTCCCCCCAGGACTGGCGCTTCAGCGGCGAATCGCTGCGCCGCGCGCGGCTGGCGCTGCGCCTCACGCAGGATCTGGAAATCAATCCGCCCGGCGTGGCGCTGGCGCTCGACCTGCTCGATGAAATCGCCGCGTTGCGGGCACGGCTGCAGCGCGCCGGAGTCAGATGATGGACTAGGCCATGCATATCCATGGCCTCGACACCGAGCAGGCGCTCGCCAGCCTGAAGACCACGGCGGCCGGCCTGACTGCCGACGAGGCGGCGCGCCGCTTGGCCGAGTTCGGGCCGAACCATGTCGAGGAAGTCGCGCGCGAGCACCTGCTGCTCGGCTTTGCCCGCGAATTCACCCATTTTTTCGCCATCATCCTGTGGATCGGCGCCGCGCTGGCCTTTCTCGCCGACTATTTCGATCCGGGCCAGGGCATGGGCCGCCTCGGCGTCGCCATCGTCGGCGTCATCGTCGTCAATGGCATATTTTCCTTCTGGCAGGAATACCGGGCCGAGCAGGCCGTGGCGGCGCTGCGTCAGCTCTTGCCGCAGAAGGTGCAGGCGCTGCGCGGCGCAGCGATCGTCGAGCTGCTGGCCAGCGAACTGGTGCCCGGCGACATCGTGCTGCTGGAAGAAGGAAATTTCATTCCGGCCGACTGCCGCCTGATCGAGGCCTTCGCGTTGCGCGTGAACACCGCGACGGTGACCGGCGAATCCCTGCCCAAGGCGCGCAACACCGATCCCAGCGCCGAAGATTCGCCGCTCTATGCAAGGAACGTGGTGCTGGCCGGAACCGCCGTGGTCTCGGGGCAGGCGCGTGCCGTGGTGTACGCCACCGGCATGCGCACCGAGTTCGGCCGCATTGCCCACCTGACGCAGACGGCCGGCGCGGCCTCGTCGCCGCTGCAGCGCGAAATTGCGCGTCTGTCCCGCATCGTCGCGGCGCTCGCCACGGGCATGGGCGTGGCGCTGTTCTTCGTCGGTCAGGCGCTGGGCCTGCCGACCTGGGAGAATCTGCTGTTTGCCATCGGCATCATCGTCGCCAACGTGCCGGAAGGCCTGCTGCCGACGGTGACGCTGTCGCTGGCCATGGCAACGCAGCGCATGGCCAGGCGCAACGCCCTGGTGCGTCACCTGCCGGCCGTCGAAGCGCTGGGTTCGACGACGACGATCTGCTGCGACAAGACCGGCACGCTGACCCAGAACCGCATGTCGGTGCAGCGTCTGTGGCTGGGTGGCGGCTTTCTCGACTTTGGCGACCTCGCTTCGCAGCCGCGCCTGACGGACGATAACCGCGAGCTGTTCGTCAATGCCGCGCTCTGCCACAACCTGAAGGTCGTCGATGGGAAATTGCTCGGCGACCCGATGGAAGTGGCGCTGGCCAGCATGGGCCGGCAGGTGGCCGGCGAACTTGCCGACAGCAAGCGGATCGACGAGATCCCCTTCGACACGGACCGCAAGCGCATGTCGATGCTCTGCGCAACGCCGCAGGGACGCATGCTCTACTGCAAGGGCGCGCCGGAGACGGTGCTCGCCGCCTGCGACTTCGTCCAGTTCGATGCCGGCCTGACGCCGCTCGATCCGGCGGCCAAGACCCGCCTGCTGGCGGCGCAGCGGCAGATGGCCGAGGCCGGGCTGCGCGTGCTGGCCTTCGCCCATTGCGCGATCAGCGAAGGCATGCCGAACGAAGAGCGCGGCATGATCCTCTCCGGGCTGGTCGGGCTGGAAGACCCGCCGCGAGCGGAGGTTCCCGATGCCGTCGCGCGCTGCGCCACGGCCGGCATCCGCATCATCATGGTCACCGGCGACCACCCGCACACGGCGCTGGCGATCGCGCGCCAGATCGGCCTGGTGAAATCCGAGCAGCCGGTGGTGATCGGCGGCGACGAACTGCGCGCCATCTCGCCGGCGCACCTGCAACTCGCGCTCGATGCCAGGGAAATCATCTTCGCCCGCGTCGCCGCCGAACAGAAGATGCTGATCGTCCAGGCCTTGCAGAAGAAGGGCGAGATCGTCGCCGTGACCGGCGACGGGGTGAATGACGCGCCGGCACTCAAGACCGCCGACATCGGCATCGCCATGGGCATCAGTGGCACCGACGTGGCCAAGGAAGCCGCCGACCTGATCCTGCTCGACGACAACTTCGCCAGCATCGTCGCCGCGATCGAGGAAGGTCGCGCGGTGTTCGACAACATCCGCAAGTTCCTCACCTACATCCTGAGTTCGAACATTCCGGAGATCGTGCCCTATCTCGCCTTCGTCCTGTTCCGCATTCCGCTGCCGCTGACCATCATCCAGATCCTCGCCGTCGACCTCGGCACCGACATGCTGCCGGCGCTCGCGCTGGGTACCGAAAAGCCCGATCCCGCGGTGATGCGGCGGCCGCCCCGGGCGCGCGGCGAGCGGCTGCTGACCTGGGGCATGCTGGTTCGCGCCTACCTGTTTCTCGGCGTGCTGGAAGCGGCGGCGGCGATGGCCGTGTTCTTCTTCGTGCTCGAAGCCGCCGGTTGGCATTACGGCGTGGCCCTCGACAGGACCGATCCGCTGTACCTGCAGGCGACTTCCGCCTGCCTGGCGACGATCGTGGTGATGCAGATGATGAATGTGTTCCTCTGCCGCCACCCGTTCAAGTCCTCGCTGTCCTTCGGACTCCTCAGCAATCGTTACATCCTGCTGGGTCTGGCGGCGGAACTCGGCGTGATCCTGTTCATCATCTACACCGCGGCCGGCAACTGGCTGTTCGGCACCGCGGCCATCGGCGTCGAGGTCTGGCTGCTGGCGCTGGCCGGCGCCGTGGTGATGTGGCTGCTGGAGGAAGGACGCAAGGCCTGGCTGCGGCGGCTGATGTCGCCGGCCGCTGGCGGGCGGCCCGCCGTCCGCTCCGGCTAGGCGTCCTGGCGTACTATTCCGGCATAGGCTAGGCTTGATGAGTCTGTCACCGGTATTTCCATAGGACAAAGACATGGCGATCACTCTTCGGCGCATGGGCAAGGCAATCCTGTTTGCCGCCGCCGCCGTGTTCATCCTGTTCGGCGTGCTCTGGCTGGCGCTGCCGGGCATCCTGCAGTCGCAGGCGCAGCAGATCGTCGCCGAGAAAAGCGGCCACCGCCTGAGCCTGGCCAAGCCGGAATTCAATCTCCTGGCGCTCAGCCTGCGCCTGCGCGAGCTCAAGCTCGAAGACCCGGAAGGTGCGCCGCTCTTGGCCTTCAACGAACTCTTGGTCGACCTTTCCGCCGCCAGCATTACGCAGCGCGGCCTGGTGTTCGACGACATCCGGCTCGACGGCCTGCGGGCCAGCGCAATACTGCGCGACGGCGCGCAGGGCCCGCTGAACTGGAGCCGCCTGCTCGCCGCGTTCGCCGCCAAGGACGAGCCCAAGCCCGATTCGCCGCTGCCGCGCATCGATATCCGGCACCTGGCGCTGACCGGCGCGCAGGCCGATATCGCCGACCGGCGCAGCGTGCCGCCCTTTGTCAGCCGGATCGAATCCTTCGACCTCGAACTCAACGACATCTCGACCCTGCCGGACGACTCGGGCCGCTTCAGGCTGACGGCGAAGACCGCCTTCGGCGCCCAGCTCGAATGGACCGGCGAAGCCTCGCTCAATCCGCTGGGCTCCCGCGGCCATGTCGATCTGCGCGGCATCGACCTGGGCAAGCTCGCCGCCCTGCTCCAGCCGCATCTGCCGCCCGAACTCGGCCTCGCGCCGCCCGAAGGCGTCGCCAGCCTGGATCTCGACTACCGCGTCGGCCATGCCGCGGGCAAGCTCGAACTGAAGCTCGACCCGATCACCGTCAAGCTCGCCGGGCTCGCGTTGCGCAAACCGCAGGCACCGGGAGCGCCGCTGCTCGCCGTGGAGGCCGTCGAGCTGCAGCGCGGCCGCTTCGAACTCGCCACGCGGCAGCTCGAATTCGGTGCCCTGGAACTGCGCGGAACCCGCCTCGAAGCGGCGCGGGACGGCAAGACACGCGGCAATTTGTTGTCGCTGACCGCGATCGCGCTGGCGCCGGCGCAGATCGACCTGGAGCGGCGCAGCGCGAAGCTCGGCGCCGTCGAGTTGAAGGGCGGCAGCATCGCCGCGCGGCGCGACGCCAAGGGCGCGATCGACCTGCTGGCCGCGCTGCGGGCGCTGGCGCCGGCTGCGTCGGCGGCGCCGGCCAGGGCGGAGCCGCGGGCCGCGCCCTGGCGCTATGAAATCGAACGCGTGGCCTTGAGCGGCTTCGACGCCAGCCTGCGCGACGAATCGATCACGCCGGTGCTCGATCTGGGCTTTGCCGACATCGCGCTCAGCGTGGCGGGCGTCAGCGACAAACGGCAGAAGCCGTTGCCGCTCAAGGCCGCGTTGCGCGTCGCCAGCGGCGGCCGGCTGACGCTGGAGGGGACGCTGGTGCCGGCCACGGCGGCGGCGGAGCTGCAGCTCAAGCTCGACGATCTGGCGCTCAAGCCGGCGCAGTCCTTCCTCGGCCGCTACGCCGCGCTCGACCTTGCCGGCGGACGTCTGGCCGCCGCCGGCAAGCTGGTGCATAACGAAAAAACCACGGCCTATCGCGGCAGCCTGGCGCTCCACGACCTGCGCCTCAACGAGGCCGGCACGCAGACGGCCTTCCTCGCCTGGAAGTCGCTGGCGACGCGCCAGCTCGACCTGACGGCGAAGCAGCTTCATATCGCCGAACTGACGCTCGACGGGCTCGATACGCAGCTGCTGATCGCCGCCGACAAGTCGACCAATTTCAAACGCATCCTGCGCCGCGGCGATGCGCAGACAACCGACAGTGCGCCGCCCGCCAGCGGCGCAGGCGCTGCCGCCGCGGCTCCCGCTCCGGCAGCGGCCGCCGCAGGCAAGCCGCAGGCCGCGCCCGCGGCTTTCCTGGTCGACATCGACCGCCTGCGTTTTCGCAACGGCGAGCTCGACTTTGCCGACCAGTCGCTGCTGCTGCCCTTCGGCACGCGCATCCATCGCTTGCGCGGGTCGCTGGCCGGGCTTTCCTCGCGTCCCGGCGCCCATGCCCAGCTCGAACTCGACGGCGAGGTGGATGAGTACGGCCTGGCACGCGCCACGGGTCAGGTGGATATTTTCGATCCGACCGACTTCATGGACATCCGGGTGATCTTCCGCAATGTCGAGATGACGCGGCTGACGCCTTATTCGGCGACCTTCGCCGGACGCCGGATAAATTCCGGCAAGCTCTCGCTCGATCTCGACTACGTGATCAAGAAGCGCCAGTTGCAGAGCCAGAACAAGGTGGTGATGGAGCGCCTGGTGCTCGGCGAGCGCGTCGCCAGCCCGAGCGCGAAGGATTTGCCGCTCGATCTGGCGATCGCCCTGCTGGAGGATTCCGATGGCCGCATCGACCTCGGCCTGCCGGTCAGCGGCAGCCTCGACGATCCGCAGTTCAGCTATGGCGGCCTGGTCTGGAAAGTCATCACCAATGTCCTGACCAAGATCGTCACCGCGCCCTTCCGGGCGCTCGGCGCGCTGTTCGGCGGCGGCGACGAGAAACTCGAAAGCATCGCCTTCGACGCCGGCGCACGGCGCCTGACGCCGCCCGAACGCGAGAAGCTGGTCAAGCTCGCCGCGGCGCTGAACAAGCGTCCGGCGCTGGCGCTGACGGTGCAGGGCGGCTGGAACGAAGCCGACCGCAGCGCCTTGCAGGACCTGCAACTGCGCCGCACGCTGCTGCAAAAGAGCGGCTACCAGGGTGGCAACGGCGGCGACACCAAGGGCGATCCGGGACCGGTTGCGCTGCGCCAGCCGCAGATCCAGGCGGCGCTCGAAGAGCTGTTCGCCGAGCGTTTCGGCAAGGCCGAGCTGGCCGGACTCAAGCAGGGCTTTCGCGGCGCGAATCCGGGCCAGCTCGAGGAAAGCCTGGGCGGCAAGGTGATGTCGCGCCTGGGCGGTCTGATGAATCCGCCGCGCGCGCTCACCGCGGACGAAGTCGGCGCGCTGAAGGGTGCCGACTTTCATGCCGTGCTCTACCAGCGCCTGCGCGACAAGGAAGTGCTGCCCGACGATCGGCTGCGTCAGCTTGCGCAGGCGCGCGGCGAGGCCGCGCTGGCTACGCTGCAGGAGGCCGGTGCGCCGGCCGCGCGGGTGATACTCGGCGAGCCCGCAAAGCAAGAGGGCAATGACCGCGAGGTTCCGCTCAAGCTCTCCCTGGGCAAGGCCGGCGGTTAGCCCGGAGGCGGCGCCGTAGCGCCAGCGCCAACTCTTGAGTCTGGCGCCGAATCAGTCGCCGGCGTGATGCACGGCCAGCCAGACCGTCGGCGTTTCGTCCGCGGTCCATTCCACACGATGGCGCCGCTGCGGGGCGATGTACAGCCAGTCGCCGGCGCGCAAGTGCCGGGCCTCGGCTTCGTCCTCGAAGCGCAGCAGGGCTTCGCCGCCCAGCAGCGCCACCCATTCGGCATCTTCCTGCCGGTACCAGAAGCCGGGCGGGCTGGCCTGGCCGGTGGACACGATGCGCTCGATGCGCAGCCCGGGCCGCGTCAGCAGGGTGTCGAAGCGCTCACCGTCTTGCGCTGTCGCGGGCGGCAGGTCGGCGAACAGGTTGCCGTCCACTGGACTACCCTCCCCCCAGCCCCCTCGCCAAGCGAGGGGGTGACAATGGTTCGCCGCGGCGCGGCTCCGGGTGACGACTGGCGCGCCTTCGGGCGGCCGTGCGTGGCGCCATCAGTCCGTCTCCAGCAACTCGGTATCCTCGTGCGCGTAGGGCGGGCTGCAGCAGCAGAGGAAACGCAGCGCCTCGGCGCCACTGGCTTCGATGCAATGCGGCGTGCCGGGCGGGATCAGCACCGTGTCGCCAGCGGCAACTTTGAAGTGGGTGTCGCCCAGGGTCATGAGGCCGCTGCCCGCGGTGACGTGGTACAGCTCCTCGCTCAGCGCATGGCGATGCAGGCGCGTGCGCCGGCCCGGCGCGACGGTCGCTTCGGCCAGGCTTTGCAGCCGGTTGCCGTGCACGGCGGGATGCATGAGTTCGCGGATCTCGGAGCCGTCCTTGGTGAGGTAGGCTGGGATGTCGGCATAGCGCGTCTTCATTTCCTTTGCTCCGTCGCCATGGCTCCGTTCGCGGCCGGCATTTCGCGCTGCGCCTTCCGCTGCAGCAGGCAGTAGAGCAACGCCTGCTCGTCGGGCGCCAGTTCGGCCTCGGCATCCTGCGCCAGGAAGTGGCGGCGAAATGCCGCGCGCGCGGCGGCGGGGACGGCAACGTCATAACCCAGCGCCTGCAGGCCGAGCAGCGCATCGAAGCCGGCCGGGGCCGCCGCCGGCGGCGCTTCGCACCAGAGGCCGAAGCCCTGCGCGGCAAGTCTGCGCCAGGGGAAGCGGCGGCTCGGATCGACCTTGCGCGTCGGCGCCACATCGCCGTGCGCCAGATGGTTGGCCGCCGGGATGGCATGGCGCCGGCGCAGTTCGTCGAGCAGCGCGAGCAGGGCGAGGATCTGCGGCTCGGCGAATTCCTCCTCGCCGGTGTTGTCGAGTTCGATGCCGATCGAGGCCGAGTTGAGATCGCTCATGCCGCCCCAGCGCGATTCGCCGGCATGCCAGGCGCGGGCGGCCTCATCGACCAGTTGCATAAGCCTGCCGTCGCGGCCGATCAGGTAGTGGGCGCTGACCTTACGCTGGGGATCGGTCAGCGTCGCCAGCGCCCGTTCGACATTGTCATTGGTGGTCTGGTGCAGGATGACGAAATTCGGCCGGCGCTGGTCGAAGTTCGGCGAAGGCTGCCACAGCGCGCCGCGCCCCTGGCCCGCTGGCAGCGGCGCGCAGGCGGCGAGCAGGGCCGGCAGGAGGAGCACAAACCCGCGCAGCATCATGGTCGGCCGATGCGGGCGGGGCCGCCGTCAGACGACGATCGGCTTGGACAGTCGCGCCCGGCTTTGCGCCTCGGACTTGTTCATCTCGGAAACCTGGCGGCCGTAGGCTTCGCGCGCGGCCTGACCCTGGCGCGTGGCCTCGATGCTGCGGATGCAGCGCCAGCGCTTGCCGGCCTTGGTCTCGATCTGGCGCATCTCCGTCTTCGGATGATGCTGACGACAGTGGTAGCAGAATGC
The DNA here is from genome assembly GCA_023700805.1 of Sulfuritalea sp. Classification (GTDB taxonomy): domain Bacteria; phylum Pseudomonadota; class Gammaproteobacteria; order Burkholderiales; family Rhodocyclaceae; genus Sulfuritalea. The sequence goes on from JAMPYF010000002.1 coordinate 16,613, forward strand.
AGTTTCGGACATGCCCGGGAACTCGTACACGTTGAAGCCTGTAATTGTAAACCGAGTTGCGGCCATGATCCTATAGACTTCGATCCCACCAAGACGCCGCCGCAATCCGGTTCCAGCGGCCAATCCGGCGGCGCCGTCCTGCCGCGCCGACCCACCCAAACGCACACGACACCTTGGACACTCTCCCCGACACAGGCCTGGCTGCCGAATTGCCGCCCTATCAGGGCATCGCCATCGCCGACGTGGTGCTGGTCGATGCGCCGGCCGCCGCGGCCGACGCCTGCCGGCTGCTGCTGGCGGAGACGGTGCTCGGCTTCGACACCGAGGCCAAGCCGACCTTCGCCAAGGGCGAGGTGTCTACCGGGCCGCACCTGATCCAGCTGGCGACGGCGGACCGCGTCTACCTGTTTCCGGTCAGGGCGCAGATGGAGCACCACCTGCATCACCACGGCCTGCAGGAAATCCTCGAATCGCGGCGCATCCTGAAAGTCGGCTTCGGCCTCGGCAGCGATCTGGCGCAGTTGCGCGCGCGCCTCGGCATCGAGGCGCAGCATGTGCTCGATCTTTCGCGCGCGCTGCCCTCCGACCGACCGCGGCAGACCCTGGGGGCGAAAACGGCCGTTGCCCGCTACCTCGGCCGGCGCATGCAGAAATCCAAACGCACCACCACCTCCAACTGGGCCCATCCGCGCCTGACCGAACGCCAGATGCTCTACGCCGCCGATGACGCGCACGTGGCATTGAAGGTGTATCGCGCCGCCCTTGCCGAAGGCCACCTGCCGCCAACCTGAAAGACCGCTGGCGGGCCGGCGGCGATTCTTCATACAATGCGGGGGACTCGCTACCGCTTCCCATTTATGCCAAGTTCATCGTTCCGCGCCGGCGCCCGCGAAGGCTTCCGCAGCTTCCTGCCCATGTCGGTGGGCCTGATCCCCTGGGCCATGGTCACCGGCATGGCCATGATCAGCACCGGCTTCACGCCGACGCAGGCGATGGGCATGAACCTCATCGTCTTTGCCGGCACCGCCCAGCTCGGCACGCTGCCGCTGATCGGGATCGGCGCGCCGCTGTGGCTGATCGTGGTCACGGCGCTGGCGCTGAATCTGCGCTTCATCATATTCAGCGCCGCGATTGCCGAGGGCTTTCGCGGCGTCGATACGCCGCGGCGCTGGTTCGCCGGCCACCTGCTGACCGACGGCGTGTTCGCCTGCTGCCTGGAGAAGATGCTCAAGGTCGAGGATCCGCGCTGGCGGCTCGGCTACTACCTGGCGCCCTCGCTCTGGTCCTGGGCCTTGTGGCAGGCCTTTGCCCTGGTCGGGGTGCTCGCCGCCGGCTCGATTCCGAAGCACTGGTCGCTGGAATTCATGGCCACCATCGCCCTGCTGGTGCTGTTGGTGCCGATGGCAAAGCAGCGGCCGATGCTGGTCGCCGCCGTGAGCAGCGGCGCCACGGCGGTGCTCCTGCGCGGCATGCCGCTGCGCCTGGGGCTGATCGTCGCCATCGTGGTCGGCATCGTCGCCGGCTTCGCCGCCGAGCATTGGCACGGCAAGCGAGAAACGGCATGAGCGGCGATGCGGCGCTTTGGCTGAGCTTCGTCCTGATCGGGCTGGCGACGACGCTGCCGCGGGCCAGCTTCATCGTCCTCGGCGGCCGCGTGCGCCTGCCCTCGGTGGTGCAGCGCGCGCTGCGCTATGCGCCGGCGGCGGCGCTGGCGGCCATCGTGGTGCCCGACGTGCTGGTGGCCGGCGGCGATTTCGCGCCGCTGAATCCCAAGCTCGCCGGCGTCATCGCCGCCGTTGCCGCCGCGCTGCTGTCGCGCAACCCGTGGCTGCCCTTCATCGCCGGCATGGCCGTGCTGCTCGGGCTGCGCGCGCTGGCGGGCGGCTGACCCGGCCGGGCCGGGCTCAAGAGTTGGCGCTGGCGGGACGGCGCGCGCTTGGCGCAACCGCGTCCGCATGCGGCATGCGGCGCCCCCAGAAGGCCGCCAGTTCGAGCATGCGATTGGCGAAGCCCCATTCGTTGTCGAACCAGATCAGCAGATTCACCAGTTGCGGCCCGCTCATGCGCGTCTGGCTGGCATCGATGATCGCCGAATGCGGGCTGTGGTTGAAGTCGACCGAGGCGTGCGCCTCCTCGGTGTAGGCGATCTGCCCGGGGAAGCCCTGATCGACGGCGCGACGCAGGCTGGCGTTGATCCCGGCGACCGTGCCGGGGCGCGTCAGCGTCGCCACCAGGTCGATGGCCGAGACATTGGTCACCGGCACGCGGATCGACTTGGCCTCGACGCGGTCGGCCAGTTGCGGCAGCAGGCGCGCGACGCCGCGCGCCAGCCCGGTGGCGACCGGGATGATCGACTGCATCGAGGACCGCGTGCGGCGCAGGTCGGCATGGTGATAACCGTCGATCGGCGGCTGGTCGTTCATCACCGAATGCAGCGTGGTCATCATGGCGTGTTCGATGCCGCAGGCGGCGTCGAGCATCGCCAGCACCGGAACGATGGCATTGGTGGTGCAGGATGCGGCCGAGACGATGCGTTCGTTTCCCGTCAGGGTTTCGTGGTTGCTGCCGAAGACGATGGTGCGATCGACGTCTTCGGCGCTGTGGCCCGGGTGCGAGAGCAGGATGCGCGGGCAGCCTGCGTCGAGAAAGGCATCGAGCTCGCCGCGGCTTGCATACTGTCCGGACGCCTCGACCAGCAGGTCGAGATCGAGCGCGCGCCAGTCCACTTCCTGCGGCGTGCGGGCATGGGATACCTGGATGCACCACTCGTCGATGCACAGCGTTTCGCCGCGCACCTCGACCCTGCCTGGGAAGCGGCCATGGGTCGAATCGAAGCGCGTCAGGTAGGCCATGCTTTCGATGTCGGCCGGCTCGTTGATGGCCACCACGGACAGCCGGCCGCGCAGGGAGGATTCCTGCAGCGCGCGCAGAAAGCAGCGGCCGATGCGGCCGTAGCCGTTGATTCCGATTCGCAAGGACATGGCGGGGCGGGATGCGTGAATGAGGCTGGGCCTGCATTGTAGACCGGCCCGGCGCGCGAGGTCTTGTCAGGTCTTCTTCGCGCGCGGATGGGCTGCGTCGTAGATCTTCGCCAGATGCTGGAAGTCGAGATGGGTATAGATCTGCGTCGCCGCGATGCTGGCGTGGCCCAGCATTTCCTGCACCGCGCGCAGGTCGCCCGAGCTTTGCAGCACATGCGAGGCGAAGGAATGGCGCAGCATGTGGGGATGGACATGGACGCCGACGCCCTGGCGCTGCGCCCACTGTGCGAGGCGGCTTTGCACTTGGCGCGGCGTCAGCCGGGTGCCGTGGCGGCCGGTGAACAGCGCCGGCTGGTCGTCCGGCGCGAATTGCGGGCGCAGCGCCAGCCACGCCCGCAGGGCGGCCAGCGCCTGGTCGCCGACCGGCACCTTGCGCGTCTTTTCGCGCTTGCCGGTGACGGTGACTTCGCCGGCGCCCAGGTCGAGCCCGCCGGGCCAGTCGAGGCTCACCAGTTCGGACAGGCGCAGGCCCGAGGAATACAGCAGTTCGAACATCGCGGCGTCGCGCAGCTGCAGCGGGTCGCGGGTTTCGCCCGCGGCCGGGCGGTCGAGCAGGGCCGCCGCCTGGTCGATGCCCAGCGCCTTGGGCAGGCTGTGCGGGCGCTTGGGCGCACGCAGGCCGGCCGCGGGATTCAGCGCGATGGCGCCGCGTCGCGCCAGCCAGGCGTAGTAGCTGCGCCAGGCCGAGAGGGTGCGCGCGATGGAGCGCGGCGCGAGTTCCCGGGCATGCAATTGCATCAGGCCGCGCCTGAGCTGCGGCGTTTGCAGCGCCGCCGGTGCGAGTTCGCCGGCCAGCGCCGTCAGGCGCGCCAGGTCGCGGCGATAGGCGGCGATGGTGTGCGGGCTGGCGCGGCGCTGCAGGGCCAGTTCGGCGAGAAACTGCCCGACCGAACCGTCCATTGCCTCAGGCGGCGACTCTGAGCAGGGCCGCCGCGGCCATGGCGCCGATGCGTTCCAGGTAGAGCGTGCCGAGTTCCGGATAGAAGCGGTCGGCTTCGTCGCTGGCCATCACCAGCAGGCCGAAGCAGTTGCCGGCGGCGTCGCGCAGCGGCAACTGGGTCATCGAGCGCAGATTCGCCGCGGCATCGCCGAACCAGTCCAGCGCCAGCTGTTCCTTCGTCGTGCCGCAATAGGGCTGCTGCAGGCGCGCGGCGAAGTCCTTGACGCCATCCGCCACGGCGGCGAATTCATTCCCGTCGCCGGACCCGACGCCCCACAGTCGCAGCGTGACATGCGGCACGGCGAAGGCGCCGCCCAGATGCGAATACAGCGCGCGCACCACGCCGGCCAGGTCGCCGGCGGCGATCAGGGCCACCGCCAGGTCATGCACCTTGTCGGAAATGACGTCGTTCTCCTCGCCGAAGCTGATCAGCTCGACCAGTTTCGCTTCGAGGGTGCGCACCTTGTCGCGCAGATTGAACAGCTGCTTCTCGGTGATCGAGATGGCGCGTCCGCTGTGCGGATCGGGCAGGGTGACCAGGGTCAGCAGATCGGCATACTGGTCGAAGAATTCCGGGTGATCGTGGAGATAGCGGGCGACGTCTTCCGATTTCATATCAGCTTTCTGTGAGGTTGTTCGGGAGTTCGATTTCTGCGCTGAATACGGTGGTCGCGGGGCCCGTCATCATGACCGGCGCGGCCGCGTTCGCTGTCCCGTCCCAGGCGATCGAGAGTTCGCCGCCGCGCGTGGCGACGCGCACCGGGGTATCCAGCAGGCCGCGGCGGATGCCGGCCACCACGGCGGCGCAGGCGCCGGTGCCGCAGGCCAGGGTCTCGCCGGCGCCGCGTTCATAGACGCGCAGGCGGATCGCATGGCGGTCGACAATCTGCATGAAACCGGCATTGACCCGGCGCGGAAAGCGCGGGTGGGATTCGATCAGCGGGCCCTGCACGGCGACCGGCGCGGCATCGACGTCGGCCACCACCTGCACGGCGTGCGGGTTGCCCATCGAGACCACGCTGATGTCGATCCACGTCGCGTCGACGAATAGCGGCTGAATAGCGGCGTCACTGTCGCTGTCGAAGGGAATCTCGGCCGGCAGGAAGCGCGGCACACCCATATCCACGGTCACTTCGCCGTCGGCTTCGAGGCGCGGCGCGATCAGGCCGGACTTGGTCTCGACGCGGATCTCGCGCTTGTCGGTGAGTCCCTGCTCATGTACGAAGCGCACGAAGCAGCGCGCGCCGTTGCCGCATTGCTCGACCTCGCTGCCGTCGGCGTTGAAAATCCGATAGCGGAAATCGACGCCGGGCGTGGTGGCGCGCTCGACCACCAGGATCTGGTCGCAGCCGATGCCGAAGTGCCGGTCGGCGAGAAAGCGCGCCTGGGCCGGGGTCGGCACGAAGTCCTGGCTGATGGCGTCGAGCACGACGAAATCGTTGCCGAGGCCGTGCATTTTCGTGAAGCGTATCTTCATTTAACGTGAAATAACTCGTTCGGAGCGACTGGTGACAGTCGAGCGCAGCGAGCCAACCAGTAGCCTCCCCGCGAGGGGGCGAGGCGGGGTTTCGCAACGCATGCGTTGCGCCGCCGCAGCCGGCAGGCAGTGCAATGCCTGCCGTGGGCCGCGGAGCGGATGGGAGGGGCGGGCCTTCAATTCGACTTTCGCGTGTTTCATCATCGGTGGGGGTGCACTTGCTGCCATGAGCGTTAACCAGCATACGCCGTGTCGCCAGCGCCAACTTTCGGCAATTGAGGGGTCAATAAAGCCCTTTTTCGCCCGGCGGCCGCGTCTTGAAGCGTTTGTGCAGCCAATAGTACTGCTCGGGCGAGCGCAGCACCTCGGCTTCGATGAAGGCATTCAGCCGGCGCGCGTCCGCAAGCTCGCCGGCGCCGGGAAAGTCCGCCCAGGGTTCGCCGACCGTGGCGACGTAGCGAGTTTGCCAACCCCGGCCCTCCATGCGCGTCACCAGCGGGATCACGGTCGCCCCGGTCAGCCGGGCCAGGCGGGACAGGCCGGTGATGGTGGCCGTCGGCACGCCGAAGAAGGGCACGAAGACCGACTCCCTGGGGCCGTAATCCATGTCCGGCGAGTAGTGGAAAACGCGGCCGGCCTTCACCGCCTTGAGCGCGCGGCGCGTGCCTTCCTGGCGCGACACCATCTCGAAGTTGCCGAAACGGCAGCGGCCCTTGTTCATCGCCGCCTCGAAGACGCGGTTCTTCTGGTGGGTGTACATCGCCACCAGCCCCCGCTCCAGTTCCAGCGCGAGGCGCATGCCGCCGGCGTCGATGCCGACGAAATGCGGCACCAGCAGGATCACCGGGCGGCCCTTGCAGGCGGCGAGCTTTTCGGCGCCTTCGAGCCGCACCAGGCGCCGCATGCGCGCCGGCGAGGACCACCACCAGAGCCCGAGTTCGAGGAAGCTGCGGCCGAAAGCCATCAGGTGGCGGCGCGCCAGCGCCGACTTTTCGGCCGGCGCAAGCTGCGGAAAGCACAGGCCCAGGTTGGTCAGGGTGACCTGCCGCCGCTCGCGCACCAACAGGTAGAGCGCCAGGCCGAACACGCGGCCGAAGACCGCCAGCACGGGCAGGGGCAGCCAGTGCAGCAGCCACATGAGGGCGAGGATGAGTCGCGTCACAGCAAACCGGCCGGGACTGACCGGGCAAAAGGGCAACGGGCGTCATGCGCAAACATCGGAACTTCCATTCGGCGGCAAACCCGGATTATCCTGCGAGTCTGTTGCGTGGCGCTTGGAAGATCAACAGTTTTGGGCGTTCAGTCCTTGCCGCGCACGGTCAGTATTTTGCCGGGCACAGGATGCGCTGCATGGCATTGGCCGCCGTGCGCAACTCGGGAACGCTATACAGCAGTTCATCCAGCGACCGGCGCGCCGTCGGCGCGTGGCAGGCAACCGCCGCCACCAGCTTGCCGTCCTCGCCGCGCACCGGTACCGCCACGGCGACCATGCCGAGGACGAATTCCTCGTTGTCTATGCCTACCCCGCGGCGGGCGATCCGGTCCAGTTCCGCGTCAAGTTCGCGGCGCTCGGTGATGGTGCGCGGCGAATGCCGCGTCAGCGGCATCTGGTCGAGGATGCCGCGCCTTTCCAGCGGCGGCATCGATGCGAGAAACAGCTTGCCGCTGGCCGTGCAATGCATCGGCACCCAGATGCCGGGCTGCAGGTGCATGCGCAGCGGCGCCGTCGTGTCTATGCGTTCCACATAGAGCACGCGGCCGGCATCCGGTACGGTCAGGTTGCAGGTTTCGCCGAGCGAGCGCACCAGATTGCGCAGAACCGCCCGGCAGTCGCGCCGGATGTTGGAGCCGCGCAGCATGCGCAGGGCCAGGGTGGTCGCGCGGGTTCCCGGCACATAGCCGCGTTCGGCCGGCATGTGCAGCAGATAGCCCTGCGCTTCCATCGCCCGCAAAAGCCGCATCAGGGTGCTTTTCGGCACCCGCATCATGGCGGCCAGTTGCGCCAGGGTCAGCGGCTGCGACGCTTCGCTCAGGTGTTCGAGGACGGTCAGGGGCCGCAGGCGCCGGATGTCCTCGCTCGTTTCCTCGTCCTCGCCGTTCGGCGCCTGATCCGCCCCGGGCTCGACCCATGCCGCCGCCTGATATTGACCCGTCAGGGTCTTGCTTCGCTTGATTTCCAGTCTCCCCGGTGGGTTCCCGGCCTGCGCCGGTGAAGGTTCACGCCGCCGCCCATTCCAGCATGCCGCTGCAGCTTGCGCACGGATTGCGTCCCGGTGTGCTCAGTTTCTGTGTATTAGGTGGTTGTCCAGCCGCAGCACGCCGGCCGTGGCTTCCACCGCGGCGCGTGCCGCCTCGACCTGCACTTCCGATTCGACCACCCCCCATAGCTCCACCGCGCCGTCGGTGACCGTGACATTGACCAGGTGCATCGGCAGGTCGGCTTCGCCCAGCGCCTGCAGCAACAAGCCGCGCAGGGACGAGTCCTCGATGCGGACGCCGCTGGGCTTTTGCCATGTCGCCACGCCGCGCAGCAGATTGGCGCGACTGACGATGCCGACGAGCTTGCCGTGCTCCATCACCGGCACGCGCTTGATGTGGAATTTTTCGAGCATGGCGGCGATTTCGGTGAGCGGGGTATCGGGCCCGACGGTAATCACGTCGCGGGTCATCACGTCGCGCGCACGCCGGCCGAATTCCCGCAAATAGCGCTCCGAGGATTCCTCCGGAGTGGCCAGCAGGCGCAACCACCATGACGGACGGCGCCGCGTTTCCGCCTCGGCGCGGTGTATCAGGTCGCCTTCGCTGACGATGCCGATCAAATTGCCGGCGCCGTCGATCACGGGAACTGCACTGATGTGGGCATCGAGCAGAGTTCGCGCGATCTCCCCCACATCCGTATCGGGTGTCACGGTGAGTATCGTCGTTGTCATGACGTCTTTGGCCTGCATTATCGATGCTCTCCTATATTCGGCGCCACGCTGCCGTTCAAGTGCGGGTGACCAGCCAGGTTGCCAATTGCGGGAATGCCAGCACCAGGCCGACTCCCACGAGTTGCAGGACCATGAACTGGACCATGCCGGCATAGATATCCTTGAGTTCCCATTGCGGTACCACGCCCTTGAGGAAGTAGGCCGACAGCGCCACCGGCGGCGAAAGCCAGGCGGTCTGCAGCGTCATTGCGACCAGGGTGCAGAACCAGATCAGGTCGATGTTAAGCGCCTGGACGATGGGCAGCACGATGGGCACCACGATGAGCACGATGGGCACCCATTCCAGCGGCCAGCCGAGGATGAAGATCAGGCCCAGGATCACGATCAGCATCAGCGTCGGCGGTAGGGCCAGGCTGGTCAGCAGGCTGGCCAGGTACTCGGCGCTGCCCAGGCGCGAGAAAACGGCGCCGAACAGGTTCGATGCGGTGACCAGCATCAGGATCATGCTCGATACCTCGAGCGTCTGGTAGGCCGAGCGGCGTATCTTCGCCATTGTCATGCGCCGGGAGAGCAGCGTCAGGATGAACACCGCGGCGCAGCCCACTGCGCCGGCGTCGGTCGGCGTCGCAATGCCCATCAGGATCACGCCCAGCGTGGCGATGATCACCACGATCACCGGCACGACGCCGATCACCAGGTCGCGCACCACCGCCGCCATCGAGCTGGCGCGCATTTCCGGCGGCAGCGCGGGGCCGAGCGCCGGATTGAGCCAACAGCGGACCAGGCACCAGACGGTGAAGATGGTTGACAGCAGCAGGCCCGGTATCACCGCCGCGGCGAACAGGTCGGTCGCCGGCACGCCGACCACCGGCCCCATGACGATCAGCATCACCGAGGGCGGGATCAGTATGCCCAGCGTGCCGCCGGCGGCGATCGCCCCGGCGCTGAGCCTGGTGTCGTAGCCGCTCTTGATCATCGCCGGCCCGGCCATGACGCCAAGCAGCGTCACCGCCGAGCCGACGATGCCCGTGGCCGCCGCGAATATCGTCGCCGTGATCAGCACCGCGAGGTACAGCGAGCCGCGCAGTCCGGCCAGCAACTGTTGTATGCCGGTGAACATGCGCTCCATCAGGCCGGACTGTTCGAGCAGGAAGCCCATGAACAGAAAAAACGGAATCGAGGCCAGCACGGTGTCTTTCATCACCGAGAAGGTCTGCAGCACCGCGAGGTCGAACACCATCGGCCCGTAGGCGACGAAACCGGCGCCGAGCGCCACGGCGCCCAGCGTGAAGGCGATCGGAAAGCCGATGAAAATGATGCCGAACAGGGCCACCAGGGCCACCAGCCCGAAGATTTCGTTGCTCATGTCGCCTCCCTGCCGAGGCCGGACTGATCAGCGCCTGCCGGCCAGCGCCCGCTGATCGCGGCGTCGAGGCTCTTGCAGAATTCGGAGACGCCCTGGATCGCCAGCAGCAATCCGGTCAGGGGCATGGCTGCCTTGAAGGGCCAGGTGATCGGCATCCAGGGACTGCTGACGAAGCGTTCGCCGGTCATGAATGCCTTGAGAAAGTAACTCCAGCCGAACCACAGGAAGATCGCGGCGAAGGGCATGAACATCACGACATAGCAGACCGCATCGACGATGCCCTGGGTGCGCGGCGACCAGCCGCCATAGAGCGAATCGGTGCGGATGTGCCCCTTGCGCTGCAGCGTATAGGCCGATCCCAGCATGAAGAAGGCGCCATAGAGCATGAAGGTCATGTCGTAGGCCCACAGCGTCGGCGCATCGAAGACGTAGCGCGCCACGACTTCGTAGACCAGCGACAGCACCATAGGGATGATCAGCCATGCGGTCAGCTTTCCGGTCCATATGGCGATCGGATCGAGCGCGTGCGCGATCCGCAGCAGTTTTGAGGCGTGTCCGGTCATGAGTCCTGTATCCGAGCGTATTCCAGCAGGTTGAATGCGGTGCCCGGCTCGCGCCGTGCACCGCTGCGCTTGGCGGCGACTATTTGTGGGCTACCGCCTCGGCGCCGAGACCGTAATACAGGCCGTTGATCTTGGTCCAGTAGGGCACCACGATCTTGGCATAGGCACGCTGCGATTCCAACACTTCCTTGAACAAGGGATTGCGCGCCGCCTCGCGGTCATACACGATGTTGGTGGCCTTGAGGAAGGCGGCGAAGAACTCCTTGGGCGTGTCATGCACGATGACCTTGTGCTCCTTCTGCAGCTTCTCCAGCGCCTTCGCGTTGCGATCCACGTTGAAGGCGTAGGTTTCGGTGATGGTCGCCATCACGGCGCCCTCGATCACCGCCTTCAGGTCGGCCGGCAGCTTGTTCCAGACCGTCTTGTTGAACAGTATCTCGCCGACGTCAGACGACTGATGCAGGCCCTGCAGGTAGTAGTGCTTGAACACGTTGTGGAAGCCGAGGATCATGTCGTCCGCCGGGCCGATCCATTCGGCCGCGTCGATCACGCCGCGCTGCGCGGCCGGCACGATTTCGCCGCCCGGCATGGCCACTGCGTTGATGCCCATTTCCTTGAAAACCTCGCCCGTCAATCCGGGAGGCGAGCGGTATTTCATTTTCTTCATGTCGGCGATCGAGTTGATCGGCGTCTTGAACCAGCCGAACGGGTCGGGACCCATCGGCTGCATCATGAAGGGCTTGATGTTCATCTTCAGGCCCGACTCGTACAGCTTTTCGTAGAGCGCATTGCCGCCGCCCTGCGAGAGCCAGGCCATGTGCGAGATCTGGTCCATGCCGGTGCCGGCGCCCGCGGCCGGATTCGAGAACAGGGCCGCCGCGCTGTTCTTGCCCGACCAGTAGTGCGTCCAGGCAAAGCCGCCATCGACCACGCCCTTGTCCACCGCGTCGAGGATCTCGAAGGCGTTGACCACCGCGCCGTCGGGCAGTATCTCCATCTTGATGCGGCCGTTGGACATCTTGTCCACGCGTTCGCCGAAGCGCTTCATCAAGTCGAAGTAGATGCTCGCGGTCGGAACCGCCGTCTGGATTTTCATCCGCGTCACTTGCTGGGCCTGCGCCATGCCGCCGGCGGTGACCAGCATTGCCGTGACGGCACCCATCAAGAATTTCCGTATCAAAGTCGCCATCATTGCCTCCTCCGTTGTTTTAAGAACCGGACTCCGGGATCCGTCGGATCACAAGGAGTCCACCATTGCCTCAAGGGCAATTCCAAAATTCCTTACTGGCCGGCATCCTGGCGGATCATGTCGGCGGCCTTTTCGGCAATCATTATTGTTGGCGCATTGGTGTTGCCGGAGACGATCTCCGGCATGATCGACGCATCGACCACGCGCAATCCGGAAATGCCGCGCACCCTGAGTCGCTCATCGACCACTGCCAGGGTGTCCTGGCCCATCTTGCAGGTGCCGACCGGGTGATAGATGGTCTGGCTGTAGCGCCTTGCCGCGTCGAGCAGTTCCGCATCGGTCTGGAATTGCGCTCCCGGCACGAATTCGGAAACAATGTGCGGAACCAGCGCAGGCGCCTGTGCGATGCGGCGGGCCATCCTGATGCCGCCTATGACTATCGGATAGTCCCGCTGATCCGACAGGTAATTCGGACGGATCGTCGGGTACTCCAGGGCATCGGCCGACTTGATTTCGATGCGTCCGCGGCTGAACGGGCGCAGCTGACAGACCGACGACGTAAAGGCGGAAAAACGATGCGCCCCTTCACCCGGCTTGTCCGCGCTCAGCGGCTGCATGTGGAACTGGATGTCCGGCCGGGTCACGCCGGGGCCGGAGCGCGTGAAGATCGCGACCTGGCTCGCGGCCAGCGTGAGCGGGCCGGTGCGCGACAGGATGTACTGGATGCCGATCCACAGTTTGTTCAGCGGGCTATTGACCTCGTCGTTCAGCGTGCGCTCGCGGGTCTTGAACACCAGCCTGACCTGAAGGTGATCCTGGAGGTTTTCTCCGACGCCGGGCAAGTCGAGCACCACCGGTACGCCCACCCGCTGCAGCAGTGCGGCGCAGCCGATTCCCGAACACTGCAGAATCTGCGGCGAACCGATCGCACCGGCCGACAGGATCACTTCAGCCCTGGCCGTGGCCTGCCGCCTATGTCCGCCCTGCATGAATTCGACACCCACGGCACGCCTGCCCTCGAATAGCACGCGCGTGGTCTGGGCGCGGGTTTCAAGCTGCAGATTCGGGCGTCGACGCGCGGGCTTGAGGAAGCCTTTTGCCGTGCTCCAGCGCAGTCCCTTGTGCGCCGTCTGCTGGAAATAGCTGACACCTTCCTGTTCCGCCCCGTTCGGGTCCTCGTTGAAGGGAATGCCGATTTCCTGGGCGGCCCTGACGAAGTGGTCGGCGATCGGGCGATTCAGGCGCAGGTCGGAAACCTTCTGCGGTCCGCCGACTCCGTGATACGCGTTGGCCCCGCGCTGCTGGTCTTCCGACTTCCGGAAATAGGGCAGCACATCGTCGTAACGCCAGCCCGGGTTGCCCAAATCCGCCCAGCGATCGTAGTCGGCCCGCTGGCCGCGGATGTACAGCAAACCGTTGAGGGAACTGGAACCGCCCAGCACCTTGCCGCGCGGCCACTGGAGCCGGCGATTGGCGATGCCCGGATCCGGTTCGGTCAGATAGCACCAGTCCAGCTTCGGGTCGTGCATGGTCTTGAAGTAACCGACCGGAATGTGAATCCAGGGATTCCAGTCTTCGCCGCCGGCCTCGAGCAGCAGGACGCTTTTCAGAGAATCTTCCGATAACCGATTGGCCAGGACACAGCCCGCCGATCCAGCGCCGACTACGATGTAGTCGAAAACCAAGGACATCCCCGCTCCCTCCCTGTCGTGCGCTGCCATGGCGCCGCATCAATCCAAATATGAAACGATACGTTTCAATATTGCATGTGCGAACTATCGTCAAAAACCGTCTCCACTGGCAAGACAAATCGATAGGGAAGGCGACAAATGAAACGAAATCGGAACCTGTGACGTCAAAACGCAATGCACAATGCGTTCCGACTTGCGCTGCGGCGCATTGAAAACTTGAGGCTTGTCCCGCTTTGACGGGATGTAGACTGCCCAGTGTGCGTGACCGGCAATTTCGCCTAGGGACTGTCTCGTTGCGTCGTCGCAGCAAGGAGCTCAAGCAGCTTCAGCCTTTGCACCTTGCCCGACGGGCCCTTCGGCAGCTCCAGCACGAAGCGGAATTGCCGCGGCGTCTTGTAATTGCCCAGCGCAGCCTCGCAGTAGGTGCGCAACTCCGCCTCGGAGCAGGTCTGGTCCGGCTTGAGCACCACGCAGGCCATGATCTCCTGGCCGTAGTTGTCGTCGGGAATGCCGACCGCGGCAGCTTCGAGCAGGGCCGGATGCTTGAGCAGGGCCTCGTCGATCTCGCGCGGCGCGATGTTCTCGCCGCCCTTGATGATCAGTTCCTTGAGGCGGCCGGTGACGAAGACAAAGCCGTCCTCGTCGAGATAGCCGAGATCGCCGGTATGCAGCCAGCCGTCCGCGGTGAGGTTCTTCGCGGTTTCCTCGGGATTCTTGTAATAGCACTGCATGACATTGTCGCCGCGGATCATGATTTCGCCCGGCTGGCAAGGCGGCAGCGTCTTGCCCGCGGCATCGATGATCTTCGCCGCGTTGCCGTAGGCCTGGCCCGGGCTGCCGATCTTGCGCCGCGCCGGGTCGAGCGGGTTGGTGAAGCAGGGCGCCGCGGTTTCGGTCAGGCCCATGGTCTCGATGATGCCGATGCCGAACTTGTCCTCGAAGGCCCGGTGGTGGCTGGGCGCCAGCGGCGCCGAGGCCGAGCGGCAGAAGCGCACCGCGGAAGTGTCGAGGCCCCTTTCCTTCGGCGTTGCGCCGTTGAGCAGGTAGGCGATGATGGTCGGCACCACGTTGATCCAGGTGCAGCGCTGCGCGGCGACGGTCTCCCAGAAGGTCGAGGCACTGAAGCGCTGCGGCATCACCAGGCTGCCGCCGTGCACCAGCGGCGCGGTGGCCGTGACGATCTGCGCGTTGATGTGATACAGCGGCAGCACCGCCATGACGCGGTCCGTCTCGGTCAGTTGATGCGCGCGGGACACATATTCGCCGCCGGCAATCACCGCGCGGTGGCTCAGCACAACGCCTTTCGGCTTGCCCGTGGTGCCCGAGGTGTACATCAGCAGCGCCGCGGAATCCTCGGAGAGCGGCGGCAGGTCGGCCGCGGTGTCCGCAGCCTCGATGAATTCCTCGACATCCGGATGGCAGACGACGACTTCGATCGGGCGCGACACGGCAGCCAGCGCTTCGTTCAGGCGTCCGAGCTGGTCGGGCGAGACGAAGACCAGCCGGGCGTCGCAATGTTCGAGCACGTAGGCCAGCTGGCTGGCCTGCGCCAGGAGGTTGATCGGCGTGACGCAGAATCCGCCGTACATGACGCCGACAAACAGGCGGCAGGTCTGATACCCGTTGGGCATCAGCAGGGCGACCTTGTCGCCGGGTTCGATGCCGCGCGCCAGCAGGCTGTGCGCGAGGCGGCGCGAGGCGCGCTGCAACATGCCGAAGCTCATGCTGCGGCCGCTTTCGGGAGCGATCAGGTAGGTCGCGTCGGGCCTCTCGGCCGCCTGGCGGTCCACATGGTCGCGGATGGTTCTTTGCACGGTGGCAGGCTCTCTGGCGGGACTGGGGAAGGGCTGCCTAGGCACCATGCCGCCGCAGGTAGTCGCCGAAGATTTCCTCGTCGCTCGGCATGCGCGGCGCGATCTTGCGCGCAATGCGCGTGGTGTTCATGTACTGCCGGTAGGTCATGTTGTCGGAGAAGTTGTTGCCGCCCCAGGTGCCGCAACCCATCGACAGCGAGAACGGCAGGCCGTTGTCGAAGGCGCCGCCGGTGGCGAAACAGTGCGCCTGGTTCACGATGACGCGGCTGACCGGCAGCTCCAGGCCGAGGCGCAGGATGTGCGCGTCGTCGTCGCTGTGGATGCCGACCGAGTGACCGGCGCCCTGGAAGGCATAGATGTCACCGACCAGGCGGCAGGCATCGTCGAAGTCGCGCGCCCGATACACGGTGAGCACCGGCGACAGCTTTTCGCCGGAAAACGGGTAGGCGGGGCCGGTGCCGCGTTCTTCGACCATCAGGAAGCGGGCGCTCCGGAAACGCTCGTCCGCCAGCCCCGCCAGTTCGGCAATCCGTGCGGCATTCTGCGCGGTGACTGCGCTCGACAGCTTGCCCTGCGGCCACATCGCGGCCTGCAGCCTGGCTTTCTCGTCGCTGTTCAGCATGACGCCGCCGACGCTTTGCAGCGCGGCGACGGCTTGCGCATAGACCCGGTCGAGGATGATGGCGCTGTTCTCCGACGAGCAGCTGGTGGCGTTGTCGAAGGTTTTCGAGGCGGCGATCGCGGCGGCGGCCGCATCGAGGTCGGCGCCGACATCGATGATCGCGGCGACATTGCCGGCGCCGACGCCGAAGGCCGGCGTGCCGCAGGTCGCGGCGGCGCGGATGCTATTCTGCGAACCGGTGGCCACCACCAGGTCGGCCTGCTTCATCAGCGCCTGGGTGGCTTCCTTGGTCACCGGCGCCGGCAGGTACTGGACCAGGTCGAGCGGCAGGCCGAGCTTCTGCAGTTCGGCATGGACGTAGCCGACCAGCGCGGCGCAGGTGGATAGCCCCTTGGGCGACGGCGCGACGATCACCGCGTTGCGGCACTTGAGGGCGTTGATGATCTTGTTGGCGGGTGTCGCCCCGGGATTGGTCGAGGGCGTGACGGCGACCACGACGCCGACCGGGCGCGCGATTTCGACCAGGCCCAGTTCCGGGTATTCGGCGATCACGCCTACCGTCTTGACGCCCTTGAGGTCGCGCAGCAGGCCGAGGGTCTTGCGGTAGTTCTTCTGAATCTTGTCCTCGACCTTGCCCAGCCCGGTGTCGCGTACCGCCATTTCCGCCAGTGTGCGATTGCGCCCCGGCTCCATGATGGCCCAGCCGACGGCAAGCACGGCCTCATCAACCTGCTCCTGGCTGCACTGCTCGTATTGGCGCTGGGCAGCGCGCGCCGCGTTTATCAGGGGGGTGACGATCTTGTCCATGCCGATGCGGCCTCGCTGCCGCTATGTTCCGTTGCGCTTGGTTCGTTCGCGCAGTTGTCGTTGGATGGGATACACCAGTGCAATTACCGCCAGCACCATGACGGTGGCGCTGATTGGCCGTCCCATCAGCACTGTCCAGTCGTTGCCATGGCTGACCATCATGGTCATGAAAGAGCTTTCGGCGAGCGGGCCGAGAATGACGCCCAGCACCATCGGTGCAATGGGAAAACTGAACTTCTCGAACAGGTAACCGAGGATGCCGAAGCCCATGATGACGTACAGATCGGACAGATTGTTGCGCGCGGCGAAGGCACCGATGAAGCAGAACAGCACGACGAAGGCGGAGACGACGGCCTCCGGCAGTTCGAGCACCTTGACCAGCGGCTTGATCGCGAAGTAGCCGATGATGCACATGCCGATGACGCCGAGGAAAATCGAGGCGAACACGGCATAGACGAAGGGCCCCGAGGTGACGAAGACCTGCGGTCCCGGCTGCATGCCGTGCAGCAGGAAGGCGCCGAGGATGATGGCGGTGGCGCCGCTGCCGGGAATGCCCATGGTCAAGAGCGGAATCATGGCGCCGCCGACCGACGAGGTCGCTGCCGTTTGCGGCGCGACGATGCCTTCGGCGATGCCGCTGCCGAGTTCCTTGCCGCGCTTGCCATACTGGCCTTCGGCACCGTAGGCGACGAAGGAAGCGACGGTGGCGCCGGCACCGGGAATGATGCCGACCACGATGCCGACCAGCGAACTGCGCAGGAAGGTCATCTTGAGCCTGAGCATCTCGGCCAGCGTGGGAAATTCTGTGCTGATGCGGCGATCGGTATCGGCCGTCGTGCCGTCGCCCGCGAAACCTTTTTCGAGGCGGGTGAAAACCTCGCCCAGGCCATAGGCACCGACCATCACCAGTAGGTACTCGATGCCATCCTGGAGGAAGGGCACGCCGAAGGCGAAGCGCTCGGAGCCGTAGATCGAGTCGACGCCGACGGTGGCGATCAGCAGGCCGAGCATCAGGCTGATGGCGGCGTTGGTGATCGAACCGCCGCCGAGCGAGACCACGCTGGCCAGGCCAAAAACGATGATGGCGAAATACTCGGGCGACGAAAATGTCAGGGCGAACTTGGCGACCGGCGCCGATGCCAGCACCATGACCATGGTCGTGATCAGGCCGCCGCCCAGCGCCGCGAACAGGGTCCAGCCCAGTGCCTTGGCCGGTTGGCCCTTGCGCGCCATGGTATAGCCGTCCCATAGCAGGGGCACGTCGATCGGCTCGCCCGGAATGCGGAACAGGATGGCGGTGAAGGCGCCGCCGTAGGTGCCTGACACATACATGGCCGTCAGCAGGATGATCGCCGGCAGCAGTTCCATGGTGTAGGTGAAGGGCAGCGCCAGAACCACGCCCATCACCAAAGTCAGTCCTGGCAGCACGGCGACCAGCATGCCCAGCACCAGGCCGATGCACAGCACCAGCAGATTGGCCGGCTGCAGCACCTGCAGGAAGCCGTCGCCAAGGTGGATCAGGGCGTCCATTTAACGCTCATGGCAGCAAGAGCCACCGTCCGAGGATGAAACACGCGAAATGCGAATTGAAGGCCCGCCCCTCCCTTCCGCTCCGCGGCCCACGGCAGGCATTGCACTGCCTGCCGGCTGCGGCGGCGCAACGCATGCGTTGCGAAACCCCGCCTCGCCCCCTCGCGGGGAGGCTTCCAGTCGGCTCGCTTCGCTCGGACATAGCCCGTCGCTTTGAATTGGCTTTATCACGCTAATGCACCCCCATGGTTGCCAGCAGCCAGAGGGACACTGCCGAAAACGGCTCGACCCCGAGCGGCAAGGACACGTAAACCACCTTCATGAATATGAACATCAATCCCAGCGCACCGAGCACGCTGGCGATGGCAATGACGCCCCAGCGCCGATAGCGCCCGATGACCATGAACAGCGCAAGATAGCCAATGGTGGCGAGGAAGAAACCGAGCTTGTCGATGGTGGCAACATAAATGATGGTCAGAACGATGCCGCCGGCGAGCAGTAGCGGGTAGCTGCGCAGCTTTTCCTCGGCTTCGTTGGCCCCGCTGTCCTTCATGAGCTTTTCGAGCAGGCCGGCCGCGGTGAAGGTCTCGCCGATCAGCAGGTTCTTGATGATTTCATAGACGCAGACCAGGCCCAGCAGCACCAGGATGGACTTGGGCCAGAAATCCGGCCCGATCCGGCCCGGGGCCGCCGGAAACTCGATGCGGCCTGCCACCTGGTAGAGATATATCGCAGCCAACTGCACCACGACGTAGGGTGAAGCGCGTAGCAAGCGGTTCAGCATGGCTATTCCCGTCCCGGTTCGATTCAGGCCGCCTTACTTCTTGGGGCTGAATTTCTGCATGGTGTCGACCTCGCCGACAATGAATGTCTGCGCCTCGGACGCCGGCAGGAAGCTGTCCTTGCGTGCCAGCGACTCCTTGAGGAAAGCCATGTATTCGGGCGACTTCGTCGCGCGGGCGATGGCGTCGGCCACCAGTTTGACGCGCTGCGGGTCGGTGCCGGCCTTCATTACCAGCGAGCGGAACTGCGGCAGGTAGATTTCGAGACCGGCCTCCTTGGACGACGGGATGTCGGGGAACTCTTCCATGCGCTCCTCGCCGAAGACGATCAGAGGCCGCATTTGCTTGCTGCTGAGGAAGCTGTGGATGTCGCCGGCCTGCTCGAACAGCAGGTCGGCGTGTCCGCCAAGAATGGAGCTGTAGCGTTCGCCGGGGCTGGCGAAGGGCACGCCGATCAACTTGATACCCTTGCCGGCGAGGAAGTTTATCGTGATGTCGTCTGCGCTGCCGAAGCCGAGGATCGCGACCTTGAGCGTGCCGGGCTTGGCCTTGGCTTCGGCGACCACGTCGTTCCAGGTCTTGAAGCGGCTGTCCGCCTTGACGAAGAGCCCGGAGGGCTGGCGGATGGCGATGGCCAGCGACGTGACGTCGGCCAGTTTCCAGCGCGCACCACCCGCGACCAGCGTCGCGGCCGTATCGCCGATCAGGATGGCCATCGAATAGCCGTCGGCCTGCCCGCTGAGCAGCTTGGTCATGCCGGTATTGCCGGTGGCTCCGGGAACATTGATCACCGGGAACGAGGTTTTGAGGTCGGCTTCGAGGAGCTTGCCCAGCTTGCGCGCCAACTGGTCGGCGCCGCCGCCCGGTCCCCAGGGCACGATGAATTCGATCGGGCGTTGCGGGTATTTTTCCTGGCCGATGGCGCCGGTGACAGCAAACAGCGCTGCCAGGAAAAACAGGACTTCGCGGAACAGTTTCGGATTCTTGAATTGCATGGTGGTCTCCTCTTGGCGTTGTTCTGGGGCTGTGTTGCGCGGTGGCCTTCTGATGGGCTGGTAAACGAAACAACGTGTTTCGTTTTTTGAAATATACGCGACCTGAACAAAAAGTTCCAACTAAATTTGTTATTAACGAAAATATTTATTCCATTTTTTGATGTTTGTGATTCATGCGGCCTGTAGCGCTTATATACTGATGCCATCGCAATCCAGTGGAGTCGAGCTTCAATGACCGAAGCCAGCAATGTGTCGGCGGCAGCCTTGAGGGCCTTCGCCATCATGGAAATCGTGGTGAAGTCGGAACGCCCGGTGGCGCTGTCCGAAATCGTCGAACAATCCGGCCTGCCGGCTGCCACGGTGTTCCGCATCCTCTCGATGCTCGAAGCCGCCGGCCTGATGCAGCGCGAACCGACCGGCAAGAGCTATGGCGTCGGACATCGCCTGGCGCGCTTTGGCCTGGATGTCATGACCAACAACTCGGTTCGTGCCGAACGCCGCGTGATCCTGCGCCGCCTGGTCGATGAGATCGGCGAGACCTGCAATCTGGCGATGTTCGGCGGCGACGAGATCATCTACATCGATCGCATCGAAACCGACTGGTCGCTCAAGGCCAATCTCAAGCCGGGGTCGCGGGTGCCGCTGCATTGCACCTCGAGCGGCAAGCTGTTCCTCAGCCAGATGCCCAGGGCCAAGCGGCACCGGATCCTCGAGTCCCTGAGTTTCAAGCGCTACACCGACAACACCATTACCGACGCTGCGACCATCGAGGCTCAGCTGGAAAGCATCGCGATCACCAAGGTGGGCGTGAACAACGAAGAACTCCAGGCCGGCGTGATCGGCATCGCAGTGCCGGTGACCGATGCCCGCGGCCGCATGATCGCCAGCGTGGCCTTGCAGGCGCCGGTCGCGCGGCTGTCGATCGGGCGCGCCCTGGAGTTCGTGCCCAGCCTGCGGCGCGCCGCGGCGGACATGGCGATCACCTTCGAACCCGCCGACTCCTGACCGGGCTTCCGACCCGGCTAGCGCTTGCGCAGCAGGCCGGCGATGTCGAAGAACAGCTGGTTGTCGAGCCCCTGCGCAAAGTTGGCGCTGGCGACACGGCGATAAAACGGGCTGAGGTCGAGTCCGACACCGAGGCCGAGTATCTCCACGCTGCCCTGGCGTTCGCGTCGCGCCGCCACCTGCTTCAGATGGTTGTCGAGATAGAAGGCGTCGTTGGCCAGGCCCGTGGCGCTGTCCATCGGGCAGCCGTCGGAAATCACCAGCAGGATGCGCCGTTCCGCCGTGCGCGCGAGCAGACGGTCGCAGGCCCAGTCCACGGCCTCGCCGTCGATGCCCTCGCGGAACAGGTCGGCCTTGAGCAGCGCCGCGATGTCCGCGCGCGAGCGCCGCCAGTTGCGCCCGGCGTTCTTGAATACCAGGTGGCAGACCTCGTTGAGCCGCCCCGGCTGCGGCGGCCGGCCCTGGGCCTGCCATTCCTTCCAGGCGCGGCCGCCGTTCCAGGCGCCCGTGGTGAAGCCGAGCACCTCGCTGTCGACGCCGGCCATGTCGAGCGCGCGCACCAGGATGTCGACCATCGTCGCCAGGGTTTCGGCCAGGCCGCTCATCGAGCCCGAGCAGTCGATCAGGATGCCGACCGCGCTGGTGGCACGCGGCCGCAAATGCTCCCGGCGGAACAGGCGGCGCTCGGCCGGCGAGCTGACGAGTTGCGCCAGGCGCCGGCCGTCGATGCGCCCGTCTTCCTCGCCGAAGCGCCAGCCGTCCTGCTCGGGCGTGGTCAGCACGGCGGCGAACACCCGCGCCAGGCGCGCAAGGTTGATGCCCTGGCGCGCCACGCGCGCATCGAGGCGCCGGCGGTATTCATTGAGCAATGCCTTGCGCACCAGCCCGGCGGCATGCACCTCGACATCGAAGCGCGTGGTGAACACGCGATAGCCCGATCCGCTCTCCGCGAAGGCCTTGCTCTCGCCCGAGCTTGCCGCGGCGTAGGCTTCGGTTTCCTCCCGGTCGAAATCCAGCAGCAGGGCGAAGCCGCGCTTTGCGGCGTCCTGCGCCGATTCGCCCTCAATGCGGCTGTCCTCGATCTCGGCCTGCACGCGCTCGCCGACGATGCGGGCGATGGCCAGCGCATGAAGGGCAAAGGCTTCCTGATCGTGGCGCGACCGGCGCAGGCCGGCCAGCGGGGTGCCGATCACTGCTGCAATCCCGGCGCGCGTGGTCTCGATCAGGTCCTCTTCCAGCACCGGCAGGGCATGCAGGCGCGACCAGCAGATCTGCGTCACGGTGTAGAGCAGGATGCCGAGGCTGCTGTCGGTCAGGCCCGATGCGTGGAAGGCGCGCGACCAGGCTTCGAAACGCTGGCGCAGGTTGGCCGCCATGCCCGGCATCGCATCCGACACCAGGGTCTCGACGCGCAACTGCTCGAGCAGTTCGAAGACCAGCCGTTCGACCGGATCGGCCGGGCAATGGCGGCGATGCAGGCCGGGGTCGCTGTGCAGCAGGCGCAGCGCCATGCCGTCGGCGGCGGCGCGGCAGGCGGCGAAGTCGTCATCCGCGGCATTGGTTTGCAGGTGCGGCGCGTACACCGGGACAACACGCAAGCCGCGCTGCAGCCGATGCCCGGCGTAATGCAGCTCGCCGTCGCCGGTCATCGCGCGCAGCGTCGCGGCGCAGAGTTCCTCGACTTGTTGCTGCTGGCGGACGCCGCTCATCCGAAAGGCCTCAGTTCATTCCGCAGATTGCGCAGATTACGCAGAGAGAATAAGCAAGCGGACAGTGCCTGGGACTCACCCGGTGTTTGGTACGCCCGACCAAACAAGGCCCCGATCCATCTGCGCCAATCTGCGAAATCTGCGGACCAAATGCTTTTCAAGCTCATTCCCGATGCGCCGAGCGCATCCAGGATTCGTCGAGTTCGGCTCCGAAGCAGCGCTGGTAGTACTCGGCGACGATGGGTCGCTCGGCATCGTCGCACTTGTTGAGGAAGGAGAGGCGGAAGGCCAGCGCCGGGTCGCGGAAGATCTCGCAGTTTTCCGCCCAGCTGATCACGGTGCGCGGCGACATCAGCGTGGACAGGTCGCCGACGGCGAAGCCCTTGCGCGTCAGGTCCGCCACCGCGACCATCGAAGCGACCAGTTGCCGGCCGCGCTCGTTGTCCTTGCCCGGCACGCGCGCCAGAACGATGGCGACTTCCTCGGCGTGCGGCAGGTAATTGAGTGTGGCGACGATGTTCCAGCGGTCGATCTGCGCGTGGTTGAGCAGCTGCGTGCCGTGGTAGAGGCCGGAAAGATTGCCGAGGCCGACGGTGTTCGAGGTGGCGAACAGGCGGAAGGCGGGGTGCGGCTTGATCACGCGGTTCTGGTCGAGCAGGGTGAACTTGCCGTCGCGTTCGAGGATGCGCTGGATCACGAACATCACGTCGGGCCGGCCGGCGTCGTACTCGTCGAAGATCAGCGCCACCGGCCGCTGCAGCGCCCAGGGCACGATGCCTTCCTGAAAGGCGGTGACCTGCAGGCCGTCCTTGAGCACGATGGCATCCTTGCCCACCAGGTCGAGGCGGCTGATGTGGCCGTCGAGATTGATCCGCACGCAGGGCCAGTTGAGCCGCGCCGCGACCTGCTCGATATGGGTCGATTTGCCGGTGCCGTGCATGCCCTGCAGCATCACGCGGCGGTCGCGGGCGAAGCCGGCGAGGATGGCCAGCGTCACCTCGGGGTTGAAGCGGTACGCCGTGTCGATCTCCGGCACGTGATCGTCGCGCTCGCCGAAGGCCGGCACCCTCAGGTCGACATCGATGCCGAAGGTCTCGCGCACCGGGACCTCGCGGTCGGGACCACCGGCAAGGTTTTCCGTCACGCGCTGGCCCTGCCGCCGGCAGACGGCATGGCTGCGGCATCGATCGCGGCGATGGCTGCCACGGCGCGGCGCAGCGGCGGCAGCAACTCGCCGAGGCGGTCGTGCGACAGGCGCATCACGGGAGCCTGGATCGCGATGCCGGCGTTGGAGCGGCCGCCATCGGCCGCCGGCACCAGCATGGCGACGCAGAACAGGCCGGGCAGGAATTCCTCGTCGTCGCAGGCGTAGCCCTGCTGCTTCACGCGCCGGATTTCGGCTTCCAGCAAGCCAGGATCGGTGATGGTGTGCGGCGTGTAACGCTCCAGCGGCACCTGTTCGAGCAGGCGGCTGCGCTGGCTCGCACTCATCTGCGCCAGGAACAGCTTGCCGCTGGCCGAACAATGGGCGGGCACGCGCGATCCCGGATGGAGGTAGAAGCGCAGCGGCGCGACGGTCTCGACGCGATCGAGATAGAGCACTTCGCTGCCCGACAGCGCCGTGATGTTGCAGCTTTCGCCGACTTCCTCGACCAGCTTGCGCAGCACGGCATGACGCGCGCCATGCACGGTGTTGTTGAGCAGCAGGTTCTCGGCCAGCCGGCGCAGGCGCAGGCCGGTGCTGTAGTGGCGGCCGTCGCCTTCCCGCTGCAGCATGCCGGCGGCTTCGAGCTGTTGCAGCATGCGATGCACGGTCGGCTTGGGCAGGCCGGTTTCCTCGACCAGGCCCTGCAGGTTGAAGAACTGGTCGCGGCCGGCGATGACTTCGAGCAGGGCGAACAGGCGCAGGGCCGGGGTATCGCCGTCGATGCGCAGCGGTTCCGGCTGGGGAGTCGATCTTGGTTCATTCATGGTCCTCGCATCATATAGTTTTCCATTTATTGATACAAGACGTTTCATTTTTTATTGACTTTCGCCTTTTTAGCATCTAAAGTCACACTTGATTTTGAATATCGGAACCCTGTGTACCGATTTATGGATTCCCCATCGAGGAGAGAGCAGACCATGAGCAAACCCGACAAGCGTACGGTGCCCGAAGGCCCGACCCGCATGACCCCTTCCGAAGCCTTCGTCGAAACCATGGTCGCCAATGGCGTGACCGACATGTTCGGCATCATGGGCTCGGCCTTCATGGACGCCATGGACATCTTCGCCCCGGCCGGCATCCGCTTGATCCCGGTGGTGCATGAGCAAGGCGCCGGCCACATGGCCGACGGCTATTCCCGCGTCTCGGGTCGTCATGGCGTCTGCATCGGCCAGAACGGCCCCGGCATCAGCAACTGCGTGACGGCCATCGCGGCCGCCTACTGGGCGCACAGCCCGGTGGTGGTCGTGACGCCGGAGACCGGCACCATGGGCATGGGCCTGGGCGGCTTTCAGGAGGCCAACCAGTTGCCGATGTTCCAGGAATTCACCAAGTACCAAGGCCACGTGAACAATCCCAAGCGCATGGCCGAATACACCGGCCGCTGCTTCGACCGCGCCATGAGCGAAATGGGTCCGACCCAGCTCAATATCCCGCGCGACTATTTCTATGGCGACATCGTCTGTGAGATTCCGCAGCCCTCGCGCCTGGATCGCGGACCCGGCGGCGAGAAAAGCCTCAACGAAGCCGCCGACCTGCTGGCGCAGGCCAAATTCCCGGTGATCATTTCCGGCGGCGGCGTGGTCATGGCCGATGGCGTCGAGGAATGCAAGGCGCTGGCCGAGCGCCTCGGCGCGCCGGTGGTGAACAGCTACCTGCACAACGATTCCTTCCCCGCCAGCCACCCGCTGTGGTGCGGCCCGCTGGGCTACCAGGGCTCGAAGGCGGCGATGAAGCTGATGGCGCAGGCCGACGTGGTGATCGCGCTCGGTTCCCGCCTCGGCCCCTTCGGCACCCTGCCGCAGCACGGCATGGACTACTGGCCGACCAAGGCCAAGATCATCCAGATCGACGCCGACAACAAGATGCTCGGCCTGGTCAAGAAGATTTCCGTCGGCATCTGCGGCGACGCCAAGGCCGCCGCCATCGCGCTGACGCAGCGCCTGGCCGGCCGCACGCTGGCCTGCGACGCCAGCAAGGCCGCGCGCACGGCGACCATCACGGCCGAGAAGGCCGCGTGGGAAAAGGAACTCGACGAATGGACCCACGAGCGCGACCCCTTCAGCCTCGACATGATCGACGAGAACGGCAAGGAGAAGCCCTTCAGCGGCGGCAGCTACCTGCACCCGCGCCAGGTGCTGCGCGAACTCGAAAAGGCCATGCCGGCCGACGTCATGGTGTCTACCGACATCGGCAACATCAACTCGGTCGCCAACAGCTACCTGCGCTTCGAGAAGCCGCGCAGCTTCTTCGCCGCGATGAGCTTCGGCAACTGCGGCTATGCCTTCCCGACCATCATCGGCGCCAAGGTCGCGGCGCCGCATCGTCCGGCGGTCTCGTATGCCGGCGACGGCGCCTGGGGCATGAGCCTGATGGAAACCATGACCTGCGTGCGCCACGACATCCCGGTCACCGCGGTGGTCTTCCACAACCGCCAGTGGGGCGCGGAGAAGAAGAACCAGGTGGATTTCTACAACCGCCGCTTCGTCGCCGGCGAACTCGACAACCAGAGCTTTGCCGGCATCGCCCGCGCGATGGGCGCCGAGGGCATCACGGTGGACAAGCTGGAAGATGTCGGCCCGGCGCTGAAAAAGGCCATCGACCTGCAGATGAACCAGGGCAAGACCTGCATCATCGAGATCATGTGCACCCGCGAGCTGGGCGACCCCTTCCGGCGCGATGCCCTATCCAAACCGGTGCGTCACCTCGAAAAGTACAAGGACTACGTCTGAGGCAATGCCATGGAGATTGCCGTCCTGCGGCGGTGATCTCGCGGCGATGCCGGCAAGGCCCGTCGATGTTCTCCGCTCACCCTCTTTCTCCTCCGGGTTGAGCTTTTTCGGAACCATGTTGACCAGATCGTGGTTCCGCTCTTTTTTGCACCCGTCACCGCGCTACGCGAGGATTTAGACCGATGAAAGCGCTCCACCGGATCATAGATCGAGCCCGGGAAGCCCCGGTTCGCATCGCCATGTCCGAAAGTGAAGACCCGCGCATTCTCGAAGCGGCGGTTCGCGCGACACGGCAAGGCATTGCCCGCATCCTGCTGGTGGGCGACCCCGCGCGCATCGCGGAAGCCGCCCGCAGACAAGGACTGGAACTCGCCGGCATCGACTTTCACGATCCCGCGCAAGCGGCAAACCAGCGCGAACTGGCGCTTGCCCTGTACGAACTGCGGCGCCACAAGGGTTTGTCCATGGAACAGGCCGAGTCGAGCGCAAGAGACCCCCTCGTCTGCGCCAACCTGCTGGTGCGCCTGGGCCTCGCCGAAGGCACCGTCTCCGGCGCGGTCCGTACCTCGGCCGATGTCGTGCGCGCGGCAATCCAGGTGATCGGCGTGAACCCCGACATCAAACTGGTGTCGAGCTTCTTCCTGATGATGTTGTGCGAACCCTTCCACTCGCTGAAGGGAGGATTGATCTTTTCCGATTGCGGCCTCGTGGTCGATCCCGACGCCGAAGAGCTTTCCGAAATCGCCCTGGCGGCTGTCGATAGTGCCAGCAGCCTCCTGATGGAAGAACCGCGGGTGGCCATGCTGTCGTTTTCCACGGACGGCAGCGCAAAACACGCGGCCGTGGATAAGGTGGTTGCCGCGACGAATCGCGTCAAGGCCCGGCGGCCCGGGCTATGCATCGATGGCGACGTCCAGCTCGACGCCGCGATCGTTGCCCACATCGCGAGCCGCAAACTGCCGGAATCGAGGGTGAAGGGGCGCGCCAACGTGCTGATCTTCCCCAACCTCGAAGCGGGAAACATCGGCTACAAACTGGCCGAGCGCATCGGCGGCGCCGTCGCCATCGGGCCGCTGCTGCAGGGGCTGGCCAAGCCGGCCAACGACCTTTCGCGCGGCTGCAGCAGCGAGGACGTGTTTCATGTGATCGCGGTCACGGTCGTGCAGGCTGGCTACCGTGCATCAGGAAACCGGCCCGGTCAAGACGAATGACATTTGCCGGCCGTGCCGACCCGGCCGCAGGCGCCGCCTGCGTGCCCGCCTCAAAATGAGTGGACAGCGTCCGCGCCATCCTTCGGCCGGCAATGTTGAGCGGCTGGATGCATACGAACAAGCACAGGGAGCGGGTAAATGAAACTAATGGTGGTGCAATTGAACTTCGGCTATGGGGGTGGCAGTGCGTTCGCCTATATATATGGTCCGGAGCCGACAGACGTGTTTGCGCCGCATCCGCACCTGGCGATTCACATCAACCGCCTTGCACCGCGACCGGCCGGATTTCGAATGTACTACCCAGGATCTGGTGTTTCTGCCGATCGATGCCGCAACGCCGTTCTTGTGTAGGATTTCTCTCGGCCGCCCCCATGCATACGGACCGCGACCTGAGTTGGCCACATCCAAGCGAATATCGGGACAGGCTGACGCAGGCCATAGCGAAGATGGTGAGCGTAGCCCTGCAAACGAGTGATGCTGACTATCATGGGTGAACTGACATCGATGGTCACCCTGTCGGCAGCCGTTCACTCCAAGCGAACCGCGAATAGGGATGTCTGCTGTTCCGGTGCGATTCGTAGTGCGTCGACTTAGGTATAAGCCTACCCGCGATCTCGCGGTGGGGCCGTCGATCCCCGCACTATCAGTTCCGTTTCAAAAACTTGCTGTTCGGACACCGGTTCGCCTCGAAGCTTCCCGAGCAGATAGGTTCCGGCGCAGCGACCCATTTCGAAGGTCGGAAAGCGTACCGTCGTCAATCCTGGCGCCATCATGGCAGCCACTTCCAGATCTTCACAGCCGGTTATTGAAACGTCCCGGGGAACCTCCATTCCCATTGCCCGGCATTCCGCCATGGCACCAATAGCCAATACATCGTTGAGACATACCACCGCCGTAGGTCGCTGCGGCCCCTCCATGATCTGCCGAAAGCCTTGTTGACCTCTCACGTATGAAAACGGCTCCTCTACGATCCGTGAGGAATCCGGTCGAATGTTGTTGTGCGCCAGGGTTTCAAGTACACCAGCGAGCCGATCACGGGCTCGCTCGTTGTCGCGGGTAATAGTCGAGATGACACCAAATTCGCGGTGACCGAGGTCGATGAGGTGCTGAGCGGCTCGGGCAGCGGCCTGACGATGATTGAATCCCACGCAGGGGCTGCGTCTCGTTTCGTCGTAGGCCCAGGTGAAAACGTAGGGCACCTGAAATGCATGGAGCATGGCAAAAATCTCCGGGTTATGCAGAGTACCTACGAGAATTAGGCCGTCCACGCCGCGCTCGATCAGGTTGTGCACCAGCCGCACTTCCACCTTCAAGTCGTACTCATCGCAGGCCACCAGCAGCATGTAGCCGTTTTCATCGAGGGTTCTCTGGAGTGCAAAGACCGTGTTGGCAAAAATGGCGTTTTCGAGGCTGGGAATCACCACGCCGATGGTTCGGGTCCGGCGAGAAGCTAGGGCGCGGGCGGCGCCATGGGCCACATACCCGAGCTTCGCGACTGCATCCTGCACGCGCTTCAGCGTTGCCGGCCTAACTTTCGCCGGATCGGATAGCGAACGGGAAACCGTGACGATGGACACGCCGGCGAGACGCGCGACATCTTCCAAATTAACTTTCCGCTTGCCCGGCTTCAAGACAGTCAAAGGGTCTCCGAAATAATCTTACGAAACATGTCGCTGGTCCTCGAATACGGAAGGCAGGGCCATCAAGTATGCAATCTCGTTGGCAAAAGCCTACTTGCATGCCATGGCACTATGGCATATGCCGGTATGCCGAGCAAGAGGCGGCTATCCTCGGCTTTCGCCGGGTGATTTGCCTCGCTGCTAAGGCCGCAAGCGCCCTGTTCCAGTACCGACGGGCACAATGTTGAAATCATTAACCGCGTGGCATGCCAGGTGCGCCTTCGACAAACGCGCCTGCATAGACGCCCACCTGGCAGCCCACATCTCGACCGATCGCAAGATAGGCTCATGGTATGGCCATTTGATTCAATGGCCATGGCATGACAAGCGACTCGGTCCGACTGACTGCTAGGCAAGCTTCAGGACGGTTTCTTCTTTCTCTGGATTGACGCCCGGCATATGGCCGGCTTGAGTCTCGGGGTTCATCTCGAACGTGACCGGACGGTTGGCGGATCGGTCCACGGTCAATTTGAAGATATCGAAGCGATTGTAATAACCTACAACATCCTGAAGCTGGCGGGGCTCGACGCAATCCGCCAAATCGATATCGGCATAAAGAATACCCTCCTCTTCGCACATCGGGTCACCGATGATCTGGCCCATCGGGTTTACGATCATGGAAACACCACGGGGGCTGTTGTCGAGAATCCGCGCGGCTTCCGAATCGCCTTTGGCCAAGCCGTCCCGGTAGCTTTTGTCCATGTAAGCGGACGCAACGATATTGAATAGCTTGCCTTCGAATGCATGATTGCCTACACGCAACCGAATAGCATCGGCCACATTGTAGACCTTGCCATCTTTGGGATCATGAGCAGGCCACACAGGAGGAAAGGTGGAGATATGCACCTGCTCACCCTGGGCCATCAAGGTGAAGCGCGCCAAGGGATTGGTGTTTTCACCGCATATCAGCATGCCGATACGTCCCAGGATGGTTTCGCAGACCCGCAGCCCCGCTCCGTCGCCATTGGCCCAAACCAGCTTTTCCCAGAATGTCGGGACGAGTTTTCGATGATGGTTGATGATCCGACCATCCTGATCGATAAGCACGTTGGAATTCCATAGACATCCAACGCTTACGTCTGTGCCCTCATTGATGCCCATCGATACCATCACGCCAAATTTCCGCGCAGAAGCGGACAACCGCGCCATTTCGGGCCCAGGGACTTTCACCGCGTTGGCCGCCAGGGCCTTAAACAATTCGTGGTTGTACAACGGCGCTCGCAATGCGCACCAGATTGGAAACGCAGGAATCCAAGTTTCCGGGAAAACCAGTAGTTTTGCACCGTTGCGGGCTGCCTCTTCTATCAGTGCACAGGCTTTGTCCACGGTTTTTTCCGTATCGAGAAATACCGGTGCTACGTGCATCGCCGCGACTTTGAATTTTGGGTAGTTCGTCATAGTTGTCTCTTTGGCTAAATTGGCATCATTTCAAGCGCGTGGCGACGTGTGTCGGTTTCACGTTTTACCCGTTCGTTTTGAATAGGCGTCCACGAAATCCGATGCGGCTTTGCTGCCGCCGACGAAAGATTTCATTGCCTCCTCGTGCAGCATCGACAAGGCGCTCATCTTGATTTGATTGGCGCGATCGTTCTCGTAAATGTCAACAAGCCGGCGGGGGCGCGGAACGTCCACCTCGACCACCGCACACACGCGGGTCGGGATGTTGGACACGATGATCAGTCGGTCAGCCATGAAGATCGCCTCATCGATATCAGTCGTCACGAAGAACGCGGTCTGGTGAAACTCCTCATGGAGTGCCGAGTAGTATTCCTGCATCAGCGCTTTGGTCATGGCATCCAGTCCACGGAAGGGCTCATCGAGGATCATGACTTTGGGGTTGTTGATCATGGCCCTCGCAAGCTCCACCCGGCGCTGCATGCCCCCGGACAGTTGTGTCGGATACTTATTGCGGAATGCCGTCAGCCCTACCCGTTCCACCAACGATTGAGCTTCGCGGTGAATCTCGGGAGTGTCCTCTCCTCTTGCCCGGGGACCGTAAAGCGTGTTGTTGTATGCACTCATCCAAGGAAATAGCGCGGTTTCCTGAAACACGACAAGCCTGTCCTTGCCCGGGCCGGTAATGGGCTTGCCGTCGATGCTGATCGAGCCCTTAGATGGTTTCTCGAAACCCGCGATTAGCCTTATCAGTGTGCTTTTGCCGCAGCCTGAAGGTCCGATCATGACCGTCAGTTTGCCGGCCTCGATGGTAAAGCCGCAGTCTTTTACGACCTCCTTGGCGAACTTTCCCACGCCATACGAATGACTCACGTTATCCACCCGGATTTCCCCTTGAGGCGGATGTTTTAGTGTTGCTGGTGTGAATTCAGCCATGTTCGCTCCAATACCCTACCGGACCCTAAGCCAGGGGGTAATCCATTCACCCAGCATCCTCAGTCCCCCGCTGGACAGATAACCCGCAATGCCGATACTCAGCATCCCGACCACGATCTGTTCATAGGAACCTCCCGTATAGGAATTCCAGATGAAAAACCCCAAGCCGCCACCCGCTCCGCTTGCTCCGGCGCCACCCATGGAACTCCCTCCTCCGGAGATCATTTCCGCAGCGACCACGACCTCCCAGACAATGCCCATACCCACGGCCGCGCCCAAGGTGATGGATGGCAGCGTGCCCGGCAGGATAATGCGCCGGAAAACATCCCAGCCCGACGAGCCCATCGCCCGGGCTGCTTCGAAATAGCGGGGATCGATGGATTTGGCGCCGTCCACCGTGTTGATGACGATGGTGTAGAACGCGCCAAGAAACGTGATGAATGCGATTGAAAGCTCTTGCGTTGGCCAAAAGATGATTGCCGCAGGGACCCACGCCAGCGGAGGAATCGGGCGCAGCACTTCGAACGTGGGGAACACGATTCCATAGAAATTCCGGCTCAACGCCATCAGCAGTCCCAAAGGAACGCCGATCAGAAGCGCGGCTCCGAACCCACTCAGCACCCTGAGCAAACTCAGATAACCGCTCTGCCAGTAACCTGCGTCACCTAGCAGGCCCCACCACACCACGATCACCGCGTCTGGAGCTGGAATAACGCTGATCCAAGGCGCGGCATATCCGAACCAGTCCTTGGAACGGGAACCCAGTTCCCACAACACCACGAAGACGACTATGGCAAAAATGGCCCGTAGCCTGGTCGGGTCGAACAGGCGTTTCTTCATTTCCTCTGCCAGCCTCATCACCCCTCCCTCTCGCCTGCGGCGAACGCCTTGACCGCCTCTTCATGTACCGCCTCCATTGTTTCATCCATGAGTTCCCGGAATCGAGGCGAAGTCAGCACGCTGTAATCCCGTGGATGCGGGATATCCACCGTCAGAATCTTCTTTGGCTTGCACGGACGGGTGGTCATGATCACAACCCGGTGGCCCAGGAAGATGGCTTCTTCGAGATCATGGGTAATGAAGAAGATCGTGACTTGGTTGCGATAATAGATTTCCAGCAACGCCTCGTGCATCACTGACTTGGTAAGCGAATCCAACGCCCGATAAGGTTCATCCAGCAGCAGCACTTTCGGATCGTTCATCAATGCCCGGACGATCTCCACCCGACGGCGTACCCCGGAGGAAATCTCGCCGGGATAGTTGTTTTCCATGCCGCTCAGGCCGGCGTCCGCCATGATCGCGCGAGCCTTTTCTCGGGCTTCCTGCGGGCTCATGGTGCCCTGCATGATGGGGCCGAAAGCTACATTCTCTAAGTTGGTTTTCCACGGGAATAGCGCACCGTTCTGGAACACCACGATACGGTCGGCACCCGGTTCCGCTTTGGGCTTGCCCGGGCCGCATAGCATCTCTCCATCCAGATGAATGGTGCCGGACGTCAGACTGTGAAATCCGGCGATTGCGTTGAGAAGCGTGGTCTTCCCGCAGCCTGAAGGCCCGACGATCATGCATATTTCGCCGGGCTGAATTTCCAAAGAGCAGTTGTCTACCGCCAGTACGGCTGCACCTTCCGGATCGTAGACCTTGTGCGCATCCTGGATCTTTAGATGTCCGCGGGTCGCCACTTTCTTATGTAGCGGAGTTGCGCTCATGAACCGTCCCCCAATCCAAGGGACCGCACACGCCATTGCATCAGCGAGGTGCCGACGATCCGCACCAAGGCGCTGGATATCCACCCTACTAGGCCGAGCGTGATCATGCCGATCGCGATCACGGGATAGCTTACTAATGTGTAGCCACTATAGATTACATAGCCCAGTCCGTACTCGCCGGAGATCATTTCTCCCGCCACCAAGGAGAACCATCCAACTCCCATGGATATCTGTAATCCGGTAAAAATGAACGGCAGCGCCCCAGGCAGCACCACATGCCGGAAAATTTGAGCGCGCTTCGCACCAAGGCAGTAGGCCGCCCGGATGTAAGACTCGTCGATGGAGTGGACCCCGAGCATGGTGTTCAGGGTAGTGGCAAAGAATGCCGGCAGAAATGTGATGAAGATTACCGGTGATTCCGTGCCCTTGAACATCAGGATGGCCAGCGGCACCCAAGCCAGCGCGGGAATCGGTCGCAAGATTTCGAAAACTGGAAATACGAAGTCCTTGAATTTCCTCGACCAGCCCAGGAGCAATCCAAAAGGCACGCCGAGCAGGGTCGCCAGCCCGAAGGCGATGGCAACCCGCTGCACGCTGGTGAGAACATGCTGGTAGTACTCCGGGGTGTAAATAGACAGGCCGTATGGCGGGTTTTTGCTGACCCATTCGGTAAACACGACCGTGAGGCCCGGCATGCTTCGAAACCGGGGTAATTTCCATACCTCAACGGACAGGTACCAGAACCCAAGGCATAGAGCAAACCCCAGCAGCATCAGGTAGGGCTTTGGGCTCTTCAGCCACGTGCCAACACGGTATAGCAACAAGGATAGTCCCTCCACGGCATGGCGCGATTCGAGTCGCTCGTGCTCGACAGCGTCCGAGTCCGTTGCGTCAGGCCGGCTGCAGAATTCCCCGCAGCCGGCTCATCGGAAATGTTATTTGCCCGTGTAAGCAGAGCTCGGGAGAGCCTCAACTTCACCGATGGGGGATTTGAGCTTGCGCTCTTTGAGTATCTGCTCTGCAAACTGCGGCATTACCGCGTCGGGCCGAAGCTTGTCAGTGTTGATAGCCTTGATGGAATTCAAAAATGCGGTGCCGTTATGGAGCAACTCCATTACCTCGGGGGTAAACGTGAATGGCAGCGTCATGCGCACTTTGGTACCTCCCTGGGCCTCCGGATAGGTGGCATACATTGCGTTCCACAATGATCTCTCGGAGAACCCCGTGGTCTGTTGCATGACCATTTTGATCAGCTCGCCGGAGTTCTTTTCGTCCGCCAGATAGAGCTGGGCATCCAACTCCGCATTAAGCCACGCATTGACCACGTCCGGCCGCTGCTTTATGAGCTCGGCCCGCATCATCACGTAAGAAGAATCCTTGAGGTTGTAGCTGGCGCCGGAACCTATGCGCCGAGCAAGCCCCTCGGTGATCAACCGCGCGGCAACGGGTTCCCAAATCGCAGCCCCGTCGAGCTTGCCGGCGCGGAGACCGCTGGTGATGACTTCCACGTTCTGATTCAAATAGGCTGCCGGTTCAGCCTTCGCTTTGGCGAACGCCTCCTTGGAGAACAAGTCGGAACAGGCGCCCTTGGGGACTGCGAATTGCTTGCCCGCCAGCCATTTCATCGCTTCCGAAGTATTCTTGAACTGTGGTGCATCGGCCCTGACCAGAAGGATATTGCACTGGTCAAAAGAAACTCCGACGGGAGCCACGATGCGAATGTCTGCCTGCGGGAATTTGGTCGTAGACACGATCGCCGGCAGGTCGCCGATATAGCCAATATGCTGCTTGCCCGCGAGCATGCTGTTAACGATAGTCGAACCTTGAAGCCCGATTTCAAAGTCTACGGTCGAACCGGCGGGGAGGTATTTTTTCCACAACTCCTTGCCGCGAAGCACCATGATGGACCACACCTCCGTATAACAGCAGGGATGGCCGACCACAAGCTTGACCGGGTCACCCGGTTTGCCGAAATTGAGCTCCTGAGCTTGAGACTGGATAGGCAGCGCAACCGCCGTCAATACCGCCGTAGCGGCAAAAGCGGTAACCAGCCTAGCAAAATGATTCCTGAGGAATTTCGCGACACAGATCTGCATGGGGTTCTCCTTTTCGATCCGAAAGTAGCTGTATATAAATATAGTGGACTTACTCTGCCGCCTTTCATCAAGCCTTACTCCGCAGACCGTTTCTCAGCGCAATCGTCATCATGGCTTAAACTACTAATGAAAACGTTTTCACGAAGCCTAAAGTAGTTTTAACAATGTGTCAACAAGCCCTGCTGGATTAATATTACGTATATTGTTCAAATGGTTATTAGCATATGCAGAAATATCATTCATCATGCTCTTGTCGAATTACATGGCGCATTTGAAAGCGCTTTCATTTGTAGGTTATGTGCGTTTTTTAAGAAAGGGCTAAATCAAGCATGGATGCCGTCATTGTCCAGGTCATTGTGGTCGCGACGCTGGCCGGGTTCATCCAGGGCCTGTCGGGATTCGCCTTCGCCCTGGTCGCCACCTCGCTGCTGGCCTGGATCGTCGAGCCGCAGGTGCTGCCCCCACCGTGGTCATCACCTCGCTGATGGGGCAGATCACCTCGCTGTCGAGCATCGGGGCGCCGGCCCGGCTTGCACATGCGACCCCCTTCCTGATTGGCGGGGCGTTCGGCGTTCCTGCCGGCGCGCTGCTCCTGCCGCTGCTCGACGCGACAAGCTTCCGCATCGGCATCGGCATGGTCTTGATCGTCTACTGCAGTGCCATGCTGGGCGTCAGGGAACTCCCGGTGTTCCGGCGCGGCGGCAAACGCGCCGACGGCGGCATCGGCCTGCTGGCCGGCATCCTGGGCGGTGCAACCGGAATCCCCGGCCCGCCGATCATCCTCTGGTGCGCCCTGCGCGGCTGGGACAAGGAAACCCAGCGCGCGACCTTCCAGTCATTTTTCATCGGCATCCAGATCCTGATCCTCGGCTTCTACATCGCCGCGGGACTGGTCAACGCGCGCAGCCTGCAACTGGTCCTGGTCGCGGCTCCGCCGATCATCATTTCCGCCTGGCTGGGATCGCGAATCTTCCGCCGATTCACGAATCATGATTTTCAGAAACTCATTTTCGGCCTGCTGCTGATTTCCGGAATCGCGCTCGTGTCGAGCGGCTTATGAGCGCGCACCGGCTTCGGGTGGCGGCTCGGCGCCGGCCGGCACCTTGTAGCGGTTGTAGCCCCACAGATACTGCGCGGGGCACTGGCGGATCAGCGTCTCCAGCTCGCGGTTGAGCTGCGTCGCGCGTTGCGTCAGGTTGCCCGCCAGCGGCGCCGACAGCGCAAACAGCTTGAGGTGGAAGCCGGCGCCGTAATGCAGGCGTTCGCCATAGGCCAGCAGCACCGTGGCGCCGGTTTCTGCCAGGCGCGCCGCCAGCGTCATGGTGTAGGCAGGGCGGCCGAAAAATGGCAGCCAGGCGCCTTCGCCGTTGCCGGGCACCTGGTCGGGCAGCATGCCGACGGCCTCGCCGCTTTTCAGCGCCTTCAGCAGGCGGCGCACGCCGGACAGGTCGGCGGGCGCCAGCTTGAGGTTGGCGCCGCGCCCCGCCTCGATCAGCGGCGCCAGCCAGTCCTGCTTGGGCCGCCGGTAGAGCACGGTCATCGGTTTCTTCGCCGCGTAGTACTGCGCGGTGATCTCGAAGCATCCCAGGTGCGGCGTCAGGAACAGGATGCCGCGGCCCTGGCGCCAGGCATCTTCGACCAGTTCCCAGCCGGAAACCCTGACCACGCGCCCGACCACTTCCTGCTGCGGCCGCAGCCAGATCTTCGGCAGTTCCAGCAGCGCCTTGCCGGCCTCGGCGATCGCCGCCGCCTTCGCCTGCCTCAGGCCGGCCTGTTCGATGTGCACCGAAAAATTGCGCCGGTAGGTGGCCGACAGCAACCATGCCAGCCAGCCGGCGAGGGCGCCGAGGTTGTGCAGCAAGGGCAGCGGCAGATGCGACAGCAAGCGGAACAGGGCGGGCAGCACAGTTGGCGGCGATACGGGCAGAGTGGCGGCGGAGAAAGTAGAATTATCGCCCATGTCTACTCCTCTTCGTGCCGCCGTCATCGGCGTTGGTTATCTGGGCCGCTTCCACGCGCAAAAATACGCCGCTCTGCCTGAGGTCGAACTGGTCGGCGTGGTCGATGCCCATGCCGAAACCGCGCAGCGCGTGGCGAAGGAACTGGGCGTCGCGGCCTTCACCGATTACCGCGAACTGCTCGGCGGCAGAAAAATCGACCTGGTCTCGGTCGCCAGCACCACCGAAACCCATCATGCCGTGGCGCGCGACTGCCTCGCCGCCGGCGTCCATGTCCTCGCGGAAAAGCCGATCACCGTCACCGTGGCGCAGGCAGACGAACTGATTGCGCTGGCCGACGCCAAAAGACTCGTGCTGCAGGTCGGCCACCTCGAGCGCTTCAATCCGGCCTGGCTCGCCGTGCGCGACAAGATCACGCGACCGGTGTTCATCGAGGCCCACCGCATGGCGCCGTTCAAGGCGCGCGGCATCGATGTCTCGGTGGTGCTCGACCTGATGATCCACGACCTCGACCTGATCCTGCCGCTGGTCGCCAGCCCGGTGACCGACCTGCGCGCCTCGGGCGTCTCGGTGCTGACTGACGGCATCGACATCGCCAACGCGCGCATCGAATTCGCCAACGGCTGCGTCGCCAACCTGACCGCCAGCCGCACCTCGACCGCAAGCTTGCGCCGTCTGCGCGTATTCCAGCACCACGAATACATCTCTGTCGATTTCGGCGAGCGCCGCATCGGCATCAGCCGAAAGCGCGAGGCGCTGATTGAGGGCGAGGACCCGATCGACACCGAAACCGTCCAGCAACCGCCGGGCGACGCGCTGATGACCGAGATCCAGGCCTTCGTCGCCGCCGTGAACAACGGCAGCCCGCCGGTAGTCAGCGGCCGCGAAGGCCGCGACGCGCTGGCCATCGCGCTGGAGATCGACCGCATGATCGCCGCGCGCCAGAATTCCCTTTGCCGAAGCTGATGCTTTCCTGAAACCCATGCCCATGAACATTCCGATGCTTGACCTCAAGGCCGAGTACGCCTTGCTGAAGGACGAAATCGAACCCGCCGTGTGTGAAGCTCTGGCCGCCTGCCAGTACATCGGCGGCCCCAACGTCAAGGCCTTCGAGGCGGAAGCCGCCGCCTATGCCGGCGTCAGGTACGCGATCTCCTGCGCCTCCGGCACCGACGCGCTGCTGATCGCGCTGCGCGCGATCGGCCTGGGGCCCGGCGACGAAGTCATCACGACGCCCTTCACCTTCGTCGCCACCGCCTCGACCATCGTCATGTGCGGCGCCAGGCCGGTCTTCGTCGATATCGATCCGCATACTTTCAACCTCGACCTGAACCAGGTCGAAGCCGCGATCACGCCGAAAACCCGCGCCATCGTGCCGGTGCATATCTTCGGCCAGCCGGTGCAACTGGCGCCGCTCAAGGCCCTGTGCGCAAAGCACGGCCTCAAGCTGATCGAGGACGCCGCGCAGTCCTTCGGCGCCGACTATGCAGGGCGCAAGTCGGGGGCCTATGGCGACATCGGCTGCACTTCCTTCTATCCCTCGAAGAATCTCTCGGCCTTCGGCGACGGCGGCCTGATGATCACCGACGACGACCAGCTCGCGGCGGAAATGCGCGTGCTGGCCAGCCACGGCTCGCGCGTGCGCTACCACCATCATGTGCTCGGCTACAACTCGCGCCTGGACGAAATCCAGGCCGTGATCCTGCGCGTCAAGCTCAAGCGCCTCGACCATTTCAACGAGCGCCGTATCGCCATCGCCAACTCTTACAACCAGCAGCTCGCGGGCCTGATCGAGACGCCCCACGCCGACGGCCATGGCCGCCATGTCTATCACCAGTACACGATACTGTCCGACCAGCGCGACGCGATCCAGAAGGTGCTGGGCGACTCCGGCATCGCCTGCGCCGTGTATTACCCGGTGCCGCTGCATCGGCAGGAGATGTTCGCCGCGACCCACGGCGACGTGAGCTTGCCGGTGACCGAGCGTACGGCGCAGCGCTGCCTCTCGCTGCCGATCTCGCCGATGCTGAAGGACGAGCAGATCAGGCGCATCGTCGGTGCGATCCGCCAGGCCCTTGCATGAGCATTCACGCCAGCGCGGTCATCGCCCCGGACGCCAGGCTCGGCGCCGGCGTGCGCATCGGCCCCTACGCCGTGATCGAGGAAGACGTGGTGCTCGGCGACGCCTGCGAAATCGCCGCGCATGCCGTGATCAAACGCCACACGCGCATCGGCGCGCGCAGCCGCATCGCCGAGCACGCCGTGATCGGCGGCGATCCGCAGGACTTCAAGTTCAAGGCGGACTGCGTTTCCTACACCGAGATCGGCGAGGACAACTGGCTGCGCGAGGGCGTCACGGTGCACCGCGGCTCGCGCGACGGCAGCGTCACGCGCCTCGGCAACGGCTGTTTCCTGATGGCCTACAGCCATGTCGCGCACGACTGCGTGGTCGGCAACAACGTGGTGATGGCCAATACCGCCGGCATCGCCGGCGAAGTCGTGGTGCATGACCGCGCCTTCATCTCGGCCGCCGTCACGGTGCACCAGTTCTGCCGCATCGGCAGGAACGCGATGATCGGGCTCTCGGCCAAGGTGGTGCAGGACGCGCTGCCCTTCTGCATCACCGACGGCAACCCGGGCCGCGCCCGCGGCCTCAACCTGGTCGGCCTCAAGCGCAACGGTTTCGGCAAGGACGAGATAGCCGCACTGAAGCTGGCCTACCGCATGCTGTATGCGCGCGTGCCGCTGGAACAGGCGCTGGCCCAAATGCGCAGCATGGGCAGCGCCGCCGTGGCCGAAGTCGCCGACTTCATCGCCGGCTCCAGGCGCGGCTTCGCCCACCCGACGCGCTAAGCAGCCAGGGCGTCGCGGCAGGGAATAGCCCATCGCGGCGCAAGGTCATCGAATTCGTCCGGATTGACGCCCACCGCGGTCCGGACCTACAATGCGCGCTGTTCCGCCGAGTTAAAAAGACAACTTGCGAGGCGGAGAAGACCCCCGGGGAAATGCGGCGGTCGGAAAACAAATATCGCTAAAGCGTCGCCTGCTCTCGCCCCATAGCTGGCCTCGCCAATTGTGGGGCGTTTCAGTTTCTGGAGCAGGACACATGGCAAACGAGTATTTCTTCACCTCCGAATCGGTTTCCGAAGGCCACCCGGACAAGGTTTCCGACCAGATTTCCGACGCCATCCTCGACGCCATCCTGGCGCAGGATCCGCATTCCCGCGTTGCCGCCGAAACCCTTTGCAACACCGGTCTGGTGGTGCTGGCCGGCGAGATCACGACCAATGCCAACGTCGATTACATCAATGTTGCGCGCAACGTGCTGAAGCGCATCGGCTACGACAACACCGAGTACGGCATCGACTACAAGGGCTGCGCCGTGCTGGTGGCCTACGACAAGCAGAGCCCGGACATCGCCCAGGGCGTGAACAAGGCCTACGACGACAACCTGAACCAGGGCGCCGGCGACCAGGGCCTGATGTTCGGCTACGCCTGCGACGAAACCCCGGTGCTGATGCCGCTGCCGATCTACCTCTCGCACCGCCTGGTCGAGCGCCAGGCCATGCTGCGCCGCGACGGCCGCCTGCCCTGGCTGCGCCCCGACGCCAAGTCGCAGGTGACGATCCGCTATCAGGACGGCAAGGCGCATTCGATCGACACCGTGGTGATCTCCACCCAGCATGCTCCCGACATCGAACTGGAGCAGATCCGCGAAGCCGTGATCGAGGAAATCATCAAGCCCATCCTGCCCAAGGAACTGGTCAAGGGCGAGATCAAGTATCTGGTCAATCCGACCGGCCGCTTCGTCGTCGGCGGCCCGCAGGGCGACTGCGGCCTGACCGGGCGCAAGATCATCGTCGACACCTATGGCGGCGCGGCACCCCACGGCGGCGGCGCCTTCTCCGGCAAGGATCCGTCCAAGGTCGACCGTTCCGCCGCCTATGCCGGCCGCTACGTGGCGAAAAACATCGTCGCTGCAGGGCTGGCCAGCAAGTGCCTGGTGCAGATTTCCTACGCCATCGGCGTCGCCGAGCCGACCTCGGTCTGGGTCACCACGCAGGGCACCGGCAAGGTCGCCGACGCGACCATCGCCGAACTGGTGAAGAAGCATTTCGACCTGCGGCCGAAGGGCATCGTGCAGATGCTCGACCTGCTGCGCCCGATCTACGAAAAGACCGCCGCCTACGGCCACTTCGGCCGCGACGAGCCGGAATTCACCTGGGAAAGTACCGACAAGGCAGCGGCGCTGCGCGACGATGCCGGCCTCTAAGGCCGGTTCGCGTAGCGCACTTTGCCGGTACTTCGTCGCAGGCTAACCTGCCGCTTTTGGCAGTTTAAGGCCCGCAGGGCCGGCCGCAGACAAAGACCAATCGCTGCGGCGCTGCGCGACGACGCCGGACTCTAAGCCCATTCAACACAAAGGGAAATGGCCCGTTCGCGGGCCATTTTTTTTGCCGTCGGCAAACCTATGGCTGCGTCCGTGGTCAATAATCCGGAAGACTCTGGAGAACAACATGCATGATCTGGCAAAGAATGTCCTGGGCGGCGTCCTGCAGCCCTGCAGCACCGACCCGATGACCGGGTTCTTCCGTACTGGAGACTGTCAGGTGACCGAGGAGGACATCGGCAACCACGGCGTCTGCATCGTCGCCACGGAGGAATTCCTGGCCTTCTCGCGCGCACGCGGCAACGACTTGTCGACGCCGCATCCCGAATTCGATTTTCCCGGCGTCAAGCCGGGCGAGCGCTGGTGCCTGTGTTCGGCGCGCTGGCAGGAAGCCCTGGAGGCCGGCAAGGCGCCGCTGGTGGTGCTCGAATCCACATCGGCCGCGGCGCTCGAAGTCGTGCGCCTGGCCGATCTCAAGCGCTACGCGGCCAAGCTCGACCCGGCGAAATGAGCGCGCCGCACGGCCGCCCGAAGGGGCGCCAGCCACGACTCGGAGCCGCGCAGCGGCGAACCGCCATCACCCCTTGCCTTGGGCAGGGGGAAGGGGGGAGGGTTGTCCAGTGAGCGCGCTGTATCAACTGTCGGCGAAGCGCCTCGACGGCGGCAAGCAGTCGATGAAGGATTACAGGGGCAAGGTGCTGCTGATCGTCAACGTCGCCAGCGAATGCGGCTTCACGCCGCAGTACGCGGGGCTCGAAGAACTGTGGCGTAGCTATGGCAAACGCGGCTTGGTGGTGCTGGGTTTTCCCTGCAACCAGTTCGGCGGGCAGGAACCCGGCGACGCGGCGGCCATCGGCGAATTCTGCAGCCTCAACTACGAAGTGAGCTTTCCGATGTTCGCCAAGGTCGACGTCAACGGCGACGGCACACACCCGATATTTGCCTTCCTCAAGGCCGCCGCGCCCGGCGTGCTCGGCACCGAAGGCATCAAGTGGAATTTCACCAAGTTCCTGGTCGACCGCGAGGGCCGGGTGGTCGCGCGCTATGCCTCGGCGCACAAGCCCGAGGACATCGCGGCCGACATCGAACGCCTGCTTTAGGCCGGCGCCGGCGTCCGAGCCTCAGGCAGCCCGCGGCTGCCGGCGTCGCGGCTTGGCGCCGGCGCTTTCCTCATCCGTTGCCGCTTCGTCGTCGCTGTCGCTGAAGCGCACGATATGCACGCCGGCCGGCAGATCGGTCTTGCGCCGCGAAAGCTCTTTCAGCCAGTTGTTTCCGGGTGGGGCGAGAACGTCCATAAGACTCATGGCGCGCTGGGTCATTTGCGGCTCCTGGGTTGCAGGGTTTCTATGGCTGGAGTTTCGATGTCCAGGGTCACGTCCTCGTTAACGGGCGAAGGCCCCTGAACAAGGAGCCTTCGGGCGACTGGAAGGAGGAAAACCAGCCGCCGGGAAACTGTGGGCGCTAGCGGTCGAGGTAGCGGCGGGAATCAGCGAGAAACTTCAGGATTGCGTCTGACTTCATGTTCGGCTCCGTTGGAATGATTGCCATGCCTCGGTAGATGGGGGCGGCGGCGATCGGTTCAACGCTCAATTGAAACAAGTTGTTTCACGGCCCGGCCGCTGCGGTTATTCAATTGATTGTTATGGCAATATTTATCGCCGTGGCTCCGGCTCAATCCGTCGCGGCGTCGATGTAATACCAGCGCCCGGCCTCGCGCACGAAGCGGCTCAACTCATGCAGGCGCTGGGCGCGTCCGCCGACGCGGTAGCGGGCGACGAACTCGACGGTCGCCGTGTCGGCTGCTTCGGTCCGCGCCCTGACCTCCAGTCCCAGCCATTTCGGCTGCGGCCCGAGTCCGAGATCCAGCGCCGCCGGACGTGTCGAGGCATGCCAGGTCGCCAGCAGGTAATCCTCCAGCCCCAGTACATAGGCGCTGTAGCGCGAACGCATCAGCGATTCGGCGTCGGCGGCCGGGATGCCCGCGTGATGGCGGCCGCAGCAGGCGGCATAGGACAGAGGACGGCCGCAGGGGCAGGGCTCGGGCGCTGGGGGTTTCATGGGGTGGCACAATGCAGGCGAAGATGCCGCCCATGATAGCCACTCTGCACGTCAGCCTGATCGACCGCCTGCGCCGGGCGCAACACCTGGCGGTGTTCACCGGCGCCGGCATGTCGGCGGAAAGCGGCATCCCGACCTTCCGCGACCGGCTCACCGGCCTCTGGGCGCACACCGATCCGACCGAAGTCGCGACGCCGCAGGCCTTCCGCCGCGATCCGCAACGCGTCTGGGACTGGCATGTGCATCTGGCCTCGACCGTCGGCGCGGCGCAGCCGAATGCCGGGCACAAGGCAATAGCCGCGCTCGCCGGCAAGCTGCCGCGGGTCAGCGTCGTCACGCAGAACATCGACAGCCTGCACCAGGCGGCCGGCAGCCGCGACGTGATCGAATTGCACGGCAACCTGTTCCGCCTGAAGCCCTTCATCGACGAGGACGCCGCGTTTGCCGCGGCCGAGCCGCCGGTGATCTGCCGTGTCTGCGACGGCTACGCGGCGTGGCGCGACTGCGACCCCTGGGCCAGCCGCGAGGATTTCGCCCGGCTGCGCCTGGCGGCCGGTCCGGTGCCCTGCTGCCCCTGCTGCGGCGCGCGCCTGCGGCCCGACGTGGTCTGGTTCAACGAAATGCTCGATCCGCAGGTGCTCGATGCCGCGATGACTGCCGTCGATGCCTGCGACGCCATGCTCTGCATCGGCAGCTCGCTCGAAGTGGAGCCGGCCGCCAGCCTGCCCTGGCGCGCCCTGCGCCGCGGCGCGACGGTGATCGAGATCAACCCCCAGTCGACCACCCTGACGCCGCATGTGACGGCCTTGCCCGGCACCGCGGCGCAGGTCCTGCCGCAACTGCTGGCGACGGTCTGGAACTAGCTGTCCTGGCGCGGGCCCGGCTCGGGCGGCAGCGCGCATTTCCGGCAGTCGCGGCCGAAGGGCGAGATGTAGCGCCACCAGATCCAGACCAGCAGCGGCAAGGCGGCGATCAGCGCGATGTCGCCCCAGCCCGGCTGCGCCAGTTCGCCCTGCCACCAGGCCACGGCGGCACGGATGGCTTCGATCAGCAGCACCATGTAGGTGAAGCCGGCGCCCAGCAGCGCGATGCGTTTCATCACGTTCCG
Source organism: Sulfuritalea sp. (assembly GCA_023700805.1). GTDB lineage: Bacteria > Pseudomonadota > Gammaproteobacteria > Burkholderiales > Rhodocyclaceae > Sulfuritalea. The sequence continues at coordinate 61,550 of JAMPYF010000002.1, forward strand.
CCGCTTTCATACACCCATTGCAGCAGCGCGTCCTGCGCGGCCTGGGCGCCGCCGGCGTTGGCGTGATTGACGAAGAAGACCACGATCCAGCGCCGCCCGGTCCTGTCCAGCACGTAGCCGGCGAGGCTGCGCACGCCCTCCAGCGAACCGGTCTTGATGTGCGCCTGGCCGGCCACGCCGTTTTGCTTGAGGCGTTTTTTCATCGTGCCGTCGGTTGCGGTGACCGGCAGCGAGGCCATCAGCTCGGGCATCACCGAGCTGCGCCAGGCCGCCTGCAGCACGCGGCCGAGGCCCTCGGCCGAAATCCGCTCGGAGCGCGACAGGCCGGCGCCGTTTTCCAGCACCAGCTCGGGCAGCGCCAGGCCGCGCGCATCGAGCCAGGCGCGCAGCGCGACTTCGGCATCGGCGGCGCCGGCCGGGCGGCGCCCGGCCTCCATGCCCAGGGTCAGGAACAGCTGGCGCGCCATGACGTTGTTGGAAAACTTGTTGATGTCGCGCACCACTTCGCCAAGAGTTGCCGATGGCAGCACGCCGACCGCGCGCGCCTCGGGCGGCACCGGGCCCTCGCGCACGCCGCCGGCCAGGCTGCCGCCGAGTTCGGCCCACAACTGCTGGAACACGCCGAGCACGAATTGCGGATGTTCCTGGACGGCGATGCTCCAGCGCTGCTCGCCGCATATTTGCGGATAGACGCCGGTCAGCACCAGCCGCGTGTGCTGGCCATGGCTGAAGACATCCGCACGCAGGCGTTCGCGCCACTCGCCGCAGCCGTTGCCGTTGCCCAGCACGAGCTTGTTGACCAGGTGGAGATTGGCCGGCATCGGCTCCATGGCTATCGTCAGGGTTTTCTGCGCCGGATCGGGAATCAGTTGCAGCCTGACCGACTTGAAGTTCAGCAGCAGGGCGTCGGGCGCGACGTTGTAGGGCCGCAGCGGCTGCGCATCGAAGCGGGCAGGGTCGGTCGGGTCGATGGCGAAGGCGCTGCGATCGAGCACCAGATCGCCGCGAATCTCGCGGATGCCGCGCGCGCGGATCTGGCGCAACAGCCGCCCGAACTGGTCGTAGGTGAGTTTCGGGTCGCCGCCGCCCTTCAGGTGCAGGTCGCCATTCAGCACTTCCCCGCTCTGCATGCCGTTGGCAAAGGCCTCGGTCTTCCAGGCATAGGCCGGCCCCAGCAGGTCGAGCGCGGCAAAGGTGGTGAGCAGCTTCATGGTCGACGCCGGATTCAGGCTGGCACGGGCATTCACCGCCAGGCGCGGCCGGACGGCGTCCACTTCCCTGACCCAAGCCGCGGTTGCCGCCACGGGTATGCCGGCGCCGCCGAGCGCCTGCGCCACCGGGGCGGGCAGGTCGCCGGCGGCGGCATGCAGGGTCCACCAACAGGCCAGGCAGAAAAATACTTTGAGCATGAGCCTATCTTATCGCCTGGATGCCGTCCCCGGCTGTCGCCGGGGACATATAGAATCAGTCGAAAGACGAGGGGGGAAACAGCCATGGAAAATCCGGCCTGGCAGCCATCCGCGGCCACCATACGCGCGGCCAAGCTGACCGCCTTCACCGACTGGCTGGCGGCCGAGCGCGGCATGCGCTTCGCCGACTACGATGCGCTCTGGCGCTGGTCGGTGGAGGATCTCGAAGGTTTCTGGGGCGCGCTCTGGGATTACTTCGCGATCCCCGCCGCGACGCCGCGCACGGCGGTCCTGAGCGATGCGCGGATGCCCGGCGCGCAATGGTTTCCCGGCGTCACCATGAACTACGTCGACCAGGTCTTGCGCCATGCCACGGCGCTGCGCCCGGCCATCGTCGCGCGCAATGAGGCGGGTGAGCAGCGCGAGCTGGGCTGGGGCGAACTGCAGCGCCAGGTCGGCGCCCTGGCCGCGACCTTGCGCGGCATGGGCGTGACGCGCGGCGACCGCGTTGTCGCCTACCTGCCCAACATTGCCGAAACCGTCGTCGCCTTCCTCGCGGTGGCCAGCATCGGCGCGATCTGGTCGGCCTGCTCGCCCGACATGGGGCGCATCGCGGTGCTCGACCGCTTCCGCCAGATCGCGCCCAAGGTGCTGATCGCGGTCGATGGCTACCGCTACGGCGGCAAGGCCTACGACCGGCGCGAGCTGGTCCATGAACTGCTGGCCGAACTGTCGAGCATAGACCACCTGGTGCTGCTGCCCAGCCTCGATGCCGCGGCCGATGCCGTCGAGTTCGCCGCCTGCACGTCCTGGGCGCAGGCGACGGCCGGCCATGCGCCCTTGCAGGTGGCGCATGTGCCCTTCGATCATCCATTGTGGGTGGTGTATTCCTCGGGCACCACGGGCCTGCCGAAACCCATCGTGCATAGCCACGGCGGCATCGTCGTCGAGCACGTCAAGCTCGGCGCCTTCCATCTCGACCTCGGCCCCGAGGACCGCTTCCACTGGTTTTCCAGCAGCGGCTGGATCATGTGGAACTGCCAGATGACGGGCCTGCTGATGGGCAGCACCATCTGCATCTACGACGGCAATCCGGGCTGGCCGGACTGGAATCCGCTGTGGCGCTTCGTCGGCGAAACCGGTGTGAGCTTCTTCGGCGCCGGCGCGGCCTTCTTCCTCTCCTGCCTCAAGGCCCAGGTCGAACCCAACGCTGTGGCCGACCTGTCGCGCCTGCGCGCGGTCGGCTCCACCGGCTCGCCGCTGCCACCCGAGGGTTATCAGTGGATTTACGACCATGTGCGCCGCGACCTCTGGCTCAACGCGATTTCGGGCGGCACCGATTTCGCCGGCTGCTTCGTCGGCGGCGTGCCGACGCTGCCGGTGTATCTGGGCGAGATGCAATGCCGCTGCCTCGGCGCCAAGGTCGAGGCCTACGACGAAGCCGGCCGGCCGCTGATCGACGAAGTCGGCGAGCTGGTCTGCAGCGCACCGATGCCCTCGATGCCGCTCAGGTTCTGGAACGATGCGGAAGACCGCCGCTACCGCGAGAGCTACTTCGACATGTACCCGGGCATCTGGCGTCATGGCGACTGGCTGCGCATCACGCCGCGCGGCGGCGCGATCATCTACGGGCGTTCGGATGCGACCATCAACCGCCATGGCATCCGCATGGGAACCAGCGAGCTTTACCGCGCCGTCGAGGAACTGCCCGAGATACTCGACAGCCTGGTGGTCGATCTCGAATTCCTCGGCCGCGAATCCTATATGCCGCTGTTCGTCGTGCTGCGCCCCGGCTTCGATCTGACGCCGCAGCTCGCCGCCACGCTGAAGGAGCGCATCAGGCAGGCGCTGTCGGCGCGTCACGTGCCCAACGAGATCTTCCAGGTCGCCGAGATTCCGCGCACGCTGTCGGGCAAGAAAATGGAACTGCCGGTGAAGAAATTGCTGCTCGGCCATGCCCTGGAAAAGATCGCCAATCCCGACGCCATGGCCAATCCGGCCAGCCTGCAGTGGTTCGTCGATTTCGCCGCACGCCGCGTCGCCGCGGAGAATGCAGCATGACGGAGCGGATCGCCGTGCCGCTGCCCAAGGCCTATCTGCTGCTCAACCACGGGCCGACCGTGCTGGTGTCCAGCGCGCACGGCGGCAGGCGCAACGTCATGGCCGCGGCCTGGAACATGGCGCTCGATTTCGACCCGCCCAAGGTCGCCGTGGTGATCGACAAGGCCACGCTGACGCGCGAACTGGTCGAGGCCTCGGGCGAGTTCGTGCTCAACGTGCCCGCAAGGCAGCAGGCTGCCATGACGCTGGCGGTCGGAACGCAATCGGGGCGCGAGATCGACAAGTTCTCAAGAGTTGGCGTTGGCGCTGCGGCGGCCAGCGCCGTCGGCGCGCCGCTGATCGAGGGTTGCCTGGCCTGGCTCGAATGCCGCGTGATTGCCGAGCCGCACATCCAGCAGACTTACGACTTGTTTCTCGGCGAAGTGGTCGCCGCCTGGGCCGACCCGGAAGCCTTCGCCAATGGGCGCTGGCAGTTTGCCGATGCGGCGCGGCGCAGCATCCACTACCAGGCCGGCGGCCGTTTCTTCGCCACCGGCGAGGCCTTCGACGCCTAGACGCCGAAGGGTTTGACGCCGATCAGCCAGGCGTGGCCCCAGAGCGCGAACAGCGTCCAGGCCAGCAGGCCGATCGCCGTCACGCTGGCGTCGCGCGTCCAGCAGCAGACGGCATGGGTCGTGCCGGCAATGCGGTCGCGCCGCCGCGCCGAGGCGAAATCGGCGACCGCCCAGACCAGGAAGGCGCCGAACAGCACGACGTCGGCCAGGCCGCCGTTGGCCAGCAGATGCGCCAGCGCCCACAGCTTGACCCCCGCCACCATCGGGTGGCCGATTGCCGCCTTGATGTGGCTGCGCGGCAGGTAGGCGGCCACCAGCAGGACGAAGGCCGGCAGCGTCAGCAGGGCGGCCAGGTGGCGCGTCCAGGGCGGGCTGGTCCACAGTATCGGCACCTCGGCGCGCGCCATCGCATAACCCCAGACGACCAGGCCCAGGCCGGTGGCGGAAAGCAGCGAGAACAGGCCTTTCCAGCGCGCCTCGCCGAGCCGGGCGAGCTGGGCATCGCGCCAGCCGCCGGCGAAGATGCGCACCGAATGGGCGCCGAGGAACAGCATCAGGCCGAGGATCAGGACGCTCATGGGGGCTCTTTCCGTGACATTGAAGTCCGGCAATCTTACTTGCGATCTCAAGGATCAGGCAGCGGCGCGGCCGCTGCTCGCGGGATCGCGGGCCGGCGCGGCGCCGGCTACAGCTTGAAGCGGTTCAGCATCCCGTTCAGTTCGGCCGCCAGCGCCTGCAGCTGCAGTCCCTCCTGCTCGGCATGGCCGATCGGCACGCTGATTTCCCGTGCGACGCGGGCGATGCGTTCGACATTGTTGCCGATCTCGGTGCTGGCCGCGGTCTGCTCGATCACCGAGGACGAGATTTCCTCCATGCCCTCGGTGGTGCGCTGCGCCGCCTGGTTGGCCTCGCCGAGGCCTTCCGCCACTTTCTCCAGGTGCGCCTGCGAGGAGCGCAGCGCCTCCCTGCCGTGTTCGATGGCGCGCTCGACGATGGCCGACTTGTCCTTCAGGGCGGCGGTCACCTTGTTGATCTCGGTTGCCGTCTGCGCCGATTTTTCGGCGAGCTTGCGCACCTCGTCGGCGACCACCGCGAAGCCGCGTCCCTGTTCGCCCGCCCGCGCGGCCTCGATGGCTGCGTTCAGGGCCAGCAAATTGGTCTGGTCGGCAATCTCACGGACCTCCTGGGTCATCCCTGCGATGGCCAGGGTGCTGTCGATGAAGGCCTCGGCGGTGCGGGAGATCTCATCCACGGAACTCTCGACGCTGTCGATTTCGCCGATCAGGCGCGACAGGCTTTCGTTGCCCTCCTGCATGCGGCTCATGCTCGCCGCGGACAACTCGCGGACCTCCGCCGCGCTGTCGGCGACGCGGCGCACGATGCCCTCGGCATTGCCTATGGTGGCGGTCGTCTCGATCACCGTCGCGCACTGCTGATCGTTGCCGCGGCTGATGCTGTCGGTGGTGGCGCGCATGCGGTCGGCACCGCCGTTGAGCCGGTCCGCCGCGGTTCGGATCTGGCTCGCCATCTCATGCAGGCTGGCCTGCATCGCGGCAATTCCCCCGAGCAGGCTGCCTTCGGCGCCGACTTCGATCTTGAAGGCCAGGTCGCCCTCCGAGATGCGCCGCACCACGCCAGCTGCGTACTGCGGTTCGCCGCCCAGCAGGCGCAGCAGCATCCGCACCAGCATCAGGAAGGCCGCAAGTCCGCAAATCGAGGCAAGCACGGTGACCGCGCCCATCCAAAACCGCGCATCGGCGGCACGGGCGGCAAGACCCGCATCGACCTTCTGTGCGGCTTCGCCGAGACTGGAAATCATGTAGAAGCTGAAACCGTTGGCCACCAGCGTGGCGATTACCAGAACGGTGAGTACGAAAATGAGTTCCCTGCGCAAGCTCATTACAGACCTCTTTCTGACAGTAGTCCGTCCGGACGACGGGTCGCGAGGGCGCGATCGCCCTGGTTGGCAGCAGGGACTTTAACCAAGGTTTGCATCAGGGGGAATTGATTTTTCATGTCTATTCATTCGCCGGCCTGTTCAACGGCGTGTCACCAGCGAGGCGGTCTTTGCCTGGCTGTTGAACTGCAACAGGCTGACCGCTCGTCCCTGTCGTTGCAGTCGCATACCCAGCCGATGAACTCGTCCAATGGAAGCGGCTTGGCGATTCCGTATCCCTGCGCGAGGCCACAGGCATTTCCTGCCAGCCAGTCGAGTTCCGCAGCCGTTTCGACCCCCTCCGCCATGACCGACAGACCCAGCGCGCGGCACGGCAGGATGGGCGAGCGCAGCCAGTTCCTTGAGATGTTGCAGGGCCAGTTCCGGCTCATCCCTCAGGGCGCTCTCGGTGATTTCGAGGCAAAGCCGGTCGGCAGGCAGCTCGGATTCGTCGAGCAGGCGTTCCACCCGGCCGACCAGGTCGCGGTTCAACAAATCGAGCGCGGACAGGTTGGCCGCGACGACTGCCGCGATGCCGTCCTGCCGCCAGCGCCTCTGCGCTGGCGATGCGACCTTGCGTGGGGCAGGCGCGCGAAGCGGGTTCGCGCGCCTGCTGGCCACTTAGCTCAACAGCAGTGCCCGCGCCCATGTTCCTGGATCGGCGGACAGGGCAGCGTGCCGTAGGAGCAGAACACGCAGCAGTCGCCCGGCTTGGGCCTCAGCAGCACATGGCAACCCTCGCATTCGTAGTACCACTGGCAGGCATCGGTCGGCATGGTTTCGGTCTTGACGTGACCGCAGTGCGGACAGGTCAGCGTGGATTGCAGGATGGGCGCGGAACTCATGCCGTCGATTATCGCAATAGTCGGTGCTGGTGGGACGGCAATGCGGACTATCCGCCGCCGCGCTGCGCGGCGCGATCGAAATAGCGCTGTATCGCTTCCCGGCGCGCCGCGAAAATGGTCATCGCGGCGTGGCGAAGCCCTTGAAATTGTCGTTGGCGCCGTTGCCGAAGGCGAGGAACAGGGCGATGCCGCTCAGGGTGATTCCATCGCCCGGAGCGCCTAGCAGCAGCCGCAGCTTTCGTCGCCGCTGCTGGTGCCATTGCCGGCTCCCGCATTGGCGTCCGCATTTACGTTGAACGGCAGCGCCTTGCCGCAACCCTCGAACAGGCCGTAGTGGCGCGAAAAGTCGCCGATGAAATCGAAATGCGGCGCCAGCCGGCTTTCCTTGAGCATGCGCCAAGTGTTGCCGCAGACCGGAAACACGCGCCCGGCTTCGATGCGATGGTGCTTGTCGAGGACGAAGGCCTGCGCGTGCTGCGCAATGCTGCCGCGATAGACCACGGCCTGGCCGTAATCCTCGCAGTCGGATTCCAGTCCGTCGAGCTTGAACAGGCGGTAGGTGGCCGAATGGAAGTTAACGCCCGCGGTGCGCGGCGCCAGTTCGGGATCGGTGACCAGTAGCGGCCGGTCCTCGACCAGGCGCGGGTCGCGGAAGCCCGCCTGGCGCGCGAGGCCGAGGAAGTCGTTCCAGTACAGCGCGCCGCCCAGGCATTCGCCGTAGAGCACCGGATCGTTCCTCACCGCATCCGGCACGCGCCGGTCGGCATACACGTCGGAGAAGTAGAACTCGCCGCCGGGCTTGAGCAGGCGATGCACGCCGCGCAGCACGGCCTCCTTGTCGGGCGAGAGGTTCACCACGCAGTTGGAGACGATGACGTCGAAGCTGCCCGGCGCCAGGTCCAGTTCGTCGAGGCGCTCGATGTAGCCGTGCAGGAAGCGCACGTTGTCGCGCTCAAAGCCGAAGGCGAGGCGATGATGTTCGCGATGGCGCTGCGCCACGGCAAGCTGCTCGTCGGTCATGTCCACGCCGACCACTTCGCCCTGAGGTCCGGCGAGCTGCGCCAGCGCATACACGTCGCGCCCGGAGCCGCTGCCGAGGTCGAGCACGCGGCAGCCGGTCAGCAGCGGGGGCGCCACCAGGCCGCAGCCGTAGTAGCGCTCCAGCACCTCGGGGTGGATGCGCGCCAGGAGCGGCCTGAGCCAGCCCGGCACGCTGGAGGCGTCGCAGCAGGCACTGGTCTTGAGGTCGGCGGTGCCGGCAAGCTGCTTGCCGTAGTAGTCCTTCACGAGTTCGTGCATGTTTCCTCCTGGGGCGAATGGGTGTCGAGCGCGCCGCTGCTGCCTTGGTCGGCGTCGGGCGTCTTAAACTTACAGGCGACCAAGCTTGCCAGTTTCCGGTCTGTGCAAGCAAGACCAAGGCAAGCCGGTCCGCCGGTCATGGAGCGGCAAGTTGCTGTTATACGGCAGCCCGAGACGCCAAAGTTCGGGTCGCCACCGCCGTCACGCGCGGCGGTGGCTGCCGGGGAGGGGAGCATTCCGGAATTCCGGGTTTGAGGGGGTTGAGGCGGAAAGCCTTGGCAGCAGGGCATCTGCGGCGGGGTGGCATTTCGAGCCACACCTTCAGGAATGTGTATTTTTAAGCAAATCGAAGCAAATAACACCGGAATTCTGATCGGCGAATGAACACCGACCGCGCGGAAATGGTCGTAGAGCCCCAACAAATCCCTGCGGCCCGACTATTTGGACCGCCGAGGCGGCACCGGCACACACCCGTTACCCACGAACCCGCGCCGTTGCGACTTGTAACGCGAACAGCGGGAATTGTCGCAGTCAGCACCGAAATCAGAGGGCGGCTACTCGGCCGGGACGCCAGGTGGGTCGAACGAAAGCGCCGCACAGTGCAAAATTGGGCTATTGCTGTTGCGCAATATTGAGGATTTTGGAGCAACTCAATAAGAAATCCTTGATAAGTGGTTGCGCCCCCGAAAGCCCCATAAACAGACCATCCCGGAAAAACCCAATCCAAATTAAAAAATTCGAAGGCGCAACTTATTCACTACGGCTCCGCAATAGAAACTACATCGTCAGCGATATCCGAGTCCATGCCCCCGGTCCGCCTAGCAAGCTTGTAGGCCATTGCAATCAAGTGGGCTCTTTTGGTCGATTGGAAGGTCTTCCCGGCCCGTTTGATAGCTTGCTCGACCTGTTCGATTGAGGCTGTAAGCAATGCCTGGTCAGCAACTCCGCCCTGGGCTGAAAATTCGCTTATTCGCTGACGCAGGAGTGCCGAAGCATGGACGAAAAAATACTCCTCGAATGCCGCTATATGGTCTTCTATCTCCTTGCGTGCATCAGGGGATTCTGCTTTGTCGTAAAACTCTGCCTTTGTAGCCTTCTCGGCGTCACGGGCAATTTCCGATATATCGGACGGTGGGACACCTAAGTACTTAATAACCGCCAGCCCGAACTCTGCTAGGTGGTCAGAGTCAAGGCCAGAGCTTGCTCCGCCGCGCCGGCTCCCAGTGAGCACGTAGGTTACATCCACACCGAACTTGCGAATCCCTTCGAGGTATCCCGTTCCCGCTTCGCGTTCGTCAATTTCATAGCGCTTTTGAGTGCTGATGGATACACCAGCTTTGCGAGCGAAATCGCCTTGACTGAAGCCGAGCCGCTTCCTCTCTTCGGCCAATCGTACGCCAACGGTCATAAATGAGCCTTGACTAGTTCCGTTTGGAGCTATATTCTTTTGTCTGGTTTTGTTCATGGAGGTAGTCATGGAATCACAAAAGCAGCGCTCGCCGCAAGACATCAAGGCCGAATGGGACCGCCGGGGCATCAGTATGCGGAAATGGGCTGGGCAGCATGGTTTTTCTCCTGCAACAGTTCACCAAGTTTTGACTGGTAAGAATTCCGGCGCGATTGGAACAGGGCATCGTATCGCAGTAACGCTCGGCATCAAACAAGGGGATATTGATGCGGGCTGATCCCCACCTAGACGCGGTGTGCGTAGCCGTAGTGATGGGCGTTACTGTTCAGGCGATTCGAAAGGCGTGTGGAAATCGCCGGTATCCCGCCGCATTCAAAGACGAAACCGGCACTTGGCAAATTCCCCTTTCCGCCCTTCCTATCGAGGCCCGCGCTCGCCACCTGGCGCAGGAAGTCGGCATCGATATCGGCCGGCCGTCATCGGCGGAGTTCCGCGAGCTGCCCCCCGATGAAGCGGAAACTCTCTGGCTGCGCTTTGAAGGCGCCAGCAAGAAACTGAAGGAACGCGCGCACCGTGACGTCGAAGCCTGCCACTTCTGGCGGCTTGGTATGTCCGAAGGCAGGGCGCGCAAAGCGATGGCCGCCGAGATCGGCGAGCGATTCGGCATCAAAAAGTCCGCCCTCTACGAAAAGCTAGCGCGCATTGATCGCTATGACCCAATGCATTGGCCCGCGCTGCTCCTGGGTCAGTGGACGGGCGATGGCGGGCGCCGCGTGGTCTGGCCAACGGCCGCCTGGAAATGTTTCCTGCGCGAAGCCCTGACGCCAAAGTGCCCCATCCGAACAGCATGGCGGCGCACCCGTGCCGAGGCCAAGCGCCAAGGATGGGGAGAGATACCCAGCTACGACAAAGCCAAGGCCGACTACGAGGCGATACCCGAGGATGTAAAGGTCTACATCAAGGAAGGCGAAACCGCGCTCAAAGCTCGATCTCCAACGGCACGAAGGGATTACATCTCGCTTCCGCTGCACGATACATGGTCAATGGATGGCCGCCGGCTGGATGTCTTCTGCATAGACCGAAACGGCAAATACGGGAAGCCTGGCCGCGTGTTCCGCCCGTGGATTTACGCTTATGCGGAAGTCCGCAGCCGCTATTGGTTGGGGCACGCGCTGGGGCCGGACTTGAATTCCGATTCTGTGCGCGCTGGGTTTCTCGCCGCCCTCAAGACTACCGGCCGCGTTATTCCGCGCGAGATCGAACCCGATAACGGCAGGGAGATCGGCGCGCGGGAAAACTCAGGCGGCACCCCGTGGACCCGCCGATGGCGAGGCAAGGAAGACCCAAACGGGATAATCGGCCTGTTCCCTCGCCTAGGCATCGAAATCGGATGGACCAACGTGGCTCACGGCCAAGCAAAAATCATTGAGCGAGTGTTCGGCACCATCGCGCAAATGCTGGAAATGCGCCACGAGTTCCGAGGAGCGTACTGCGGCAACACACCGGACGCACGCCCCGAAGAATGGGACGCGGCGACGTTTGTAGAAATCGAACGCATGGAGAAGCTGATAGATCAGGTTGTGACGGACTATAACGAAGAGCTTGGCCGCCGTGGTCACGGCATGGATAGTAAGAGTTGTCATCAGGTCTATATCGAACAGGCCCGCGCTCCCGACCTTGCTGTGCGCACAATCACGGCAACACAAGAGCGGCTCTGCGGCTATTCCGCAGCGGGCATCACCATCAGCAAAAAGGATGGTGGATTCACGATACTGGATTCAAAATATTGGAGCGAAGGAACTTCAAAACTTCCGCCTGGGAAAGGCTACTACGCCCTCTACAACCCAAGCAATTTATCCGATGCGGTCTATGTGTATCGCGGCGAGAAGCGGCTTTGCGAGGCACGGAAAGTGGAACTCACCCCCTACAACAGCAAGCTCGCCGCCAAGGAAATCATGCGCGCCCGCGCGTCATATACCCGCGATGTGAAAGCCGCCGCAAAAGCCCTTCAAGAATTGATCGCCGCCGAAGGTGCCGGCCTCGAAGCCCAGCTTCCCAAGCTTCGGCCTGGCGAAGTCCTGAACATGGAAACCGGCGAAGTACGCGAAAAACCGGCCCTGCCGAAATCCAAGGTGGTCAGCATTGTGCCGACAAGAACCGACCTGCTACCGACGCAGGAAACGGCACCGACCAAGGTAGAGGAAGAAATGAACCGCAGGATTGCCGAGCTTGACCGGCAGGCAGAGGAGAGGGCAATCGACGGCCTGCGCAAGCGGGCCGCCGTTCGCCGGTAAACCAAAAGCGCCAAGCAAGCTGCAACTTGCCGGCGCCCACACCAAGAACACGAAAGGAAATTGTAATGCAAACCAGCGCCATTTTCGCGGACCGTGAAGAAGCCGTCTATGACAGGGAGGCCGGCGGATTCAACTCCTATCGCACAGTCCGGAATGACCGACGTGAAGCGGCCATTGCCGCGCGCATCGCTGAAATCAAAGAGGCTGGCGAAAGCCTGGAAGGCATCGCTATCGAATCCGGCCTGATGAAATCCGAGCGCCTTGAAGCTTGGCTATCTGGCCAACGCACCACAGAAGAGACCCACCGGCTTTCTGTTTGGCTTGATGAGGTCGATGAGGGCATTGCAGAACGCACCGCCGGATTCATCATGACGCCTTTCGCCCGGCAAGTGCTTGGAGCTTTCGAGCATGCGCGCGCCGCACGCGACTCCGAGGGTCGGCGCGGCGTGGCGATGATCTTCGGCGCTTCGGGCACTGGAAAAACCCACATCGCAAAGTATGCGGCAAGAATGGACAGAGCCGTCATTTACGTCCTAGCTGATGGCGAGTCCCGCACTTGGACGCGAGTGCTCGCGGAGGTGGCGAGAGCCGCCGGGAGGCACGGGGCGCCAAACACCGGCGAAACTCTCAAGGAACTTGTATCCCGGCTTGTGCCAGCCGGCGGACTGTTGATCTTTGATCACGCGCACCTGATCCGATTGAGCGTCATGGAGCAGCTTCTGAGCTTCCCCGAGGAAACGGGTATCGGCTTGGCGTTCATCGGCAATCTGACGATCTATAAGGCGCTGCACGATAAAAAGCTCGTGCAGCTTACGTCTCGCGCCAACGGCGCCACCGTGATTGCCGGCATGCCCGATGAAAAGGAAGTCGACGCCCACCTTGGCGCGCTGGGTGTGTCCGGGCGCGCGGAACGTGAATTCTGCCAACTGATCGGCCAGCAGGACGGCGGATTGCGCTTCCTCTATGCCACCGTGCGCAAAGCGTTCGAGCTTGCCGCCGGCATGGGCTGCGCTTCTCTCGACGTAGTCCTCTTGAAGATCGCCGCCGCGAAAGTGGGCTGCTGGACAGCATCATGAGCACGCCCGCCAAAACCTACAGCACCGGCGGCCTGATATACGGCGGCAAGATCAAACTGGTTCAGTTTGCCAAACGTCAATTGCAGATGGCCGATGAAGACTATCGCGCCCTGCTGTTGCGAGCCGGCGGAGTAACCAGCAGCAAGGAACTCACGCCGCACGCGTTCGAATCTGTCATGGCGGAATTTCACCGCCTGGGCTTCGTCTATACCAAGAGCAAGCGCAAGCCCAAGCTGGCTGGCGGCAGCGCGCCCGGTCGCCACTCACCCGCGCAATGGCGGCTGCTCGAAGATCGCGCCCGCAAGGTCGGCTACTCCGGCCTCGACGATCCGCGTTTCATCGCCTGGGTCAAGCCGAGAGGCAAGGTCGACCATCCGCGCTTCCTGGATGGTGAAGGGCTTCAACGGGTTTTGGCGGCCCTGGGCAGTTGGATCAAGCGCAGCAGCAAAGCGCAAGGCGGATAGCCATGCTGCTGAAAATGGCCCGCCTTGAATTCGCGCCGTTTCCTCCCGACGCTCGATGTTGCTGCGATTGCGCCAACGGGGAGAACCGCGGCAAGGCGCCGGGTGCGAATGTAATCACCTGCAAGGTTGATGGCGCGGTAACGCTGCGCAATTGGCCGGGCTATTGCGCGCATTTCACCGAGAGCGGACGCGGGGCGAAGCGGCGAAAAGCCCAAGCCCGCAAAAGCGGGCCGTAGAGGCGTTACAGGCTACCGATGGTCACTCGCATACCTCCGAATCTTGTAACGCGGCAAGTAACGCGGTCGCAAGGCTGATTATGTTGATTTTCACGTCGCACCCTTGTTTGCATTCCTCATCAATCGATAGAAAAGGAAACTTTCATGAGCAATATTACCGAATTGGGTTCCAGCGAGAGGGGAACCTTGCAGCAGCAATTGTGGGAGGCAATGTCCGGCGCCGTTTCCATCCGGATTGGTGCCTCTTGGATACGTCCTTGCGAGCCCGGCCGTCATGGTGTGGCCGCTAATGACTCCGCCGCAGCGCCCACCTGTCATCCGCAAGGGGGTGAGGCATGAGCCATTTATCCCCGATCACCATAGCTGGAAACTGGAACAAAGATTTGGAGATTGCTGGCGCGGCGCTCTGTGCCTTGGGTGACATCCTTCAGGCCACCGACTTTGAGCGGCTGGAGTGCGAATGCACCCAAAACGGCCTGGGCTATCTTCTGAATATCGTGGGCAGTAGCATCCTCGTGGCAACCCACAACGTCCAGACGGCGCTGGCAGACGCCGCAGCCCCGCCGCCCGCCTGAGCGGCCCTCTCTGCACCACTACAGCCCGCCCCGAGCAATCCTGGCGGGCTTTTTCATTTGAACCCGCTGGCACACGCCAGCGGTTTTAGTTTCCGCATGTTTCCGATACTCGTCGGCATCTGCAAGCGGGAACCGTAACATGACCGAAGCCAGCACCATCGCCGAAACCAAAGAAAAAGTCTACGTTTCGCAGCTTCCCGCCAAGGCGCGCGAGCTGGTCGACTTTCTTGGTTTGCCCGCAACGCTGCTCCTGGTCAAGGAATACGGCGGGCAGACCTTCATGGTTCCGAAGGGGAAGCGGGCGCTCGGCGTGGCGCGCATCTCAGAGCTAGCCGAAGTGATCGGAACCGAGGCGGCCGAAAAACTTTGCCACACCTACGGCGGTGAATATCTCACCGTCCCGACCTGCAAGCGCCCGCTGCAGGCGTTGCGTGACGCCGATATGCAATCCCGGTTCGACGCCATGACATCGGCCGAAGGCGGCCTGTCGGCACGCTGCGCAACCAACCAGCTCGCCAAAGATTTCGGCATTACTTCCGGCACGGTATGGCGCGCATTGAAGCGCACCCCCGCCGCCTGACATGCCTTCCATAAAGATGACTTGCCCAGCGCTCACCTATGCCGAAGCCCTTGGCTTGGTCGAGAGCGTTGCACCTATTTGAACAGCCCTAAAGGACACCCGCCATGCGTTACTACCGCACACTTGTAGAAGTCAGAGGAATCCCCCCTGGAGGAATTATCGAGCTGTCTGATGAGGACGGCGCGCAACTGGTGAAAGGCGGGGCGGTTGAAAAAGCAAACGCAGACCACCTTGCCCGGAAATACGGTGCCAACGGTGAGGTCGACCCGGTTCTGGAAGATGCCATCCGCCAGATGCGTGAAACGGCCCAACGTGTCACCGAAAAGATCGCCGGCCTTGATGCGCGGTTGGCAACCCTGACAACCGAGCGCGCCAAGATGCGCAGCGGCAAACTGCGCAAAGAGGACGCCTTGGCCCTCGTCCGTGAAGACATCCGCCGCAAGGGTGAAAAGTTCAAGGCGGACATGGTTTCGGGAGTCTTGAACAACCCGCGAAGCCCCTATGTATGGGATACCGCCAAGCAACAGGAATTGAACACGTACGGGCATATCGGTATCAATTTTCTTGGGACTCCCGATGTCGGCGGCAGGGTTCCGCAGGGTGCGCTGTATTTCTATTTCGCCGACCAGATTGAGGCCGGCTTTACCAAGTTGCTGGACGGCATTGCTTTCTCCGACCGCGCGCCGTCCCTGGAGGAAAGGCGCGCCCGCTGTGAAGCGATAGAAAGGGAAATGGCGGAACTGCAAGCCCAGCGCAACACTTTGGCCGAGCAGTTAGCCAGTATGAATACGCGTTAGTGCAGATGGAACCGCGAGGCGTCTCCGACACTCAAGGGCCATAGGCGCAACGCGAGAGCCGGCCATAGCGTTGCAATGTCTGCCCGACCCATGACCGGAAGCCCCTCCCGCCGCCTCAGGGGCAGGCGTTGAGGGGCGCCCTTAGGGGTACCGAACGCCGGAGCGCCTTGAGCGCCGGAGCGTCTTTCACGCGCCAGAGCGCCTAGAGCGCCGGAGCGTCTTTTACATCGAGGCCGAGTGAGGAAAATAGCATGAGCAGCGACATCCAGTTTGGCCTGAAAGTGAGCTACGACGGCAAGTCCGTCGCCGCCGGCGCCACGGCCAATGCCGAGCAGATCAAGGCCATCGGCGCCACTGCCGAAGCTGCCGGCGCCAAGGCCTCGCGCGCGCTCGACTACACCGCCATGTCGGCCAAGCAGACCGCCTTCGCCCTGCGCGGCGTCCCGGCGCAATTCACCGACATCGTCACGGCCATCGCCTCGGGCCAAAACCCGATGATGGTGATGGTCCAGCAAGGCGGCCAGCTCAAGGACATGTTCGGCGGCGTCGGCCCGGCGGCGCGCGCCCTGGGCGGCTACATTGCCGGCCTGGCCAATCCCTTCACCATCGCGGCGGCCGCGGCGGCGGCGGCCGGCTATGCCATCTATTACTCGGTCAATCTCGGCAAGGAACCCGTCAAGGAACTCAAGACAGCCCTCGGCGATCTCGCCTCGGAGGTCGGCGCGGTCGGCAAGACGGCACGCGAGTTTTCGATGGACAACGTGTATAAGGAATTCAACAAGGCCAGCGCCGGGGCTCGCGCCGGCATTGTCGATCACGTGCGCTTTCAGCAGACCCTGCTGGAAACGCAAGGCATGCTGGCGCGGCAATCGCTGTCGAAGTCGATGGAGGGCCTGGGCACCTTCGGTTTGACCGACAAGCTCAAGGGCGCTTTCGGCGATAGCCAGGCCGAAAAGCTCGCCCGCGAGCTGGGTGTCTCGGTCGCGGCCGCGAAAGACATGCTGCCCGCCATCAAGGGGCTGCGCGATGGCACGGAAGACGCCGCCAACTTCATGGGCCGCTTCGGCGGCGAACTGGCCAAGAGCGGCAAGGGCGCGGCGCAGCGGCTAATCGTCGATATCACGGCCGTGGCCAACGGCAGCCGCGATGCCGCTGCGGCGCAAACAAAGCTGTCGGAAGCGCTGAAGAAAATGTCCGACGCCGGCGCTGGCGGAACGATCGCCCTCCCGGCCAAAGGGCATGGCGCGCTGCGCGACGGCCTCGACGACGCCGCCCGCGAGCAGGCGAAGAGCTACGCACAGCAGTACGAGGCCGCGGTGAAGCTCGCGCGCGGCATCGAGGCCGAAGAGGCCGCCGGACGCAAGCTCTTGCCGGTGGAGGCGCTACTGATTACCGCACGTGACACGCTGACGGAAGCCCAAATGCGCGAGCTGGAGCAAGCACTGGCCGGTGCCGCGGTGATTGAGCAGCGCAGGAAAGCCGAGAAGGGCGCCGCCGACCAGGCCAAGATCTACACCGACGCCCTGCGCGCTCAGATCGCCCCACTCGAAGATCGCATGCGCCTCCTGGCCGCCGAGCGCGAGAACTACGGCAAAACCGAGGCTGAGATCAACGCCCTGGCGATCGCGCGCCTCGAAGAGGCCCGCGCCATCGCCGCCGCCAATGGCGCGATGGCGCAGCACCTGGACTTTTACGATCGCGAGATCGCCGCGCGCCAGGCACTGGGCGACGAACTGAAAAGACAAAAAGAGGCGCAAGCCGACTGGCTGGCCGGCGCCAAGGCCGGCCTGGACGACTACGCCCGCACCGTCGAAGACAAGGCCGGCCAGACCCGCCGCGCCTGGTCCTCGACCTGGAAGCGCGCCGAAGACGATCTGTCCTCGGCGCTGGCCGGCGGCAAGGCCAGCATCAGCGATTTCGTGCGCTACGCAGCCGCCGAGTTCGCCCGCATCTCCATCGTGCAGCCGGCCATGAAAGGCCTGGGCGGCGCCGCCAGTGGGTTGCTGGAAAAGCTGATGGACGGTGTGCTCAATCCGAGCGTCGGCAACGGCGGTCTGCCGTACATCGACGCCCTGGGCGGCGCCTTCGCCAAGGGCGGCACCTTCAACTCGCCCGACCTGCACCGCTATGTCAATACGGTAGTCGCTCGGCCGACGCCGTTTCGCTTTGCTAAGGGCGGCGCCCTGGGCGAGATGGGCGAAGCCGGCCCCGAGGCGATCATGCCGCTCAAGCGCGGCAAGGACGGTAGCCTGGGTGTGGCAGTCCAAGGTGGCACAGGCACAACTCCGGTGACTTTCAACACATCGATTAGTATCGACGCCCGCGGTGCCGGGGTGGGTGTTGGCCCGATAATTGAACGTGCAATGGAGATGGCGGTAGCCCAAGCGAAGTCTGAAGTGCTGAGGGACCTTGAGGGCGGTGGACGATTCGCATATGCAACCGGGAGACGGCGCTAATGGGCCGTGCTTTAACTATCGACCGCCACAACAGCCGCGCGAGGCTGGTCAATGTGGAACTGACCGCGCCTGAGATTATCAAGCTCCTGAAGGCGAAGCCGTCAGACTGAGTAACGCCGGAAGTTTTGCGGGCTATTTGGCACCGATACACCGGCCCGTTACCCCGCACCGCACCATTCCGGAGTTATTAGCTTTCGATTTCCGGAGTTAATTACTTCCCGACAGGCGACGGCAATTTATTCGGGAACCCCTTGAAGAATGGGACATAAGGCCCTATTATTAGCACTCGCTGGTGATGAGTGCCAATTCCTTGCGCTCTGCCCGATTCAGTCCTGCGGCCCGGCCGCAGCTGCTCATTTCTGTTCCAACCCAGTTTAAGAGGAGATCACCCCATGAAAATCCGCCCCTTGCATGATCGCGTAATCGTCAAGCGCCTCGAAGAAGAGAAGAGAACCGCTTCCGGCATCGTCATTCCCGACAATGCCGCGGAAAAGCCCGATCAGGGTGAAGTCAAGGCTGTCGGCGCCGGCAAGATCCAGGACGACGGCAAGATTCGCCCGATGTCGCTGAAGGTCGGCGATCGCGTGCTGTTCGGCAAGTACTCCGGCCAGACCGTCAAGGTCGATGGCGACGAGCTGCTGGTCATGCGTGAAGAAGACATCATGGGCGTAGTCGAGCTCTGATCCCGCCAGGGGATACCGTGCCCAGGCCCTGCCCGGGACATATCGATACAGAATTCAAGGAGATATAAATAATGGCAGCTAAAGAAGTTCAATTTGGCGATTCCGCGCGTCAACGCATGGTTCGTGGTGTCAATATCCTCGCCGACGCAGTCAAGGTGACCCTCGGCCCCAAGGGCCGCAATGTGATTCTGGAGCGCTCCTTCGGCGCCCCGACCATCACCAAGGACGGTGTTTCGGTCGCCAAGGAAATCGAGCTGAAGGACAAGTTCGAGAACATGGGCGCGCAGATGGTCAAGGAAGTCGCTTCCAAGACCTCCGACGTCGCCGGTGACGGCACCACCACCGCCACCGTGCTGGCCCAGTCGATCGTCCGCGAAGGCATGAAGTTCGTCGCCGCCGGCATGAACCCGATGGATCTGAAGCGCGGCATCGACAAGGCCGTGATCGCCGTCGTCGAAGAGCTGAAGAAGATTTCCCGTCCCTGCACGACGACCCAGGAAATCGCCCAGGTCGGCTCGATCTCGGCCAACGCCGATGCCGACATCGGCAAGATCATCGCCGATGCGATGGACAAGGTCGGCAAGGAAGGCGTTATCACCGTCGAAGACGGCAAGTCGCTCGAAAGCGAACTCGAAGTGGTCGAAGGCATGCAGTTCGACCGCGGCTACCTGTCGCCCTACTTCATCAACAACCCGGACAAGCAAATCGCGATTCTGGACAATCCCTTCGTCCTGCTGCACGACAAGAAGATTTCCAACATCCGCGACCTGCTGCCGGTACTCGAGCAAGTCGCCAAGGCCGGCCGTCCGCTGCTGATCGTCGCCGAAGACGTCGATGGCGAGGCGCTGGCCACCCTGGTGGTGAACAACATCCGCGGCATCCTCAAGACCGTCGCCGTCAAGGCCCCGGGCTTCGGCGACCGTCGCAAGGCCATGCTCGAAGACATCGCCATCCTGACCGGCGGCACGGTGATCGCCGAGGAAGTCGGCCTGACGCTGGAAAAAGCCACCCTGAAGGACCTGGGCCAGGCCAAGCGCGTTGAAGTCGCCAAGGAAAACACCACGCTGATCGACGGCGCCGGCGCCGAAGACGCGATCAAGGGCCGCGTCACGCAGATCCGCGCCCAGATCGAGGAAGCCAGCAGCGACTACGACAAGGAAAAGCTGCAGGAGCGCGTGGCCAAGCTGGCAGGCGGCGTTGCGCTGATCAAGGTCGGTGCCGCGACCGAAATGGAAATGAAGGAAAAGAAGGCCCGCGTCGAAGACGCGCTGCACGCCACGCGTGCCGCCGTTGAAGAAGGCATCGTCGCCGGCGGCGGCGTGGCCCTGCTGCGCGCCCGCGCCGCGATTTCGCTCAAGGGCGACAACCACGAACAGGACGCCGGCATCAAGATCGTGCTGCGCGCCCTGGAGCAGCCGCTGCGCGAAATCGCCGCGAATGCCGGCGACGAGCCGTCCGTGGTGATCAACAAGGTGCTCGAAGGCAAGGGCAACTTCGGCTACAACGCCGCGACCGGCGAGTACGGCGACATGGTGGCGATGGGCGTGCTGGACCCGACCAAGGTCACGCGCACCGCGCTGCAGAACGCCGCTTCGGTGGCCGGCCTGATGTTGACCACCGACTGCATGGTGGCCGAGCTGGTCGAAGACAAGCCGGCCGGTGGCGGCATGGGCGGCATGGGCGGCATGGGTGGCATGGGCGGCATGGGCGGAATGGACATGTAATGTCCATTCCCAGTTGAAGGAACAGGAGGAAACCCAGGTTTCCTCCTGTTACCCACCTTCCTACTGGGGCCGTGCTTTACCGAAACCCCCGACTCTGGAAACAGGGGCGGGGGTTTTTCTATTGAGGCGCGAAAGTTGGCGCTGGCGGTACGGCGTCGGCATGCGGTGCGCATGTTGCGGCGCGGCGCGGGTCCATTAGAATCGGGCCTCCTTCCAGCCAGTTGCCCGCGATGATGACTGCTCCGTCCGTTGCCGAAACCCTGCGTCCCTACCCGCCCTTCGACCGTTTCGAGCCGGAGGCGCTGGCCTTTCTCGACAGGCATCTGCAGCCGGCGAAGTTTGCTGCCGGCGCCGTGATGGTGTCGCCCGAGCAGGGCGCGGCGCAGGCGATGTTCGTCATCGTCCGCGGCAAGGTCCAGGCCGTCTCGGCCGGCGCTGCGGGCGAGACCGGGCTGACGCTCGCGGTCGGCGAATGCTTTCCTATCGGCGCGCTCTCCGGCCGCCGTGCGTCGGCCAATGTCTATACGGCACTCACCGAGGTCGAGGCCTGGCTGTTACCGGCCGCCGCCTTCCACCAATTGCTGGCGCTGAGCCCGGCCTTCAGCCGGCATTGCACAGGCTATCTGGCGTCGCTGGTGAGCCAGTCGCGGCAGCAGTTGCAGGCGCATTTTGCGCAGCAGGCCAACGCGGCGCAGTCGCTCAATACCCGGCTGATCGACTTGATCAAGCGCGCCCCGATCTCGGTCGATGCGGCAACGCCGATCCGCCGCGCGGTCGAAATCATGGGCGAGCACAAGACCGGCTCGGTGGTCGCGGTCAATGGCGACGGTGCGCCGATCGGCCTGATGACGCAGTCCGACGTGGTGCGGCGCGTGGTGCTGGGCCGGGTGCCGCTGGAGCAGCCGCTTACCGAGGTGATGTCGCACAGTCCGGCGACGCTGCCGGAAACCGCCACGGCCTACGACGCGATATTCACCATGGCCTCGCGCGGCATCCGCCACCTGCTGCTGGTCGATCCGGCGGGGCGCCTGTCGGGGGTGATTTCCGAGCGCGACCTGTTCGCCCTGCAACGGGTCGGCGTCGGCCAGGTGCGCCGCGCCATCGAATCCGCCGAGGACATCGAGGCGCTGCAGGCGGCGCTGCGCGACGTGCAGCAATCGGCCTTCAACATGCTGGCGCAGGGCATAGGCGCGGAACAGCTGACGCAGTACATCTCGACGCTGAACGACGCGGCGACCGCGCGCATCCTGGACCTGAACCTGCGCCGCCATGCCATGGACGGGATCGAGTGGGCCTGGCTGGCATTCGGCTCGGAGGGCCGTGAGGAACAGACGCTGGCCACCGACCAGGACAACGGCATCGTGTTCCTGGCCGCCGATACAGGCGAGCGCGACGCCTTCCGCGCCCGCCTGCTGGCTTTCGCCCGCGACGTCAACCGGGATCTCGACCGCTGCGGCTTCCCGTTGTGCAAGGGCAACATCATGGCCGGCAACCCCGAGTGGTGCCTGACGCTCGACGAATGGCGGCAGAAGTTCAGCCACTGGATACGCGCGCCCCAGCCCGAGGCGCTGCTCAACGCCACGATCTTCTTCGACTTCCGCGCGATCTACGGCAAGCGGGACCTCGCCGCGCGCATGCACGAACACCTGTTCAGCCTGAGCATGGCGAATTCGGCCTTTCAGCGCATGCTGGCGCAGAACGCGCTGGCGGTCGCCCCGCCGCTGGGCATGATCCGCGACTTCGTCACCGAGAGCGACGAGCAGGGCAAGGCCTACATCGACCTCAAGAAGTCGGGGGCGCGGCTGTTCGTCGATGCCGCGCGGGTGCTCGCGCTGGCCCATGGCATCGATGCCGCATCGACCGTCACACGCCTGCGGCGCACCGAGAAACTGCCCGGCGGCGACGGCGTGGATAGCCTGATCGACGCCTTCCATTACATCCAGCTCTTGCGCCTGCGCCACCAGCACCTGGAAGCCGGCCAGGGACGGCCCGGCGACAACCGGATTTTCATCGGCCGCCTCAATCAGCTCGACCGCCGTATCCTGAAGGAGGCATTCCGCCAGGCCAAGGCGCTGCAGCAGCGCCTGAAAATGAACTACCAACTCTGACGGACTCCCAGGCCAGGCACTGCCTGGATTGGAAACTCGAGGCGCGCGAAACTACTCCCCGGCGCGACGGCGGACAGGCTATCATTTGGCGCAAGCCTGCATTCCTAGGAGGAGTTTCATGGGTAGCGAGGGTATTTATCGCAAAACCGAAAAAGGAAGAACCGAAATCGCCACGCGCGCGAACAGACTCGGCATGCGGGAAAGGACCATGCTGATCATGGTCGACGACAAGACCACCCGTCGCGAGTTGCTGGCAAAGAACTCCCACCCGACCAGCGAAGGCATACTCAACAACCTGCTGGCGGACGGTTATATCGAGATCGCTTCCGGCACCCAGCCGGCCGCCGCACCCGCAGCGTCGGCGGCAGCCGCCACGCCTGAAGCGGCACCCGCCGCGCCGCCCGTCGAGGTTTCGCTGCTCTCGGCCTCGCGCTATGCCTGCCGCGCGCTGGTTACCTATCTGGGACCGGGGGCCGACGATCTGACCGCGCTGGTGGAGAAATGCACGAACGTCGCGGATCTCACCGCAAGACTCGAAAAATGTCGTCAGGTCGTTCAGGGCATGGCAGGAAGGAAAAAGGCCGACGAATTCTGGGCGGGTGTCAGCGCCCGCTTGCCCCCGGCCTGATTTGTGGCAAGCTCGACGAGGTTCTGGTTTCGGTCGCAGCGCTCGGGGCGAATCAGGCGGGCCCTAGCCGCCACCGAAACCTAGTACCCAACGTCGCTCCAAACCCTGTTTCGCGAGGCCGCCATGAGAGTACTGCTTGCAGAGGATGACCGCATCATTTCCCAGGGGCTTATCTCCGCCCTGCGCAAATCCGGATATGCGGTCGACCATGTCAATAACGGCGCCGATGCCGATACGGCACTGCTGTCCCAGCAATATGACCTGCTGATTCTCGATCTGGGCTTGCCGCGCCTATCGGGCATCGAAGTGCTCAAGCGCCTGCGTGCGCGCAAGCTGACCATGCCGGTACTGGTGCTGACGGCCCAGGATGGCGTCGAAGACCGCGTGCGCGGGCTCGATGCGGGCGCCGACGATTACCTGACCAAGCCTTTCGCCCTGCCGGAACTGTTCGCCCGGGCGCGGGCGCTGACCCGGCGCGGCACCGGCAATCCGACGCTGATCGAAGTCGGCAGCCTGTCCTATGACCAGTCGGAGCGCATGGCCCGCCTCAACGGCGAGATCGTCGAACTGTCGGCGCGCGAACTGGCGCTGCTGGAAATCCTGCTGTTGCGCGCCGGGCGCCTGGTGGGCAAGGAACAACTGGTCGACCAGCTCTGCAGCTGGGGCGAGGAAGTCAGCAACAACGCCATCGAAGTCTACATCCATCGCCTGCGCAAGAAGCTGGAGCCGGGTGGCGCGCGCATCACCACCATGCGCGGCCTTGGCTATTGCCTGGAGAAACCATCCGATTCCGCGAGCGCCGATGGCAGAGCCTGACGCCGCCGCGGCGCCTGCGGCGAAGCTGCGGCGCGATTCGAACCCTTTTCAGCACAACGAATACCCGAACTCGCTGTTTGGCGAGATCCTCGACTGGATGCTGGCGCCATTGCTGCTGCTGTGGCCGATATCGATTGCCGCCACCAACCACGTCGCCAGCTACATCGCCAACCAGCCCTACGACCAGGCGCTGGCCGACAATGTCGCCTCGATCATGCGTCTGGTGAGCATCGACGGCGACCGGGTCACCGTCAACCTGCCGGCGTCGGCGCGCACCCTGCTGCATGTTGAGGACAACGACGTATTGTTCTATCAAGTGGTCGGTCCCAACAGCAAGCTGCTGCACGGCGATCGGGAAATACCCTGGCCCAACCTGCCGCCGCAGGTCGAGGCGCGCAAGATCCTGTTCCGCGACGACCGTATCGAGGCCGACAACGTGCGCATCGCCTATGCCTTCATTCCGGTAAAGAGCGGCTTGCCGCCCGTCGTGGTGCAGGTCGCGGAGACCTTGCGCAAGCGCGAGGAACTGGCCTCGCGGATTATTTCCGGCGTGCTGCTGCCGCAATTTGCCATCATCCCGCTGGCGGTGATCCTGGTCTATCTGGGCCTCACGCGCGGCATTGCGCCGCTGCACAAATTGCGTGACCGGATTCGCCGTCGCCGGCCCACGGATTTGTCGCCGATACCGGTTTATCCGGTACCGGACGAGGTGCGGCCGCTGGTGGTCGCCTTCAATGAAATGATGGGACGGCTGGAAGACAACCTCCAGGCGCAGCAGCGTTTCATCGCCCAGGCCGCACACCAGATGCGAACCCCGCTGACGGGGCTCAAGACGCAGACCGAGATCGCGCTGTCCGAGACCGATCCGGCACAGATGCGCCATGCCCTGCAACTGATTGCCGAAAGCACCGACCGCGCTTCGCACATGATCAACCAGTTGCTGATCCTGGCGCGCGCCGAGGCCAGCCATGAAAAGCTGCACCGCGTGGTTCCGGTCGACCTCGATGCCCTGGCACGGGACGTCGCCGGCGAATGGGTGGTGCGTGCGCTGGCGAAACAGATCGATCTCGGTTTCGAGGGCAACGGCGCGCCCTTGATGGTCTCGGGCGTGCCCTTGCTGCTGCGCGAACTGCTGGCCAACCTGGTCGACAACGCGATCAAGTACACGCCGCGGCAAGGTTGCGTCACCCTGCGCGTGCACGGCAGCAATCGGGCCGTGGTCGAGGTCGATGATGACGGCATCGGCATTCCCGTGGAGGAAAGCGCCAACGTGTTCGAGCGCTTCTATCGTGTTCTCGGCACCGATGTGGATGGCAGCGGACTGGGCCTGCCGATCGCCGCCGAGATTGCCGAACTGCATCAGGCGCGCATCGAACTGTTGCCGGGCACCAAGGGCCGCGGCTGCCTGTTTCGGGTCAGCTTTCCGGAGCGGCCGCATGCAGCGGGCCAGCATGCTGCGGTGCCGCAAAGACCGACTGCCGGAAACTTCCCTGTCGGCCTGTAAGCTTCGCGTCAGGATTGCCGGCGGACAATGCAGGCATCTTGGGGCAATTGGCGTTGGTCATCTATAACGTTGGTACTGCTCCGGGGGAAAACCGGCGCGCGATAGAGGGGAATCCCGGCGTGCGTTACAGGAACGGCGAACTGATCCGGTTCGCCGCATACCAAAAAAAGGAGGAGTGCCAGATGCAACTCACTGAGAAGCACAAACAGTACTGGAACATCAACCTGAAGATAAGCACGGTCTTGCTTGTCGTCTGGTTCGTGGCCACATTCGTCATGGGCTGGTTCGCGCGCGAGCTCAACGACATCAACTTCATCGGTCCGTTGGGCTTTTACATGTCGGCGCAGGGTTCGTTGATCATTTATGTCGCGATCATCTGGTATTACGCCCACTACATGAACAACCTGGACAAGGAATACGGCGTCCACGAAGGGGAGCTCGAATAATGGCCGGACAAATCACCCAATCGCAATTCGCCGCCAACCTGAAGCGTTATTACACCTTCTATACCGGCGGCTTCGTTGCCTTCGTCATCCTCGTCGGCATCCTCGAACAGATGGGCGTGCCGAACAAGATCCTCGGCTACATCTTCCTGTTCGCCACCATCATGCTGTATGCCGGCATCGGCTTCATGTCGAAGACGGCGGACGTCGGCGAGTACTACGTCGCCGGCCGGCGCGTGCCTGCTCTGTTCAACGGCATGGCGACCGGCGCCGACTGGATGTCGGCCGCCAGCTTCATCGGCATGGCCGGCACCCTCTACCTGTCCGGTTACGACGGCCTCGCCTTCGTGCTGGGCTGGACCGGCGGCTACTGTCTGGTGGCGATCCTGCTGGCGCCCTACCTGCGCAAGTTCGGTCAATTCACGATTCCGGACTTTCTCGGTGCGCGCTTCGGCGGCCACCTGCCGCGCTTCATCGGCGTGGTGGCGGCCATCGTCTGCTCCTTCACCTACGTGATTGCGCAGATCTACGGCGTCGGCATCATCACCTCGCGCTTCACCGGCCTCGAGTTCCAGGTCGGTGTCTTCGTCGGCCTCGCCGGTATCCTGGTGTGTTCCTTCCTCGGCGGCATGAAGGCGGTGACCTGGACCCAGGTGGCCCAGTACATCATCCTGATCGTGGCCTACATGATCCCGGTGGTCTGGCTGTCGGTGAAGCATACCGGCGTCCCGATTCCGCAGATCACTGCCTACACCTCGGCCCTGCCCAAGATCACGGCGCTGGAAAAGGAGTTCAACGACAAGGCCTCGCCCAAGGGCGCCAAGGAAGAGTCGGTACGCGCCATTTTCCGTGAGCGTTCGGCTGCGGCGACGGCGAAGCTGGCAGGTCTGGAGAAGGACGGCCCGGCTTTCCTCGCCGCTGAAAAGCAGAAACTGGCGGACAAGGTCGCCGCACTGAAGGCCGAGGCGACCCCCGATGCGAAGGCGATCGAAGCCGCCGAGAAGGCCGTCAAGGACTTCCCGGCCGACGCTGACGCGGCGAAGAAGGCCTGGACTGCCGAGAAGGGCGTCGGCGCTCGCGCCGCCCCGGTCAAGGCCCACGCCGAAGCCTTTGCGGTGGGTGGCAAGACGCCGGAGGAGATCGAGAAGAACCGCAGCAAGGCAAAGAAGAACTTCCTCGCCCTGATCGCCTGCCTGATGATCGGCACGGCGGCCCTGCCGCACATCCTGATGCGCTACTACACCACGCCTTCGGTGCATGAGGCGCGCGTCTCGGTGTTCTGGGGCCTGTTCTTCATCTTCCTGCTCTACTTCACGGCGCCGGCCCTGGCCATCCTGGCCAAGTTCGAGGTGTACAGCAACCTGGTGGGTTCGAGCTTCGCCTCGCTGCCGGCCTGGGTCAGCAACTGGTCCGTGGTGGACAAGACGCTGATGAACATTGCCGACATCAACAAGGATGGCATCGTGCAGTTGGCGGAAATCGTCATCGGCGGCGACCTGATCGTGCTGGCTACCCCGGAAATCGCGGGTCTGCCCTACGTGATCTCGGGCCTCGTGGCGGCTGGCGGTCTGGCAGCGGCGCTTTCCACCGCTGACGGCCTGCTGCTGACCATTGCCAACGCCATGTCGCACGACCTCTACTACAAGATGATCGACCCGAACGCCTCGACGGTTCGCCGTCTGGCCGTGTCCAAGGGCCTGCTGCTCGTGGTGGCGCTGATTGCCGCCTACGTCACCAGCCTGAAGCCGGGCAACATCCTGTTCCTGGTCGGTGCCGCCTTCTCGCTGGCAGCCTCGGGCTTCTTCCCGGCGCTGGTCTGCGGGGTGTTCTGGAAACGCGCCAACTACCTCGGTGCGGTGCTGGGCATGAGCTTCGGTCTGGGCATCTGCGGCTACTACATGTGGTTGACCTATCCGTTCTTCGGCGTCAATGCACCGCTGTGGTGGGACATCAACCCGATCGCTGCCGGCACCTTCGGCATTCCCGCCGGCTTCCTCGGCGTGATCATCGGCAGCCTGATTTCCCCGGCGCCGAACAAGGAGATTCAGGACCTGGTCGACCATGTGCGCTATCCGAACCTGGAAGGCGACATCGACACCCGGGGTGTCTGATTAAAAGTCTTATGGAGGAGGAGGAGGGCTAGGGAGCATACCCACCCTCATTGGACCGGCCCCTGGGAAACCACGGGCCGGCTTTTTTTTGCCGGCCCGCGTCCCGGGATACCGTCCCTTGCGGGACATAAAGCGGAATCCCCGGCGGGCAAAGCCCTCGACCGGAGGGAGAGACGGTATCCCCTGCTGGGGTATCGCCGGCCCGCGTCCCGGGATGTGAATACATCCGCAGGAGGCCTTTGGCCTGGATGAATACGAATTTGCCGTGCCGCCAGCGGCAACTATCGTGTTGCGGCGGGCGGCGGCCTTAACGAATCAGAAGGGGAGTTCCGGGATGAATTTCATCAAGTCGGCGCGCTGGCTGTCCTGCGCCAGTTTCCTTGCCCGCTTCGGCTCGAAGGCGACCAGGCGCTTGAGGATCTTCGTGACGTCGTCGGGACGATTCGCGTGATGGTAGGCCATGCCCAACTGGTAGAAGCCTTCGCCGCTCATGGGCTGCAGTTCGACTACTTTTTCCAGCGCCGTGACTGCCTGGTCATGCTGCCCCAGGCGCGCGTAGGCCAGGCCCATGCCGTACCAGGCCATGTCCTGCGAGGGCACCAGGCGCACCGCCTCGGTAAAGGCGGCGACCGCCTGCTGCGGCTTGCCCGCATGCTCGCAAACGTAGCCCAGGTTGAACCAGTTGGCGCCGTCGTCCGGAGTCAGCGCCAGCGCCGTCTCGAACCACTTGATCGCGACTTCGTAGTTCTTCCGCTTCGCCGCAATCGCCGCCAGATGGCGTGCCGACTGCACGTCCTGCGGGTTGATGCTGAATGCGGTGAGGTAGGCGTCGAAGGCGCTGTCCTCGCGGCCGAAAAAGTGAAACAGCCAGCCGCGGGCATAATGCCGCCAGTGATCGTAATTCATCAGTTTGACCAAGCAAAATAACGGAGACCGAAACATACCATGAGCCACCCTGAACTTTTCATGATCGGCGTGTTGCGCGCGCTGGTCGAAGTCGCGATGCTGTTTCTGCTCGGCCAGGGTCTGCTGGCCCTGCTGGCGGGCAGCCGCCGCCACAACAACACCATGTACAAGTTGTTCCTGATCGTCACGGGGCCGGTGGTGAAGCTTGTGCGCAAGATCACGCCAAGGCTGATCATCGACCGCCACGTGCCCGTGGTGGCCTTCTTCCTGCTGTTCTGGCTCTGGCTGGCCCTGGCTTACTGGAAGAAACTCTATTGCGACCAACACCTGCTGCAATGTTTCTGACGGATCCGGTCGGTCGGATTTCAGTCTGCCATCCTAATCCGGTCGGCTGAAGCCGGCCCTGCAACCGCTAGGCCGACAGGTTTTGCGCGGCATCGCTGCCGCCGCCCAGGCGGGCTTGCACGGTAGACGCATCGACGCCGGCCACCCGCACCCGCTTGGCGCGTGAGCTGTCGCCGCTGATCAGGCTGACCGCAGATTTGGCCACATCGAGCTGCTTGGCAAGAAAGGCCAGCAGGCAGGCATTGGCCTTGCCGTCCACCGGCGGCGCGGCAAGGCGGATTTTCAGCGCCTCGTCGTGCAGTCCCACCACTTCGGTTTTCTTCGCGCCCGGCTGGATATGCAGATGCAATGTCACGCCGCTGGCGTCGGCCACCAGCCAGCTCATGATCTGCCGCCGGGCCGCCCGCGCTGGCGCGGGATCATGCTGGGCACCCCCTCCCAGCCTCCCCCGCCAGGCGGGGGAGGTGACCAGTCACCCCCGCCCTTGGGGCGGGGGAAAGGGGGGTGGGCGCCAGCGCACCCCTTCTCCCGGAGAAGGGGCTGGGGGATGAGCGGTTCATGATCTGCCGCAACTCTTTTTTCTGGAACAGGGACCGGGCGCTGGGTGGTTCACGAGAGCAGCATCATGGGCATCACGTTCTGGCGCAGGCCGGCGACGATGAACAGCGCTATCTGCAGCACCAGCAGCAGCGCCAGCGGCGACAGATCGACCCCGCCGATGGGCGGGATGACGCGGCGGAACGGCCGCAGCAGCGGCCGCGTCAGGGTGTCGAAGACCCCGGCCAGCGGCGCGTGCGGGTTCACCCAGGAGAACACCGCCGATATCAGCACTGCTCCTATCATCAGGTAGAGGCCGATCTTCGCCACGTCCAGCGCGGCGAGCATGGCCACCACAAGAATTGGTGCTGGCGACACGGCGGAGAGCAGGCCCGAGAGCCCCAGTGCGATTCCCTGATAGGCCACCTGCCACAGCCAGGCCAGCAGCAGGCTCGCCAGGTCGAGGCCGAACAGTCCGGGCACCATGCGCCGTAGCGGGCGCACCATCCAGTCGGTGACAGCGACGATGAATTGCCCCAGGGGGTTGCGGAACGGCGTGCGCGCCCATTGCATGGCGAAGCGCACCAGCAGCGCCAGCGTCAGGAAGCCGCAGACGGTGTCGAGGATGAACAGGAGGATCTGGACGAACATCAGTCTTTACCCAGGATTTCGCCGAGTTCGCGCCCGCGCGCCTCGGCGGCCATGATGCCCTCGCCGATGGCGCCGGCAATGTCGCTCGCGGCGAATGACAACAGCGCCGCTTCGGTGGTGCCGCCCTTGGACGTCACGCGCTCGCGCAAGGTGGCGATCGGCTCGCTGCTCTGTTGCGCCAGGCGGGCGGCGCCGACAAAGGTCTCGACGCTCAACTGGCGCGCGGACTGCGCATCGAAACCCAGCTTGAGCGCGGCAGTTTCCATCGCCTCGATGAAATAGAAAACATAGGCCGGGCCGCTGCCCGAGATTGCGGTGACGGCATCCATCTGTTCCTCCTGGGCTATCCACACCGTGCTGCCCACCGCCTTGAGGATTTTTTCCGCCGTACTGCGCCCTTCGAGATCGACGCTCGGGTCGGCGCACAGGCCGGTGATGCCGGCGGCGATCAGCGCCGGCGTGTTCGGCATGGTGCGCACCAGCTTGCGGTAGTTGCCCAGCCAGCACGAGATGTCGGCCATGCGCAGGCCGGCGGCGATGCTCACCACCAGTTGCGTGCCGAGTTTGCCGCGCAGCGGGGCGACCGCTTCCCTGAGCTGTTGCGGCTTGACCGCCAGCACCAGCGCCTCGCAATCGAGCGCCGCGGCGTCGACCGCTGCCGTGCAGCGTACGCCGAAACTCTCGGTGAGCTTTTCGCGCGCCGCGGCGAAGGGCTCCACCACCTGTATGCCGGCCGCCGAAAAGCCCTGCTTGCGCAGGCCGCCGATCAGGGCGACCGCCATGTTGCCGCCGCCGATAAATGTAATCTTCATGTCGTCGTCTCCGCTGGGCCGCCCCAAGGAGACGACCAGCCAATAAATTGGAGCAAGCGTAGCTTGCGAACCGTAATCATCCCCTTCCGTGGGAAGGGGGCTGGGGGGTAGGTCATATCAATCCCGTTTGCCGAAAATTGCGGTGCCGACGCGCACGATGGTCGCACCCTCCATTATCGCCGCCTCGAGGTCTTCGCTCATGCCCATCGAGAGTGTATCGAGGCCCAGGCCCTCTGCGTTGAGCCGATCGCGCAATTGCCGCAGCAGGGCGAAGCGGCTGCGCTGCAGGCGGCTGTCGTCGCTCGGCTCGGGAATCGCCATCAAGCCGCGCAGACGCAGGCCGGGCAGGGCGGCCACGGCATGCGCGAGGGCCGCGGCCTGGTCCGGTGCGCAGCCGCTTTTCGAGGCTTCGCCGGAAACATTGACCTGAATGCAAGCCTGCAGTGGCGGCATGCCGTGCGGGCGCTGCGCGGCGAGCCGCTCGGCAACCTTCAGCCGATCCACCGAATGCACCCAGGCAAAGCCTTCCGCCACCGGCCGCGTCTTGTTGCTCTGCAGCGGGCCGATGAAATGCCAATCGAGTTGCAAACCGGTCAACTCGGCGGCCTTGTCGACGGCTTCCTGCACGTAGTTCTCGCCGAAGGCGCGCTGCCCCGCCGCGGCCGCTTCGCGCACGCCGGCCGCCGGCCAGGTCTTGGAAACCGCCAGCAATTGCACGGCATCCGCCGGCCGTCCCGCGGCAGCACAGGCGGCGGCGATGCGTGCACGCACGGCTTGCAAGTTGGCGGCGATTGATGTCATATAGCGTTTTCAAAGTATATCGCACCCCATCTAGAGGAAAGCGCTCATGGACATCACCGAACTGCTCACCTTCGTCGTCAAGAACAAGGCCTCCGACCTGCACCTGTCCGCCGGTCTGCCGCCGATGATCCGGGTCCATGGCGACGTGCGCAAGATCAATCTGCCGCCGATGGAGCACAAGGACGTGCATGCCATGATTTATGACATCATGAACGATGGCCAGCGCAAGGCTTATGAGGAAAATCTGGAGTGCGACTTTTCCTTCGCGGTGCCGAATCTGGCCCGCTTCCGCGTCAATGCCTTCGTCCAGAACCGCGGCGCGGCGGCGGTGATGCGGACCATTCCATCGAAGATACTGTCGCTCGAAGATCTCAAATGCCCGAAGATTTTCGAGGAACTGGCCGACCAGCCGCGCGGGCTGGTGCTGGTCACCGGGCCGACCGGTTCGGGCAAGTCGACCACGCTGGCGGCCATGGTCAATCACAAGAACGAAAGCGAGTACGGCCACATCCTGACGGTCGAGGACCCGATCGAGTTCGTCCATGAAACCAAGAAGTGCCTGATCAACCAGCGCGAGGTCGGCCCGCACACCCTGTCCTTCAACAACGCGCTGCGCTCGGCCCTGCGCGAAGACCCGGACGTGATCCTGGTCGGCGAAATGCGCGACCTGGAAACCATCCGCCTCGCCATGTCCGGCGCCGAGACTGGCCACCTGGTGTTCGGCACGCTGCACACCTCGTCGGCGGCGAAGACCATCGACCGCATCATCGACGTGTTCCCCGCCGCGGAAAAGGAAATGATCCGCGCCATGCTCTCGGAATCGCTGAAGGCGGTGATCTCGCAGACCCTGTGCAAGACCATGGACGGCACCGGCCGCGTCGCGGCGCACGAGATCATGGTCGGCACCCCGGCCATCCGCAACCTGATTCGCGAGGCCAAGGTGGCGCAGATGTATTCCGCGATCCAGACCGGCCAGCAGTACGGCATGCAGACGCTGGACCAGAACCTGCAGGACCTGGTCAAGCGCAAGATCATTTCCCCCGGAGAGGCGCGCAGCAAGGCCGCGAACAAGGATAATTTCCCCGGCTGACAGCCGGGAATTATCCTTGAAGCACAATGTAGACAACCGTCCCCCACGGCAGGCTTTGCACAGCCTGCCGGCTGCGACGGCGCGAAGCGGTGCTTCGCGAAACCCCGTCTCCGCCCCCTCGCGGGGAGGTGACTAAGTTAGATCGCCGCTTTGCGGCTCAAATTGATTGACGAGGAACATCATGGAACGCGACGAAGGCCTTAAGTTCATGTACCAGCTTCTGACGATGATGATGCAGAAGAAGGGGTCGGACTTGTTCATCACCGCGGGCTTCCCGCCGGCGATGAAAATCGACGGCAGGATGACGCCGGCGACCACCCAGCCGCTGTCGCCGCAGCACACGCAGGAACTGGCGCGCGCCATCATGAACGACAAGCAGGCGGCCGAGTTCGAGGCGACCAAGGAATGCAACTTTGCGATCTCGCCCGCCAGCATCGGCCGCTTCCGCGTCAACGCCTTCGTCCAGCAGGGGCGCGTCGGCATCATCATGCGCACGATCAACGTGCAGATTCCCGAATTCGAAGACCTCAAGCTGCCGCCGGTGCTGAAGGACGTGTCGATGACCAAGCGCGGCCTGGTGCTGTTCGTCGGCGGCACGGGCTCGGGCAAGTCGACCTCGCTGGCGGCGATGATCGGCTACCGCAACCAGAACAGCTACGGCCACATCATCACCATCGAGGACCCGGTCGAATACGTCCATGACCACCGCAACTGCGTGATCACCCAGCGCGAGGTCGGCGTCGATACCGACTCCTGGGAAATCGCGCTGAAGAACACGCTGCGCCAGGCGCCCGACGTGATCCTGATCGGCGAGATCCGCGATCGCGACGTCATGGAACACGCGATCGCCTTTGCCGAAACCGGCCACCTGGCGATGGGCACGCTGCACGCCAACAACGCCAATCAGGCGATCGACCGCATCATCAACTTCTTCCCCGAGGAACGTCGGCCGCAACTGCTGATGGACCTCTCCCTCAATCTCAAGGCCATCGTTTCGCAGCGCCTGATTCCGGTCAAGGAAGGCAAGGGGCGCGCGGCGGCGGTCGAGGTCCTGCTCAATTCACCGCTGATTGCCGACCTGATCTTCAAGGGCGAGGTGCACGGCATCAAGGAGATCATGAAGAAGTCGAAGGAACTCGGCATGAAAACCTTCGACATGGCGCTCTTCGACCTGTTCGAGGAGGGCCGCATCAGCTACGACGATGCGCTGCGTTTCGCCGATTCGATGAACGAAGTGCGCCTGATGATCAAGCTGCACAGCAAGCAGTCGCAGGACATGGACCGCAACGCCGGTATCCAGCACCTGGATATTGTTTGACTTTCAAGTCAAACAACCAATAGTAGTCCCGCCCCCCTTCCCCCCTCGCGGGGGGTTACTGATCGGCTCGCTGCGCTCGAAGTCACGGGGCGCTTCGAACCGACTGCGCCTTACTGCGTTCGCTCGCGGCGGTTGCCGCCGGCGACGATCTCGATGTTGTACAGCCGGCATTCGAGGGCGCCGTTGTAGAGCGGGATCTTGCGCGAGGTCTGCAGCCGGATCAGCTTGGGCAGGCGCGTGTCGGCAGAGAGGAACCAGCAGCTCCAGCCGGCGAAGCGCTGCTTCAGCGCATCACCCAGCAGAGGATAGAAGACCGCGAGTTCCTCTTCGCTGCCCAAGCGTTCGCCATAGGGCGGATTGGCCACCAGCACGCCCGCCGGGGCCGGCGCCGCGCGGGTCAGCAGGTCGGCCTGCTGCAGCGTGACCAGGTCGTCGAGCCCGGCACCGGCAAGGTTCTGCCGGGTACGGGCGACCGCATCGGCATCGATGTCGCTGCCGAACAAGGGCAGGGCGACGGCTTCGCGGCGGCGCTCGGCCGCTTCGCGCTGCAGTTTGCGCCAGAGGCCGGGGTCGAAGGATTTCAGGTGCTCGAAGCCGAAGTCTCCCGGTTCGCGCGACAGCCCCGGCGCGTCGTCGAGGCTGATCTGCGCCGCTTCGAGCAGGAAGGTGCCGCTGCCGCACATCGGGTCGAGCAGCGGCGTGCCCGGCTGCCAGCCCGACAGGCGCAGGATGCCGGCGGCGAGGTTTTCCTTGAGCGGCGCGCCGACCTTGGCCAGCTTGTGGCCGCGCATGTAGAGCGGTTCGCCCGAGGTGTCGAGGTAGAGCGTGGCCTGTTGTTCGGTGATGAAGAGATGGATGCGAACCTCGGGATTTTTCGTATTGACGCTGGGGCGCCGCCCGGTCTCGGCGCGGAAGCGGTCGCAGACGGCATCCTTGACCTTCAGGGTGATGAACTCGATGCTTTTCAGCGGTGAACGGATCGCCGTGACATAGACGCGGATCGACCGGTCCACCGAAAACAGCCGCGACCAGTCGACGTCGTAGGCCAGCTGATAGATCTCGGCTTCGTTGCGATAGCCGCCGCGCGCGATGCGCCACAAGGCGCGGGTTGCTATGCGCGATTCGAGGTTGATGCGATAGCCGGTTTCAGGGCTGCCGTTGCAGCTGGCGCCGCCCGGCACCGTCGCAATATCCTTGCCGCCGGCGGCGGCGAGGTCTTCGCCGAGCAGGGTTTCGAGCCCGCGCGGACAGGTGACGAAATAGTGGTTCATGTTCAGATGGGTTTCACCACGGTCAGGATGCAGATGGCGACCAGTACCAGTACCGGCACCTCGTTGAAGAAGCGAAACCACACATGCGTCTTGGTCGAGCGGCCGTCGGCGAACGCGGCGAGCAGCCTGCCGCACCAGATGTGATAGGCGGCGAGGACCGCCACCAGCGAGGTCTTGGCATGCAGCCAGCCGCCGCCGAAGCCGTAGCCGAACCACAGCCAGAGGCCGAAGCCGATCGCCAGCACGCCGATCGGCGTGACGAAGCGATACAGCTTGCCCGCCATCAGCAGCAGGCGCTCCCGTTCGGCATGGCTGTCGGCCGGCACCATGGCGAGGTTAACGAATATGCGCGGCAGATAGAACAGGCCGGCGAACCAGCTGACGACGAAGACGATGTGAAAGGCTTTGGTCCAGAGCATGATGCTTCCTTTATCAGGCTTTCGAAATTCCCGCGGCTATGGTCGGATAGCGCAGGCGCAGGCGCAGTTCCCGCTTCATCCGGGTGTTGTCGAGTCGCCGCGACTCGTTCATGAACGACCACTGCAGCGCCGGTACCGTGCGGCGCACTTCCTCGCGCGGCAGGCGCGGGGCGCGCGGCAGGGCAAAGGCGTCGGCCAGCGCGTCGAACCATTCGCCCATCAGCAGCGACGAGTCGTCGTTGATGTTGTAGACGCGGTTGGCCCGTCCGCGCGCCAGCGCCGCGATGCAGGCGCGCCCGAGGTCGTCGGCGTGGATGTGGTTGGTGTGGCTGTCCTCGGCGTGCAGCATCAGCGGCAGACGCTTGTGCAGGCGCTCCAGCGGCAGCCGGTCGGCCGCATAGATGCCCGGCGCGCGCAGGATGCTGACGCGACAATGGCGTCCCGGCTGGCGGCCGAAGCGACGCAGGCGGCGTTCGGCATCGACGCGCCGCGCCGCGCGGGCCGACTGCGCGGCGGGGCTCCGGGTTTCGCTGACCCAGGCGCCGCGGCAGTCGCCATAGACGCCGCTGGTGCTGATGTACACGAGTTGCCGTGGTAGACTTTTGCCGCGCTGCAAAGTGGCAATCAGATTGCGTGTGCGGGTGTCGTCCGTTCCCTGCGGGGGCGGCGGCGCGCTGTGGATCACGGCGTCGGCGAGACCGGCCAGGCGGGTCAGGGTTTCGGGCCGGTCGAGGTCGCCCTCGATTTGCGTGATGCCCAGCGCGGACAGTTGCGGATCGTGTTGGCGTACCAGCGCCAGCACGTGCCAGCGACGCACGAGTTGCGGCAACGCGCGGCGCATCACATCGCCGCAACCAATTATCAGCAATCTTCGCATCGGATGATTATCGCATGGCCTCAGTTGCACCCTCAGCCACCCCATTTCGCGTCACCTTGCAGCCCAGCGGGCACAGCTTCACCACCGACGGCAGCGATTCCGTGCTGCAGGCGGCTCTCGATGCCGGCCTGACCCTGCCTTACGGCTGCCGCAACGGCGCCTGCGGCGCCTGCAAGGGCAAGGTGCTCGACGGCCTGGTGGACCACGGCATGGCGCAGGATCAGGCTCTGTCCACCGCCGATCGTGCCGGCGGTCTGACGCTGTTCTGCTGCGCCAGGCCGCTCTCCGATTTGGTGCTCGAATGCCGCGAGGTGGGCACGGCCAAGGACATCCCGGTCAAGATCATGCCCTGCCGGGTGCAGACCATCGAGCGCGTGGCCGACGACGTGATCGTGCTGAGCCTCAAGCTGCCGGCCAACGAGCGCCTGCAGTTCCTCGCCGGGCAGTACATCGAGTTCATGCTCAAGGACGGCAAGCGCCGCGCCTTTTCCATCGCCAATGCACCGCATGACGATGGCTTCCTGCAACTGCACGTGCGCCTGATCGCCGACGGCGAGTTCACCGGCCATGTGTTTTCCGGCATGAAAGAGAAGGACATCCTGCGTTTCCAGGGCCCCTACGGCAGCTTCTTCCTGCGCGAGGAATCGAGCAAACCGGTGATCCTGGTCGCCGGCGGCACCGGTTTCGCGCCGATCAAGGCCCTGGTCGAGCATGCGATTCACAGCCACATCGCGCGGCCGATGGACATCTATTGGGGCGCGCGCAACCGTGGCGGGCTCTACCTGCCCGACCTGCCCGCAGGCTGGGCCGCCGCCCACCCGCATATCCGCTACGTGCCGGTGCTGTCGGACGCCACGCCGCAGGATGCCTGGGCCGGGCGCAGCGGCCTGGTGCATCGCGCCGTGCTGGAAGATCACGGCGACCTGTCCGCCTATCAGGTCTATGCCTGCGGCGCGCCGGCCATGATCGACGCCGCGCGCGCCGAGTTCATCGCACACGGCCTGCCCGAGCAGGAGTTCTTCGCCGACGCCTTCACTTTTGCGCCTGCCGTGGCCGCTCCGCTGCCGGCCTGATTTTTCCGATCGCTGGAGCCGGGGCCTGAAAACCCTTCCTAGCTTGCGCGATATTCGTCGGGCAGGTCGATGCCGCGCAGGACAGACGCCACCGACGACGTGAATGACGCGTCGCGCCGGTCCCGAGGACGCTGGTGTTCTCCCTTGCCCGCCGTCAGCCGGTAGGCGCGCGGTGGAACGCCGAAGGCTTCCTTGAATGCCTTGCTGAAGTGCGTCGAGCTGTTGAAGCCCCAGGAAAATGCTATCTCGGTAATGGATTTCCAGGCGCAGGCGGGCGCCGCCAGATCATCGCGGCAGCGCTCCAGCCGCAGTCTCCAGATGAAATCGCTGAGCGTCGTGCCGTCATGGCTGAAGACCTTGTGCAGGTTGCGTTTGCCGCAATGCAAGGCATCGGCGATCTGGTCGATCGACAGTCCGGGGTCGCGCAGATTTCGATCGATGTAGGCCTTGATGCGGTCGCGCAGCGCCTCGCGGTGCGACAGGTCGGTGGGCACGCCAGAGCGCTCCAGCAGCGAGTGCCGCAGCAACTGGGTGATCGCTTCGCCAACGGCTGCCGCCGATTGCGGGCTGCTGCCGGGAATTTCGTCGAACGCGGCGCCCATCAAATCGCAGGCCAGGCGGCCGATGCCCGCACGCGCCGAATAGCGCTGCACCATCAGGTCGTCGGCTTTCATGCCGGCCGTCAGCACCTGCTCGCGCGGCACCAGCAGCACCAGTTGTTCGATTGGACTGGTGTTGGACACGCTGTAGGCCTTCATCGTGTCGTAGATGCTCCATTCGCCCGGTGACAACAGGGTCTTCTGCCCGTTCTGCTCGAACCAGGTGCTGCCTTTCAGTTGCACCACCAGCTTGAGGTAGCCGCGGTCGTCCTGGCGGATCAGGTCGGGTGTGCGCAACACGCGGTGGCGCGCCGCCGAAAGGCGGCACATTTTCACGCTGCCGACCTCGCCGAGCACCATGCGACCGCGGAAGTTCTCGTCGCCGAAGGTCTCGGAACGCAGGCGGCCGAGCTTGTGCCAGATCAGGTCGGTCCAGAAAGCCGTCCGCTCATGCGGCCGAACCTCGTCGGTGGAAACCGTCGCCAAAGTGCCCATGGGGTGTTCTCCTCCGTCGGCCTTTTGATTGGAATGGCCAACTGTTTAATACTAAACAACATAGCAGACAATCCGGGACTGCGCAAACCGCGCCGGGCTGCTGCGGTGCGCAATGAAAGTTCGCTGGCGGACAAGAATCCGTGCGCTGTGGTGCAAGCCGCGCTCGGCCGGGCGTCCTACTCTGCAGTCTGCTGCAGCCACCAGCAAGAACCAACAGAGGAGACCTCAATGGGTGCCAACGACATACCTTTCCTGAATACCGGCATCTGGAACGGCAAACTGTTCCTCGGCGGCTGGAAGGCCGCCAGTGCCGCACGCGAAATCCTGGAGCCGGCCAGCGGTGCGGTGCTGACCCGGGTCGGCATGGCCACGCCGGCCGATGTCGCCGAAGCCGCACAGGCCGCCAAGGCCGCGCAGGCGGCCTGGGTGGCGCTGCCTTACGAGCAGCGTGCCGCGATATTCCGCAAGGCCGCTGCGATCATCGAACGCGAGACCGAGGGCATGACGCAGTGGATCGTGCGCGAGACCGGCTGCATCCCGCCCAAGGCCGGCGTCGAGCTGCATATGGCGGCAGGCATCCTGCACGAAGCGGCGGGCATGGTGACCCAGCCCAGCGGCCTGATGCTGCCCAGCGACGGCGGCCGCATCAGCCTGGCGCGGCGCGTGCCGCACGGCGTGGTCGGCGTCATCTCGCCCTTCAACTTCCCGCTGATCCTGTCGATCCGCGCGGTTGCGCCGGCGCTGGCGGTCGGCAACACCGTGGTGCTGAAACCCGATCCGCAGACGCCGATCACCGGCGGCTACCTGATCGCCCGCGTCTTCGAGGAAGCCGGCCTGCCGAAGGATTGCCTGCAGGTGCTGCCCGGCGCCGCCGACGTCGGCCAGGCCATGTGCGCCGATCCCAACATCGCCATGATCTCCTTCACCGGCTCCACGGCGGCCGGCCGCAGCGTCGGCGAGCTGGCCGGCAAGCACCTGAAGAAAGTCACGCTGGAACTCGGCGGCAAGAACCGCCTGATCGTCCTCGACGACGCCGACGTCGATCTCGCTGCATCGTGTGCGGCCTGGGGCGCCTACCTGCACCAGGGTCAGATCTGCATGAGCACGGGGGTGATCCTGGTGCACGAAAAGATCGCGGCGCAAGTCACCGAGCTGCTGGTCGGCAAGGCCACCCACTTGCCGGTCGGCGACCCGGCGACGCAGCAGGTGGCGTTGGGGCCGCTGATCAGTGAACGCCAGCGCGACAGGGTTCATTCCATCGTCGAGGACAGCATCAAGCAGGGCGCGCGGCTGGCCGCCGGCGGCAGCTTCGAGGGCAATTTCTACAAGCCGACGGTGCTGACCCAGGTCGCGCCCGGCATGCGCTGCTTCGACGAGGAAGTGTTCGGTCCGGTGGCCTCGGTGGTCGAGTTCAAGGACGAGGACGAGGCCGTGGCGCTTGCCAACAAGACCGACTATGGCCTTTCGCTCGGCGTCATCAGCGCCTCCGTCGGCCGCGCCATGGCGCTGGCCAAGCGCATCCCGACGGGGCTGTTGCACATCAACGACCAGACCGTGGCCGACGAGCCGCACATTCCCTTCGGCGGACGCGGTGCCTCGGGCAACGGTGGGCGCCACGGCGGGCCGGCCAACTGGGAAGAGTTCACGCAGTGGCAATGGGTCACGATCAAGGACAGCGCGCCGCGCTACCCCTTCTGACCCTAAAACAAACCAACAAGGAGGAGACACCATGCACCCATTACCCAGAAGACTCGCCCTGCAAGCCGCCCTCGCCATCGCCGGCCTGTTGGCACTTCCCGGTTTCGCCGTGGCGCAGGAGCCGACCATCAAGGTCGGCTACACCCAGTCGCGTTCCGGCCCCTTCGCGCCCGGCGCGCAGACCACGCAGGAACCCAACTACCTGCTCTGGGCCGAGCAGGTCAATGCCGCCGGCGGCCTCAACGTGCAGGGCAAGAAGCGCAAGATCGAACTGGTCGGCGTGGACGATCGCAGCGACATGGAAACCATCGTGCGCAGCTACGAGAAGTTCATGACCACCGACAAGGTCGACATCGTCCTGCCGCCCTGGGGCACCGGCGCCAACTTCGCCGTGGCGCCCGTCGCCAACAAGCACGGCTACCCGCTGGTGGCGCCCACCGCGCTGTCGCAGAAGCTGGTGGACATGAAGCTGCCCTACTACTTCGTCACCCTGCAGCAGCCCAAGCCGATGATGCAGGCACTGGTGGACATGCTGGCCGCCAACGGCGTCAAGACCGTCGCCGTCAGCTACATGGACGACCTGTTCGGGCTGGAGAACATCGGCGCGCTGGAGCCCCTGCTCAAGGACAAGGGCATACAGGTGCTGGACAAGAAGAGCTACCCGCTCGGCGTCAAGGACTTGTCGACGATGCTCAAGGGCATGAAAGCCGCCAACCCGGATGCCTTCATCGGCATCACCTATCCGCCGGACAACTTCCTGATCACCGGCCAGGCCAAGGAAATCGGCTTCGCGCCGAAGATCTTCTACACCGCGGTCG
The DNA here is from genome assembly GCA_023700805.1 of Sulfuritalea sp. Lineage (GTDB taxonomy): Bacteria > Pseudomonadota > Gammaproteobacteria > Burkholderiales > Rhodocyclaceae > Sulfuritalea. The sequence continues at coordinate 103,267 of JAMPYF010000002.1, forward strand.
GCACCGCCTTCCCGATCTATCGCGAGCGCATGGGCAAGGCCTCGGAAGGCGTGATGGGCATGGGCTCGTGGAACCCGAAGATGAGCAAGGTGGCCAAGACCTACTTCGACGCCCACGTCGCGCTCAACAAGAAGGAACCCGACCGCTGGGCCAGCGCCCACGCCTGGGCCGCGCTGGAGATCATCCAGCAAACGGTGGAGAAGGTCGGCCTCGACCGCAAGGCGATGCGCGACCACATCGCGAAGACCGAGTTCGACACCGTGCTGGGCAAGATGAAGTTCAACGGCACCGAAGAGGTCGGCGTGCCGGGCATGGTCGGTCAGTGGCAGAACGGCGAATTCGAAATCGTCTGGCCGCCGGCGCGGGCGACGGCGAAGGCAGTGGTGCCGAAGGTCTGGAACTGAGTAGTGGCCGTCGTCCCCGCGAAAGCGGGGACCCAGCGCCTTTGCCGGGCTCTTCTGGATTCCCGCCTTCGCGGGAATGACGGGGAGTCGGCGCGCTTGCCTGTCGCATAATCCCCGAATGAATTTCTACCTGTTCATCGACCTCGTCGTCGCCGGCCTGGTGACCGGCGGCATCTACGCCGTGGTCGCCCTCGGTCTGAATCTGCAGTACGGCCTGATGCGCATCATGAACATCGCCCACGGCGAGTTCCTCATGCTCGGCGCCTACCTGACCTACACTATGGTCAAGCTCACCGGCCTGAGCCCGCTGTGGTTCATCCCGCCGATGATGGTCGCGCTGTTCCTGCTCGGCCTGCTGCTGCACCGCCTGATCTTCCGCCGCCTGGCCGCCACCTCGCCGACCATCGAGGCCATGGAATCGCGCAGCCTGATCGTCGGCTTCGGCCTCATGTTCATCGCGCAGAATGCCGCGCAACTGACCTGGGGCGGCGGCATGAGCGGCCAGCCCTATCTGGATGAGGCGGTCAAGTTCGGCGAGGTCACGGTGGCCGCCAACCGCCTGCTGGTGCTGGTGGTGGTCGCCGCGGCGAGCCTGGCGCTGGTGCTGGTCCTCAAGAAGACACTGCTGGGCAAGGCCGTGCGCGGCATGCTGCAGGCGCCGCTGGGCGCCATGCTGGTCGGCATCGACACGCGCAGGCTGCACCCGGCCTGCTTCGGCCTCGGCCTGGCCCTGGCCGGCCTTGCCGGCGGCCTCTTGAGCATGGTCTATGAACTGACGCCGGCTATGGGCGAGCCCTACACCATCTCGGCGCTGATCGTGATCACGCTGGGCGGCCTCGGCAACATCCCCGGCGCCATAGCCGGCGCGGTGCTGCTCGGCCTGGTCGAGACCTTCGGCATGTACTACACCAGTCCCTCGCTGAAGATCCTGATCAGCTACGGCGTGCTGGTCGGCGTGCTGCTGCTGCGGCCGAAGGGGCTGTTTGCCCGATGAAGCAGGGAGCCATCTTCCTCGTCGCCGCCCTGCTGTTGGCCGCGCTGCCGGTACTCGATTCGCCCTTCGTCCAGTCGATGGCGCTGACCTGTCTGATGTATGCCGGACTGGCCGTGAGCTGGTCGATGTTCAGCGGCCCGACGCGCTACCTCTCGCTCGCCACTTCGGCCTTCTTCGGCCTCGGCGCCTACTGCACGGCCTGGGGCCTGGCCAAGCTGCCCTGGCCGCTGGTGATCATGGCCGGCGGCCTGGCCGCGATGCTGTTCGCCTTGCTGATCGGCTTGGTCGTGCTGAAACTGCGCGGCGCCTACTTCGCCGTCATCACCTACGGCCTCGGCGAACTGGTCAAGCACAGCATCACGCATGTCGAGAAGACCTATGCCGGCACCGTCGGCCGCGTCATGACCGAGACGCCCTCGTCGAACGTGGTGTACTGGACGGTGCTGATCATCGCCCTGCTCGCCGTCTTCACCTATGTGCATTTCGGCCGCAGCCGCTACGGCCACGCCCTGCGCGGCATCGGCATGGACGAGGAGCGCGCCGCCACGCTCGGCGTGAACCCGATGCGCGTCAAGCTGCTCGGCTTCTGCCTCTCGGCCTGGTTCGCCGGCGCGCTCGGCGCGGCGATGGCGGTGCGCTGGACCTACATCGAGCCCAACACGGTGTTCAATCCCTTCATCGTGTTCCAGACCGTGCTGATCTCCATGGTCGGCGGCCCGCTGACGGTGGGCGGGCCGCTCATTGGCGCGCTGGTGTTCAGCCTGCTTTCCGAATTCCTGCGGCTCTCCTTGCCCTACCTCTACATGATCCTGCTCGGCCTGCTGCTGATCGTCTCGGTGCTCTACCTGCCCGAGGGCATCGCCGGCCACGACTGGCGCGCGTTGTGGGCACGCTTCGGGCGCAAGCGGTTCGGCAGGGAGCCGTGACATGAGTAAGCGCTTCCTCGAAATCAGCAATCTCACGGTGCGCTTCGGCGGCCTCACCGCGCTCGACCGCATCGACCTGGTCGCCGAGGAAAGCGAATTCATCGGCATCATCGGCCCCAATGGCGCCGGCAAGACCACCTTCTTCAACGCCATCAGCGGCATGGTCAAACCCACCTCCGGCAGCATGCGCTTCTGCGGCGCCGACCTGACCGGCGCGCCGCCCTATGTGCTGGCCCACGCCGGCCTGGCACGCACCTTCCAGACGCCGCGCGTGTTCGGCAGCCTGACGGTGGCCGAGAACGTCCAGTTCGCGCTCGACTTCGTCGGCAACCTGAGGCGCAGGCACGACTCCTTCGCCGCGGCGAAATCCGGCGGCGCACTGCTCGAGCGCGTCGGCCTCGAACGCTACGCGACGCTCCACGCCGGCAGCCTGCCGCCGGCCAGGCAGCGGCAACTCGAAATCGCCATGGCATTGGCCAGCCACCCGCGCCTGCTGCTGCTCGACGAAGTCGCCGCCGGCCTGACCGAAGCCGAGGTCAAGGAAATCGCCGCGCTGATCCGCGAGCTGTGGGGCGAGCACGGCTTCACCGTGATCTGGATCGAGCACGCGGTGAACATCCTGATGCGCACCGTCGACCGCGTCGCCGTGCTCAACTTCGGCGCCAAGATCGCCGACGGCAAGCCGGCCGACGTCAGCCGCGATCCGCAGGTGATCGAGGCCTATCTCGGCGATCGTGCAGAGGCCACAGCATGAACCCGCCCACGGCCGGCCTGGAACTGGAAGTGCGTGATTTGCGCGCCGGCTACGGCGGCCTGCCGGTGCTGCACGGCATTTCGCTGATCGCGCCGGCCGGGCGCATCACCGTATTGGTCGGCGCCAACGGCGCCGGCAAGACCACGCTGCTGAAGACGCTGGCCGGCGTCATGGCGCCCGTATCCGGCAGCGTGCTGGTCGACGGCGATACACTGACCGCCGACACGCCGGCCGACCGCGTCAAGCGCGGCATGGCGCTGGTGCCCGAAGGCCGCCACCTGTTCCCCGGCATGAGCGTGCGCGAAAACCTCGAACTCGGCGGCTATCTCGCCACCCGGCAGCAACGCGCAGACATGCTGGCGCGCGTGATCGCAACCTTCCCGCGCCTGGGCGAGCGCCTCGCCCAGCTGGCCGGCACCATGAGCGGCGGCGAGCAGCAGATGCTGGCCATCGGCCGTGCCCTGATGAGCCGGCCGCGCCTCTTGCTGCTCGACGAGCCCTCGCTCGGCCTGGCGCCGAAAATGGTCGATGAAATGTTCGCCGCGCTGCGCCGCATCAACCGGGAAGGCACCACGGTGCTGCTGGTCGAACAGAACGTGTTCCAGGCGCTCAACGTCGCCGACTTCGCCTATGTGCTCGGCCACGGCGAAATGATCGCCGCGGGCGCCGCCTGGGAGCTGCGCGGCAACGAACTGATCAAGCGCGTCTATCTCGGCGAAGCCATTCCCGACGAAACGGCGCCGGCGGTCTGGTAGGCGAAGGCGGAAGCCGCAAGAGTTGGCGCTGGCGGCACGGCGATTCCCGCGGCAACCCAGCCGCGTTCAGAGCGCGCTGTAGGCGGCAGCGAACACCGGGGCGAAATCCTCCAGGCGGGTCGGCGTGGTCTCCGTCGTTGCGGCGTCGAACCCGGCAACGATCCGGCCGTCGGAAATCGCCGCCGCCATGTCCTCGAACAGGTCGGCGACGTTTTGCGAAAAGCCGTGCGCCACCATTCCCGCCTTGGCCTGCGCCGGGTCGGCCTGGACATGCTTGAGGTCCGGCTTGCCGATGGCAGCGCCGAGAATGCTTGCGGCATCCTGCTGCGCATACAGCCTCTCGGCGCGCAGGTGCAGCACGCGTTGCCGGCCGGCCTGCGCCGGTGCCTGCAATTCGCGCGCGACGACGGCGGCGATGTCCTGCGTCGCGATCATGGCGATCGGCGTCTGCGACTTTTCCATGCTCGGATAGACGCCGAGCGCCTTGATCAAGCCGGCGGCGTGCAGGTGATTCTCGAAAAAGTAGCCGGGGCGCAGGTGCAGCACATCGAGTCCGGAAATCCGGTCCAGCCGCTGTTCCTGGTCGTGCAGGCCGGCGATCGGGCCGGTGCCGTCTGCCAGCTGCGCACCGCCGCTGCTGAGATTGACCACGCGGCGGACGCCGCTGTCGGCCACCGCCCGGGCGATCGCTGCGCCGATGCGGTTCTGGTAGGCACGGAAGTCGGGCGAGGCGTAGTCGGGCGGAATCATCGCGTAGACCGCCGTCGCGCCCTTGAAGGCCTGGCTCAGGAAGCCCGCGTCGAGCCCGTCGCCGATGGCAAGTTCGGCGCCGGCGCGCTCCAGGCCCTTGAGATTCGCCGCGTTGCGGCCGATCACACGCACTTTGCGGCCCTGCCCAAGCAGTTCCTGCGCGGCTTTGGCGGTAATGTTGCCGTTTGCTCCCATCAATACGTACATGGCATTCCTTTGCGTTGGTTGAGCGATATCGGAGCAGGCATGATGCACCGGACGATTGACCGGAAAAAGCGCTTATTGCAGAATCGATTGTTCTTCATTCGCGAACAATCCCGGCTGCCATGACTCGCCCCAATCTGGAACAAATGTCGGTCTTTGTCGCGGTTGCCGAAGCGGGCTCGTTTACCGCCGCCGCCGACCGCCTCGGCATGGCCAAGTCGGCGGTCAGCCAGGCCGTCTCGGCGCTGGAGCGCGAACTCGGCGTGCAACTGCTGCAGCGCTCGACGCGCAAGCTGGCGATCACCGAAACCGGCGCGGTCTTCTGCCACGACTGCATCGAGCTGCTGGCCCGGGCGGCGGCGGCGGTCGACCGGGTGCGCACCGGCAAGGCGCAACCCACGGGCGTCCTGCGCATCACCAGTGTCGTCGACTCGGCGCCGATGGTCGCGGAGTGGATCGCCGAGTACTGTGCGCGCTACCCGGCGATGCGAATCGAATACCTGCCGACCGACCAGAAGATCGATCTGATCGCCGAGCGCTTCGATCTCGCACTGCGCATCGGGAGCATGCAGGATTCCAGTCTGCGGGCGGTCAAGCTCGGCGAACTCGAGACCTGGCTTGTCGCCGCCCCGGACTACCTGGCGCGGCGAGGCACGCCGCGGACGCCGCAGGATCTGGTCAGCCACGAGTGGATCGCCCTGACCGTGGTGCCGACGCCGTGGACCCGCGTCTTCGAATCGCCATCCGGCCGCCAGGAGCGGGTACGCCTGAGTGGCGCGATCAGCGTTTCGGCCGCGGCGGCGATGCGCAGCCTGGTCGTCGCCGGCGCCGGTATCGCCGCCTTCCCGGATTCGATGGTCCGCGCCGATCTGGCCGCCGGCAGGATGAAGCGCCTGCTGACCGATCATCGACTGCCGAAACTCTTTCTCTACGCGGTGTATCCCGGTTCGCGGGCCGCGCCGGCGAAAACGCGCAGTTTTATCGATCTTGCGAAAACCCGGCTGGGAATGCCGGGAACCGCCGGCTGAACGGGACGAACAGCCGGCGCCGGCCGCCGGCACGAAGCGGCCTTCACGAAGCCGCCCCCGGGAGTAGCCCTTGGAGTAGCATTGTTATCTGCATTGCTGTTCAAGGAGATCAATCATGAGCCTGCTTGAAAACATCCTCGGTCCAAAATCCAAATACGACGACACCCTGCCCTATACCTATGAGGCGCGGATACGCATGTTCGAGGAAAGCGACGAGTACAAGTCCTACTTTTCCGACACGATCTGCGGCCTGATCGAGTACCTGGACCGGCAGCAGATCGCGCCGTCCGGCGTCGAGATATTCGAGGTTTACCTGGAACAGGAAGCGCCCATAGACTCGCGGCTATTCACCACGCCGGACCGGAAATGGTTGTTCAAACCGGATATCTGCCGCGCCTTCGAGCAGCACTATCCCGGACACATACACGGCGCCATTTGTTCGTTCAAGGACAGGGCGCGCCACGGCGTCGGCCCCTGAGAGCGCAAGCGCGCGCCGGCCGCGCGGTAAACGGCGTCAGACGGCCGCCGCGCCCGCCCTGGCAATCTGCGCATCCTGCTCCGATTTGACCCCGGAAACACCCACGGCGCCGACCACATGGCCGTCGACGACGATGGGCACGGCGCCTTCGAGCATGCCTTGCAGCAGCGGGACGGATAGGAAGGCGTTGCGGCCGGCATTGATCATGTCTTCGTACTGCTTCGATTCGCGCCGGCCGAGGGCGGCGCAGCGGGCTTTTTCGGTCGCGATGTAGGCGCCGATCGGCGCGCAGCCGTCGAGCCGCTCCAGCGCGAGCGGGTGGCCGCCGTCGTCGGCGACGACGATGGTGACGGCCCAGTTGTTGTTGCGGGCTTCCTGGCGGGCGGCGATCAGGATGCGAGTCGCATCCTCCTGGGTCATATAGGGTTTGCTTTGCATGAGGGTGGTATCCGAATCAAGGGTTGGGGAATTGGCCGCGAATCAAACAAGGCCGGTGGCTTTGCGCAATCCTGGGTCACTTCGGCCGCGGCGCCTTATGCGCCTCCTGCCATTTCCTGATCAGGGTGGCTGGCGTCGAATGGCCGTTGCCGTCGGCCAGCGCTGCGGCAGTCTTGCCGTTCTTGTCGCGCGCGGCGGCATTGGCTTTGTTGGCGAGCAGCAGTTCGACCAGCGCAAGCTGGTTGGTTGCCGCAGCCACGTGCAATGCCGTGCGTTCCGCAGCGTCCCGGCCATTGACGTTGGCGCCGCCCGCGAGCAGGACCTTTGCCGTCTCCATGCCGCCGATGATCACCGCCGCATGCAGCGGCGACATGCCGTTCGAATCGGCGGCGTCGTGTCGGGCGCCCTTGTCCAGCAGCAGCTTTACCAGCTCCGGGTGATCGCAGAATGCCGCCACGATCAGCGGCGTGCGTTTCAGCGCGCCGATGGCATTGACATTGGCGCCCTGTTCGAGCGACTGCTCCACCGCGCCAACATTGCCGGCGGCAGCCGCGGAAAACAACTCGCCATCGCTCTTGCCCAGCTCGCTGCTGGCAGTGACGAGGGGAACCAGGCAGGGGCTCTTTGTCTGCTGTGCCGAGGCCGGCGCCGTCGCCGCCGGCTCGGACTTGCCGCAGGCCGCGAGCAGCCCGATGACGCACAGTCCCGCGATACCGGGGACGGCATGTCGGGAAACGGATTTTCTTGCTGGATTCATTACTACTCCTTGCTCAGGTCCGCCATTTTGCCTCGGAAACCCCCGGCGCCGCGCATGTCCGGGTCATTGCCTGGTGGCGATCGTTCCAAGCGCCGTCTCGCCAGCGCCAACTTTGAGCCTGCGAGCCGGCGCCGACGTGTGCCGGCTCACGCCGTGGCGAAACGCAATAAGATACCGATTCGTCCTGCGCCGCCTCGCCGGACGCGAGGGCGCCAGGGCTGCGGCGACTGGGGCGACAGGTGAAGGATGAGCATCGTTCGCAGCCGGGAAAACAATCATCAACTTCAGTGAGGAAAGCCATGCAAGCCATGTTCGGTGGTGCGATTGCCGCAATTCTTCTCGGTATCTACCTGCATCTGATCCGCGTCGCCTATCAGGTGGTGGACTGCGTTACCGACGCCAAGGGGTGCACGACCTACCCCGCAGCCTATTTCAACGACGGCATGGCCCAGGCCCTGTCGATAGTCGGCGGGCTGGTCTCGGCGCTCGTCATCGCCGAGCTGGCGGCCACCAAGCCCGGCGAAGCCCCGGCGGTGCGGGCGCTCGCGGCGGATGCCTCGGCCCGCTCCAAGTTCATCCTCAAGGTCGTCACCTCCCTTTACGTGCTCGCCTGGATGCTCGCGGGACTCACCGCGTTCTTCATCGGGCTCTACCATCCGAAGGTGTTGCCGCCGCTTACCAACCTCGGTCAGGCCTGGCTCGGCCTGGCCGTGGCGTCGGCCTATGCCTACTTCGGCATAAAGGCGAAGTGAGGCCTGGGCGGGGCGGGTCAGGCGCCTGGCCCGCCCCGGATTCAGCATCGGATCGCTTGCAAGAGTTGGCGCTGGCGATACGGCGATTCATGCTGTGATGAAAAGCAACGCGATACCGATTCGTTCTACCCGGAGTGAAGCATGAACCCACAGCACTGGCCCCGTACCTTCGTCGTCTTCACCGCGCTCGGAATCATCTGTCTGCTGGCCGGCATTGCTGCACTGGCAGGAATGCTGAAGGGCGTGCATCCGCTGTTCAATGACGACATGGCCGGCTGGCCGCTGATCGTGTCGGCCATCGCCTGCTTCCTGACCGGCGCCTTTCCCCTCGTCCTGAGCCGCCTCGCCGAGCGGGAGGGGGCCTGAAGACTGGCCAATGGGCAGCAAAAATCCGAAGGGAACGCAGAAGTCGGCGCCGACGGCGATCCGAAGGTAGTGCAGAGCAAGGTTTTGGTCTTGTACCAAATCGCCTATCATTTCGGCATGGCAAAGAACGTCAAACTGAGTAACACGCATCTGGAGCAGCCAAGATGCCGACGGTAATGCGCATCGGCCCATATCGGTTCTTCTTCTATGCCAGCGATCGGGAAGAACCAATGCACGTACATGTCGAGCGCGACGCCGCACTTGCGAAGTTCTGGCTTGCTCCGGTAAGGTTGCAGCACAGCCTTGGCTTCGGACGATCCGAACTGGTGAAACTTGAGTCTCTCGTGGCCGAACACCGCGATGCCCTGATGGAGGCATGGAATGATTATTTCGCAAACTGAAATCGCAATCCCGAACGCTCAGCACGTATCGGTGACCGACAACACGCTAACAGTGGATCTGGAAGACGGCAGAACACTGTCGGCTCCGCTTGGCTGGTATCCCAGGCTTGCCAACGCCACGCCAGAGGAACGCGAGCACTGGCGGCTGGTCGGGCAAGGCTCGGGCATCCACTGGGACGATATCGACGAAGACATCAGTATCGAGGGGCTGCTCCTTGGCAAACGGTCCGGTGAGAGCCAGGGATCATTCGAGAGATGGCTAGCGACTCGGCGTCGGTGAAGCCGCCGCCGCTATCCGGCGATCCAGGTTCATCCTCGTCCGGACCATCCGGCGACATCCGCGTTTCAAGCAAGCATCCTGTCCTGTTCCACTACACATCCGTCGACGCCTTCAGGAGCATCTGCGAAGGGCGCCATCTTTGGGCGACCCACTATCAGGATCTGAACGACGGATCGGAGCTCCAACGATTCCGAAGGGTCGTGAGCGAAGCCATCGTTCCCAGTATAAGGATTGTCTTCCGGAACCGCGCCCAGGTGGATTCTGAATTCGCCAGAGCAATTCAGCAAAAGGGCGGGATCGACGCCGTCGTCCGGCAAGAGGCCGAAATGTGGCTAGACAATCTTCATCGCAACACCTTCGGTGAAAGTGCAGTCAAGGACACTTTCATCTTTTCGTTTTGTACCCACCCCCAGGATTCATACGCTTGGCACCACGGACTGCTCAGTCAGTGGCGGGCATACGGGAACGGGGCGCCGATAGCCATGGTGCTGGATAGGCGTCAAGTCGAAGACCTCATGAAGTTTGAGAGAGATACTTATAAACACGCGATAAACCACATCGGCGAGGTGCATTACGATGACGCCCCAGGAATTGACGGCCTCAAGGCCGACAAAGAGATTTCGGTTATCTTCAAACGACTTCAACCAATGCTTACGGAATTCTATCGAAGCAATGGAGAGGCGGATTTTGACGATCTGATGAAACCGTTCATTCTCGGTTCGACTTTGGTCAAGCATCAGGGATTTCGGGAAGAATCGGAAGTTCGCATCGTGGTATCGCCGGCGCCGGGGTCCGAGTCTGATCTGTACGTCCCGCAAGAAGAACCGAAGGAAAGGAAGCAGATGCGCTACCGCCGGCGAGGCAATGGCGAAGTCAGATACATTGAGCTGTTTGGGCAGATGAAACTACCGCTCGAGCGAATCATCATAGGCCCATCGCGGGCACAGAATCTGAACCTTCAGATCGTCAGCGAATTGGTGGCGCAGCACTATCCTGAAGTGGACGTCTCCCGATTTATCTCCCCATCCAAGACTCCACTTTTGGACTGACGTTGGCGTCTTGAATAGCGTGCTCATCGCGCGCCGACATCGCGACGAAGCAAACGCTCCCGTAGCTGCCATTGCCTCCATCTTTCAGACTTGAACCAGGACCAAGAGTTGGCGCTGGCAAGACGGCGATTCTTCAATCCTCGAACGGCAGCCCCACGTAGTTCTCCGCCAGCGTCGTCCTGCCGGCTTGCGAATGCACGACGTAGTCGAGTTCGGCTCCGAGCGCCTTCTGGTCGAAGGGGTTGGTGTCGGGGAAGCGGTGCAGCAGCCGGGTCATCCACCAGGAAAAGCGCTCGGCCTTCCAGACGCGGCGCAGGCAGCGATCCGAGTAATGGTTGATGCCGGCGCTGCTGCCGCCGTAGTGCTCGATCAAGGCGTGCGACAGGTAGCGCACGTCGGAGGCGGCGAGGTTCAACCCCTTGGCGCCGGTCGGCGGTACGATGTGGGCGGCGTCGCCGGCGAGGAACAGTCGGCCGAAGCGCATCGGCTCGGCGACGAAGCTGCGCAGCGGCGCGATGCTCTTCTCGATCGAGGGGCCGGTGACCAGGGAGGCTACGGCCGGCGCATCGAGGCGGCGGCGCAGCTCGTCCCAGAAGCGCTGGTCCGACCAGTCCTCGACCTTCTCGCTCAGCGGCACCTGCAGGTAGTAGCGGCTGCGCGTGTGCGAACGCATGCTGCACAGCGCGAAGCCGCGCTCGTGGTTGGCGTAGATCAGTTCCTCGGCGACCGGCGGCGTGTCGGAAAGCAGGCCGAGCCAGCCGGAGGGATAGGCGCGTTCGAAGTTGCGGATGGCGCTGGCCGGCACGCTGGCGCGGCAGATGCCGTGGAAGCCGTCGCAGCCGGCGATGAAGTCGCATTCGAGCTTGTGGCTGACGCCGTCCTTGACATAGCGCACGCAGGGCCGCTCGCCGTCGAAGTCATGCACGCTGACCTCCTTCGCCTCATACACGGTCGGCAGGCCGGCGTCGGCGCGCGCTTCCATGAGGTCCTTGGTCAGTTCGGTCTGGCCGTAGATCATCACCTGTTTGCCGCCGGTGAGGCCGACGAAGTCGATGCGGTGGCGCTGGCCGTCGATCAGGATCTCGATGCCGTCGTGCGGCAGGCCCTCGGCGTGCATGCGGGCGCCGACGCCGGCCTCGTCGAGCAGGTCGACCGCAACCTGCTCCAGCACGCCGGCGCGGATGCGGCCCAGCACGTAGTCGGGCGTGTGCGCTTCGAGTATGACGGCGTCGATGTTGGCCTTGTGCAGCAACTGGCCGAGGATGAGTCCGGCGGGGCCGGCGCCGATGATGGCGACTTGGGTTCTCATTATTTTCTCTCTGTGGGGCTGGGGTTTATACGACTTCCATGGCGAGCAGGCCGGATGCGGTGTTGGATATCGGGATGTGGTAGTTGCCATGCACTTTCGCCACTTCGCCGAGCAGCGCGCCGCGCGTGGTCAGCCAGTTGAGCAGCTCGACGCCCTGGGTGCCGGTCAGTTCGACCAGGTCGGGGACCGAATAGCGCGTCACCCAGAGCGGATCGGTGATCAGCTTGTCCATGAACATCAGGTCGAACTCCTTGTTGATGAAGCCGGCGCGCTGGCCGTCGAGCTGGTGCGAGAGGCCGCCGGTGCCGATCACCACGACGCGCGCGTCGGAGTTCCAGGACTCGATGGCGCGGCCGATGGCCTGGCCGAACTTGAAGCAGCGCGCGGCCTTCGGCAGCGGAAACTGCACGGTGTTGACGCAGACCGGCACGGTGCGCACGGGACAGCTCTTGCGGTTCGGCCAGAGCAGTTCCAGCGGCAGCGTGAAGGCGTGGTCGACCAGCATTTCCTGGCAGCTCGTGATGTCGAATTCCTCCTCGACCAGCGAATCGATCATGTGCCAGGAAAGATCCAGCTCGCCGCGATAGGGCGGCAGGGTCGGAATGCCCCAGCCTTCGTCGGCGTTGCTGTATTCGGCAGCGGCGCCGACGGCGAAGGTCGGCATCTTGTCGAGGAAGAAGTTCAGCCCGTGGTCGTTGTAGATCACCACGGCGACGTCCGGCTTGACCTTGGCCAGCCAGTCGTGGATGGGCGGGAAGCCGTCGAAGAAGGGCTTCCAGTAGGGGTCCTGCTGCAAGTTGTTGGCGATGGCACGGCCGATGTAGGGCACGTGGGTGACGTTGATGCCGCCGACGATTGTGGCCATGGCTATCTTCCCGCGGCGAGCAGCCTGGCCTTGAAGGCCTCCTTGCTCATGCCCGTCTGTTGCGCGCCGATGTCCTGCATGTCGAGCCCGAATATGCCGCCCAGCTTGGCCAGGTAATAGGCGTTGCCGCCGGCCGCGAGCATGTCCAGCACCTGCAGGCTGAGCACGGCCTGCTTCTGCTGCGCATTGAGGCCGTACTTGTCGCAATAGGCTTCCTGGTCCTTGAGGAACTCGGCGCGGTTCTCCGCCGAGTTGAAGGAAAAGCACATCTTGTTCAGCGCGTAACCCTTGCGCGCCTGGTCGCCGTCGAAGATCGTGGTGCCGGGTATCACGCGTTTCTGCTTGCCGCTGGGCATGGTTTCTCCTTGGTTCAATCGGGGAAGGTTTCGGTATCGATTTCCAGCTGCGTCGCGGCGTTGTAGCGCGGTCCCGCCACGGTCCGCCGGTTGATCAGTGCGTCGAGCTGCTCGATGACGCGGCGATCGGGCCGCAAGGCGGCGGCGCCGATGTTCTCGTCGCAATGGGCGAGGCTCCGGGTGCCGAAAATCGGCACGATGTCCTCGCCCTGCGCCAGCAGCCAGGCCAGCGCGAGCTGGGCCGGGCTGCAGCCGGCGGCGGTGGCGATGCGCCGGTATTCGGGCAGCAGTTCGAGGTTTTTCGCGTAGTTGGCCGGCTCGAAACGCGGCATCTGGCGACGGATGTCCCTGGCTTCGAGTTGTGTCTCGGGGTCGTGCAGCGTGTCGGTGAGAAAGGCGCGCGCCAGCGGGCTGAAGGCGACGAAGGCCACGCCCAGTTCGCGGCAGGCGGCGAGCGTGGCGATTTCCGCTTCGCGCGTCCATAGCGAGTATTCCGACTGCAGCGCGGCGATCGGGTGCACGGCATGCGCGCGCCGCAGCGTCGCCGCCGAGACTTCGGAAAGGCCGATGCTCCTCACCTTGCCGGCCTGTACCAGCCCGGCCAGTGCGCCGACGCTGTCCTCGATCGGCACCTGCTTGTCCCAGCGGTGCAGGTAATACAGATCGATGACATCGGTCTGGAGGCGCTGCAGGCTTGCCTCGCAGTCGCGTTTCAGGCTTTGCGGCCGGCCGTCGATCACACGGCGGCCATCGATGCCGGTCATGCCGCCCTTGCTCGCCAGCACGATCTTCGAGCGATGCGGCTTCAGCACGCGGCCGACCAGCGTCTCGTTGGCGCCGAAGCCGTACAGCGCGGCGGTGTCGAACAAGCTGATGCCGCGCTCGAGCGCGCGCAGCAGCAGGGCTTGCGCGGCCTCGGGCGCCGGCGGCGTGCCGTAGGCGTGGCTGAGGTTCATGCAGCCCAGGCCGAGGGCCGAGACGCTGAAGGGACCGATGCGGCGCTGCTGCATTTCAGGCACTCGTGGCGAGTTGCTGTTCGAGGGCGTGCAGCGTGCGGTAGCAGGGCAGCACCTGGGCCACGCCGGCGTTGGGCTCGCGGCCTTCGCGGATCGCGGCGAAGAATTCGCGGTCCTGCAGTTCGATGCCGTTCATCGAGACATCGACCTGGCTCACGTCGATCTTGTTGTCCTTGGCATCGATCAAATCGTCATAGCGCGCGATGTAGGTGCCCGTGTCGCCGATGTAGCGGAAGAAGGTGCCCAGCGGACCGTCGTTGTTGAACGAGAGCGACAGGGTGCAGATCGCGCCGGTGCTGCTCTTCAACTGGATGGACATGTCCATGGCGATGCCCAGCCCCGGATGGATCGGGCCCTGCAGCGCGTTGGCGGCGACGATCTCGCCCCCCGTCTGGTAAGCGAACAGATCGACGGTATGCGCGGCGTGGTGCCACAGCAGGTGGTCGGTCCAGGAGCGCGGCTGGCCCAGCGCGTTCATGTTGCTGCGGCGGAAGAAGTAGGTCTGCACGTCCATCTGCTGGATGTTGAATTCGCCCGCGCCGATTTTCCTGTGCAGCCACTGGTGGCTGGGATTGAAGCGCCGCGTGTGGCCGCACATGGCGACCAGGCCGGTCTTCTGCTGCAGTGCGGCCACGGCCTCGGCGCCGGCCAGGCTGTCGGCCAGCGGGATCTCGACCTGCACATGCTTGCCGGCGTTCATGCAGGCGATGGCCTGCGCGGCGTGCATCTGGGTCGGGGTGCACAGGATCACGGCGTCGACCTCCTTCAGCGCCAGGCTTTCGGCCAGATCGGTGCTGACGTGGGCGATGCCGTATTTGTCGGCCACTTCCTTGGTCTTCGCCGGATCGCGGCTGACCAGCGAGACGACCTCGACGCCGGCTATCAGCTTGATCGCGTCGAGGTGCTTGATGCCGAAAGCGCCGGCGCCGGCCAGCGCGACCTTGATGGTTTTCATGTGTTCTCCAGAATCAGATGGCCGACGGCGGTGTTGCTCGCCGGCACATGGTAGAAGCGGTGCGCGACGCGCGGCAGCTTGTCGTTCATGGCGCCGCGCGCGATCAGCCACATCACGAGTTCTATGCCTTCCGAGCCGGCCTCGCGCACGTAGTCGATGTGCGCCATGCGCGCGAGATCCACGGGGTCGGCGATCAGGCGGTCGAGGAAGGCCTGGTCGAACTCGCGGTTGATCAGGCCGGCGCGCGGGCCCTGCAACTGGTGGCTCATGCCGCCGGTGCCCCAGACCTGCACCTTGAGCGGCGCGTCGAAGCTCTCGACCGCCTTGCGGATCGCGCGGCCCAGGTTGTAGCAGCGCCGGCCCGAAGGCACGGGATACTGCACCACGTTCACGGCGAAGGGGATCACCGGGCAGGGCCATTCGAATTTGTCGGCGGGCGGCTGGCCGCACATCAGCGACAGCGGCACCGTGAGGCCGTGGTCCACCGGCATCCTGTTGGCGATGGTCAGGTCGAAATCGTCCTGGATCACCGACTGCGCGATGTGCGCGGCGAGTTCGGGATGGCCCTTGACCGCCGGCACCGGACGCGGCCCCCAGCCTTCGTCGGCAATCGGGAATTCGGCCGCGCAGCCGATGGCGAAAGTCGGTATCAGGTCCAGGCTGAAGGCGTTGGCATGGTCGTTGTAGACCAGGAAGATGACGTCGGGCGTGTTCTCGCGCAGCCACTGTTTGGAGAACTCGTAGCCGGCGAAGACTTTCTGCCAGTAGGGCTCGCCGGACTTGCCGAGATCCAGCGCGGCGCCGATGGCGGGGACGTGGGAGGTATAGACGGATGCGGTGATGCGGGCCATGTCAGTTGTCCCCCGGCGCTGTGCGCAGCTGCAAATTAGGAAAACCCGTATTCGCTGAAAGTGTGCAGGCGCCGAGGGTGGCGGGTATCCGGCTCCGTCCATGTCCCCCGGATCGGGCTTCGCCCGCTCCTCCTCCTTCACTTCCCGGAGCCGGACACCCGCCACCCTGGGCGGGACACGCCGCAGCATCTGAACCGCCAAACAGCCACGGCGTCACCCGATCGGGACGACGAGGCGTTCTGCGCAGCGAAGTAAAGAAGGAGGAGGCGCCCGCAGGGAGCCGACGGATGACATGAGCGAAGCAGAATGCCTCGTCGTCCCGATCGCGCACCGGCCACAACATCGCGATGGTTTTCATTTCAGCCACCTCCCTTGCCCTGCGGCTGCCGATGCGCCTGCGCGCTGCCATCCTCGCCGATGCGGCGGTTGCCCTCGACCGAGCGGCCGCCGGAAATCATCATGTCGCGGTATTCCTCTTCCGTCATGCCGGTCATGCTGCCGGCCATCTGCTGGAAGCTCTTGCCGTCGGTGGCGCCGATCTTGGCCAGGAAATAGATGTTGCCGCCCAGCCGTATGCACCAGTTGAGGTCGCGCGCCAGCACGGCCTGCTTCTGCTCTTCCGTCATCGGCCACTGGTCGAGATAGGCGCGCTCGTCGGCCTTGAAGCGCGCGCGGTTTTCGGCCTGCATCAGCGACATGCAGAACTGGTTGAGGTGGTAGCCCAGGCGCGACTGCTCGGCATCGAAAATCGTCGTGCCGGGAATGTCCTTGTAGGGTTTGTCGAGAGACATGACTTAGTTCTCCTCCGGCCAGTAAAGCCGCATCGGGTTGTCCACCAGCAGTTTGCGCTGCAACTCGGGTGTCACCGCGATATGCGGAATGAAATCGACCAGCAGGCCGTCGTCGGGCATGTGGTCCTTGAGGTTGGGGTGCGGCCAGTCGGTGCCCCACAGCACGCGGTCGGGGAAGGTTTCGACGATGCGTCGCGCAAACGGCACCACGTCGCGATAGGCATTCCGCTCGCCGTCCAGCGCCCTCGGTCCGCTGACGGACAGACGCTCGGGGCAACTGACCTTGCTCCAGACCTTCGGGTAGTCGCGCATGAACTTGACGAAGAGCTCGAACTCGGGGCCGTCGACGGGCTTGCCCACATCCGGTCGGCCCATGTGGTCGACCACGATGGTGGTCGGCAGTGCGATGAAGAAGTCCCAGAGTTCGGGCAGGTCGGCCGCCTCGAAATAGATCACCACATGCCAGCCCAGCGGCGCTATGCGCGCGGCGATTTCCATGAGTTCGTCCTTCGGCGTGAAGTCCACCAGGCGCTTGACGAAATTGAAGCGCACGCCGCGCACGCCGGCTGCGTGCATGGCCTGCAGCTCGGCGTCGCTCACCGTGCGCCGCACCGTGGCGATGCCGCGCGCCCTGCCGTTGGAGTGCACCAGCGCATCGACCATCGCGCGATTGTCGGCACCGTGGCAGGTGGCCTGGACGATCACGTTGCGCGCGAAGCCGAGCCGGTCGCGCAGCGCGTAGAGCTGGGCTTTCGAGGCGTCGCAGGGCGTGTACTTGCGCTCCGCCGCGTAGGGGAACTCGGCGCCGGGGCCGAACACATGGCAGTGCGCATCGACGCTGCCGGCCGGCACTTTGAAAGTTGGCGCTGACGGCACGGCGTACCAGTCGAGCCAGCCCGGAGTCTTGTCGAATGCCATGTTCATTGCCTGCCCCTGGCCAGGATGCGGTCGGCCTCGACGCGCCAGTCGACGCTGCGGGCGAATTCCGTGCTGCCGCGCGCACCGAATACGCCTGCGTCGGCCAGCGCCGCCATCGCCGCGTCGCGCTCGGCGCTGCCGGCCGCGGAGCAGGGAGCCAGCCCGGCTTCGCGCACGGTCTGCGCCACTTCGCGCATTTCCTCGGCGCGGCGGCGGCCGTGCTCGATCACGCGCTGGAAGAAATAGGCGCCCTGTTTTTCCCAGTCGATGCCGGGGAAGGTTTCGTAGAGCGAGGCGACCACGGCATCCTCGACGCCATAGGCGCGGGCCGCGGTGAAGCTCTCGATGACCATGGCTTCGAGCCCCTTGATCATCACGCTGCGGCACATCTTGGTCGCCGAGGCGACGCCGAGCTTCTCGCTGGCGACCCTGGCGACGAAGCCGAGTTCCTTGAGCAGCGGCGCCAGTTCCGCCGCACCGGGGCCGCCGAGCAGCAGCGGCACGCGGATGCGATGGGGCGGGATCGAGGTCATCACCGCGCCCTCGACATAACGCCCGCCGGCGGCGTCGATGATTGCGGCGGCCTCGATCTTGGTCTTCGGCGAGGCCGAGTTGAAATCGAGGAACCAGGTCCCGGGCTTGAGAGTTGGCGCTGACGACACGGCGACGGCGAGCGTCTGGTCGGCCGTGACGGCGGAGATGACCAGCTCGGCCGCGTGCGCCAGTGCGGCATGGTCGGCCATCAGGCGCACGCCGTATTGCGCCGCATGCGCGCGCAGCGGCGCGTCCTGCGCCGTGCCGAGCTTGATGTCATAAGCCAGGAGCTTGCCGACGCCGCGTGCGCGCAGATCCTCGGCGAGGATGCGGCCGACCTCGCCGTAGCCGACGAGGCCGATCGACCACTGCAGGGGGTTGGCCGGGGTGTTCATCAGTCGATGTACTTGAGCCCGGCCTTGGCCAGCGCTTCACGCATGTTGTACATGTCGAGGCCCAGTTCGCCGGCGGCGAAGCGTGCGCGCTTGGAGGTCTCGTTGGCTTCGCGCGCCGCCGCGGCATCGGCCACCTGTTGCGCAATGGCGGCCGGCACCACGACCACGCCGTCGTCGTCGGCCACCACCACGTCGCCGGGATTGACCAGCGCCCCGGCGCAGACCACCGGGATGTTCACCGAACCCAGCGTGGCCTTGATGGTGCCCTTGGCGCTGATGGCGCGCGAGAACACCGGGAAGTTCATCGCGGTGAGGTCCTTCACGTCGCGCACGCCGGCGTCGATGATCAGGCCGCGCGCGCCGCGGGCGCGGAAGGAGGTCGCCAGCAGGTCGCCGAAGAAGCCGTCCTGGTTGTCGCTGATGCAGGCGGCGACGGCGACGTCGCCTTCCTGCAGTTGCTCGGCGGCGACGTGCATCATCCAGTTGTCGCCCGGCTGCAGCAGTATCGTCACCGCCGTGCCGCAGACCTGGGCGCCCGTGTAGATCGGCCGCATATAGGGCTTCATGAGGCCGACGCGGCCCATGGCTTCGTGGATGGTGGCGACGCCGAAGTGCGACAGCTTTTCCACGGCTGCCCTGTCGGCGCGGACGATGTTGCGTTTGACGATGCCCAGATTGTTCATGCTCATTTTCCTTTCGCCTTGAGCGCCGCATCGAGCCGCGGATAGACGCGGCGCGCATTGCCTTCATAGACCTTGTAGCGATCCTCGGCGCCGAGGTTCAGCGTCGCCTCGATGTAGCGCTTGGTGTCGTCGAAGTTGTGGCCGGTCTCGGGATCGATGCCCTTCACCGCGCCTATCATTTCCGAGGCGAACAGGATGTTGTCCACCGGAATCACGCGGGTCAGCAGGTCGATGCCGGGCTGGTGATAGACGCAGGTGTCGAAGAACACGTTGTTGAGCAGATGGTCCTTGAGCAGCGGCTTCTTGAGTTCCTGCGCCAGGCCGCGGTAGCGCCCCCAGTGGTAGGGCGCGGCGCCGCCGCCGTGCGGAATCACGAACTTGAGTTCGGGAAAATCCCTGAACAAGTCGCCCTGGATCAACTGCATCACGGCCGTGGTGTCGGCGTTGATGTAGTGCGCGCCGGTGGTGTGGAAGCAGGCGTTGCAGGAGGTCGAGACGTGGATCATGGCGGGGATGCCATGCTCGACCATCTTCTCGTAAAGCGGATACCAGTGGCGGTCATAGAGCGGCGGCGAAGTCCAATGGCCGCCGGAAGGGTCGGGGTTGAGGTTGATGCCGACGAAGCCGTATTGCTTGACGCACTTTTCGAGTTCGGGGATGCAGCTCGCGGGATCGACGCCGGGCGATTGCGGCAGCATCGCGGCGCCGATGAAGTGGTCGGGGAAAAGTTGCGAAACCCGGTAGCAGAGTTCATTGCAGATCGCGGCCCAGGTCGAACTGACATTGAAGTCGCCGATGTGGTGGGCCATGAAGCTGGCGCGCGGCGAGAAGATGGTGAGGTCGGAGCCGCGCTGCTTCATCTTCGCCAGCTGGTTGGTCTCGATGGTCTCGCGCAGCTCGTCGTCGCTGATTTTCAGATCGGACACATTCGGCATCGCGGCAGGGTCCTTGATGCCGGCGATCTGCCGCTTGCGCCAGTCCTCCAGCGCCTTCGGCGCGGTGGTGTAGTGGCCGTGGATATCGATGATCATCGTGGGGCTCCTGTTACGCCGGTTCCATGCCGTGGCGCCGCTTGGCGTCGGCCGCCGCCGGGGATTGCATGAAGGCGAGCAGGGCGCGCGCGGCCCCGGCCTGCTTCGTGGCGGTGCAGACGCCGCCGGAAAACGTGGTGACGATCTCGCAGCCGGAGGGCATGGTGCCGAGCACCTCGATCCCCGGCTGGTGCAGCATTTCGCTGAACTGCTGGAAGCCGAGTTCGACCGCGCCGTCGGCGACGAGCTGGCCCACCGGCACGCCGGGCGGCGCCTGGACGATGCGGTCGCGCACCATGTCGGCAATGCCCCAGCGCGCGAACAGTTGCAGCAGCGCCGTGCCGCTCGGCCCGGTCGAGTAACCCAGTGTGCGCGCGGCCAGCACGGCGCGGCGCAGCGCGTCCTCCGAGCCGACATCCGGCCGCGCGCTGCCGGCGCGCACCGCGATCGCCACGGTCGAGCGCACCAGGTCGGCCCGGCTGTCGGCCAGCACCCGTCCCGAGGCGATCAGCTTGGCGATGGCATCGGCGGCCAGCACCACGAAATCGAAGGCCTCGCCGGCCTGCACCCGCTGCGCCGCATCGACGCCGCCCACCGACTCGATCGCGACTTCGGCGGCAAGGCCGGTGGCAAAGTCGGCGCCGCCCTGCTGCCGGTACGCGGCAGCCAGTTCCGCCAGCACCTGGCGCGTCGCCATCGACGAGATGCCGGTGATCTTCGGAGTCTGCATTTGTCCCACCAGTAATCGATGGGGCGATTCTGACAAAACGCCGGTGGCGGGCCTAGCCGCCGCGGGCACTACTAGCTATCGCGTTTTGTTATGGGCGGGCGGCACGGCCTGCGCCGCGGCCAGGATCAGCTCGCGCAGGAGGCGCAGCACCTGCTTGGTCAGCGGCGTCGAGGGCTTGTGCGCGGAGACGGCCAGGCACAGCGTGCTGGTCAGGCGCGGCTCGCTCAGCGGGCGCAGGACGAAGGCCTCGGGCTGGCCCGAGGCGGCCAGCGCCGTCGCCGTCAGGATGGCATGGCCGTGGCCGGCGCGCACCAGTTCCAGGATCGACTGCACGCTGGAGATTTCCATCGCGACATTCAGCTTGTGGCCGGACAGCGCGGCCTGGGTTTCCAGCAGCTTGCGTATCGCATGGCTGCGCTCGGGCAGGATCAGCGGATAGCGCGTCAGTTCGGCCAGGGTCACCGGGGCGCCAGCGGCAACTTTGCTGCCCTTGCCGGTGGCGGCCGGGCTGACCATGCCCAGCGGTTCGTCGAGCACCGGCGTGAATTCGATCGCCTCCTGCGATTCCGGGTTGTGCAGCAGGCCGACATCGACGCGGCCGGTCGAGATCCATTCCGCGAGATGGGTCGACAGGCCTTCGACGATGGCCAGCCGGGCCTTCGGCAGCGTGCGGCGGAAGCCCTCCACCAGCGGCAGCGTCAGCAGCCGGCCCATGCTCGGCGGCAGGCCGACGACGATGCGCCCGGCCGGCTCGCCGCGCGTGCTTTCGAGGTCTTCGCGCACCCGCGACATCAGTTGCAGGATGCCGATGCTGTGGTCGAACAGGCGCTTGCCGGCCTCGGTCAGCACCACGCCGCGGCCATTGCGCATCAGCAGCGTGACGTGCAGGTCGGTCTCCAGCAGGCGCACCTGGCGCGACAGCGCCGGCTGGGCGATGTTCAGGATCAGCGCGGCGCGGCTGAAGCTGCCCAGTTCGGCGACGCGCACGAAGTATTCAAGTTGCTTGAGGTTCATCCGGAATGGGCGAGGGCCATAACAAAATGAGATAGCTAATAGTACCCACATTCCGTATCGGCTAAACCGCGTCCCTGCCAAAATGCGCCGATCCAATAGAGGCGCCGCATGCAGGAACCGCAAGCACCCACTCCCTACGCATTGAAGGACAGCTTCGGTCCGCTCGGCAATTTCCTGCTCGCGGCGGCGCGGCTGATGGCGATCGTCGGCGGCCTGATCTTTGTCGGCCTGGTCCTGATGTCGATCGTTTCCATCGTCGGCCGCAAGACGGTCGGCTTCGTCGTGCCGGGCGACGTCGAGGTCCTGCAGATGCTTGCGGCATGCGCGGCGGCTTCCTTCTTCCCCTACTGCCATTTGCTGCATGGCGACGTCAAGGTGGATTTCTTCACCCACAATCTGTCGCAGCGCACGCTGTGGTTCATGGACGCGATCGGCTCGCTGCTGGTCGGCGGCTTCGGCGCGCTGATCGCCTGGCGCTCCTGGGCCGGCGCGATGACCGTCAAGGACGCGGGCGAGACCTCGATGATCCTGGCCTGGCCGGTGTGGATTCCGCAGGCGTTGATGGTGCCGGGCTTCCTGCTGCTGGCCGTCGCCGGTTTCTACATGTGCGTGCATCAAGTGAGCATGGCGATGAAGGGGCGGCCATGAGCGGCCCGCACGGCCGCCCGAAGGGGCGCCAGCCGCAACCCGGAGCCGCGCAGCGGCGAACCGCCGTCACCCCCGCCCTTGGGGCGGGGGCTGGGGGGAGGGTCGTCCCATGAGCGGTACCGGGATCGGCTTCCTGATGTTCGGCATCCTCATGGCATTGCTGGTGCTGCGCATCCCGATCGGCATCGCGATGTTCATGGTCGGCGCCGGCGGCTATCTGTATCTGGTCGGCGACGCGCTGCCGCTGCTCAACTCGCTGAAGAACCTGGCCTATGCGCGGCTTTCCAACTACGACCTGGTGGTGATTCCGTTGTTCCTGATGATGGGCCAGTTCGCCACCCACGGCGGTTTGTCGAAGGCGCTGTTCCGTTCCGTCTCGGCCTTCCTCGGCCACCGCAAGGGCGGCGTCGCGATGGCCGCGATCGGCGCTTGCGCCGGCTTCGGCGCGATCTGCGGCTCCTCGCTGGCGACGGCCGCGACCATGGGCCAGGTGGCCCTGCCCGAGCTGCGCCGCTACGGCTATTCCGGTTCGCTGGCCACCGGCGCGCTGGCCGCCGGCGGCACGCTGGGCATCATGATCCCGCCCTCGGTGCCGCTGGTGATCTACGCCATCCTGACCCAGGAATCGATCGGCAAGCTGTTCATGGCCGCGGTGCTGCCCGGCATCATCGCCATGCTCGGCTACATGGCCGTGGTGCGCATCATCGTGACGCTGAACCCGGCGGCCGGCCCGGCCGGACCCGAAGCCAGCCTGGCGGAAAAAATCAGAAGCCTGGTCACCGTGCTGCCGGTGTTGCTGGTCTTCGTCGTCGTCATCGTCGGCATCTACGGCGGCTGGGCCAACCCGACCGAGGCCGCCGCGATCGGCGCCGCCGCCTGCGGCATCCTTGCCGTGGTCACCGGCGGCATGCGCGGCAAGGGCCTGCTCGAAAGCCTGGTCGGCACGGCGCAAGCCACCGCGATGATCTTCCTCGTGCTGCTCGGCGCCGACATGCTCAACACCGCGCTGGCGCTGTCGCAGATGCCCGGCGAACTCGCCACCTGGGTCAAGCACAGCGGCCTGTCGCCGCTCTTGGTGATGGTGATGATCCTGCTGATCTACGTCCTGCTCGGCTGCGTGATGGATTCGCTGGCGATGATCCTGCTCACCATCCCGATCTTCTACCCGATGGTGATGGGCCTCGATTACTGGGGCATGTCCCAGGTCGACAAATCGATCTGGTTCGGCATCCTGGCGCTGATGGTGGTGGAGATCGGTCTGGTGCATCCGCCGGTCGGCATGAATGTCTACATCATCAACCGGCTGGCGAAGGACGTGCCGCTGGTGGAAACCTTCAAGGGCGTCATCCCCTTCCTTATTTCCGATTTTCTGCGCATCGGGCTGCTGCTGTTTTTCCCGATCATTTCGCTGTACCTGGTCCATACCTTTCAGCAATAGTTTTTCACGGAGGAGACACCTATGAAAACCCGCAAACTCGCACGACTGATCACCGCCGCAGCCATCGCCCTCGGCGGCGGCAGCGTCCTCGCCCAGGAAGTCACGCTCAAGGTGCATCACTTCCTGCCGCCCAGCTCCAACGCCCACGCCAACCTGATCGGCCCCTGGTGCGACAAGATCGCCAAGGAGTCGGGCAACAAGATGAAATGCCAGATCTATCCGGCGATGCAGCTCGGCGGCACGCCGCCGCAGCTGTTCGACCAGGCCAAGGACGGCGTCGTCGACATCGTGTGGACCCTGCCGACCTACCAGGCCGGCCGTTTCACCAAGTCGGAAGTCTTCGAGCTGCCCTTCCTGACCAAGAACGCCACCACCGCCAGTCCCGCGCTGTGGGAATACGTGCAGAAAAACTCGCTCGACGAGTTCAAGGGCACCAAGCTCATCTTCATGCACATGCATGACGGCGCCACCTTCCATTTCGGCAAGGTCGGGCCGAAGAACCTCGAAGAGCTCAAGGGCCTCAAGGTGCGCACGCCGAGCCGGCTCGGCTCCAAGATGATCGAGGCCCTGGGCATGATCGCCGTGCCGATGCCCGCGCCGCAGGTGCCCGAGGCCATCGCCAAGGGCGTGGTCGACGGCGCCAACATCCCCTGGGAAGTGGTGACGCCGTTCAAGCTGCAGGAGATCACCAAGTTCCACGTCGAGGTGCCGCCGGGCATGCCCAAGCCGGGCAATTCGATCTTCGCCTTCGCCATGAACCAGGCCAAATACGACAGCCTGCCGGCGGATCTGAAGAAAGTGATCGACGCCAACAGCGGCCTGGAGACCTCGAAGTGGGCGGGCACGGTGTTCGACGGCCCCGAAGGCCCGGCGCGCAAGATCTCCAAGGATCGCGGCAACACCTTCATCACCATCACGCCGGCGGAATACGTGCGCTGGAAGAAGGCCACCGACCAGGTCGACGAAGCCTGGATGAAGGAAGCCGCCACCAAGGGCGCCAACGGCAAGGCGCTCTACGAGGAGGCCGTGGTGCTGCTGAAGAAGCACGGCAGCCTGTAAGCAGCGCCGCGCTCCAGCCAAAGGCAGGCCTGCGGGCCTGCCTTTTTCTTGGCCGGCAGAATATGGCGGCACGCAGCGCAGCAAGAAGCGCCGTATCGCCAGCGCCAACTTTCTGCAGGGCCGCAAGGCGAAGTCGACAGTTCCGAGCCTTCGCCGCGTGTTTTTCCCTACAAGTCGATTCGCTCGCCGAGCTGGGGCAGGTGCGGCCTGGGCCAGCCCAGTTCATCCTGGATGGCCTGGGCGAACACCGCGGAGGCGGCGGCCTCGCCATGCACGACGTAGGCATGTTTCGGCGGCCTGCGGAAACCGCGCAGCCAGTCGAGCAGCCCGCTTCGATCGGCGTGGGCCGAGAGGCCGCCCACCGTATGGATGCGGGCCCTGACCGGGATGGCCTTGCCGAAGATATGGACCAGGCGGGCGCCGTCGACCAGCCGGCGGCCGAGCGTTCCGGCCGCCTGGAATCCCGTGATCAGGATGCTGCATTCGCTGCGCGGCAGGTTCTCGCGCAGGTGGTACTTGATGCGGCCGGCATCGCACATGCCGCTGGCCGAGATGATCACCGCGCCGCTGCGAACCTCGTTCAGCGCGCGCGACTGATCGACGTCGGCGACGAATTCCAGTTTGATTTTCCCCGGATGCTGCTGCATCCAGTCGATCAGTTCGTGGGTATGGCGGTCGACCAGGGCCGGATGCTGCAGCGTGATGCGAGTGGCGGCCGTGGCCATCGGCGAATCGATATAGATCTTGAGCGGCGCAAGGCGCTCGCGACGCACCAGGTCGGCCAGGATGTAGATGATCTCCTGGCTGCGGCCGACGGCGAAGGCGGGGATGATCAGGTTGCCCCGGGTATGGCGCGTGCGTTCGAAAGCCGCCACCAGTTCGTCCTCGGTTTCGCTGAAGGGACGGTGCAGGCGGTCGCCGTAGGTCGATTCGATCAGCAGCACGTCGGCACCGTCGGTGACCTTTTCGGGATCATGCAGCAGCGGCCGGTCGCGCATCCCGAGGTCGCCGGAAAACACCAGCCGGCGCGGCTTGCCGGCATCGGCGAACGTCACGTCGAGCCAGGCGGAACCGAGGATATGGCCGGCGTCGTGGAAGCTGGCCGATATATTCTCGGCCGGGCGAATCGGCTCGCGGTAGGGTGCGGGACGCAGCAGCTTGAGCGCCGCCTCGGCTTGCGCCACGGTGTAAAGCGGCGGCTGCAGGCTGCCGCTGCGGCCACGGCGCCGCCGATGGCGCAACTGCCATTCGGATTCCTTCTCCTGGATGTGCGCGCTGTCGCGCAGCAGCACCTGGAGCAGGTCGATCGTCGCCGGCGTGGTATAGACCGGGCCGCGATAGCCGAGCACCGACAGCAGCGGCAAGAGGCCGGAATGGTCGATATGGGCATGCGTCAGCAAGACGAAATCGATGGCGCGAACGTCGAAGCCGAACTTCAGCGCGTTGAGGTTTTTCGTCCGCGCCTCGCGCCCGCCCTGAAACATGCCGCAGTCGACCAGGAACCGGCATGCGCCGGTTTCGACCAGCGTGCATGAGCCGGTCACCTCGCCGGCCGCCCCGAAAAATCCGATCCGCATTATTGGCGCCTCCCGTCAGGCCTCATCATCGGCCTCATTGCGCGGGATTTCAATCTCGCCGGAATGCGGGTTGGCGCTCGGCCGGCGGCGCGGATCTTTCAGCGTGCGCCGGCCTTGAACCAGCGCACCGGCACCGGCTTGACGGCGCGCGGCGGCGCACCGGCCTGCAGCAGCGCCTGGTCGAGGCCGCTGCCGGCTTCGTCGGCCAGCGCCGCGCTGCGCGCCCGGCCGATGTCGGCGGCATCCTTGTGCGCGAGGTGCTCGACGATGTGGTGCAGGTTGTCCTTGGCGCGCTCGTTGGTCGCGCCGTAACCCTTGACCAGCCGCGCGCAAAGCGCCAGTTCGAAGCCGGCCTGCCAGTCGCGCGCCGCGGCTTGTTCCACCGCGGCCAGCCAGCGCTCGATCAGCGCCTGCTCTGCGGCGTAGCGCTGGCCGCGGCGGCGCAGCGGGCGCAGGCCGGCCAGCAGGCGCAGCGCGAGAAAGCCGGAAATGCTGTCGGCGCGCAGTTTCAAGGCGATGCCCAGCGGTGCCTTGCCCGCCCGCCGGCGCCGGCCTTCCCAGGCCAGCAGGCGCTGCCCCGTTGCCGGCGGCAGCAGCCCGGCCAGTTCCGTCACGCCGGGCTTGAAATGATCGGCGATGCGCAGCAGATCGCCCGCCGCGGCGCCGGCCTCGGCGCGCACGCGGGCGAAGCGGCTGGCTCGGCTCTTCAGGTCGGCGACGCGGATGACATCGTCGAAGGCCATCCACAGCGCCAGGAAGCGGGCGCCTTCGCGCGCCAGTGCGGCGCCGTGCCGTCCCTGCGGATCGGCCAACTGCTCGGCGGCGCGCAGGCGTCCGACGCGTTGGCGATACAGCTCGCCGTAGGCCGCGTCCTGGAATTCGACGACGCGCGCATGGCCCAGGACGATCAGGTCGGCTGGCGCCGCAGGAGTTGGCGCTGGCGCCCCGCCGAGCGCCGCGCCGCTGCGCTCGAAACCCAGGGCAAAGCCGCGCAGGCTGGCCTCGACGCCGCGCCCCGAGGCGCTGATCACCTCCTCGAAGGCGGCGCGGGCGAAGGGCAGTACGCCGCTGCCGGCAATGGCACCGCAGAGCACCGCGCTGGGCACCGTGCCGGCCTCGCGCGCCGTGGCGGCGACATCGAAAGTCGCAAGTCGCTTGCTGTTGCTTCCCGCTACCTGCAGCAGGCGCGCGCTGTCGAAGCGGCCGTCGCCCGGCGCCAGTTTCTCGAAGGTGGTCAGGGTGCGCTGCGACGATGTCAGCAAGGTGGTGCGCTCGGGCGAGACGTAGCCGTTCTGGACCGCGCGCACCGCTTCGAGCAGCTCGGAGGCGACCATCAGGTCCACGCAGCCCGGCACCGGCGCCAGGCTCAGCACGGGTGTGCGGCCGCCGAGTTCGACACGGGTCTGCGGATGGATTTCGACGTAATACGTGGTGGCCCCCGTGCGCTGCGCGACGCCGGGAATCGAGGTGGCCTGCGCCGGATGGCCGGCGCGCGTGGCGATATCGACCAGCCATTCGGCCAGCACGCCGCCGCCTTCGCCGCCCAATGCGGCGATCAGGATCGTGATCGGCTGCTGTGCGTTCATGCTGGCTGCCACATACCAATGAAACCACGGCGAATTGCCGCCAACGCGCGTTCCGCGAGGCCCGGGTTCTGCACCAGCTCGACGCGGTAGAAGGATGGGCACAGCGTCGCGGCGTGCGCGTTCTCGCCGCACAGGCCGCAGCCGACGCAACCCTCGATGACGGTGGCGACCGGATCGACTTTCAAGGGGTCGTCGCTGTCCTTCAGCGTCAGCGTCGGGCAGCCTGACAGGCGGATGCAGGAATGGTCGCCCGAGCAGACGTCCGCGTCGACGCCGTATCTGATCTTGACTACGCGCTTGCCGGCCTTGAGCAGTCCAGCCAGCCAGGGCTTGACGCGGCGCTGGCGTTCGAGCTGGCACTCGCCCGCGGCGACGATCACCTTGAGCCCGCCGGCCTCGGTGGTGAAGGCTTCCTCCAGGGTGCGCCGCATCGCGTCCACCTCGTAGCTGGGCACCGTGCGCAGCCACGTCACGCCCAAGCCCGTCAGCGTGCGTTCGATGGTCTGGTTGCGATCGACCAGGCTCAGGCGCTTGTCGGGCGCGCCGGCCTTCTGCTCCTCATCGGGCGTCGAGATGATTTCCTGGGTGCCGGTGGCCGCCGTGTAGCCGTTCTTCATGATCAGCAGCACGGCATCGGTCTTGTTGAACAGCGCCGACTCTACGCCGGTCAAGAGGCCGTTGTGCCAGAAGCCGCCGTCGCCCATCACCGCCAGCGCGCGCCGCCCGAGCATGGGCGAGACGCCGGCGCGGCTGGCCAGGCTCATGCCGTAGCCGAGTATGGTGTGGCCGAAACCGAAGGGCTCGAAGGTGGCGAAGGAATGGCAGCCGATGTCGGCCGCGACATGCACCGCGCCGACATTGGCCTGCGCCAGCTTCAGCGCCGAAAACACCGGCCGCTCGGGGCAGCCGGTGCAGAACTGCGGCGGCCGCGGCGGCAGCGGCGCGGCGAGCTGGTCGGCCACCGTCTGGCGGCGCGCGGCGTTCGCCGCCAGCCAGTCCTGCGCGGCGGTCAGCGGCAGATCGGCGGCATGGCGGGCGATGAAGTTCACGAGGCCTGCGGCGACGACTTCGACCGTGTATTCGCCGGCCATCTGCAGCAGGTCCTTGCCGTGGATCGCCGTGTTCAGATCCTGGCGGCGCAGTGTCGTGGCGATCTCCTGTTCGATGTACTCGGGCTGGCCTTCCTCGACCACCAGCACGGCGCGCTTGCCGCGGCAGAAATCGGCGATCTGTTCGGGCACCAGCGGATAGGTGACGTTGAGCGCGAGGATAGGAAACTCGGCGGCGCCGAAGGCATCGGCCAGATCGAACTGCTGCAGCGCGCGCACCAGCGTGTTGTGCAGGCCGCCCTGGACGATGATGCCGATGTCCTCGCGCCGGCCGGCGAAGATCTCGTTGAGCCCCTGCTCGACGATGTAACGCCGCGCCGCCGGCAGGCGCTGCTCGGTCTTGAGCTTTTCCTGGCGGAAAGTGGCCGGCGGATGCGCCAGCTTTTCGTAATCGAAGCGCGCCGGTTCGGCCAGCAGCGCCTTGCGCGAGACCGCGGGCGGCAGGTTGTCGCGGCATTCGAAGCTGCCGCGCACATGGCAGGCGCGCACCCGCAGTTGCAGGATCGCCGGCGTGTTGCAGGCCTCCGAGAGCGCGAAGCCCTGTTCGACCATGCGCACCATGTTCGGCAGTTGCGGCCGCGGGTCGAGCAGCAGCAGGGACGACTTCATGGCGAAGGCGTGGCTGCGTTCCTGGATCACGCTGGCGCCCTCGCCGTAATCCTCGCCGACGATGATCAGCGCGCCGCCCATGACGCCGGGCGAGGCCAGGTTGGACAGCGCATCGGCGGCGACGTTGGTGCCGACCACCGACTTCCAGGTCACGGCGCCGCGCAGCGGATAGTGGATCGAGGCGCCCAGCATCGCGGCGGCGGAAGCCTCGTTGGAGCAGGCCTCGACATGCACGCCGAGCTCGGCCATGTAGTCCGCCGCCTGCACCATGACGTCGAGCAGGTGCGACACCGGCGCGCCCTGGTAGCCGCCGACATAGGCCACGCCCGACTGCAGCAGCGCCTTGGTGATGGCCAGGATGCCTTCGCCGTGCAAGGTCTCGCCGGCGCCCAGGCGCAGCTGGCGCACCTCCTTGCTGAAGGAAACCTCCATCGCCGTCCCCGCATGAAAATTCGACGGCCAACCTTACGCCGGATGGGCCGATTGCTCCATGCAATAATGGCTCTAACAGCTATTCAAAAAATGTCATGCGATGACCCTGCAAGCCGTGTGGACACCAGCCTTCGCCGCCGCCCGACGAGTGATCCTTCTCAGGGGATGCACGATTGAACGCCACGCCTGAACTCGATCTCGCGGCCTATCTGCAGCGCACCGGCTATGCCGGCAACATCGCGCCGACGCTGCCGGCGCTGCAAGCCCTGCACCTCGCGCACGCGACGCGGATTCCCTTCGAAAACCTCGACATCCTGCGCGGCCTGCCGATCGCGCTCGACCTGCCCGGCATCCAGGCCAAGCTGGTCACGGGGCGCCGCGGCGGCTATTGCTTCGAACACAACCTGCTGTTCGCAGCGGTGCTGCGCGCCTTCGGCTTCGGCGTCACGCAGCTCGCTGCGCGCGTGCGCTACGGCACCACGGCCCTGCTGCCGCGCACCCACATGCTGCTGCTGGTGGCGGCCGAGGGCGAGCGCTGGCTGGCCGACGTCGGCTTCGGCGGCGAAGGCCTGCTGCTGCCGGTGCCCTTCGTCGTCGGCGCCGAGGTGCGGCACTACGCCTGGAGCTATCGCGTGATCGAGCAAGCCGGCCCGACCTGGGTCCTGCAATCGAGCCGCGACAAGGCCTGGCACGACCTCTATGCCTTCACCCTGGAGCCGCAGCAGATCGTCGATTACGAAGTCGTCAACCACTACCTGTCGACCCATCCCAACTCGCGCTTCGTACAGACGCTGACGGTGCAACTGCCGGGCCCGCACAAGCGCATGGTCCTGCGCAACCGCAAGCTGGTCGAGGATCGCGGCGCCGGCGTCAAACTCGAAAGCCGCACGCTGGCCGACGACGAGGAACTGCTGCGCGTGCTGCGGGAGAGCTTCGGCCTCGACTTTGCGCCGGGCACGCGCTTCGGCAGGTGACGAGAGTTGGCGTTGGCGGCACGGCGACGGCCTCGCGCCGCCCCGCTTCAGGCCGGCGCCAGCCCGTGTTCCGGATGGCTCGCCGCGGCCAGCAGCGGCGCCATCGCGGCCCTGAACTCGTCGTCGTAATCGCCCAGTGTTCCGACGTGTTCGCTGCAGCCCGATATGATCGCCGCGACGCGTTGCGCCGGCAGCGCGCGTGTCTGCGGCGTCAAGCCTTGCGCCCACAGGCCCGCCATCTCGCCGTAGAGCCCGACGCAGATCCACGAACGATCCTGCTGCGGTGGCGACGTCAATTCGGCAACGCAGCCGCCGCTTTCCCCGGCGCGGGTATGGCAGACCAGCTCGAAACCCAGTGCCTGCGCCTTGTCGTGCAATGTTGTCCAGGTCATGGTGCGCTCCTCCTCGGTTCGCCATCGCGGCCGCGATGCGTTTTCCTTATAGGCCGCTTCTGTGAACAAGTCATGACGCGGCGCATTAGCTGCAGTGCGGCAAAGGGCTTTCGGGGGAGAGCCGGCGTCACTCGCGCCATACGCAGCGCCGACGGTAGGGCGGAATGTAGGGCGGGCTTCAGCCCGCCATCCATTCTGGGCAGATCCGTTCGCGAGCCCTCAGGGCAGGGCCGACTCGAGCACCGTATCGCCAGCGCCAACTATTGCGGCCGACAGGGCCGGCGCCTGCACCGCGAGGGCGTGGGCGTGGAAGCGGGCGAGTTCGGCGAGGCCGCGCAGGTAGTCGGCGCCGTAACTGTCGCCGTCGGCCTGCCGCGTCGTGGCGAGCGCCACGCGGCCCAGTTGCCAGCTGCCGCAGACCAAGCCGAGCAGGTGCAGAAAGGGCACCGCGCCGGCCAGCACGGCGGCGAGGCGGTCGCGGCCGTTGGCTAGGATCCAGTCCAGCGCGCGTTCCAGCGCGGCGATGTC
This sequence comes from Sulfuritalea sp., assembly GCA_023700805.1. Classification (GTDB taxonomy): domain Bacteria; phylum Pseudomonadota; class Gammaproteobacteria; order Burkholderiales; family Rhodocyclaceae; genus Sulfuritalea. The sequence goes on from JAMPYF010000002.1 coordinate 135,403, forward strand.
TTCGTCGAGGCGCACCGCCATAGATTGCATGCCTTCGGCTACGGCGAGTTCGGCGGCGACGCCGCGCATGTCGACGATCAGCTCGCGCAAGGTGGCGCCGTTTTCGCGCAGAAGCTTGCGCCCGACCAGGTCGTTGGCCTGGATGCCGGTGGTGCCTTCGTAGATGGTGATGATGCGCGCATCGCGGTAGTGCTGGGCGACGCCGGTCTCCTCGACGAAGCCCATGCCGCCATGCACCTGGATCGCGTCGTAGCAGACCTGCTGGCATAGCTCGGTGCTCCAGCCCTTGACCACCGGCATCAGCAGGTCGACGTAGCGCCTGGCCTTGTCGGCCGCCGCCTGGTCCGGCGAATGGCGCGCGACGTCGAACCAGCCGGCCGCCGTGTAGGCCAGCGCGCGCGCCGCCATGATGCGGGCGCGCATGGTCAGCAGCATGCGCTTGACGTCGGGGTGATTGATGATGGCCTGGCCCACCGCGCCGCTCACCGCGTCGCGCCCCTGCACGCGCTCGCGGGCGAAGGCCAGCGCCTGCTGGTAGGCGCGCTCGCCGATGCCAATGCCCTGCACGCCGACGCCGAAGCGCGCCTCGTTCATCATGATGAACATATACTCGAGGCCGCGGTTGGGCTGGCCGACGATCCAGCCCGTTGCCCCACCACTGTTTTCACCATTGTCGCCGAAGCTCATGGCGCAGGTCGGGCTGCCGTGGATGCCCAGCTTGTGTTCGAGGCCGACGCAGCGCACGTCGTTTTGCGCGCCGAGGCTGCCGTCGGCATCGACCAGGAACTTCGGCACCAGGAACATCGAGATGCCCTTCACGCCCGGCGGCGCATCGGGCAGGCGCGCCAGCACCAGGTGCACGATGTTGGGCGTGATTTCGTGGTCGCCGTAGGAAATGAAAATCTTCTGCCCGCTGAGGCGGTAACTGCCGTCGGCCTGCGGCTCGGCGCGGCAGCGGATCGCGGCGAGGTCGGAGCCGGCCTGCGGCTCGGTCAGGTTCATGGTGCCGCCCCACTCGCCGCTCACCAGCTTCTGCAGGTAGGTGGCCTTGAGTTCGTCACTGGCGGCGAGCAGGATGGCTTCGGCTTCGCCGGTGTTGAGCTGCGGCAGCATGGTGAAGGCCGTATTCGCCGAGAACCACATTTCCCAGACGGGCGTCGCCACGCACTTGGGCAGGCCCTGGCCGCCGTAGTCGGGCGGGAGCCCGAGGCCGACCCAGCCGCCTTCGGCGAAGGCTTTATAGGCTTCGCTCCAGCCCGGCGGCGTGACGACCTTGCCGTCTTCGAGGCGGCAGCTCTCGCGGTCGCCGACGCTGTTCAGCGGCGCCAGCACGCCGGCGGCGAACTTGCCGGCTTCTTCCAGCACGGCGTCGACCAGGTCGGACGTGGCTTCCTCGCAACTCGGTAGCTGGGCGACTTCAGCAAGCCCCGCGACTTCCCGCAGCAGGAAGCGCATGTCGGCCAGCGGCGCGCTGTAGGTCACGGGACTACCCTCCCCCCAGCCCCCTCCCCACGGGAGGGGGTGACGGTAGTTCGCCGCTGCGCGGCTCCGGTTTGTGACTTGCGCCCCTTCGGGCGGCAGTGCGGGGCGCTCATTGCCACTGCGCCAGCAGCGATTCCGGAATCGCCACGGCCTTGATGCGCCTGGGGTCAGCCGGGTCCTCGATGGCGAAGATGCGTTTTTCCTCGCCTTCCGCCAGCACGGTGTCGCCGCGGCGGATGACGTGCTTGAGGATGAAGGCCTTGCCGCTGATTTCGGCGATCGAGGTGTCGACTTCGATCGCTTCGGGATAGGTGGCGGAACTGAGAAACTTCGCCGAGGCGCCGACCAGCGGTGCGCCGATGATGCCCCAGTCGGCCTTGGTCTGGCGCCAGCTTTCGATGCCGCAGGCATTGAAGAAATGCAGCGCGGCGATGTCCATCCATTTGAAGAAGTTGGGATAGAAGACGATCTGGGCCGGATCGCAGTCGCCGAATTCGACGCGCAGGCGGTAGGTATGTGAACGGGGCATGGTCAGGCTCGCTTATTCGCAGAGGGCGCGGATTTCGGGGGGGATGGGCACGGCCCGGATGCGGGTCGGATGTTCGGGGTCCATGATGGCGAAGACGCGGACGTCCTGGCCCTCGGCCAGCACGGTGTCGCCACGGCGCGCGACGTGGCGCATGACGAAGCTCTTGGTGCGCCATTCCTCGACCCAGCTTTCGATCACCACGTCCTCGCCGTAGGTGGCGGAATTCTTGAAGGTCGCCGTCGCATTCACCAGCGGCGTGCCGATGATGCCGCCTTTCGCGGCGGTGTCGCGCCAGGGCGGCACGCCGCAGGCGACGAAGAATTCGAAGCCGCTGGTGTCGAACCACTTGAAGTAGTTGGCGAAGAAGACGATCTGGGCGGGATCGCAGTCGGCGAAGGCGATGCGGTGCTTGTAGAAGGTGCTGCGGCGCATAGGGCTGGGCTCCGGATTATTTTGGCGCGAGGCGCAGGGCTCCGTCGAGGCGGATGGATTCGCCGTTGAGCATTTCGTTGTCCACGATGTGCGCGGCGAGCTGGGCAAACTCTTCCGGCCGGCCCAGGCGCGGCGGGAAAGGCACGGATTTGCCGAGCGATTCCTGCACCTCGGGCGGCAGGGACTCCATCATAGGCGTATAGAACAGGCCCGGCGCGATGGTGCACACGCGGATGCCGAAGCGCGCCAGCTCGCGCGCGATGGGCAGGGTCATGCCGACGATGCCGGCCTTCGATGCGGCATAGGCGGGCTGACCAATCTGGCCGTCCCAGGCGGCGACCGAGGCGGTGTTGACGATCACGCCGCGCTCGCCTGCTGCGTTGGCTTCGCCTTTCGACATCGCCTCGGCGGCCAGCCGAATCATGTTGAAGCTGCCGACCAGGTTGATGTTGATGACGCGGGCGAAGTTGGCCAGCTTCTGCGGACCGTCCTTGTTCAGCACCTTTTCCGCAATGCCGATGCCGGCGCAGTTGACCAGGCCCTGCAGGCTGCCGAAGCTCGATACCGCCCTGGCCACGCAGGCCTGGGCATCGGCCTCGGAGGAGACATCGGTGCGCTGGAAGGCGGCGCGCGAACCCAGCTCATTTGACAACTCGGCCGCCAGCTTCTCGCCGCGCTCGGCGTTGAGGTCGGCAATGACGACATTGGCGCCCCTGGCGTGGAAGTCGCGCACCGTGGCTTCGCCGAGGCCCGAAGCGCCGCCGGTGACGATGAAAGTGGAATTGTCGAATTTCATGTTTTGTCCTCTATGTTGCAAGAAACATTTTGTCCGCAGATTACGCAGATTCACGCAGATGAATTAAAAGCGTTACTTGACCAGACTGCAATCTGCGTAATCTGCGGATTGACCTCAGGGCATTGCGTTCAGACGTTCTCGACCAGAATCGCAACGCCCTGGCCGCCGCCGCAACAGGCCGACGAAATGCCGAACTGCAGACCGGCTTCCCTGAGTTCGCGCGCGACCGTGGTGGTCAGGCGCACGCCGCTGGCGCCCAGCGGGTGGCCGATGGCGATGGCGCCGCCATGCACGTTGGCACGCTCGCGCGCGAGCCCCAGTTCTTTTTCGCAGGCCAGGTACTGGGCGCCGAAGGCTTCGTTGATCTCGACGCGGCCGACCTGGTCCAGCGTCATGCCCTGCCGTGCAAGCAGGGCGCGGATCGTCGGCGCCGGGCCGATGCCCATGATCTCGGGCGGCACGCCGGCCGCGGCGCCGCCGACCAGGCGCGCCAAGGGCTTCAGGCCATGGGCGCGCACGTAGTCGCCGGAGGCCACCAGCACCGCGCCGGCGCCATCGACGATGGCCGAACTGTTGCCGCCGGTCTGCACGCCGCCGAAGGCCGGCCGCAGCTTGGCCAGGGTTTCGTAACTGGTCGGCTTGGCATGGCCGTCACGGCTGAAGGCTTCGACCTTGCGCGGCAGCTTGAGGCTGCGTGTGTTGTAGCCGGGCAGCTCGAAAGAAGCATTCGTCACCGGCACGATTTCGTCGTCGAAATAACCCGCGGCCTGGGCCGCGACGGCGCGCGCGAAGCTCTGCGCGGCGAAGCGATCGACCTCTTCGCGCGTAATGCCGTAGCGCTTCGCCAGGTTCTCCGCCGTATCGCCCATGCTGGCGCCGGGCGCGGTGTCCTTGGTGGCTTCCCAGAGGAAATCCTTGAATTCGACCTGGCCCATTTTGAAGCCGGCGCGGTGGGTATAGGCGGCGACCGGATTGCGCGTCATCGATTCGGTGCCGACCGCCAGCACCAGCCTGGCCTTGCCCAGCTTGATGTGGTCGGCGGCCGTGATGATGGTCTCGAAACCGGTGCCGCACAGGCGCTGCACCAGGAGCGCCGGGACATTGGGATCGACGCCGGAATACAGGCCGATGTGGCGCGGCAGGAAATAGGCGTCGAAGCTGGCCTGCGCCATGTTGCCGCCGATCACGCAGTCGACGTCGGCGGCGGGGATTCCGCTTTTGGCGAACAGCGCCTTTGCGGCATAGATGCCCATGTCGGTCGGCGAGACTTCGGCCAGCTCCTGCATGTAGTCGGCGAAGGGCGTGCGCAGGCCGGCAACCAGCCAGATGTCGTCCCAGGTGGAGACTACGGCGCGCGCTTCGGATTCGGCATACGGATTGCTCATTTCGCGTCCTTCTTGCGGTTGAGGAAATGCCCGATGCGGGCGACCACCTCGGGGCTGGTCTGGGTCACGGCCGCCATCAGCGATTCGACATAGAAGCCGTCGTCGGAGGACATGTTGCCGATGCGCTGGATCGCCGTGACCATCGCGTAGTTGGCCAGCGGCGCGTTCTCGGCGATGCGTCTGGCCAGCTCCTGCGCCTTGGCCATGCCCTCGCCCTTGCCCACCAGGTAGTGCGACAGGCCCAGGGCCTGTCCTTCTTCGGCGTTCAGCATGCGGCCAGTCAGCATCATCTCGGCCATGCGGCCGGGGCCGACGATGCGCGCCACGCGCACCGAGGCGCCGCCGCCGACGTAGATGCCGTGGCGGCCTTCGGGCAGCTGGTACAGGGTGTTCGGCTCGGCGATGCGGACGTGGGTCGAGGTCGCCAACTCCAGCCCGCCGCCGATCACGGCGCCGTGCAGCACGGCCACCACCGGAATGCCGGTCTGGTGGATCTTGCCGAAGACGCGATGCCAGCCCTGCGAATGCAGCATCACGCCGAAGGGCTCGCGGTGCTGGTGTTCGCTGAGGTCGAGGCCGGCGCAGAAATGCTCGCCGGCGCCGGCCAGGATCACCACGCGCGCCTCGTCGGGTCGCGCCTCCCAAGCCTTGTCGAGCGCTTCGAGCAGGCGGTCGCTGATGGCATTGCGCTTGGCCGGACGGTTCAGCGTGATGGTGTAGATCTGGCCGTCTAGCGTATGGCTTACGAGTTTTTCGGTCACGGGGCGGTCCTTTGAAACATTAAACATCGGGTTCGAAGTCCCCTGCAATCGTCGCGCGCAGCGCGCCAATCGGTAACCCCCCGCGAGGGGGGAAGGGGGGCGGGCGATTAAAGGTCTTCGCGTGTTTCATTCGCAGCGGCTGGCGCTCGGCACGAGGCAGCGTCAGATGAATATCACGCTGGCATCGGGTACGTCGGAATGCAGTTCGAGCACGCGGTCGGCGCGGCGGGTCAGCACCGCGCGCTGGTTGATGTAGCCCTTGTCGGTCATTTCGCCGGCCTCGGAGGAGGGCGGCTCGGCCATCAGCAGCGCGCGCGCCGGATAGGTGGACGAGCCGCCGCCCTGCTGCTTGAGCCGCACCAGGCCTTCGCGCAGGCGCTCCTTGATCACCGGATGGCCGAGCACCGTCGACACAGCCGCGTCGTCGCCGAGTCCGGCGATGCGGCGGCACTCGGCGAGGTTGGGGAAGACCATGAAGCCGATGTCGTCGCGGTCGTGGCCGGTGACCACGATGTCCTGCGCCACCGGCGAGAGCGCGCTGATGCCGGCCACGCGCAAGGACCCGACATGCACCCAGGTGCCGGAGAGCAATTTGAAATCCTCGGCGACGCGGCCGTCGAACAGCAGGCCCTGTTCGGGGCGCGCCGGATCGACGAAGGAGACCGCGTCGCCGATCATGTAGAAGCCTTCCTCGTCGAAGGCGGCGGCAGTCAGCGCGGGCTGCTTCCAGTAGCCGGGAAACAGGTTGGGGCCCTTGACCCGCACTTCGAGCTTGTCGGCGACCGGCACCAGTTTCAGCGTGGTGCCGGGAATCGGCACGCCGATCACGCCGGAGCGCACGGCCTGGAAGTGGCAGTCGGTGCAGGCCGGCGCGGTCTCGGTCGAGCCCCAACTGGATAGCATGACGACGGGGTGGCCGAGTTCCATGATGGCCAGGCGTTCCAGCTCGTCCCAGGTCGACTGCGGCAGCGCGGCGCCGGCGTAGAAAATGATCTGCAGGCGGGCGAAGAAGCTCTTGCGCAGTGCGGCGTTGTCGCGCAGCTGCGCCACCAGCAGGCCGTAGGCCAGCGGCACGCTGAAATAGATGGTGGGTGAAACCTCGGTGAGGTTCTTCACCGTCTTCGGCAGCAGCGCCGGCAGCGGCTTGCCGTCGTCGATGTAGAGGCTGCCGCCGAAACGCAGCACCTTGTTGAAGTTGTGGCTGCCGCCGAAGACGTGGCTCCAGGGCAGCCAGTCGACGATCACCGGCTTCTGCCGGTTGAGGAAGGGCCAGATCACCGACTTCATTTCGGCGTTGGAACACATCATGCGCTGCGTCGTGATGACCGCTTTCGGCGTGCCGACCGAGCCGGAGGTGAACAGAAATTTGGCGATGGTGTCGGGCGTGATGGCGTCGAAAGCCGCCTTCACCGCCGTGCCGTCAGCGCCGACTTTCAGGATCTCGGCGAAGGGCAGCGTGCCGGGTTGCGGCGCACTCCTGCTGCCGGCGACGATCACCGCGTCATGCAGGGCGGATATCGCGTTGAGCGCCGGCAGGAAGCGCTCGATGCCGTCGGCGAAGATCACGCCGGGGCGCAGCAGCTCCACGTTGGCCTTGAGCTTGGCGAAGTCCTTGGAGAGCAGCGAGTTGCCCGGTGAGACCGGGCTGATCGGCACGCCGACATGCAGGCAGGCCAACATCAGCAGGGCGTGTTCGATGCCGTTGTCGGAGAGCACCAGCACCGGCCGCTCGGGCGAGAGCTGCTGCCCGAGCAGCCAGGCGGCGATGCAATAGACGCGCGCCAGGGCCTCGCCGTAAGTCACCCTGACCCACGCGCCGTCCGCGCCCCTTTCGGCGATCAGGATCGCGTCCGGCGTTTCGGTCGCCCAGCGTTCCAGCCACTCGCCGGAACAGCGCGCGTAGACCGGCAGGGCCAGGGCCGAGCGGAACAGCCGCGTGCCGTCCGGCCGGGCTTCGAGTATCACGGCCGGATCGACGAATAGTTCGGCCGGCTTGCGGGCGATTTGGCTCATGCGAAATCCTCTGTCGTTGGTGCGTCAATGGGCTTGGCGGGGAATCATGGTGAGCGCGCTTCAGGCGGCGATCGAGTGGCTGCCGCCGAGGCCGAGATAACTTTCGATCACGCGCGGATCGTCGAGCAGGCTGCGGGCGTCGTTCTCCAGCGCCACGCTGCCGTTTTCCAGCACATAGCCGTAATCGGCGACCTGCAGTGCCGCGCGCGCGTTCTGTTCGACCAGCAGGATCGAGACGCCCATCGCCTTCAGCTGCTGCACGATGCGAAAGATTTCCCTGACGATCAGCGGCGCCAGGCCGAGGCTGGGCTCGTCGAGCATCAAGAGCGTCGGCTTGGCCATCAGCGCGCGGCCCATCGCCAGCATCTGCCGTTCGCCGCCGGAGAGCGTGCCGGCTTCCTGCGTGCGGCGCTCGGCCAGGCGCGGGAAGATGGCGAACACCTCATCCATGGTTTTCGCGTGGTCGCGTGCGCCGCGCCGGTGGCGGGCGAAGGCGCCGAGCAGCAGGTTATCGGCGACAGACATGGAACCGAACAGTTCGCGCTTTTCCGGCACCAGCACCAGGCCGCGGCCGACCAGCGCATCGACCGCGGTGCTGCGCGAGGTGGGCTGGCCCTGGTAGCTGATTTCGCCGCGCGCCGGCAAGAGACCCATCAGCGCCGAGAGCAGCGTGGTCTTGCCGGCGCCGTTGGGCCCGATCACGGTGACGATCTCGCCCTGGCGGATGCGGATGGAAACCTTGTGGATGGCCTCGACGCGGCCATAGGCGACGCAGAGGTCCCGGGTTTCGAGCAATGTCGGCTTCATGCGTCCACGCCTCCCAGGTAGGCTTCGAGCACTTTCGGATTGGTCTGGATTTCCTGCGGCAGGCCTTCGGCCAGGTGCTCGCCGAATTCCATGACCACGACGCGGTCGGCCAGGCCCATGACGAAGTCCATGTCGTGCTCGACCAGCAGGATCGCCATGCCCTCGCCGCGCAGCTTGGCCAGCAGTTCGGCCAGCGCGCGCTTTTCGAGATGGCGCAGGCCGGCGGCGGGCTCGTCGAGCAGCAGCAGGGTCGGGTCGCTGCACAGCGCGCGGGCGATTTCGACGATGCGCTGCTTGCCCAGCGGCAGGCTGCCGGCGGCGTCGAACAGGTGCTCGCCGAGGCCGCAGCGCTCCAGCTGGTGCGCGGCTTCCCAGAGCAGGCGGCGCTCTTCCTCGCGGTCGAGGCGCCAGGCCGATTGCACGAAATTCTTGCGTCCGCGCAGGTGGGCGCCCAGTGCGGCGTTTTCCAGCACCGTCATCTCGGCGTTGAGGCGCACGTGCTGGAAGCTGCGGCTCATGCCGAGCCGGGCGATCTCGCGCGAGCCCATGGCGTCGATGCGCTGGCCCATGAAACGGATCTCGCCCTCGCTCGGCGGATTGACGCCGGAGATGCAGTTGAACAGCGTGCTCTTGCCGGCGCCGTTGGGGCCGATCAGCGCCATGACTTCGCCGGCGCGCACTGTGAGGTTCATGTTGTTGTTGGCGACCAGACCGCCGAAGCGCTTGGTCACCTTGACCACCTGCAGCACTTCGCGGCCGTGCGGCTGCGGATCGCGCCGCGGCAGCGGCAGCGCCGGTTCGACTGACCCAGTCTGCGCGCGCTGCGGCGCCAGGTTGCCGAAGGCGCGCATCAGGATCGGCCACATGCCGTCGCGGGCGCGATGCAGCACGGCGATGGTGAGCAGGCCGAACACCACCATTTCGAAATTGCCGCTGGCGCCGAGCAGTTTCGGCAGCAGGTCCTGCAGCCACTCCTTGAGGAAGGTCACCGCACCGGCGCCGAACACCGCGCCCCATACCGCGGCCGCGCCGCCCAGCACCGCCATGAACAGGTATTCGATGCCGTGGCCGAGCGAGAACGGGGTTGGATTGACGAAGCGCTGCAGGTGGGCGTAGAGCCAGCCCGAGACGCAGGCGAACTGCGCCGCGAGCATGAACAGCACCATGCGGTAGCGCAGCGTGTTGATGCCCATCGCCTCGGTCATGGTCATGCTGCGCAAGGAGCGCATGGCGCGGCCCTCGCGCGAATCGAGCATGTTGCGGGTGGTGACGATGGCCGCCAGCAGCGTGACCCAGATCACGTAGAAGAAGGCGCGGCTGGAGCCGAGTTCGAGGCCGAACAGGTCGACCGGCGGAATGCTGTCGATGCCGCCGTGGCCGCCCAGCGCCTCCATGTTGCCGAACAGGAAGTAGAGCGAAATACCCCAGGCGATGGTGCCCAGCGGCAGGAAGTGCCCGGACAGACGCAGGGTGATGAAGCCCAGCGCCAGCGACACCGCCGTGGTCACCGCCATGCCGACGATCAGCGTGCCCCACGGCGACATGCCGTGGCGCGTGGTCAGGTAGGCCGTGGTGTAGGCGCCGAGGCCGACGAAGGCCGCCTGGCCGAAGGAAGTCAGGCCGCCGATGCCGGTCAGCAGCACCAGGCCGAGCGCCACCAGCGCCGAGAGGCCGATGTAATTGACCAGGGTCACGGTGAACTGGGCGGCGAACAGCGGCACCATGGCCACCGCCAGCATGAAGGCGAGCAGCGCGCGATTGGGGGTGATCATTGCAGGCCTCCGCCGGGCCGTCCCAAGGAGGCCTGCGGCGTTTTCATCTGGAGGCGGCAACGCCGCCGAACCATGGTCACCCCTTTCCTCGGGAAAGGGGATGGGGGATAGGCGGACAGGTTCACGCTAATGCTCCTCGTCGTCGACGTGATGCGTGGTCAGCGAACGCCACAACAGCACCGGGATGATCAGCGTGAATACGATGACTTCCTTGTAGGCCGAGGCATAGAAGGACGAGTAGGATTCGAGCAGGCCGACCAGGATCGCGCCGGCCGCGGCCAGCGGGTAGGAGGCGAGGCCGCCGACGATGGCGCCGACGAAACCCTTGAGCCCGATCAGGAAGCCGGTGTCGTAATAAACTGTGGTGATCGGCGCGATGAGGATGCCGGAGAAGGCGCCGACCAGCGCCGCCAGTGTGAAGCAGAGCTTGCCGGCGAGATCGGCGGAGATGCCCATCAGGCGCGCACCGGTGCGGTTGATGGCGGTCGCGCGCAGCGCCTTGCCGTAAATCGAATGCTCGAAGAACAGCGCCAGGCCGGCGATCAGTACGGCCGCAATGCCGACGATCCACAGCGTCTGGAACTGGATGTAGCTGCTGCCGAGATTGAAGCCGCCATCGCTGAAGGCCGGCGTGCGGCCGCCTTCGGCGCCGAAGAAATACAGGCCCAGCCCGAGCAGCACGAAATGCACCGCGACCGAAACGATCAGCAGCAGCAGCACCGTCGCCTCGGCCACCGGCTGGAAGGCCAGGCGATAGATCTGCGGCCCAAGCGGCACCACGAACAGCAATGCGACCGCGATCTGCAGCGGATAGGCAAGAGTCTTCAGCGGCAGGTAGCGCACCGCGACCAGCGCCAGGATGGGCAAGGCGGCATTCTTCAGGATTATCATCGGCAGGCGCGCCGCCGCCCCCTCGCGCAGCGCCGCGACGCTCTCCACCAGCGCCACGGCGATGCCCAGCGTGACCACCAGCCACATCGTCGGCGGCAGGAATCCGGCACTGACGGCCGCCATGGACAGCGCGCCGTAGGCGACGAATTCGCCCTGCGGGATGAAGATGACGCGGGTCACGGCGAACACCAGCACCAGCGCCAGCGACAGCAGCGCGTAGATCGCGCCGTTGGTGACGCCGTCCTGGACCAGGATCAGGGCGACCGAGGCATTCACGCCGCTGTCCGCCCAGGTCCGCGGCGCGACCGTGCCACCGCGGCGCGTTGCGAAATCTTGCCCATCGCTCCTCCATTCTTGTCTATGCCGCCTTGTCGGGTCCGGTGACGGCTTGTCGCGTCTTGCAGACTGCGCATGAGGAGCGGATTGTGGCGAGTAGGTAAGTCGAAGTCAACCTGTTTGATATCGAACTATTAAGCCGTAAGCCACTTGATCGATTCCCAATATGTTGGTGGGCTTGGGTTTTCGGGCGCGGCACGGGCGGTCAATAGCGACACGGTCAGCTTGTTCGATATAAAATTGGATGGCGAACCATTCCAGGGAAACCCATCCGAAGCCATGCCCGCCAATCGCAAGCCCCCCGCCATCGGCTGCCTTGCCAGTCACGTCGGCTTCCACCTGCGCCTGGCGCAGTTGGCCGTGTTCGAGCATTTCGCCAGCCGCCTCGACGAGATCGAGGTCACGCCGGCGATCTTTTCGGTGCTCGAGGTGCTGCAGCAGAACGACGGCATTACGCAGTCGAAGCTCGCCGCGGCGGTCAGCCTGGAGCGCTCCTCGGTGGTGCCCCTGCTCGACAAGCTGGCCAAGCGCGGCCTGGTCGAGCGCCGCACCTCGACCACCGACCGCCGCCACAATCACCTGCATCTGACCGAGGCCGGGCGCGAGTTGCTGGCCGAGGCGATCCGGCGCGCCAGCCTGCACGAGAAGGAGGTTTGCAAGCCCTTCACGATCGCCGAAAAAAAGCTGCTGCTGGAACTGCTCGGCCGCTTCCGGCGGTCGAAGGCCTAGGGTTCCGCGGCGCGTCGGCTTACCAGAAATGGGAAAGAATTTCCGCATTCAGAGAAATGCGGTAAATGGCTTTCCTTAGCTATTGGCCATATCCCCTTCATAAGTCGGAAAATTTCCGACAGCGCGCAAACCCGAATGCGCGTGCCGGCGAATGGCATGTAATTTGCATATTGTGCGGGTGTAGTCGAACATCAGCCGAGGATAAACCCATTCCGAGCAGCGGCCCCGAATAGCAAGGGGCGAAGCTTGGCACTTGCATCGATAACGGATTGCGGAAATCATGGCTTCGCACACAACTGCCACATCATTCGGGGACGATGCCGGATTCCACAATGTAAATCCGCATTGCCTGGGGCACATCGTGGAACTGGCAAAGACGCGCCAGATCGTCTGTGCCGACGACATTCACGATGAGCACGGCAACAAGCTCTTGGCGCGGGGCTACGCCGTGTCACCCGAGCTTCAGGAGAAGTTGCTGCGGCGCAAGCTGAAGCAACCGCTGGAGTCGAGCCTGACCGTTTCGGGCGGCACCACGATGGAAAACATCGTGGCCGATGCGCTCGCCAAAATCGAGGAAGATGCCGTGCTGACGGCGTTTTCCGGATCGAGCCTGGCCCGCGGACTGCTGCGCGACATGCGCCAATTTCCCTTGACGGGTCCGCTCAAGCTGTTGTTGACCTCGGCCCGTGAGAATCGCCAGGCCAGCTATGCCCATGGCCTGGCGGCGATGATCGTTTCCGCCGGGATGGCGGCAAGCTTGGAGCTTGGCGAGCCCGACGCCAGCAATCTGATCCTCGCCGCAATGGTGCACGATGTCGGCGAGATGTATATCAATCCGGAATATCTGAATTCCACCCAGTCGCTGCCGCCGTCCGCATGGAAACACGTCGCCTCCCACCCCTGCGTCGGCTACGCGTTCATCCGCGAATTCACCACCTTTCCCTCGGCGGTTGCTGTCTGCATACTGCATCATCACGAGCGCCTCAACGGCAGCGGCTATCCGTTCCGGCGCCGCGCCGAGGCGCTGGACCGGCTCAGCATCCTGCTTGCCGTGGCCGACGTGGTTTCCGCACTGGTCCTGCGTGGCGGCAAAGGCCTGCGCAGAAAGATCGAGGTTGCGCTGAGCATCGTTCCCGAGGAGTTCGATCGCGGCGCGGTGTCGTCGATCAACTACGCCCTGCGCGGCATTGCCGAGGAGTCCTGCAACGAATCTCCATGCAACTGCAGGAAGCGGCTCTTGCCGGTGCTCAGGCAGCTGGGCGACGTCCGGACGACGGCCGAGGCAATCCTGGCCGCCGATCGGTCCGGGCCGGTCGGATCCGCCGTCGACTATGCGTTGTCGATACTCGGGCACATCGAAAAGAGCCTGCGCGCGACCGGCGTGTCCGACCTGTCCCAGCTTGAGCTGATGGACCAGGATAGGCAGGTCATGGGCGAGATCTGCCTGATCATCCCCGAGATTGTCTGGCGCATGCGAAATCTGGCGCGTAACCTGCACATGCAGGTCGAAACCTCAGGCAGCGTCGATGACCTGGCGAGGACTGCCGAGCTTGTAGCTCTGCTCGATACGGGGTCGCCGCCGGTTGCCTGAGCGTTGAGTACCGGGTAACCGTGCTGCGGGCGAACAGGCGCGGGTCCACAATCGGCGCCGGCAGTGCGGTCTAGCAAACTGGAGGGAAAGCCCATGCAGGAAATCTACGTCAGCACCGACGTCGAAACCGACGGCCCGGTGGCAGGAAGGCATTCCATGCTGAGCATGGGCTCGGCAGCGTATGCGGCCGACAAGAAACTGCTGTCGACCTTCTCCGCCAACCTGGAAACCCTGCCTGGATTCACCGCCGACCCCGTGACCGCGGCCTGGTGGGCGACGCAGCCGGAAGCCTGGTCGGCCTGCAGGCAGAACCTCGAAACTCCCGCCGCGGCCATGCTGCGCTACCTGGCGTGGCTCAAGGCCTTGCCGGGAAGGCCGGTCTTCGTCGCCTACCCGGTCGTCTTCGATTTTTCCTTCGTGTACTGGTACCTCACGCAATTCGCCGGAGAGAACCCGTTCGGCTATTCGGCGATCGACATCAAGACCTACGCCATGGCGATGCTGCGCAAACCCTACCGTGCCTGCGGCAAGCGCTCCATGCCGGCCGGGTGGTTCGACCCGTTTGCCCACACTCACGTGGCGCTGGACGATGCGATCGAGCAGGGCGCGCTGTTCTGCAACATGCTGCGCGCCAACCTGGAATCCGCCGAGCCGGAGCATTGAGCGGATCGGCTGCGGCCGCCTGTTGAAACAAGCGTCGGCGCCGCAGGCATCAGACGTGTGGCGAAGCGCATTAGAATTTGCTTCGGGCTTTCCTGCCTTCCCTCGCCACCCATCGGTCTCCATGTCATCCGCATCGCCCTGGTTTGAACTGCCCAGCCCCTTCGATCCCGACGGTGGCCGGGTGCTGATGCTGGAGCCGCCCTGGGCCAGCGCGGAGGTCTTGCGCTCGCAGTTGCTCGACGAGACTTACCCCAAGCCCTACGTCATGGACGACGGCGAGCGGCGTTTTCTGCATTTCAACGAACGCCTGATCCAGAGCGCCATGCGTCTGGCCGCGCCCAACGAACTGGACCTGCGTTACACGCAAAAGATGATGTCCTTCCTGCTGTTCCGTTCCAGGCCGCGGCGTCTCGTGTTGATCGGCCTCGGCGGCGGCTCCCTGGTCAAGTTCTGCCACGCCCGGCTGCCGGCCACGCAGGTGACCGTGCTGGAAAACAATCCCGACGTGATCGCCTTGCGGGAGGCTTTCCTGGTGCCGCCCGACAGCCCCAACCTCAAGGTGCTGGAGGCCGACGGCGCCGAGTATCTGGAGCAAACGGAGAAAGGCATCGACGTATTGCTGGTGGATGCCTTCGACAGCGGCGGTTTCGCCCCGAGCCTCGCCAACCGGGAATTCTTCGAGCAGGCCCGTTCCAGGCTGAGGAGACGCGGCGTGCTGGTGGTGAATCTGGCGGGAGTCAGGCAGCGCTACGAGGGTCTGATCGGGGTGGCCATGCAGGTCTTCGACGATCAGGTCATCGTGGTTCCGGTGCCGGAGGACGACAACCATGTGTTGCTGGCCTTCGGCGACCCCCTGTTCGAACCCGACTGGCGCCGGCTGCGTGCCTTGGCCAGGGAATTGCGCGCCAAGTACGGACTGGACTTTCCCGACTTCCTGGAAAAAATCGAGCGCTCGGCCAAGCTCGGTCTGGCCCGCCGCGAAGCGGGGCGTGGGCATTGAGTCACCTGGCCCCGCGTCGCCAGCCGACCGGCGTCGGCGCGCAGCAGCGCTGCGCGACGGCCCTTCGCCGTGGCGCCAGCATCAACTCTTGCGGACAATCAAAGCGATCGGCCTGGACTGCGCGGCCCGCGCAGTCCGTTTGACCCTGGCGCCTGCAGGACCTCTGCTGCATCGAGTTGCGCTAGCATTTCGCCGCATGAGGCGCGCTTTCCTGTCGATGCTCTGTGTGGCTTCCCTTGGCGGCGGCGCAGGGGCGGCCGATGTCGTGCCGCTCGGCGAACTCGCGCGGCCGGGACGGGTGCTGATGCTGCGCCACGCCAGCGCGCCGGGCACCGGCGACCCGGCCCACTTCAGGCTGGACGACTGCGCGACGCAGCGCAATCTCGATGCGGCCGGCCGTGCCCAGGCGGCGGCGCTCGGCGAGCGGCTGGCGCGGGCCGGCGTGAAGGGGGCAAAGGTCTATTCGAGCCAGTGGTGCCGCTGCCTGGAGACGGCGCGGCTGCTCGCGCTCGGCGCGGTCGAGGCGCTGCCGGCGCTGAATTCCTTCTACCCCAGTCCGCAGGCGCGCGAGCCGCGGATCGCCGCGCTGCGCGCGTTTCTCTCGGCGCTGCCGCAGGACGGGCCGCCGCTGGTGCTGGTGACCCACCAGTTCACCATCAACGAGTTCACCGGTGCGGGCACGGTGTCGGGCGGCGGCAGCGTGTTCGAGCTGAACGGCACGCGCGAGCCGCGCCTGGTCGGCTCGATCGCGGCCAACTGATACGGCATTGCGGGCGCCGTGGCGCCATCCGCTACGGCGAGGATCCGCAGCGGCGAGGAAAGCGTACTTTGCTTGACCGCCCTGCTGCGCAGGGGCTTCATCAGAGCGTTTTTTGCTCGACCGCCTTGTAGCGCAGGAGCTTCATCAGCGACAACTATCCGACTATTCGCCGAGGTAGGCGCTGCGCACGCGCGAGTCGGCGAGCAGCGCGGCGGAACTGTCGGCCAGCGTGATGAGGCCGCTTTCCATCACGTAGCCGCGCGAGCAGACCTCCAGCGCGAGCCGGGCATTCTGTTCGACCAGCAAGATGGTCATGCCTTCGGCGGCGACGGCGCGGATCACCTCGAAGACTTTCTCCACCATCAGCGGCGCCAGGCCCATCGACGGCTCGTCGAGCAGCAGCAGTTTCGGCCGGCCCATCAGCGCGCGGCCGATCGCCAGCATCTGCTGCTCGCCGCCGGAGAGCGTGCCGGCCACCTGCGCGGCGCGTTCCCTGAGGCGCGGCAGCAGGCCGTAGACGCGTTCCAGGTCGCTGGCGATGCCGGCCGTGTCGCGGCGATGGTAGGCGCCCATGGCGAGGTTCTCGGCGATCGTCAGGCGGGCGAAGATGCCGCGGCCTTCGGGCACCAGCGCCAGGCCCCGGCCGATCAGTTCGTGGCTCGGCAGCGCTTCGATGCGCTGCGCGCCGTAGTGGATCTCGCCGCGCGAGGGAACCATGCGCGCCAACGCCTTCAGCGTCGAGGTCTTGCCGGCGCCGTTGGCGCCGATCAGGCAGACGATCTCGTTCTGCTCGACGGCGAATGAAATTCCCTTCACCGCGGCAATTCCGCCGTAATGAACCTGAAGGTTCGTTACGGCAAGTATTGAACGGCCATCCCCCCGGCCCCCTTCCCGAGAAAGGGGATGACTATGCTCGCTCGCTGCGCTCGAAATTGTCGCGTCAGTGGGAGGTGCCAAGATAGGCCTCGATGACTTTCGGGTTGGAGCGCACCACCTCGGGCACGTCCTCGGCGATTTTCTCGCCGTAGTCGAGCACCGCGACGCGGTCGCACAGGCCCAGCACCAGCTTGACGTCGTGCTCGATCAGCAGGACGGTCAGGCCGTCCTTGCGCAATCCTTCGATCAGGCCGCGCAGCGCCGCGGTCTCGGTTGCGTTCATGCCGGCGGCGGGTTCGTCGAGCGCCAGCAGTTTCGGCTCGGTGGCCAGGGCGCGGGCGATTTCGAGGCGCCGCTGGTCGCCGTAGGACAGGTGGCGCGCCAGGTCGTCGGCGCGCTCGGCGATGCCGACGTAATGCAGCAGCTCGTAGGCAGAGCGGCGGATCGCGGCTTCCTCGGCGCGCTCGGCGCGGGTGCGCAGGATGGCCTGGATGACGCCGGCCCTGGTGCGCAGGTGGCGGCCGACCATGACGTTTTCCAGCGCGGTCATGTTGCCGAACAGGCGGATGTTCTGGAAGGTGCGCGCGATGCCGGCGGCGGCCACCGCGTGCGGGCTTTCCAGATTCAGCGGCGCGCCGGCGAACCGCACCTCGCCGCCGTCGCGCGGATAGAGCCCGGTGAATACGTTGAACAGCGTGGTCTTGCCGGCACCGTTGGGTCCGATCAGGCCGTAGATTTCGCCGCTGGCGATGGTCAGCGAGACATCCTTCAGCGCCTGCACGCCGCCGAAGCGCTTGGCGATGCCGCGGGCCTCCAGGAGCACGGTGCTCAAGCGCGGTTCTCGCTCATTTCGCGGCGATGCCGCGTTTCCGGCCAGAGGCCGGCGGGGCGGAAGCGCATGGTCAGCACCAGCGCTGCGCCGAACACCAGCATGCGCAGCACTTCGGGGTCGATCAGCAGCTTGCCGAACAGCGCGACCTGCGCCGGCTCGACGGTGTAGCGCAGCAGTTCGGGAACGAAGGAGAGCAGCACGGCGCCGGCGATCACGCCCCAGATGTTGCCCATGCCGCCCAGCACCACCATCGACAGCACCATGATGGATTCGTTGAGGACGAAGCTTTCCGGACTGACGAAGGTCTGCATCGCGGCGAACATGCCGCCGGCGATGCCGCCGAATGAAGCGCCCATGGCGAAGGCCAGCAGCTTGATGTTGCGCGTGTTGATGCCGCTGGCCTTGGCCGCGATCTCGTCCTCGCGGATGGCGACCCAGGCGCGGCCGATGCGCGAATCCTGCAGGCGCCTGTTGATGACGATGACGCCCAGCAGCACCAGCATCAGCAGGTAGTAGTACTTGATCGGGCCGCTGAAGACCAGCCCGGCGAAGGTGTCGCTGCCGGCGAAGTTGATCGGCCCGATCTGGAACGAGTCGATCCGGCTGATGCCCTTGGGGCCGTTGGTCAGGTTGATCGGCGCCGACAGATTGTTCATGAATATGCGCACGATCTCGCCGAAGCCCAGCGTGACGATGGCCAGGTAGTCGCCGCGCAGGCGCAGGGTCGGCGCCCCCAGTATGACGCCGGCAATGCAGGCGACGGCGGCGCCGATCGGCAGGATCACCCAGAACGGCAGGTGCAGGCCGAAATGCGGCGAGGCCAGTAGCGCATAGACATAGGCGCCGACCGCATAGAAGGCCACGTAGCCGAGGTCGAGCAGGCCGGCGAAGCCGACCACGATGTTGAGCCCGAGCGAGAGCAGCACGAAGAGCACGGCGAAGTTGGTGATGCGCACCCAGGCCGTGCCGGCCGAAGCGAGGACAAACGGCAGGGCGATCAGCGCGATGGCGATCAGTGCCAGGCCGAAGCGTTCTTTCGTCGTGCTCATGGTTTCTCTAGGCTCTCTCGGAAACCCGCTCGCCGAGCAGGCCGGAGGGGCGGAACACCAGCACCAGGATCAGCATCAGGAAGGCGAAAACCTCCTGGTAGTTGCTGCCGAACAGCACGAAGTGGGCGCCGTCGGCGCAGCGCTCGCCCATCCAGCCCATGCCTTCGCCGGCGCCGGGCCAGCGGCAGAGGTTGGTGAGGTCGCCGACGTAGCCGGTGCCGAGCGCTTCGACCAGGCCGAGCAGGATGCCGCCGAGCATGGCGCCGGCGATGTTGCCGATACCGCCCAGCACCGCCGCCGAGAAGGCCTTGAGGCCGAGGCTGAAGCCCATCGTGTAATGCGCGATGCCGTAGTAGCTGCCGTACATGACGCCGGCGACGGCGCCGAGCCCGGCGCCGATGACGAAGGTGGCGGCGATCACGCGGTCGGCGTTGATCCCCATCAGGCCGGCGACATGGACGTTCTCGGCGGTGGCGCGGATCGCGATGCCGAAGCGCGTGCGATAGACGAACCAGGACAGGCCGGCCATCATGATCAATGACAAGAGGATGATGGCGATCTGCACGCTGCTGATCGCCGCGCCGCCGACGGCGAACACGCGGTTGTCGATGATCTGCGGAAAGGCCAGCGGGTTGCGGCCCCAGACCAGCAGGGCCAGGTGCTGCAGGATGATCGACATGCCGATCGCGGTGATCAGCGGCGCCAGGCGCGGCGCGTGGCGCAAGGGGCGATAGGCCGCGCGTTCCAGCAGATAGCCCATGACCATGCAGGCCGGAATCGCCGCGATGACGCCGGCCAGCACGATGACCAGCGGCGGCAGGCCGCCGCCGGCGAGCGAGCTGATGACCGAGAAGGCCACCATGGCGCCGATCATCACGACTTCGCCGTGGGCGAAGTTGATCAGCTGGATCACGCCATAGACCATGGTGTAGCCGAGCGCGACCACGGCATAGACGCTGCCAGTGGTGAGGCCGTTGATGATCTGCTGTAGCAGGATGTCCATGGTCGGGGAGCGCTCAAGTCGCGAGGATACCGTCCCCGCAACTTACGGGGACATAAAAACGGGGAAGGCGCTAAGCGTCTTCCCCGTTTCTTGGCGAGCGGCGGCGGCTTACTTGGCTGGAGCGGGTGCCGGAGCAGGTGCGGCGGGTGCCGCCGGCGCCGCGGCTGCAGCAGCAGGTGCCCCGGCCGCAGGAGTTGCCGCTGGCGCCACGGCGGCCGGCGCCGGCGCGGAGAGTGCGGCGTACTCGTCGAGGGTCAGCGACTTGCCGCTCTTGAGGATGGCGACCGGCGTGATCTTGCCTTCCTTCAGCGTGAAGATCGTCATCTCGGCATCCTTGCGGTCGCCCTTTTCGTCGAACTGGATGTTGCCGCTGGCGCCGTTGTGGTTGCTCGCCGCGAGTGCCGGCAGGTATTTCGCCGGATCGGCCGAATCCGCCTTCTTCATCGCGGCGATCAGCAGGTTGGCAGCGTCGTAGGTGAAAGGCGAGTAGAGGATCGGATCGACCTTGAACTTGGCCTTGTAGGCATCGAGGAATTTCTTGCCTGCGGCCTGCACCGGGATGCCGGCCTGCGAGCAGAGCAGGCCTTCCGCGGCCGGGCCGGCGAGTTCGGCCATCTTGTCGGTACAGGCGCCGTCGCCGAAGGCGAACACGGCGGTGATCTTGAGTTCGCGCGCCTGCTTGATCAGCGGGCCGGCGGTGGCATCCATGCCGCCGTAGAACACCGCGTCGGGACGCTTGCCCTTGAGCTTGGTCAGCACAGCCTTCCAGTCCACGGTCTTGTCGGTGCCCTTCTCGCGCGGCAGGACCTTGATGCCGGCCGCCTTGAGCGTCTTCTCGACTTCGTTGGCGAGGCCTTCGCCGTAGGCGGTGGCGTCGTCGATCACGGCGACGGTCTTCGGCTTGTTCTGGCCGGCGAGATAGTTGGCGACGGCCGGGCCCTGCTGGTCGTCGCGGCCGACGACGCGGAACACGCCCTTGAAGCCCTGTTCGGTCAACGCGGGATTGGTCGCGGAGCCGGACACCATCGGCAGGCCGGCGCCGTTGTAGATGGCCGAGGCGGGAATCGTGGTGCCGGAATTCAGGTGGCCGACGACGCCGGCGACTTTGGCGTCGATCAATTTCTGCGCCACGGTATTGCCGACCTTGGGGTCGGCCTGGTCGTCTTCCGACAGCAGTTCGAACTTGACCTTCTTGCCGCCCAGGCTGATGCCGGCCGCATTGGCTTCGTCGATGGCGAGGCGCACGCCGTTCTCGTTGTCCTTGCCCAGGTGCGCGATGCCGCCGGTGAGCGGGGCGACGCTGCCGATCTTGACCGCCATCGGCGGCGGGGGCGGTGCCTGGACCGGCGGGGGGGGCGGCGGTTCTTCCTTGCCGCAACCCATCACGGCGACGGCGGCGAGCACGGAAAGCGAGAGGGCTTTGAGGGGCAGGTTCATGGCAATGCTCCGTTCGGGTCTGGAATTTCAGGGACGAGGCTGCGGGCAAATCAGCCGGGCAGATTCTTGCCTGCTGTCATGGACTTGTCAATGCTGCCCGGCGCCCGCCGCGAGACGAAAAAAAACCAGCCCCACATTGAATGGGACTGGTCTTTCTGCTGCCTGCGGCGGAATTACTTGGCGCCGGCGAGAATCCACTTGACCAGTGTGTGCAGATCCGCTTCCTTGACCGCGGCATTCGGCGGCATCGGGATCTGGCCCCACACGCCCTTGCCGCCGGCCTTGACCTTGGCAACCAGCATGGCTTCATCGCTGGCCTTGTACTTCTTGGCGACATCCTGGTAAGCCGGGCCGACCAGTTTCTTGTCGACGGCGTGGCAAGCCATGCAGCCGCTCTTGGTGGCGAGGTCCTTGTTGGCGAATGCCGGGGCCGAAGCCATAACGCCGGCAGCAACCAGCGCGGAGATCAATACCGATTTCATGTTGAGTTCCTTGTCGTGTGGAAAAGATTAGTTGTGCCGGGGAAAACACTATTTCAGTGAAGGCCAACGCCGGCTTTGTCGGCGATAGGCACAGCGACCGAAAGCAAAAACGTTGCGCATCCTAACGCATTCGAAGTCTGCTGAAAATGCTTCATATCAATTTGTAACACTTCTCAAATTTGCCGTTGGCGGCAGGCAAGTAACGCCGCGGCAGACCCAGGCGTTGACACGATCGCTTTCCGGCTTGGCCAGGGCAGCGGGCAGGCCACGGATCCCGTTGGGCAGCGCCAGCACCAGCCGCTGCGGGGCGGCGCCGAGGGTTCGCTGCCATTCCGCCATGGCGGCCGCAGGACCTCTGAGGATGATGATTTCCGGTGGAGTGAGCGCTTCTTCAAGAGCCCGCAGCAGGCTGCCGAAGCCGCCCGGCGAGCGGCGCATCTGCGGCCAGAACAGCAGTAGGGTTTTTTCCGCGGCGGCAAGGTAACGCGCCTCGCCCAGCAGATGTCCGAGGCGTTGCAAGGCAAATGCGGCTATGCCATTACCGGCAGGAGTGGCATTGTCATGGCCGGTCTTGGGACGGTGGATCAGCGCCTCGTGGTCATGGCCGGTGAAGAAGAAACCGCCGTGTTGTTCGTCCTCGAATCGGGCCAGCAGGGTATCGGCCAGTTCGATGGCGAAGCCCAGATCCTCGCCGCGAAATTCCGCCTGCATCAGTTCGAGCAGCGCGGCGAGCAGGAAGGCGTGGTCGTCGAGATAGGCGTCGAGATGGGCGCGACCGTCCTTGGCGGTCGCCAGCAGATGGCCCCCACCCCCCGGGCTCCGCTCGCCGTCCAGCCACATCGTGCTGCGGATGAAGTCCATCGCGCGTTGCGCCGAGGCCAGCCAGTCGCGGCGTTCGAATACGCGAGCGGCATGCGCCATGCCTTCGATCATCAGCGCGTTCCAGCTGCTCAACACCTTGTCGTCGCGGCCGGGACGGATGCGCTGCTCGCGCGCGGCAAACAGCTTGTGCCGGGCGGATTCGAGCAGCGGCAGTTGCTCGGCGGCCAGGGGCGCCGCAACCCGCGCGTGCCAATGGCGGCCCTCGAAATTCGGCGGTCCGTCGAAGCCCCAGCGCCGTGTCGCCAGCGCCAACTCTTGCGGATTCAGCAGGCGTTCGATTTCGCCACGGTCCCAGACGTAGAACTTGCCTTCCTCGCCCTCCGAATCGGCGTCGAGCGCGGAGTAATAGCCGCCCTCGGCCGCTTGCATTTCGCGCAGCACCCAGCCCGCGGTCTGGTCGGCGACGCGCGCATACAGCGGATCGCCGCTTTGCGCCCAGGCGTCGGCGCACAGGCCCAGCAGTGGGCCGTTGTCGTAGAGCATTTTTTCGAAATGCGGGATTTCCCAGCGTTCGTCCACGCTGTAGCGGCAGAAGCCGCCGCCGATCTGGTCGTAGATGCCGCCTTCGCTCATGCGCGTCAGCGTGGTCAGCGCCATCCGGCGCAGGGCCGCGTCGTCGCGGCGCAGGAGGAAGGCCAGATCGGTCGGATGGGGAAATTTCGGCGCGTTGCCGAAGCCGCCGTGGCGGGGATCGAAGGCGCGGGCCAGGGCTTTTTCCGCCGCCGCCAGCGCTTCGGCATCGAGACCGCCGCTCGCCGCCGCGGTCGGCGTGGTGCCGGCCAGCGCGCGACGCAGCTCGGCGTTCTGGGTTTCGATGTCGGCCCGGCGATTCTGGAAGGCTTCGGCCACCTTTTCGCAGAGCTCGGCAAAGCCGGGCAGGCCGTAGCGCGGCTCGCGGGGAAAGTAAGTGCCGCCGAAGAAGGGCGTGCCGTCCGGGGCGAGGAACATGGTCAGCGGCCAGCCGCCGTGGCGCTCGGTCAGCATCTGGTGCGCGGTCTGGTAGATCTGGTCGAGGTCAGGACGCTCCTCGCGGTCGACCTTGATGTTCACGAACAGGCGGTTCATGACCGACGCCACCTCCGCGTTCTCGAAGGATTCGTGGGCCATGACATGGCACCAGTGGCAGGCCGAATAGCCGATCGAGAGCAGGATCGGCCGGTTCTCCTGCCGCGCCAGAGCGAGCGCTTGCTCATCCCAGGGCTGCCAGGCAACCGGGTTGGCCGCATGCTGCAGCAGATAGGGCGAGGTTTCGGCAGAAAGCCGGTTGAAAAGTGGCACGGGCATCACCGGGTTCGTACGGAACCCGCATCATACCCGATAGAATTAGTCGGGTATAGCCTGCAACTGGTGGACTCCTATATCCCCATTTTCTCGAAAATCTTGTCCAGCTTTTCCTGCAGCGTGGCGGCTGTGAAGGGCTTGACGATGTAGTTCGAGGCGCCGGCCTGGACCGCCGCGGTGATGTTTTCCTTCTTCGCTTCGGCGGTGATCATGAGAAAGGGCAGGGATTTCAGCTGGGCGTCGGCGCGCACGTTCTGCAGCAGCGTGAGGCCGTCCATATTGGGCATGTTCCAGTCGGAAACGACGAACTCGAAGTTGCCCTCGCGCAGCTTGGTCAGTGCCACGGCACCGTCCTCGGCTTCGTCGACATTGGTAAAGCCCAGTTCTTTCAGCAGGTTGCGTACGATCCTGCGCATGGTCGAAAAGTCATCGACCACCAGGAACCGGAGTGCGGTGCGATCGGGCATGGATTCGGTCGGTGTCGCCATAGCCGGCACTATGCCTGAGCCAGCCGCGGGCCAAAACCGGGAATACGGGCCGGAACTGCCTAGCTATCTCCGAGCAAGCCCTGCCACCAGCGCTTGCGGTTTTCCGGGGCGGGGCGGCCTGCCGGCATTTCGTCGGGTTTTACGCGGCTCATGATCCATCCCGGCCCTGGCGGGTTCTTCGACGAGCCGCAGGAGGAGCCGAGATTGTTCGGGTCGTAGATCTTGATCAGGCGCGGATTTTCGAGGTCGTCGGCGTAAACGATGCCACAGTAGGATTCATGGTGCTCGGCCCGCAGCAGGGCGTCGATGCGTACGATGAAGGCGCCGACGACGGAGGCGTCGGCAAGAGTTGGCGCTGGCGCGACGCCGATCGCATGCAGATACCAGCCGGCGGCAGGGTCGATGCGTTGCCAGAGCAAGGTCAATTGGTCCCAGCCCAGCACCGACCAGAGGCGGCCGGTGTTGAGGCGCTGGAATTCCGTTGTCGGGCTGTTTTCGGTCGTCACGCCGGAGATTCTAGCCGACGTGGCGACCGTTGCCGCGGACTGCAGCCGCTGCGGCAGCGCTACTTTTTCGCCACCATGCTGTATGTGCCGTCGGCATTGAACTTGACGTCGGCGTCGAGGAAGGAGGCCATTACCTTGCCGCCGAGCAGCTTCACCGTGTCGTAGGCCTCGCCCGAGCGCGCGCCGGTGCCGCAGACGAAGACCACCGGCTTGTCGGTCGGCAGCGTGGCGATCTTCTTCTCCAGTTCGTTCATCGGGATGTTGACCGAGCCCTTGATGGTGCCGGCGGCCACTTCCTTCGGGTCGCGCACGTCGACCAGCATGATAGCCCCGGGGTTGGTCTTCCACACCTGCTCGAACGAAGCCACGGTGACCGAGCCCTTCTCCTTGCCCGGAACCAGGACGGCCGTGGCGGCAGTCGCAGGGGCAGCGCCAGACGCCGCGGCGGCGGCAGGCGCCGGCGCGCCATGCAGCTTTTCCCATTCCGGATAACCGGGCGGGTAGGTCAGCACGTTGCTGTAGCCGAGTTTTTTCGCCTTTGCCGCCGAGTTGTCGGAGAGCACGCATTCGAGGCCGCCGCAGTAGTAGATCAGCGGCGTCGCCTTGTCGGCCGGCAGCTTGTCGACCTGCTTGTCGAACTCGGTGTCGGAGATGTTGAGCGCGGTCGGGATCATGCCCTTGTCGGCCACGCGCTTGGGCCGCGCGTCGATCAGGACATAGGGCGACTTCTCGTCCATCAGCTTCTTGATGTAGGCCGCGGATACCGAGACCTGGCCACCTCTGGCCTTCCAGTCGGGCGAACCGGCCGGGTAGACCTTGATGTTGCTGTAGCCGAGCTTCTCCGCCTTGAAGGCCGAGTTGTGACTCAGCATGCATTCCAGCCCGCCGCAGTAGAACAGCAGCAGCGTGGCCTTGTCGGCCGGCAGCTTGTCGACCAGCTTGTCGAACTGGCTGTCGGGAATGTTGATCGCGCCCGGAATGTGGCCGGGATCGTATTGGCGTGCCGCCGGGCGCGAGTCGATGATCATGACGCCTTTCTTCGGCGGGATGCTTACGTTCTGGCGCACAAAGTCGAAATCGACCAGCGCCTTGTTGTACCAGCCGTCCCTGGGCTGGATCGCGGCGGCGTCGGCAGCGTAGGCCGTCACCGGAAAGACCAGCGGCGCAGCGGCAAGGCTGGCGAGGACGGCGACGAACAGGGAGAGTTGTTTTGCTTTAGTTCCGGCCGCTGCGCCTAACGTCGGAAAGGCTGACGTTAGCCTGTACTGAAACTTCGTTCTCATGATGATCTCCTAGAGCAGGGTAAATTTTTCGGTGGATTCGTTGTAGCGCACCAGCGCATACCAGAGCAGCAGCAGGGCGCCGCCGGCCGCCAGGGTCCAGCCCCAGTTGCCCCACATTTCCGGCAGGTAGGCCTGGAAGCCGACCTTGGTCATTTCGTAGGTCTCGACATTGGTTTCGTCGATCGCGGTCAGATTGAGTTTCTTGAACACGGCGCTGGCGATCGAGCCCATCCAGGAAAAGAAAAACATCGTCACCCAGAGTTTCAGATGGCCTTCGCCCATGCGCCACAGCGAGCCCGAGGCGCAGCCGCCGGCGAAGACCATGCCGATGCCGAAGATCAGGCCGCCGACCAGCGAGCCGATCCAGAAGGCCGGCGGAATAGCCAGGTAGGGGTCGATCACCTTCTTCTCGAACAGCAGCGCGGCGATCGGAATGCCGATCGCCAGCGCCAGGATCACGGCCTTGGTCATGTCGCCCTCGGCGGTCATGAAGGGTTCGCGGAAGGCCCGCGCGAAGCACAGGCGCGAGCGGTGCATGATGAAGCCGATGGCAAAGCCGGCGATGACGATCACGGCGCGTGCCGCCAGTTTCTCGTCGCCCGAGCCGTACCACTGCGTGGCCCAGATCAGCACGCCGACCACGATGGCGAGGCCCAGCCAGGGATAGCGTTGCGTGACGCTCTGCGGAATGTCCAGCGCCGGCGGCGCCTGCATGCCCCATTCGATGTGGTCGAGGGTCCATAGCAGCAGCTTGAGGCCGGTCGCGGCGCCGGCCAGCAGGCCCAACCACATCGCCCAGCCGGCGGGCGAGGAATGCAGCACCGGATTGAAGAAGCCGCCCGTGGTGCAGCCGCCGGCCAGCGCGGCGCCGATCCCGAGCAGGCTGCCGCCGAGTGCGGCCCAGAGATATTCGAGCGGCGGCGGCCGGTTCGGGCTGAACTGGCGCGACAGCAGAGCGGCGCTCAATGCGCCGACCACCAGCATGATGTTCATCAGCGACATGCGGTGCATCAGGAAGCCGTCGGTCTGCTGCGGCAGGCCCAGCAGCGGACCGAGGCCGATCAGGTTGTTGAACCAGTCGCCCCAGAATTTGACGCCGCCGAACACGCCCCAGACCAGGCCGGAAAGCATCAGGCCGATGATCACCAGCACCAGCAGCATGGCGCCGACGAAGGGCGACCATTCCTCGACGAAAATGCTCTGGTAGTCGGCCTTGAAGCCGGCCAGCCAGCCGGAGTCGCTATCGGTACTCATGGCAGCTTCCCATCGGCCATCTATCGGGCGCCCTCCACGGCCTGCTGTGCGGTGACCGTGCCGCTGCCGCGGCGCTCGAACCAGGAGCCGAAATAGAACACGGCAATCAGCGCGACTCCGAGCATGGCCAGCACGGCGGGTTCCGGAACCGCGTAAACGTCGGTGAAGGTGTCGCCGTCCGCGATCAGCCAGGCGGCCTTCAGCGACTTGAGCGTCGCACCGTAAAAGACCGCAAACCCGGTGGTACCGAGCAGAACGCCGACGATGAATACCAGGGCGTCGAGGCGACCGGAAAACAGGCCCGCCACCGAAGTGCCCGGACAGTAGCCGCCCACCGCGAACCCGGCGCCCACCAGCGCTCCGCCCACGGCCGCTGCCATCAGCGCCGCCTGCGGCACGGCTATCGAGTCGGGCCGCAGCAGCCCGACGAGCCGCAGCAGCCACAGCCCGACCGCCGCCACCACAATGGCGGTGAACATGACCTTGAATACGGCCCAATCGGTCAGCTTGAACTGGGCGCTCAATTTGACGGGGCTGCCGAATCCGGCATTCTCCAGCACGTAGCCGAACAGGATGCCGCAGAGCAGGCCCGATAGCATGCCATTATCATTGAGGGGGAACATGTCAAACTCCTTTGACCAGGCGGCTGACGAGCATCCCGGTGGCAAAAAACAAGGCCAGGAAGACAAAGGCCGAAATGCCCAGTGCCGCCGCACCCGAGAGCCCCAAACCGCTGGTGCAGCCTCCGGCTATGCGCGCGCCAAAGCCGGCAAGGAAGCCGCCGACCAAGGTGTTGATCAGGCGCCGCGGGGTGCCGACGCTGCGCGCGCCGTCCAATTGGACGCGAAACCGACCCGCCGTGAAGGCCGCCACCAGCGCGCCGATGGCGACGCCGAGGATTTCCCAGGTCATCCATGAGCCGATCGGGCTGCCATCCGCCACCATCGGGCCGAGGTAGCCGTTCGCCCGGGTTGCCTCCGGCGCCAGTTTCAGCCCGACGCCGGCAACCGTGTCGGTAGCCGCCCCGCTGGCCCCCAGGCCGTGAGCGGAAAGTACGAAGGTCAGCAGCAAGACCAGGCCGAGCGCGATGCCCGCAGCCAGGGGTGGCCAGAAGGGTCTGATTTCCGGATTGCCGTGCTTTTCCGATGTGTTCATGATGTTTGCCTTTCGCTTGCCGAATCGCTGTCGCCACCCAACGCCAATCTGCCGATTTGATTGACAACCGGGGGCCGGAAGCCGGCGTGTCGCCCCGCGAGGCGCACGCCTTCGGCTATGCCCTTGTCAGTTGCAACTGGCCGGCGCGTCGCCGTCCTTGGCGCCCTTGGTCAGGAAGGCAGCGACGTCGTCGAGCAGTTCCTGGTCCGGCACGGCGGCAAACTTCTCGGCGGCCTTGTTGCCCGACTTGATGCTGGCGCGGTAGGCCTTGCTGACGTACTGCTTGACCGTGTCCTTGCCCTTGGCATGCTTGTCGGCCTTGAGGTAGGCGGCCCATTCGGCCTTGGTCTTGGAACTCGGGTTGATGGTGCCGACCGGTTGCACGGCGTGGCAGGAGGTGCACACGCTGCGGTAGTAGACGCGGCCGCGTTTCCAGTCGGCGTCGTAGGCGAAGGCGGCGGAGGCGAGCAGGGAAAGCGCGACGCCTGCAGCGAGTTGGGTGGTGAATTTCATGGTCATACTCCTTATTGAAATTTGCTAGTCAATCCACTTCTTCCCAGCCGGTGATCATGGCCTTGATGTGAGCCAGTGGGGTATGTCCGGCGGTGGTCAGATAGACGTGGGCGATCAGGAAGGCCAGCATCATGAAGGCGCCGGCGATGTGGCCGTTGGCCACCCATTCCAGCGACAGCCTGCCGAGGCCCCAGGCCGCCCAGTTATCATAAAAGAGGTAGAGCACGCCGGTGACCCAGATCAGCGGACCGACGCAGATCATGATGGCCAGATAGGCCAGCCGCTGCAGCGGGTTGTGCTTGCGCAGTTGCGTCAGCTTGAACGGGTGCGGCTCATTCCGGAATATGCCGACAGAGTAGTAATGGACCATCGCCAGGACCTTCTCCGTGGTCGGGATGTATTGCTTCCACTCGCCGGTGGTGAAGTGCCAGAAGATCGCGAACACCCAGAGCCCGATCAGCGACCAGGCTGCGATGGTGTGGTAGGCCACCGCCTTTTCGAAGCCGAAGATCGTGTAGGTGCCGTGGATGTCGAAGGCGGTCAGCATCAGGAACATGATCAGACCGGCCTGCGACCAGTGCCAGAAACGCTCGAAGCGCTTGAAGACGTAGATACGTTCAGTCATTTCAGTTCTCCTTGGCTCAGTGCTTGCGGCTGGACACGATGCGGATCGCGCCATGGCCGAATACGCCGAGCATGGTCAGGAAGACGATGCTCCAGCCGATGGTGTCGAGCAGCTTGTTGTTGTCGCGGACCGGGATGTAGATGCCCTGGATGCCGGCCAGGCGGCTTTGCTTGCTGTGGCATTCGGCGCAGCCCAGCGCCTTATCCTTGGGCGCCACCATGTGCGTGATCGGCCAGGACATCTCGGTCTTGATGAAGTCGAACTTGCCCGAGTACGGCGCACCCGAATCCTTCATGCCGACCGGAATCGCCTTGTCCCAATCCAGGTTCTTCCAGAATCCGGTGTCGTCGTTGCCGGCGGTGTGCGGCGTGATCAGCGTCTTGTTAACCGGGTCGTAGGGCTGCGAACCGCGGAACACCTTCATCGGCCAGATCATCGACTTGCCGTCGCTCGGGCTACCGCCCATCTTGTTGATCGGGGTGCGCTGCTCGGATTTCTCGATCTTGTCAGTCAGCAGGGTGTATTGGACGTTGCCGTTGAACCAGGCATATTCGGGTTTGACGTTCTCGGCCAGCGTGAAGTCGCCCTTGCGCGATTCGTAGACGATGCGGCCCTTGGCGTCCTTCTTGACGATGTGCTTGCCTTCCGCATCGCGCTGGCCGGCGGTCGACCAGTCCCAGGTCATCTTGGTGGCGATGCCGCCGCGCGCATAGGTCGGAATATGGCAGGTCTGGCAGGCGATCTTGGTTGCGTGCTGGTTCAGCCGCGCAACCGATTTGTGCGGGCCGTTGCCGTGACAGGCGACGCAGGTGGCGGGGTTGCCGTTGTCGGCCTTGCCGCGAACGTGTGCGCCCTTGCTGTCCTTGGCCGTCGGCGTGTAGCGGCTGCCGGCGACGTCGTGACTGGATGTCTTGTGGCAGGTGCCGCAGGTGAAATCGAGGCCCTCGGCATCCATATGCACATCGATGTCCTTGGTCGGCGCCGCCAGCGAGCTGTCCATGTCGCCGTGCTTGACGCCGTCGCCGCCGCCGCCGTTGAAGTGGCAGGCGCCGCAGGTGTCGCGGCTGGACTTGCCGACCTTCTGCGCGATCTTGGTCAGGTCGATGCCCTTGATGATCTTGCCCGAACCGGGCGGAAACTCGGTGTCCTTGACTACCGGATTGCCGGCGAAGCCGGGCGGCTTCTTGTAGTTGCCGGTGGTGTCGTGGCAGGCCAGGCAATCGACGTTCTCTTCGGACGCGAAGTCGAAACTGGCATCCTTCCATCCGTAGCCGACGTGGCAGGAGGTGCAGGACGCGTAGTTGGAGGCGATCGAAATGCAGAAGTTGTTGACGACGGTCTTCTTGCCCAGCGTCTGCTTGGTTTCGGGATTCAGGTACTCCCATTTCCAGTGCTTGGTGCGGTGGATCTGGCCGGCCGCCTCGGTGTGGCAGCGCAGGCAGGCCTTGGTCACCTCCGGGCCGGAGTTGAAGGTCTGCTGGAGTTCCTTGAACTTGGTGTGATCCGCAGTGGTGGTGAGCTTGAGCGGTTTGGGTTCCGGCTGTGATTCCTCAGCCAGTACGGGGCCGGCGGTGACCAGCCAGCCGGCGCTGCACAGGAGCAGCGCGGCTCGGATAAGGGCATGTCTCATGAATCATCTCCATCGGAAACTGCATAACAGATAACTTCAAAATCATTATCTGCTTATATACCGATGGAAATTTGACGCAGATCAACGAAGCTGTGAAACGTCCCTCACTGCGCCGGTGTCGGCCGAAGTTGTCATTGCCGCATAGGCCAGCAGCGCCGCCGAGACTTCGCGCTGGCGCTTGAGCGGTTTCCAGGCATGTACGCCACGGGCTTCCATCGCCGCGCGCCGTGCCGCCAGCGCCAACTCTTCGATCACAAGGTGGATGCGCCGGTTGGGGATGTCGATTTCTATCGTGTCGCCCTCTTCGATCAGGCCGATGGCGCCACCGGCGGCGGCTTCCGGCGAGGCGTGGCCGATCGACAGCCCCGAGGTGCCGCCGGAGAAGCGGCCATCGGTGAGCAGCGCGCAAACCTTGCCCATGTCCTTCGACTTCAGATACGAGGTCGGATAGAGCATCTCCTGCATGCCGGGGCCGCCTTTCGGGCCTTCATAGACCACGATCACGATGTCGCCGGCGACGATCTGGTCGCCGAGGATCTTCTCCACGGCTTCCTCCTGCGACTGGCATACCCGCGCGCGGCCGGTGAACTTGAGGATCGAGTCATCGACGCCGGCGGTCTTGACGATGCAGCCCTTCTCCGCGATGTTGCCGTAGAGCACGGCCAGGCCGCCGTCCTGCGAGTAGGCGTGGGCCCGGTCGCGGACGCAGCCATTGGCGCGATCGAGATCGAGCGTCGGGTAACGGCGATTCTGCGAGAAGGCGACCTGGGTCGGCACGCCGCCCGGCGCCGCGCGATAGAACTCATGCACGGCCGGCGCGTGGTTGCGCTTGACGTCGCAGCAGTCGAGCGCTTCGCCCAGGCTAGGGTAAAGCACGGTGGGCGAATCGCGGTTGATCAGGCCGGCGCGGTCGAGTTCGCCGAGGATGGCCATGATGCCGCCGGCTCGATGCACGTCTTCCATGTGGTACTTCTGCGTTGCCGGCGCCACCTTGGCCAGGCAGGGCACTTTGCGCGACATGCGGTCGATGTCGGCCAGGTTGAAGTCGACGCCGGCTTCCTGGGCGGCGGCCAAGAGATGCAGCACGGTATTGGTCGAGCCGCCCATGGCGATGTCCAGCGCAATGGCATTTTCGAAGGCGGCGAACGAGGCGATCGAGCGCGGCAGCGCGGAGGCGTCGTCCTTCTCGTACCAGCGCCGGCAGAGTTCGACGATCCGGCGGCCGGCCTTGAGGAACAGCTTCTCGCGGTCGGCATGGGTTGCCAGCAGCGAACCGTTGCCCGGCAGCGAGAGGCCCAGCGCCTCGGTCAGGCAGTTCATCGAGTTGGCGGTGAACATGCCCGAGCAGGAGCCGCAGGTTGGGCAAGCGGAGCGCTCCATGGACGCCACTTCGGCGTCGCTGTTCTTGCTGTCGCCGGCTTCGATCATCGCGTCGATCAGGTCGACCATGCGGTATTCGCCCCGCCATTTGACCTTGCCGGCCTCCATCGGGCCGCCCGAGACGAAGATGGTCGGGATGTTCAGGCGCAGGCTCGCCATCAGCATGCCCGGGGTGATCTTGTCGCAATTGGAGATGCAGACCATGGCATCGGCGCAATGGCCGTTGACCATGTACTCGACCGAGTCGGCGATCAGCTCGCGCGAGGGCAGCGAATACAGCATGCCGCCGTGGCCCATGGCAATGCCGTCATCGATCGCGATGGTGTTGAATTCCTTGGCCACGCCGCCGGCCGCCTCGATCTCGCGGGCGACGAGTTGGCCCATGTCTTTCAGATGCACATGGCCTGGCACGAACTGGGTGAAGGAATTGACCACGGCGATGATCGGCTTGCCGAAATCGCCGTCCTGCATGCCGGTGGCGCGCCACAGGGCGCGGGCTCCGGCCATGTTGCGGCCGTGGGTGGACGTGCGGGAACGATAGGCTGGCATGGGGAACTCCTGCAATGAGCGCGGCAGCGCCGCGATAGAATTGCAAATTCTAGCTGAATCCCCATGGGAGGCCTGTCCGCCATGCGCGTTCTCCTGCCGCTCCTGATTGCCATTCTGACGAGTCAGGTATTTGCCCAGGGGCCGGGTATGCCTGCTCGGGATGGTGACGAACTGCTGGCCCGGGCCGCGACCAACTCGCGCCGCATGGTGGAGGCCCAGCGCCTCGGCGCACGCGTTGAGCGCACCCGCGACGGCCGCAGTTTCGCGCTGGTCTGGCGTCCCGCGGCGGCGCCCGCCGGCTGGATCGTCACCCTGCACGGCAGCGGCAGTTGGGCTCATGACGAGATCGCGCTGTGGCAGCCCTTCGCGCAGCAGCGCCAACTCGGCATCATCGCCCTGCAATGGTGGTTCGGCGGCGGCCAGCAGATGGCCGACTATTACGCGCCACCCGAGATGCGGCGCGAACTCGACGGACTCCTGGCGGCTGTCGGCGCCGTCCCCCAGAACACGCTGCTGCACGGTTTCTCGCGCGGCGCGGCCAACCTCTACGCGCTGGTGGCGATGGACAGCCGCACGCCGCGCCCGCTGTTCCGCCACGTGATCGCCAATGCGGGAGGCATCTCCGCCGACTTCCCCATGAATCGCGAAATCGAGCGCGGCCGCTTCGGCGCGACGCCGTTTGCCAATACGCGGTGGTGGCTCTATTGCGGCGGCGGCGACCCCAATCCCGAGCGCGACGGCTGCCCCGCCATGAGGCGCAGCCAGCGCTGGCTGCAGGACAAGGGCGCCAGCGCCGACCTGAGTGAAGACCCCGGCGGCGACCACGGCGGCTTCCATCGCCGCGGCCAGAACGTCGAGCGCGCGCTCGACTGGTTCCTCGGTGCGCGCTGATGCGCCCCGGCGCCGTAGCGCCAGCGCCAACTCTTCGCGGACGGTTAGAATCCGGCCACCATGCTGATCCATCCCCAGTTCGACCCCATCGCGATTTCCATCGGCCCGCTCGCGGTGCGCTGGTACGGCCTCATGTACCTGGCGGGCTTTGTCGCCTTCCTCTGGCTCGGCAAGCGGCGCGCGGCGTCCCAGCCCTGGCACGCGATGAGCGCGCAGGACGTCGACGACCTGCTGTTCTACGGCGTGCTCGGCGTGATCCTCGGCGGGCGCCTGGGCCAGGTGCTGTTCTACGAGCCGGGCTATTACCTTGCGCATCCGCTGGAAATCCTCGCAGTATGGAAGGGCGGCATGGCCTTTCACGGCGGCATGCTCGGCGTGTTCGTGGCCATGGCGCTATGGGGCCGCAAGGCCGGCAGGAGCTTTTTCCAGGTCACCGATTTCATCGCCCCGCTGGTGCCGCTGGGCCTCATGGCCGGGCGCATCGGCAACTTCATCAACGGCGAGTTGTGGGGGCGGGTGGCCGATCCGAGCCTGCCCTGGGCGATGGTTTTCCCGCATGTCGACCGCTTGCCGCGCCACCCCTCGCCGCTGTACCAGGCGGCCGGCGAGGGCTTGCTGTTGTTCGCGATCCTCTGGCTGTTTTCCGCGCGGCAACGCGCGGCGGGAGCCGTCTCCGGCATGTTCCTGATCGGCTACGGCACGCTGCGTTTTGTCGCCGAGTATTTCCGCGAGCCGGATCACGGCATCTTCGGCCTGTCCTACGTCATCAGCATGGGGCAGTGGCTGAGCCTGCCGATGGTGCTGGTGGGACTCTGGCTGGTGCTGCGACGGTCGTCGCCGAAGCCGTCCGCCTGAGTCAGCGCGTGCGCCAGGAGTAGTGGCAGGCGACGCAGCCGCTGGTCAACTTGGGCAGTTCTGCAAGCGCCTTTTCCCGGTCGCCGCTGGCGGCGGCTTTGGCGAATTCGCTGACGGCACGGTGGCCCTCCATGCCGATCTCATGCATGGCCGGTGGCATGTGCGCTCCCGGACGCGCATCGAGCGGCTTGCCGCGATGCTTGCCCATCGCGGATTGCCCCAGCGAGGTCTCGGCCAACTGACCGGCTTCCCTGACCTTGCCGGCGGCGATCAGCGTCAGGATTTCGTTGATAGCCAGCAGGTTGCCGAGCATTTCCTCGCGCAGCGACTCCTGCGCGGCGGGCGGCAGAGGGGCCAGCGCGCGGGTATCTGCAGCCAGCGCCTGATTTGCCAGCAGGGCGGATATCAGGATCAGCGTCTTCATTCTTGTGTCCTCAGCGGAATACCACGGTCTTGTTGCCATGGACCAGCACGCGGTCCTCCAGGTGGTAGCGCAGGCCGCGCGCCAGCACGGTCTTCTCGATGTCCTTGCCGTAGCGCACCATGTCCTCGACCGAATCCGAGTGGTCGATGCGGATCACGTCCTGCTCGATGATCGGTCCCTGGTCGAGGTCTGCGGTGACATAGTGGCAGGTCGCGCCGATCAGCTTGACGCCGCGCGTGTAGGCCTGGTGGTAGGGCTTGGCGCCGACGAAGGAAGGCAGAAAGCTGTGGTGGATGTTGAGTATCTGTCCCGGATAGGCGGCGCACAGTTCCGGCGAGAGGATCTGCATGTAGCGCGCGAGGACCATGGTGTCGCCGCGCACTTGCTCGAACAGGGACTTGACCTCGGCATAGGCCGCGGCCTTGTCCGCGGCAGGCACCGGCACATGATGGAAGGGGATGCCGTGCCACTCGACGAAGCCCTTGAAGGTGTCGTGGTTCGAGATCACGCAGGCAATCTCGATGTCGAGTTCCTTCGACTGCCAGCGTGCCAGCAGGTCGTAGAGGCAATGCTCCTGTTTCGAGACCAGCACCACCACGCGTTTTTTTACCGCCGAATCGTTGATGCGCCAGTCCAGTTGCAGTTCGTCGGCCAGCGGCCGGAAACGGCTGCGGAATTCGGCGAGTTCGAAGGGCAGCGAATCGGCGCGGACCTCGATGCGCATGAAGTAGCGCCCGTCAATGTCGTCGGCGTGGAAACTTGATTCGAGAATCCAGCCCCGGTGTTCGGCGATGAAACCGGTGACGCGCGCGATGATGCCGACCTGGTCCGGGCAGGAGGCGGTGAGCGTGTAGAAGCGCGCGCGGTGCATTTAGTCGCCTTTCCCCCATCCCCCTTCCCGAGGAAGGGGGTGACGGCTGTCCAGCCGCGCGGGGCGCGGCTTCCGCTTGGTTGGCTGGTCCCGCCTGGAGGCGGCTCGGCGGCGGGACATCAGATCCTTGCCGACGCCTTGTCGATCTCGGTGCGCAGCTCGGCGTAGTTCATGGTCACCGGGAACTGCGGGAACTCGTCGATCACGTTTTGCGGCGGATGGAACAGGATGCCGGCATGGGCTTCCGCCAGCATCGCCGTGTCGTTGTAGGAGTCGCCGCCCGCGATCACCTTGAAGTTGAGTTCCTTGAAGCGCTTCACCGATTCCATTTTCTGGTTCGGCATGCGTAGGTGGTAGTTGACCACGAAGCCGGCGGCATCCGTCTCCAGCTTGTGGCAGAACAGCACCGGCATGTTGAGCTGCGCCATCAGCGGCATGGCGAATTCGTAGAAGGTGTCGGACAGGATGATGACCTGGTAGTCGCGGCGCAGCGCGTCGAGGAAATCCTTGGCGCCGGACATCGGCCCCATGTCGGCAATCACTTTCTGGATGTCGGGCAGGCCCAGCTTGTGGGCTTTCAGCAGCGCCAGCCGGTATTTCATCAGCTTGTCGTAGTCCGGCTCGTCGCGCGTGGTGCGGGAAAGTTCCGGGATGCCGGTGCGTTTGGAAAACTCGATCCAGATTTCGGGAACGAGTACGCCTTCGAGATCGAGACAGACGAGTTGCACGGAAATTCTCCAAGAGTCGGCGCTGGCGACACGGCGAAAGTCGCCGGCGAACGCCGCGAAAGGCCGCGATTTTACCTGTTTGAGTTCAGAGCAGCGCGTAGGTTGTGCTGGTGCGGCAGACGCTTTTGCCGTCCACCGCACCGCGAATGTCGATTTCGCCGAAGGCCAGCGCCTTGCCGGCGCGGGTCACGCGGGCTTCGATCAGCGCATCCTGGCCCGAGAGCGGCTTGAGGAAGCTGGTGGACTGCTGCACCGTGGTGCAGGGGCGGAACTCGCCGAAGTGCTGGATCAGGGCCAGCACCATGGCCGAATCCGCCGCGGCCATCATGGCCTGGCCGCAGACCATGCCGCCGACGCGGGACAACTGTTCGTTCTGCGGCAGGCGCAGGAGAACGGATTCCGGCGCACCGGCTTCCACCTTGAGGCCCAGGGCCTGAACCCAGGGCGCAAAGTACTCGGCGAGGGCGGACTGCAGGATGTCGTTGTTCATGGTTCTGTCACGAGTTGGTTGGCGGATCGCTGCGTCTGGAAAACGGGCCGGCGCGGCATCTCCCGAACGCCGCGCTGCCCCAATATAATGCGAAGTCTAGCCCTGCCCGGTCGACTGCGGGAGCAGCGGCTGGTCTTGTTGTTTGGGGCCGATCGGTTTCTAATACTCGCTTTCGGCCATTTTCCAGTCGCTTCAAGGTCATATCTCCGTGCAGCTGTTCGCTCTGGGTATCAACCACCATACGGCCCCGCTGGCGGTACGCGAGCAGGTGGCGTTCGACCCCTTGCACATGGGGCAGGCTCTGCACGACCTGTTGCGGGCGAAATCGGTGCGCGAAGCCGCGATCCTGTCGACCTGCAATCGCACCGAACTGTATTGTGCCGCCGAGAATCCGCAGGTCGCGGCGGACTGGCTGGCCGAGTACCACTCGCTGTCGCCGCAGAAAATCCATCCCTACCTCTACCAGCATCCGCAGCGGGATGCGGTGCGCCACATGTTCCGCGTCGCTGCCGGGCTGGATTCGATGGTGCTCGGCGAGCCGCAGATCCTCGGCCAGATGAAGCAGGCGGCGCGCGCCGCGGAAGAGGCCGGAACCCTCGGCACATTGTTGGGCAAGCTGTTCCAGCGCACCTTCGCCGTCGCCAAGGAAGTGCGTTCGACCACCGCGATCGGCGCCAACACGGTGTCCATGGCCGCGGCAGCCGTACATTTGTCTGCGCGAATTTTCGACAGCCTGGCCGAGCAAAAGGTGCTGTTCATCGGTGCCGGCGAGATGGTCGAGTTGTGCGCCGCGCATTTCGCCGCGCACAAGCCGAAGCGACTCACCATCGCCAATCGCACCTTGGAGCGCGGCGCCGAACTGGCCGCGCGCTTCGGCGGCGACGCCATGAAACTGGACCAGCTCGGCGAGCGCCTGGCGGATTACGACATCGTGGTCTCCTGCACGGCCAGTTCGCTGCCCATCATCGGCCTCGGCCTGGTCGAGCGCGCCCTCAAGGCGCGCCGTCATCGGCCGATGGTGATGGTCGATCTGGCCGTGCCGCGCGACATCGAGGCCGAGGTGGCGCGGCTGGACGACGTGTTTCTCTACACCCTCGACGACCTCGGCCAGATCGTCGAATCGGGTCTTGAGTCGCGCCAGGCCGCCGTGGTCGAGGCCGAGGCCATCATCACCGACCGAGTTTCGGGTTTCCTGCACTGGCTCGAATCGCGCGAGACAGTGCCGACCATCCGCGCCCTGCGCGATGCCGGCGAACGCGCACGCCGCCATGAAGTCGAACACGCGCTCAAGCTGCTGGCGCGCGGCGACGATCCGGCCAAGGTGCTCGACGCGCTGTCGCACGGCCTCACCAACAAGCTGTTGCATGCCCCGACCCACGCCCTGAATCAGGCGGAAGGCGCCGAGCGCACAGAGGTTTCAGCCCTAATCTCCCGCATCTATCGCCTGAATTCCGGGGAGTAGGGCGTGGTCCCGCATCGACCGTCCGGCGCCTGCACGGCGCAGAAGCCTGTCCGCCAGTGAGCCGCCCGCCCTTCTTCGATTTCACCGGCTGGACGCTGGACCTTCTGCGTCGAATTCTTTACCTGGCGACGCGTACCCGGGTGTTTCCGGAAACACCGGAAATGCTCAAGCTGCGACCCGACTTGGCGGTTTGCTACGTGCTCGACGTGCGTCGCCTTTCGAATCTGCTGGTGCTCGACCGGGAGTGCCGCGAACTGGGCCTGCCGCCCGCCTTGCGGCCCCTGCGCGATGCGGCGTTTGCCGCGCGACGATCCTTCTTCTTTCTCTCGCGCAATGCGCGCGGGCAATTCGCGCCGAATCCGCGCAGCGAGCATTCGGCGCTGCTCAAGTCGCTGGTGAGGACGGCGGTCGCCGATCCCCACTTCGACGTGCAACTGGTGCCGGTGACCATCCTCTGGGGACGCGAACCCGGCAAGCAGGATTCGATACTCAAGGCCCTGTTCGCCGAGACCTGGCAGTCGGTCAGCACGCTGCGCCAGTTGTTCGCCATCCTGATCCATGGCCGCCACACCGTGGTGCGTTTCAATGCGCCGATTTCGCTGCGCGAACTGCTCTCCGCTGGCATCGACGAGCCCCGCGCACTGCGCAAGCTGGGACGGATCCTGCGCGTGCACTTCCGCCGCCAGCGCGAGATGGCGATCGGTCCCGATCTGTCGCACCGCCGCACCCAGTTGCGCGCCTTGCTCAACACGCCTGCGGTGCGCGAGGCCATCGCCGTCGAAGCGCAGGCCAAGTCGATTTCGGTGGCCGTCGCGCAAAAGTCCGCGCGGGAATTCGCGCTGGAGATTGCTTCCGATTACACGTATTCGGTGGTGCGGGCGTTTTCGCTGTTCCTGACCTGGGTCTGGAACAAGGTTTACAACGGCGTCGAGGTGCACAACTTCGAGCGCGTCACGGCGGTGGCGCCGGGTCACGGCATCGTCTATGTACCCTGCCACCGCAGCCATGTCGATTACCTGCTGCTGTCCTACATCATTTTCAACCGCGGCCTGATGGTGCCGCACATCGCGGCTGGCGCCAACCTGAACCTGCCGCTGCTCGGTTCCGTGCTGCGGCGTTCCGGAGCCTTCTTTCTGCGCCGCAAGTTCAAGGGCGAGCAACTCTATGCGACGGTGTTTCTGGAATACCTGCACCTGATGATCGACCGCGGTTTCCCGATCGAGTACTTCATCGAGGGCGGGCGCAGCCGCAGCGGGCGCATGCTGGCACCCAAGGCCGGCATCCTGGCGATGACCATACAGAGCTTCGTGCGCAGCCGCGCGCGGCCGCTGGTCTTCGTGCCGGTGTATATCGGCTACGAGAAGCTGATGGAAGGCAGCAGTTACCTGGCCGAACTCCACGGCCGGCCCAAGCAGTCCGAATCGCTGAGCGACCTGCTCGCCGCGGCGCGGCTGCTGAAGCGCAATTTCGGCAAGGTCCATGTCAATTTCGGCCCGCCGCTGGCGCTGGCCGAGTTTCTCGACACGCAGCACCCGGACTGGCGGCAGGAAAGCTTCGATGCCAGGGCGCCCTGGCTGCGCAATGCCGTGGAGGCCACGGCCACGGTGCTGGCGCGCAGCATCAATGCCCAGGCGGTGGTCACGCCCGTCAATCTGCTCGCGCTGACCCTGCTGTCCACGCCCAAGCACGCCGCCGATCTGCGGCTGTTGCAGAAACAGATCGAGCACATCCAGTGCCTGCTGGCCGACATGGCGTGGGGCGACGTGGTTTCCTGCCGGCTGTCGGCCGCCGAGGTGGTCGACTACGTGCGCCGGCTCGATCTGCTGCAATGCCATCCGCATCCCCTGGGCGACGTCATCCGCGCCGACGAGCAGCAGGCGGCGCTGCTGGCCTACTTCCGCAACAACGTGCTGCACCTGTTCGCCCTGCCCGCACTGCTGGCCTGCCTGCTCAGCCATAACCAGCGGCTGACGCGGCAGCGCGCCCGGGAGGCGCTCAGGGGCATCTATGGCCTGCTGCGCGCCGAGCTGTTCCTGCCCTGGGAACCTGCCGAACTCGATGCAGTGATCGATCGCACCGAAGCGGCATTGTTCCGGCGCGGCCTGATACTCGGCGACAGCCGTAGCGAGATCCTGCGCGCGCCGCCGCCCAACAGCGAGGCCAGTCCCGAGTTGCGGCAACTCGGTGAAATCATCCGGCCCACGCTGGAACGCCAGTTCCTTACCCTGGCCCTGCTGCAGCATCACGGCAGCGGCCGCCTGACCCGCAACGCGCTGGAGGAAGCCGCCCATCTGCTGGCGCAGCGGCTGACCATGCTCTACCAGTTCAATTCGGCCGAGTTTTCGGAAAAACTCCTGTTCGCCAACGTGATCCGCAATCTGATCGATGCCGAAATCCTGCAGGTGGACGAGGCCGGCGTGCTGCAGTTCGACGAACGGATCACGCTGGCCGCGGCGCAGACCGAACTGCTGCTCGCGGCCGACGTGCGCCAAAGCATACAACTCATCGCCGGCGCGGCATCCGCGCCGGCAAACTGACCTGATCCCATGAAAAAAAGCATACTCGAAAAACTCGAACGCCTGAGCGAACGCCTGGCCGAAATCGACGGCCTCCTGGGCGGCGAACACGCCGCGCGCGACATGGACAGTTACCGCAAACTGACCCGCGAGCGCGCCGACATCACACCGGTGGTGGACCTGTTTCATCTTTACCGTAGCGCCAGCGCCAACTATTCAAGCGCCGGCGAAATGCTCGGCGACCCGGAGATGAAGGAACTCGCGTTGGCCGAGCAGGAATCGGCCAGCGCTGAAATGGCAAGGCTCGAAATCGCGCTGCAGACCGCGCTGCTGCCCAAGGATCCCAACGACGACCGCAACCTGTTCCTCGAAATCCGCGCCGGCACCGGCGGCGACGAATCGGCCCTGTTCGCCGCAGATCTCTTTCGCATGTACAGCCGCTATGCCGAACGCCAGCGCTGGAAGGTGGAGATCGTCTCGCGCAGCGAATCCGACCTCGGCGGTTTCCGCGAAATCATCGCCCGCATCGAGGGCCAGGGCGCCTACTCCAAACTCAAGTTCGAATCGGGCGGCCACCGCGTGCAGCGCGTGCCGGTGACCGAAACCCAGGGCCGCATCCACACCTCGGCGTGCACCGTCGCGGTGATGCCGGAAGCCGACGAACTGGTCGACATCGACATCAATCCGGCCGACCTGCGCATCGACACCTTCCGCGCCTCGGGCGCCGGGGGCCAGCACATCAACAAGACCGATTCGGCGGTGCGCATCACCCACATCCCGACCGGCATCGTCGTCGAGTGCCAGGACGACCGCTCGCAGCACCGCAACAAGGCACAGGCCATGTCGGTGCTGGCCGCCCGCATCAACGACGCCAAGCAACGCCAGCAGCAGCAGCAGATCGCCTCGCAGCGCAAGAGCCTGATCGGCTCCGGCGACCGCTCCGAGCGCATCCGCACCTACAATTTTCCGCAGGGCCGCATCACCGATCACCGCATCAACCTGACGCTGTACAAGATCGACGCCATCATGGACGGCGATCTTGACGAGCTGGTCGGCGCACTGACCAGCGAGCACCAGGCCGAACTGCTGGCGGCGCTGGCGGAATGACCACCATCGCCGCAGCGCTTGTCGCAGCGCGCGCCAAACTGCCGGCCGGCGAGGCGCGCCTGCTGCTCGCGCATGTCCTGCAACAATCGGCGGCCTGGCTGCTCGCCCATGACGACCAGGTGCTCGACGAAGACGAATTGCTAGCCTTCGCCTCGCTGGTGGCGCGGCGCGCGGGCGGCGATCCGGTCGCCTACCTGGTCGGATTCCGCGAGTTTTTCGGACGCGAATTCGAGGTCTCTTCGGCAGTGCTGATCCCGCGTCCCGAAACCGAACTGCTAATCGAAATCGCCCTGGCAATAGTTGGCGTTGGCGCTGCGGCGAGGATCCTCGATCTCGGCACCGGCAGCGGCTGCATCGCCGTCACCCTGGCGCTGGAAATTCCGCAGGCGCAAGTCACCGCGGTAGACGCTTCGGCAACTGCCTTGCTGGTCGCGCGCAAGAACGCAGAACGGCTCGGTGCGCATGTGCGCTTCCTGCAAAGCGACTGGTTCTCGGCCCTTGGCGGCGAACGTTTCGAACTGATCGTCGCCAATCCGCCCTACGTCGCGGCAGCCGATCCGCACCTTGCCGCGGGCGACCTGCGCCACGAACCGGTCGCGGCGCTGGCAAGCGGTGCGGATGGACTGGACGCGATTCGCTGCATCCTTGCCGCCGCGCCTGCCCATCTGGCGTCCGGTGGCTGGCTCTGGCTCGAACACGGCTACGATCAGTCCGAGCCAGTGCGTGAACTGCTGGCAGCGGCGGGTTTCGCCGAGATCGAACAGCGCCGCGATCTGGCGGGTATCATTCGTGCGAGTGGCGGACGGCTGACGTAGATATCAAGCGGCGGTCGCCGCGGTTTTAACGGTCAGCGAGAAGGGCGGCATCATGAAGTGGGACAGCGATCTGGCGATCGGCATCGAAGCGATCGACAATCAACACAAGCAAATCTTCGAGCACCTGTTGGCCATCGAAAACTCGATTGCGAAGCGGGACCCTTGGCATATCCTGCATTTCCTGCTGTCGCAGCTTGCCACCTACATGAAGTTCCATCTCGCCGTCGAGGAGGCGCTGCAGGAAATCACCCGCTATCCCGGGCTGGAGGAACATCGCTACGGGCACGCAAGAATCATCGAGCTGATGGACGAACTGGAAGACAAGCTGCAGCGGAATCCGTCGGGCGAAAATCTCGTCGGTTTCTTCGAAGCCTGGTTCGTCCGTCACGTCCTGAGCGGCGATCGGGAATTCGCGACTTATCTCGTTGAGGAATTTCCGGCGCTCTACGGCCGGCAGCCTGCCTAGGCGCTGCGGGCAACAAAAAAGGCGGCGCGGGAATTCCCGAGCCGCCTCTGTCGAAGCGAGTATTCAGTTCCGGCCGCAGCGCTTGACGTCGATTTTTAGCGCAGTCCGGCGATGTAGTCCGACACGGCCTTGATTTCGACGTCGGTCATCTTCAGCGCAACCATGCGCATCATTTTGTTCGGGTCGTTGGCGCGGACGCCATCGC
This sequence comes from Sulfuritalea sp., assembly GCA_023700805.1. Lineage (GTDB taxonomy): Bacteria > Pseudomonadota > Gammaproteobacteria > Burkholderiales > Rhodocyclaceae > Sulfuritalea. Next base: position 179,405 of record JAMPYF010000002.1, read on the forward strand.
GGAAGCTCTTCAGCTGTATTTCGGTGTATTCGGCAAACTGGCCGCCGATGCGCGGGTACTGGGCCGGAATCCCGGCGCCGGCCGGACCGTGGCATGCCGCACAGGCCGGCAAGCCCTTGGCCTGGTCGCCGCCGCGATACAGTTTCTGGCCGAGTTCGATGGTTTCGCGGCTTTTTGCCGCTTCGCCCTTCTGCGTCTGCGCCGCAAAATAAGCGGAGAGATCGCGCATCTGGCCTTCGTCGAAGGCGGCGATCATGCCGTTCATGATGGCGCTGACGCGCTCGGGCTGCTTGCCCTCGGCAGCCTTGAAGTTCTTCATCTGCTTGAGCAGGTAATCGGCATGCTGCCCCGCCAGCTTGGGGTTGGCGGTCAGCGGACTGTTGCCGTCCGGGCCGTGACAGGCCACGCAGACGGTGGAGGCGATGGCCTGGCCACGGGCGGCATCGCCTTTCGGGGCTGCCTTGGCGGTATCGGCGGCTTGCGCGCCGAATGCAGTCATCGCGCACAACAGTGTAAACAGGGAAAACTTCATGGGCAAAACTCCTCGAAAACTGCAGGATTCGGAAATTGTAAACCTGATATTCTATCCCAGCTCGCCCGATTTCTCCACGTCAGCCTGTCCGGCGGCGTGTCTCCGATCTACCCCCATGCCCCTATTCCGCCACGCCACTTTTGAAATTTCCGTAGCCCAGCCCAGCGGCCTGCCGCCTCCGGTCGGTCCCGAAATAGCCTTCGCCGGTCGTTCGAATTCCGGAAAATCCAGTGCCATCAATACCCTGGTGGGGCACACCCGGCTAGCCTTCGTCTCCAAGACACCGGGCCGTACCCAGTTGATCAACCTGTTCCGCATGAAGAACGGTGCGGCCCTGGTCGACCTGCCGGGCTACGGCTATGCCCAGGTGCCCTTGGCCGTGCGCCTGCAATGGCAGGGTTTGCTGGAGCATTACCTGACCTGTCGTTCCAATCTTGTCGGCCTGGTGCTGATCATGGATTCGCGCCGCCCGCTGACCGAACTCGACTGGAAGATGATCGGCTGGTTCGGCTCGACGGGGCGGCCGATCCACTGCCTGCTGACCAAGTCGGACAAACTGACAAAGCAGGAGCAGACCAAGACCCTGCGCGAAACTCGCGCCGAGCTGGCTAGATTTGGCGATCAGGTAACCGTGCAGATGTTTTCCAGCCTGAAGAAGACCGGCATGGACGAAGCGGAACAGGTGATAGGCAGCTGGTTGACAAGTGACAATGAGGTTTTGGCAACCGGGTGACGAAGCCCACAAATCAGCAAGCCGCTTTCTTGGAAAACGCGCCGATGCTATGGGGAGCCGGGGGATAGCTCCATGATTTTCCAGAGGGCTTTTATTTTTGGCAAAGCCAAAAATAAAAGCCCTCGACCAAAGGGGAGAAGGCCGAGGGCGAAACACCTTGAAATATTCAAGGCACCCGCTCAGGGAGGTGAAGCGGGAGACAGTGCGAACGGGCGTCCAGCGCTGTCTGCTTACTATGATAGATCGCATGCGTTAAAGTTCAAGCAATGTTCAAAATATTTGTGAGGTTAAGTCAATGATTATAAAAGGGGTATTCCCTGGATCGCGGATGCGCCGGATGCGCCGCGATGACTTCTCGCGGCGCCTGATGTGTGAGCACACGCTTACGGCTGACGACCTGATTTATCCGGTCTTCGTCCTCGAGGGCGCGGGTCGCACCGAGGCCGTCGCGTCGATGCCCGGCGTCGAGCGCATGTCGCTGGACCGCTTGCTGCCCGTCGCCGAAAAGGCCTTGAAGCTGGGCGTGCCGGCACTGGCGCTGTTCCCCGTGGTGGATGGCAGCAAGAAGACTCCCGGTGCCGAAGAAGCGTGGAATCCGGCCGGTCTGGTGCCGACCGTGGTCGCGCGGCTCAAGCATGAATTCCCGGAGCTCGGCGTGATTACCGACGTTGCCCTCGATCCCTACACCAGCCACGGCCAGGACGGCCTGATCGATCCAGCCGATCCGCGCGGCTATGTGATGAACGACGAGACGCTGGAAGCCCTGGCCAAACAGGCGCTGTGCCACGCCCGCGCCGGTGCCGACGTGGTGGCGCCTTCAGACATGATGGACGGCCGCATCGGCCGCATCCGCGCCACGCTGGACGCCGAGAAACTGATCCACACACGCATCCTGGCCTATTCGGCGAAATACGCCTCGGCGTTCTACGGACCCTTCCGCGATGCGGTAGGTTCGGCGGGCAACCTCGGCAAGGGCAACAAATCCACTTACCAGATGGATCCGGGCAACAGCGACGAGGCCTTGCGCGAAGTGGCGCTGGATCTCGCCGAAGGCGCCGACATGGTGATGGTCAAGCCCGGCATGCCCTATCTCGACATCGTGCGCCGGGTCAAGGACGAGTTCGGCGTGCCGACCTACGCTTACCAGGTCAGCGGCGAATACGCGATGCTCAAGGCCGCCGCGCAGAACGGCTGGCTGGCACACGATGCGGTGATGATGGAGGCGCTGCTGTCCTTCAAGCGGGCCGGCTGCGACGGCATCTTGACTTATTTCGCGCTGGAAGCGGCAACCCTGCTCAAAGCCTGAGAGTTGGCGCTGATGAAACCCCTGCGCAGCAGGGCGGTCGAGCAAAGTACGTCCTCGTCGCCGCTGCGGATGGTGGTACGGCGGTGATTACCTCGCAAGTATCGGCCATTGCGCCGGCCAGTTCGCCAGAGGATCGGCCTTGAAGCCGCTTTTGACGAAGCGTTGCCAGCGGCCCACGGCGTAGCAAACCAGCAGATCGGCGTGAGCGCCGAAGTCGTGTTCCGCGGCCAGAGCCCCCTGCGCCGAGGCTACCTTCAGGCATTGCTTGAGGGTGGCTTCGATGCGGTCCAGCAACTGGTTGATGCGGGCCTGCAGGCGCGGGTTCTCATGCACCAGTGCGTCACCCACCAATACCCGCGTCAGGCCGCGATTCTTCTGCGCGAAGCGCAGCAGCGAGGCGACGATGGCTTCTGCCTGCTTGAGGCCGGACTCCTCGGCGGCTTCGATCTGGGTGATGACCGAAAATACTCCGCTTTCGATGAACTCGATCAGCCCTTCGTACATCTGGGCCTTGCTTGCGAAGTGGCGGTAAAGCGCCGCTTCCGATACCTGCAGCTGCTTGGCCAGCAGCGCCGTGGTGATTTTCTCCACGGCCGGGCGCTCCAGCATTTCGGCGATGGTTTGCAGGATCAGCAGTTTCTTTTCACCGACTTTCGCGGCGCGGGCTTCGTTCATGGCGGCTTCAACCTGAGTGGGTCACTTCGATTTGATCAAGGTACCGACGCCTTCGTCGGTCAGGATTTCCAGCAACAGCGCGTGTTCGACGCGGCCGTCGATGATGTGCACCCCCCTCACGCCGCTCCTTGCCGCGTCCAGCGCCGAGCTGATCTTGGGCAGCATGCCGCCGGAGAGCGTGCCGTCCGCCACCATGTCGTCGATCTGCTTGGGCGTGATGCCGGTGATCAACTTGCCGGACTGGTCCAGTACGCCCGGTGTGTTGGTCAGCAGCACGAGCTTTTCCGCCTTCAGCACTTCGGCGATCTTGCCGGCAACGACATCGGCGTTGATATTGTAGGTTTCGCCCTCGCTGCCGACGCCGATCGGGGCGATCACCGGGATGAAGTCGCCGCTATCGAGCAGGGCGATCAGGCTCGGGTCGATGGAGACGATGTCGCCGACCTGGCCGATATCGATCAGATCGCCCGGGGCGTCCTTGTTCTCCATCATCAGCTTCCTGGCGCGGATGAAGTTGCCGTCCTTGCCGGTGAGGCCTACGGCCTTGCCGCCGTGCTGGTTGATGAGATTGACGATTTCCTTGTTGACCTGGCCGCCGAGCACCATCTCGACCAGTTCCATGGTTTCGGCGTCGGTCACGCGCATGCCCTGCACGAATTCGCCTTTCTTGCCGACGCGGGCCAGCAGGTTCTCGATCTGCGGGCCGCCGCCGTGCACCACCACCGGGTTCATGCCGACCAGCTTGAGCAGCACCACGTCGCGGGCGAAGCACTGCTTGAGGTGTTCGTCGGTCATGGCGTTGCCGCCGTACTTGACGACTATGGTCTTGTCGTGGAAGCGCTTGATATAGGGCAGGGCCTCGGCCAGAACGCCGGCCTTGACGAGGGGAGCGAGCTTTTCAGTCATGGGTGTGGGCGAGTGCAAGTGATAACTTCGCCCATTCTAGCGGGCCCGCAAGCAAACAGGGCAAGCCACTGCATCCGTGGCTTGCCCTGAACATGCAACGCCGACCGACGCCGGCGCCTGCGATTATTGGATGGTGATTCTGCGTGCCTGGGTCGCGGCCTTCTTCGGCAGTACCAGTTCGAGCACGCCATCGGTGTATTTGGCGCTTACCTGCGCTTCATCGATTTCCTGCGCCAACTGGAAGCTGCGCGACACCTTGCCGAAATAGCGCTCGGTGCGCAACACGCGTTCGCCTTCCCTGACATCCTTCTCCTCGCGCCGCTCGGCGCTGATCGAGACGACGGCGCCATCGACGGCGACATGGACGTCTTCCTTTTTTACGCCCGGAATTTCGGCATGGACCAGATAGCCCTTTTCCTGTTCCTTGACGTCAATCTTTACTGCAGGCGCGTCGGGCTCCGATCCAAAATCAACCGGGCGGACGAAGAAACCGCGGAAAAAGTCATCGAGTGGATCGCGGCGGATCAAATTGCTCATTTCATTCTCCTTTCGGGTTTGCGGCCTCGATCATGACGAAGGCCTTGCGCACTACATATGCGCCCGCAAGGATATTTCAAGAGTCTCCCAGCCTCCCTGCCCCCAGTCCGGCGCGCCGGGCAACACGCTGCGGCAATTCAAGGATGGCGTCGCGATTGCTCCACGAAAAACAGGCGGCTGCCGCCTCGCGCCAGGGCAGCCAGCGAAAGCCCAGATGCTCGTCGGGAGCGACGGTCACGTCCATGCGTTCCGGCAGGCACAGACTGAAAACATGCTCGGTGTTCTGCATCACGCCGGGGGCGTAGCGATACCGCCACTCGGCAAAAATCTCGTAGCGGTTGCTCAGTTGCCAGTCGGTGAAATCCACCATCGCGGCATCGATGCCGGTTTCCTCGCGCACTTCGCGGCGCGCCGTTGCCAGCAGGGGCTCCTCGTCTTCCTGGCTGCCGGTGACCGACTGCCAGAATCCGGGGTGACGGGCGCGTTCCAGCAACAGAACCTCCAGCGCCGGGGTGTGGATCACCACCAGCACGGAAACCGGCTTCTTGTACTTCACCCGCGTGTCAGCCCGGTTGCGCCACCGTCGGCAACCAGGCGATGCCGTCGGCCTGCATGTCCACCAGGCACCAGAAGGGCACGCCGTCTTCGCGCCAGGTCGCCGCGGCGTCCTGGAAAATCTGCATCAGGGTGACGAAGTCGGCTTCCGCCCGGCCATGTATGCCGTCGCAATGCTCAAGGATGATCACGTAGCCGGTGGCAGGCAGCCAGCCCATGTCAAGCAGGCTGTCGGTCAGGGCGTCCCAGTTGTGTCCGAACCACTCTGGAAAGCGCAGGGAGCGGGCAATGCTTGCCAGCATTTCATCCTTGTCGCGCGCTCCGGCCAGATCGACGTGCAAGACCACGCAACCGGCGGCCTGAGCACCGGCCAGCAGCTTGTCGATGGGGCCGTGCGGCAAATGATGGACCCCGGCCTGGGCGGCGCTGCCAAACAGCTTTTCGTAATGTTCGGTACTCATCGCTGGATCCTGCGAAAGCTCTTGTAATGATCGGCAGTGTAGTAGAACACTGCGGGCGGTCTGTCACCGGTGACAATGCGCCGCGCGCCGCGATCGGCACTGCCCGGCGTTTGCACGGTGTACTCGCGGTAATAGCCTTTCGCCTGTTCGGGCAATCGGCGTTCGCGATTCTGGAAAACGATGCCGTCGCGACGGTAGGGAAAGGGACCGCCGGCGTCGATCAACTTCAGCGTTGCGCGCGCCTCCTCCGGCAGAGCCGCCGCCGGGATGGCGCCGACCCGGTTGTCGCGCGCCAGCGCGGTGCCGAACAGCGCGACACCAATCAGCGCGCAGAGCAGGCGTCGCATGCTCAGGACTTGCCGACCTCGACCTGGGTTTCGACCTTCTGTCGCAGGCGGATGTGCAACTCGCGCAACTGTTTTTCGTCCACGTCGGACGGTGCATCGGTGAGCAGGCACTGCGCACGCTGTGTCTTGGGGAAGGCGATCACGTCGCGAATCGACTCGGCACCGGCCATCATGGTGACGATGCGGTCGAGACCGAAGGCCAGGCCGCCATGGGGCGGTGCGCCGTATTTGAGGGCGTCGAGTAGGAAGCCGAATTTGGCCTGCTGTTCCTCGGGGCCGATGCCCAATGCCTGGAATACTCTTTCCTGCACGGAGGCTGAGTGAATGCGCACCGAGCCGCCGCCCATTTCCCAGCCATTCAAGGCCAGGTCGTAGGCCTTGGCCAGGCAGGCGCCCGGATCGCTGGTCATCAATGTCTCGTGACCGTCCTTGGGGCTGGTGAAGGGGTGGTGGCAGGCCGACCAGCGCTGGTTTTCCTCGTCGTATTCGAACATCGGGAAATCGACGACCCACAACGGACGCCAGGCCGAGCCGTCGACGTAGCCTTTCTCGTGACCGAGCTTGGTGCGCAAGGCGCCCAGCGCGTCATTGACGATCTTGGTCTTGTCCGCACCGAAGAAAATCAGGTCGCCGGACTGCGCCCCGGTGCGCTCGATGATGGCCTTCAAGGCCGCGGCGTGCAGGTTCTTGACGATGGGCGACTGCAGGCCGTCTTCGTTGAGCTTGGTCGCGTCATTGACCTTGATGTAGGCCAGGCCGCGGGCGCCGTAGATCTTGACGAATTCGGTGTAGCCGTCGATCTCGCCGCGAGTAAGGCTGGCGCCGCCCGGCACGCGCAGCGCCGCGACGCGGCCGCCCGAGGTGGCCGGACCGCTGAACACCTTGAAGGCGACGTCGGCCACGGCATCGGTGACCTCGGTCAATTCGAGCGTCACGCGCAGGTCGGGTTTGTCGGAGCCGTAGCGGCCCATGGCTTCGGCGTAGCTGATGCGCGGGAAGGGATTGGGCAGATCGACGGCAAGTGCCGTCTTGAACACGCTGCGGATCATTTCTTCCATGAGGCCGGTGATCTGCTCTTCGGTCAGGAAGGAGGTCTCGATATCGACCTGGGTGAATTCCGGTTGGCGGTCGGCGCGCAGGTCTTCGTCGCGGAAACACTTGGTGATCTGGTAATAGCGGTCGAAGCCCGCCACCATCAGCAACTGCTTGAACAGTTGAGGCGATTGCGGCAGGGCGAAGAACTGTCCGGGATGCACGCGCGAAGGCACCAGGTAGTCGCGTGCGCCTTCGGGCGTCGACTTGGTCAGCATAGGCGTTTCGATATCGATGAAGCCCTTCTCGTCGAGGAAGCGGCGGAAGGCCATCGCCACCTTGTAGCGCAGCATCAGGTTTTTCTGCATCTGCGGCCGGCGCAGGTCGATCACGCGATGCGTCAGGCGCACGTTTTCCGAAAGGTTTTCCTCGTCGAGCTGGAAGGGCGGCGTCACTGCGGGATTGAGTACTTCCAGTTCATGGCAGAGGATTTCGATTTCACCCGAGGCCAGGTTGGGGTTCTCGGTGCCTGGCGGACGGCGGCGCACCTTGCCGGTGACCTTCAGCACGAATTCGTTGCGCACGTCCTCGGCAATCCTGAACATCTCGGGACGATCCGGGTCGCAGACGACTTGCGCCAATCCTTCCCGGTCGCGCAGATCGATGAATATGACACCGCCGTGGTCGCGGCGGCGATGGTTCCAGCCGCAAAGCGTGACGATCTGGTCGACATGGGAGGCATTCACCTCGCCGCAATAGTGGGTACGCATAGGATTTCCGAACGGTTGTGGTGCCCTTTCGGGCAATTACTGATTCTGGGCGCGCCCGCGGGGATTCCTCATGGGCGGGGCGACGACTCCCATGGATACGATGTATTTGAGCGCTTCATCGACGTTCATGTCGAGCTCGATGACGTCTTTCTTCCTGACAAAAAAGAAGAAACCGTTAACCGGGCTGGGCGTGGTCGGGATGAAGACCCCGACGTGCTCTTCCGGCAACATGTCGGCGACATCGCGGGCCGGATGCCCGGTCTGGAACGCCACCGACCATGCCTCGGGATGCGGATAGCGGACCAGCAAGACCTTGCGAAAGGCGACGCCGCTGCCCGAGAACAGCGTGTCGCTGACCTGCTTCACGCTGTAGTAGATCGACTTCACCACCGGAATGCGCGCCAGCACGCCTTCCCAGAAGCGCACCAGCTTCTGGCCGACGATGTTTGCCGTGATCAGCCCGGTGAGGAAGACCACCAAGATAGTCATCAGCGCACCGATGCCGGGAATGTATATCCCAAGCAGGTGCTCGGGCTGTATGGCTTGCGGCAGCAGCAGCAGGGACTGATCCATGGAGCGGACGATCAGCGACAAGACCCAGGCGGTGATGGCCAGCGGAACCCAGATCAGGAGCCCCGTGATGAAATATTTTTTCAAGGCTACCGCAGTCAACTGTTGGCGGCGCAGCTGCCTGTCCCACCCTGGCACGGCGGCGGGTTGTCGCTCTTGGCGGCCGCGGGTTTGCCGCCGCTGCCGCCCTTGAAGTCGGTGGCGTACCAGCCGTTGCCCTTGAGTTGAAAGCCCGGGGCAGTCAGCTGCTTGGCAAAGTTTTCGGTCTTGCATTCGGGGCAGGTGGTCAGCAGCGGGTCGCTGACCTTCCGCATGACATCTTTCTCAAAGCCGCATTCGGTGCAGCGATAAGCGTAGATCGGCATGAAATTCTCCGGCATTCTGGCAAAAAAGCGATTATAGCTGAAGGGCTTGGCGCGCCACCTCGGCGCGCCATCCCAAATCGGGAAATCGGGGTGAAGTCCGCCGTTTCAAGCGGAAAAGACAATATTCGGATGCCGGCAGGTATCTAGAGGCCGGCGCCGAGATAGGCGCGGGTCAAGGGTTTGCCCCAGATCAGGGCAATAATCCCCGCTGCCGCCAGGTAGGGCCCGAAAGGAATCGGTACGTTGCGATTGTGACGGGCAAACACAATCAGGCCGAGGCCGACCGCTGCGCCGACCAGCGAAGACAGCAGGATGGTCAAGGGCAGCATCTGCCAGCCAAGCCATGCGCCGAGCGCGGCGAGCAGTTTGAAATCGCCGTAGCCCATGCCTTCCTTGCCGGTGGTGAGCTTGAACCCCCAATACACGGTCCACAGTGCCAGATACCCGGCCATGGCGCCGATGACGGCGCTCTTCAAGTCGGTGTAGACACTAAAGGCATTGAGCGCCAGGCCGATCCAGAGCAGGGGCAGGGTGATGTCGTCGGGCAATAGCTGGGTGTCGAAATCGATACCTGTCAGAGCAATCAGCGCGGCCACCAGCACCAGGGCGCCCAGGCCCGCGACGCTGAAGCCAAAATGCCAGGCCGCCAAGCCGAACAGCAGCCCGGTCAGCGCTTCGATCAGCGGATAGCGTGGCGAAATCGGGGCGGCGCAGCCCTTGCATCTTCCGCGCAGGAGGACCCAGCTGACAATCGGGATATTCTCCAGGGCGGCGATCGGATGGCCGCACTGCGGGCAACGCGAACGGGGTTTGGCAAGTGTGAGCGGCTCGCAGGCGGGCGGGGTTTCGCCCCTCAGTTCCGCACATTGCAGCGCCCAGTCGCGTTCCATCATGATAGGCAGGCGATGGATGACGACGTTCAGAAAGCTGCCGACCATCAGGCCGAGCAATCCGGCGGCAAGGGCAAACACCGCCGGATCGGCGAGCAGTGCAATCATCTGCAGCAGTTGACTGCCGGCTTAGCCGACAACCGAGCCGAGCTTGAAGATCGGCAGGTACATGGCCACCACCAGGCCGCCGATCAGGCCGCCGAGAAAGACCATGATGATCGGTTCCATCAGGCTGGAGAGCGTCTCGACGGCTTCGTCCACCTCGGCCTCGAAAAAGTCGGCGGTCTTGCCCAGCATTGAATCGAGCTGGCCGGACTCTTCGCCGATGGCGACCATTTGCGTCACCATGGGCGGGAAGACGCCGGAATTCTCCATGGCGACGGTCAGGCTAGATCCGGTAGAGACTTCAGCCTGAATCTTGCTGGTTGCCAGGGTGTAGACATAATTTCCCGCAGCGCCGCCGACCGAATCGAGGGCGTCGACCAGCGGCACGCCGGCGGCAAACATCGTAGACAGGGTTCGCGTCCAGCGCGCGATGGAAGATTTCTTGATCAGGTCACCGAACACCGGAACCTTGAGGAAGTACCTGTCGGCCGCAATCTGCACCGCACGGGAACGCTTGAATGCCTGAACAATGCCGTAGATGACCGCGTAAATTCCGCCGAAAATAAGGTACCAATTGGCCACGAAGTAATCGGAAATCGCGATCACGACCAGCGTGGGTGCGGGCAGTTCGCCGCCGAAACTGGCAAACACGCCCTTGAAGGCCGGCACCACGAAAATCATGATCACCGCAGTGATGACAAAGGCGACGATGAGGATCGAAATCGGATAGAACAGGGCGCCCTTGATCTTGGACTTGATCGCCTGGATTTTTTCCTTATAGGTGGCCAGCCGATCCAGCAGCGTATCGAGAATACCCGCCTGCTCGCCGGCCTCGACCAGATTGCAGAACAGGGCATCGAAATATTGCGGATACTTGCGGAATGCCGATGCAAGATTGGAGCCGGTTTCGACGTCGGACTTGATGTCGAACAGCAGCTTGGCCAGATTTGGATTGTTGGTGCCCTTGCCGACGATGTCGAAGGACTGCAGCAACGGTACGCCCGATTTGACCATGGTCGCGAGTTGGCGGGAGAACAGCGTGATGTCCTTGTCCGAAACCTTGCCGCCGCCGCCGACCTTCTGCTTCTTGAGCTTGGTGACATTGATGCCTTGCCGCCGCAAGGCCGCATTCGCCGCTGCTTCGCTGGCCGCCTTGACTTCGCCGCGAACGACCTTGCCCTGCTTGTTCTTGCCTTCCCAGGCAAAATTGAGTTCCTTTGGGCCCTCTTTTTTTTCTGCTTTGCCTGCTGTGGCCATCGGCTTCTCCCACATTAATTTTTGTTTCGGCCGCCGCGCTTAACGCCCAAAGATCGGCGGTGGCCTCCACTGAAACCTTTGATTGGGCATTCTACGCCCTGACTATGCCGAGAGTATCACTCTCCGGCGGGACGGTGAAGCCGTACCATTTTGATCTTTCGATCCTGTGTTTGCACGATCTCCATCGCCACGGCCCCCACCCGTAAGCCGACGCCGACCTCCGGGATGTCCTGCAAGTGCTCGATGATCAGGCCGTTGAGCGTACGCGGTCCATCCAGGGGGAACTCCAGATCCAGCATGCGATTGAGTTCGCGCAAGGTGGTTGCGCCATCCACCAGCACCACGCCTTCGTCGTTCCAGGAAAGCGAGCCGGCAACATCTGACTGCCGCGTGGTGAACTTGCCGACCAGTTCTTCGATGATGTCTTCCAGGGTTACCAATCCTTCGATCTCGCCGTATTCGTCCACTACCAGCCCCATGCGCTGCCGATTTTCGCGAAAGAACTGAAGCTGGGTATAGATCGGCGTGGCTGCCGGGATGAAGTAGGGTTCGGACATGCGCTCACGCAGTGTCGCGTGATCTATCTCGCCGGCAAAGGCTTCGCTTAGCAGCCGGCGCTGATGCATGACGCCGACGATGTTGGCCGGATCGCCTTCGAATACCGCGACCCGGGTGTGAAAACTGGTGGCCAGCTGAGCCTTGATGTTCTCGATCGGCGCCGCAATGTCGATCGCCTCGATTTCCCCGCGCGGGGTCATGATGTCGGCGACCGTCAATTGCTCCAGTTCGAACAGGTTGAGCAATATCGAACGATGCTGCTGCGGAATGAAATGACCGGATTCCAGCACGACCGAACGCAGTTCCTCCGGCGAAAGACGGGATGATTCGTGCCCCGGCTTGGGCTGCAGATGGAGCAGGCGCAGCAGCGGTTTGACGAACAGATTGACCAGCCAGACGACGGGATAGGCGACACGCAGCAAGGGTGTCAGCACATAGCCGATACGCAACGCCAGCCAGTCCGGGTAGGTGGCTCCCGCCACCTTGGGCGTGATTTCGGAGAACACCAGCAGGCAGAAAGTCACGAACAGGGCGCCGATTTCGAGCGTCCATTTCTCCTGGCCGAAGATCCGCAGGGCAATGTTGCCGGTCAGCATCGCGGCGACCGAGTTGACCAGGGTATTTCCCAGCAGGATCACGCCCAGCAAATGGTCGGTCTTTCCCAGCAGGGCCAGCGCCAGCCGCGCGCCACGATGGCCTTCTTGCGCCATGTGCCGCAACCGAATCCGGTTGGAGGCCATCATGGCGGTTTCCGACATCGAAAAGAATGCTGAGCAGACCAGCAGTACGGCGAGTGCTGAGAATTGCGCCGAAAGGGGAATTTCGTCCATCAGCGGCCGAGAATTACCTCAAGCACGAAGCGGCTGCCGACATAGGCCAGCAACAGGGCGGCGAACCCGGCCAGGGTCCAGCGCAGGGCCACCCGCCCGCGCCAGCCGCGCAAGTGGCGGCCCGTCAGCAGTGCGGCGAAAATCAGCCAGGAGAGGATGGCGAACACCGTTTTGTGGTTGAACGTCAGCGCCTTGCCGAACAGGGTTTCGGAGAAGAACACGCCGGAAATCAGGGTGAGGGTGAGCAGGACGAAGGCGACGTGAATCAGGCGAAACAGCAGGGCTTCCATGGTCAGCAGGGGCGGCAGGCCTGCCAGCAAGGGCGAGATGCGGCCCCGATGCAGTCCTCTTTCGGCAGTTGCCATCAGCAGGGCGTGCAGCGCAGCCAGGGTAAACAGGCTGTAGGCCAGCATCGCCATCAGGAAGTGCATGCGGAAAGCCATCGAGCCGGCGTTGGTCAGCACGTGGGCCTCGGAGAAGATAACAGGCAGCATGGCAGCGACCGAGGCGGCAGGCAGCCCGAGGACCTGCAAGCCTTCCATGCGGGCATAGAAACTTTCGATCCAGTACAGCGCAATGGCCAGCCACAAAATCACGGAAAGCGCGATGGCGAAGCCGAAGCGCATGCTTTCGCCGTCGAATATGGCCATGCGCAAACTGACGCCATGGGCGATCAGGGCCAGCAGCAGCAGGCTGCGCTCGCCAATTCCGAGGCCTCCCGAAGGTTGGTCGAGCAAGGGTCCGCGCCAACGCGTGCGCCAAAGATGTACCGCCAGGCCGGCATAAAGGGCTGCGGCCAGCGGATGCATTAAGATTGCGGGCATCGGCGAAGTCTACACCAAGCCTCCCAACTCTCAATGCATCTACCCTCATCCATTCATGCTAGATAACCTTACCCAGCGTCTCGGCCGTGTCGTCAAGAACTTGCGCGGCCAGGCGCGCCTGACCGACGACAATATTTCCGACATGCTGCGCGAAGTGCGCATGGCCCTGCTCGAAGCCGACGTGGCCTTGCCGGTGGTCAAGGATTTCATCGCCCGCGTCAAGGAAAAGGCGCTCGGGCAGGAGGTCATCGGATCGCTGACCCCTGGCCAGGCACTGGTCGGCGTCGTGCACCGCGAGCTTACCGAACTGATGGGCGGCGCCAGCGTCGGCCTCAATCTCGCCACCCAGCCGCCGGCCGTGATCCTGATGTCCGGTCTGCAGGGCGCCGGCAAGACCACGACCACGGCCAAGCTCGGCAAGTGGCTCAAGGAACGGCAGAAGAAAAAAGTGCTGGCCGTCAGCTGCGACGTCTATCGTCCCGCCGCCATCGAGCAGTTGAAAGCCGTTTCGGCCCAGGCCGGGATCGACTTCTTCCCGTCCACGGGTGAGCAAAAGCCCGCCGCCATCGCCGCTGCCGCGCTGGATTATGCCAAGCGGCATTATTACGACGTGATTTTCGTCGACACTGCCGGGCGCCTGGCCATCGACGAGGCCATGATGGCCGAGATAAAGGATCTGCATGCGCTGCTGAACCCGATCGAAACCCTGTTCGTGGTCGATGCCATGCTTGGCCAGGACGCGGTGAACACGGCGAAGGCATTCAACGAGGCCCTGCCGCTGACCGGCGTGATCCTGACCAAACTCGACGGCGATTCGCGCGGCGGCGCGGCGCTGTCGGTGCGCCATGTGACCGGCAAGCCGATCAAGTTCGCCGGCGTCGGCGAGAAACTCACCGGGCTCGAGGAATTCCATCCCGAACGCATGGCCTCGCGCATCCTCGGCATGGGTGACATCCTCGGCCTGGTCGAGGAGGCGCAGCGCGGCGTCGACCAGGACAAGGCGCAGGAATTCGTCAAGAAAATGAAGTCGGGCAAGGGCTTTGACCTCAACGACTTCAAGGACCAGATCGGGCAGATGAAAAAGATGGGCGGCATGGCCGCGATGCTCGACAAGCTACCGGCGCAGTTCAGCGCCATGGCGCAGAAGGCCGGCGGCGGTATGGAGGACAAGACCGTGCGGCGCCTCGAGGGCATCATCAACTCGATGACGCCGGGAGAACGCAGCAAGCCGGAAATCATCAAGGCCAACCGCAAGCGCCGCATCGCCACCGGTGCCGGCGTGTCGGTGCAAGAGGTCAACCGCCTGCTCAATCAGTTCGAGCAGACGCAGAAGATGATGAAGCAGTTCTCCAAGGGGGGAATGCAGAAAATGATGCGCGGCATGAAGGGGATGCTGCCGGGCATGCGGTAAGTTCTTCGCCGTGTCGGACTCTGTCTGCCGGGGATTCCGCTTCGCGGGCCGGCAAGCGCCGATTCTTGAAGGCCTTGCGGCGCAGTGTAGTGACTAGCGCGGCCCCCAGCGCCATTGCCGCTCCCACGCGCCGCGCACCATGTTCGGGTATTCGGGCTTGCCCAGGCTGCCGTTGTAGCGACCCAGTGCGCGATAGAGGTCGCCTTTCTCGATGTCCAGGTAGTGACGCAGGATGGTGCAGCCGAAGCGCAGGTTGGTACGCAGGTGGAACAGGTTGCTGTCCTTGTTGCCGATCAGGCGTACCCAGAAGGGCATCACCTGCATGTAGCCGCGCGCGCCGGCCGAGGAAACCGAGTATTTCTTGAAGCCGCTTTCGACCTGGATCAGGCCGAGCACCATCTGTGGATCGAGGCCGGCGCGCTTGGCCTCGTAATGGACGGTCTTGAGAAATTCGAGGCGCGCCTCGCGGTCCGGCATGCGCCGGCTCAGGCGCGACGACATCTCGGTCAGCCAGTCGACCTTTTCCCTGATCGTGGCGAACTGCGGTTCCGGTGCGGCGCGATCGGCGATCGCCGCGTGCAATGCCGCCTGGACGCTGGCGGCGAGCGGCTCATACTGCTGTGCGCCGGCAAGGGCCGCGGTCGGCGCGAGCGCAGCGGCAAGGTACAGCGCAAAAACTAGCCGTCGCACAGCTTCTGTTTGAGGAAGGCCGTCATTTCGCTGGCGGCCACCATGGTCGCCTCGGCGTCGCTGCGGCCCTTGTATTCGAGCTTGCCATCCTTGAGGCCACGCTCGCCGACCACCACGCGATGGGGAATGCCGATCAGCTCCCAGTCGGCGAACATCGAGCCGGGCCGCTCGTCGCGGTCGTCGAGTATCGCGTCGATGCCGGCAGCCAGCAGTTCGGCGTGGACTGCGCCGGCAGCGGCGCGGACGGTCTCCGACTTGGCGTAGTTCATCGGCACCACGGCCACGGCAAAGGGCGCGATGCCGGCGGGGAAGACGATGCCGCGTTCGTCGTGGCCCTGCTCGATGGCGGCGCCGACGATGCGTGAAACGCCGATGCCGTAGCAGCCCATTTCCATGACCTGGTCCTTGCCCTGCTCGTCGAGGAAAGTGCATTTCAGGGCTTCGGCGTACTTGGTGCGCAACTGGAAAATGTGGCCGACTTCGATGCCGCGGCAGAGTTCGAGCACTCCCTTGCCGTCGGGCGAGGGGTCGCCCTCGACCACGTTGCGGATGTCGGCCACTGTTCCGGGCTGCGGCAGATCGCGGCCGAAATTGACGCCGGTGAGGTGGTAGCCCTCTTCGTTGGCGCCGCACACGCAGTCGCTCATCGCCGCGACGCTGCGGTCGGCCACGACCCGGCCGGAAAATCCGACCGCACCGATGTAGCCCGCCTTGCAGCCGAGCGCCGCGACGATTTCCTCGTCGCGGGCGAAGCGGAATTCGCCGACCACTTTCTGCGCCTTGATTTCGTTGAGGTCGTGGTCGCCGCGCAGCAGCAGCAGGACAAATTCGCTGCCGCCGTCCTTTTCCGCCATCACTGCGATGGCCTTGACCGTCTGCGTCAGCGGCAGGCCGAGGAAGGCTGCGACATCCTCGCATTTGGTCTTGTTCGGCGTCGCCTTCTTTTCCATGGGCGCCGCGGGTTCTACCGTATCGCCAGCGCCAACTTTTGCCGGCGCGACGGCTTCCGCAAGTTCGACGTTCGCCGCGTAGTCCGATGCGGGGCAGAAGGCGATCGCATCTTCGCCCGAGTCCGCCAGGACGTGGAATTCGTGCGAGCCGGTGCCGCCGATCGCGCCGGTGTCCGCGGCCACGGCGCGGAACTTCAGCCCGAGACGGGTGAAAATGCGGCTGTAGGTCTCGTACATGTTGCGGTATTCGCGTTCCAGGTCGGCGTAGGAGGCGTGGAAGGAGTAGCCGTCCTTCATGAGGAACTCGCGTCCGCGCATGACGCCGAAGCGAGGCCGGATTTCATCGCGGAATTTGGTCTGGATCTGGTAGAAATGGCGCGGCAACTGGCGATAGCTCCTGATTTCGCGACGCACGACGTCGGTGATGACCTCCTCGTGCGTCGGTCCGATCACGAAATCGCGCTGGTGGCGGTCCTTGAAGCGCAGCAGTTCCGGGCCATATTTCGGGCCACGCCCGGATTCCTCCCACAGTTCGAAAGGCTGCACCGCCGGCATGAGCAGTTCGATGGCGCCGGCCCTGTCCATTTCCTGGCGCACGATGTTCTCGACCTTGCGCAGCACGCGCAGGCCCATCGGCAGCCAGGTATAGATGCCGCCGGCGAGGCGGCGGATCAGGCCGGCGCGCAGCATCAACTGATGGCTGACGATTTCGGCGTCGGAGGGGGCTTCCTTGAGGGTGGCGATGAAAAACTGGCTGGCGCGCATGGCTGTAGGCTGAAAGGCGGAAAACGGGCATTTTAACCGCGGCCGCCACCTTGCAGATGCGACGCGGCGGCTTTCCAGCGACGCGGGATTGTGAAAGAATGGACCCCAATCAATCATTGGAATATGCATCATGCTCGATCGTGAAGGCTATCGCCCGAACGTCGGCATCGTTCTGGTCAACAGTCGCAACGAGGTGTTTTGGGGCAAGCGGATCCGTGAACATTCCTGGCAGTTCCCGCAAGGGGGCATCAAGAAGGGCGAAACGCCCGAGCAGGCGATGCTGCGTGAGCTGGAGGAGGAAACCGGCCTCAAACCCGAACACGTGCGGATCATCGGTCGCACGCGCGACTGGTTGCGCTATGAAGTGCCGAAGCACTGGATTCGCCGCGAATGGCGCAGCACTTACCGTGGGCAGAAACAGATCTGGTTTCTGTTGCGCTTGGTCGGCCGCGACAGCGACGTCTGCCTGCGCGCCAGCGAACATCCGGAGTTCGACGCCTGGCGTTGGAACAACTACTGGATTCCCTTGGGCAGCGTGATCGAATTCAAGCGCAGCGTTTATGAGGCGGCCCTGATGGAATTGGCGCGCCTGCTGTTCGTGCATCCCGAAGAGCGCACGCCGCGCTGGGAAACGGACACCGTGGACGACGCCAAATGAAGCCCGTGGTAGCTGTCTTTCTGCTGGGAATGGTGACAAATGCATTCGCCCAGATGACCGATTCAGTGGGCCTCCCGCGGATCAACAGAGACTTCGAGGAAGAGCAGCCTTGGCAGGAGCAGAAGGAAGTTGACCTCCCCGCCTTCCCCAAGGACGAGAATCTGCGCGAGTTCTACGTCAGCGCCGTGGCCACCAACAAATACCTGATAGATGCCAGTACGCTGGCCGTCGGCGCTGACGGCGTGGTGCGCTACGTGCTGGTGGTCAAGGCCTCGGGCGGTGCCACCAACGTCAGTTTCGAAGGCATCAATTGCAAGGATCGCAGTTGGAAGCTCTACGCGACGGGACGCAGCGACAACAGCTGGAACCGATCACAGGCTTCGCGAGTCCAGTGGCGGCCCATAGAAAACAAACCCGTCAATCGGCATCACGCGGCATTGAGCCGGGACTATTTTTGTCCAGGCGGCATAGGCATCTACACCGCCGACGAAGGGCGCAACGCCTTGCGTCTGGGCAAGCATCCCAATTCACTCTGACTTCAGGGGGCCCACATTGATCGACGCACTCATCCCGGAATTCGACAAGGCGCTGCGCGCCGTCTTCGCCGCGGCTCCAACCCGGCGACCGATGCCGGGGGCGGACCTGCCGGAAGGCGAGTTGAGCGAAGCCGAAAAACGCCATGTCGCTGCGTTGATGCGGGTCAACCACTGCGGCGAAATCTGCGCCCAGGCCCTGTATCAGGGGCAGGCACTGAGCTCGCGCGACCCGGCGGTGAAGCGCGAGCTGGAGATGGCGGCCTGGGAGGAAACCGAGCACCTGAACTGGACGGAGCGGCGTATCGCCGAACTCGGCGGGCGCAAGAGCCTGCTCAATCCCCTGTGGTATGCCGGCTCGCTGGCAATCGGGGCCTTTGCGGGGAAATGCGGCGATGCGTGGAGCCTGGGTTTTCTGGCCGAAACCGAACGCCAGGTCGAAGGGCATCTGGAAAGCCACATGACAAGCCTGCCGGCGCAGGATCGCAAGTCATGGGAGGTGCTGGAACAGATGAAAGCCGACGAGATGCGCCATGCCGAAACGGCGAGTCACTGCGGCGCCCGGGACCTTCCGCTCCCCGTCAGGTGGGCAATGAAGCTTTCGTCGAAGCTGATGACCCGGCTTTCATACATCGCCTGACTCGACCACCTCGAAGCTGTGGGTGATCGATGCCGTCTTGCCCAGCATGATCGACGCCGAGCAGTACTTTTCCGCGGATAGCTTGACGGCGCGTTCGACGACCTCGCGCTTGAGCTTGTTTCCGGTCACCACGAAGTGCATGTTGATCCCCGTGAAAACCTTGGGGTTCGTCTCGGCACGCTCGGCCTGAAGTTTCACTTCGCAGCCGCTGACTTCATGGCGGCCGCGTTTAAGGATCAGGACGATATCGAAGGCGGTACAGCCTCCGGTGCCGGCCAGCAGCAGTTCCATCGGCCGCGGCGCCAGGTTGCGCCCGCCCGCGTCGGGTGCCCCGTCCATGCATACCAGATGCCCGCTGCCGGTCTCGGCAACAAAACTCATCCCCTCATGCCAGCGTACCGTGCATTCCATTGCCATATCCCTCCCGGTGGTCATGCCCGGCATTCTAGCCGTCGCACCCAGGCGCGGCTGTCGCGTTGCAGCATTTGACGTCTGCCCGTGGTTGCGTCGGACTGCCGGGCCTTCGCTTGTCCCGGTTTGGCGCTACAAATTATGTATTATAAATCAATAATATAAATAGAGTCGTCGCAAAAAATGCGCAATCATACAACTGCGTTGCGCAATGCACAAAAAAACCTTGCATTGCAGCAAAACCTGTGCAAGAATTTATTTGACCTGACACCGACTGACACAAGGCATCACTCGTGGCAGTTCGTGTTGAACCCTGTCTCCTCCACCCTCCTCCTATGGTGTGGATTAAGCGCAATCCCATTCGGGTTGCGTTTTTTTTGCCTATTTCGGCGCAATTTCTTTGAATTGAACTGAATCGCGATCGGGTTTGACAGCGCTGGGGAAGGTCTGTACGATTCGCGCCCTTCTAGGCTGGGTCGGTAGCTCAGTCGGTAGAGCAGCGGACTTTTAATCCGTTGGTCGCGAGTTCGAATCTCGCCCGACCCACCACCGTAATATATAATTTGAAATTCGGGTTGTTAGCTCAGTTGGTAGAGCAGCGGACTCTTAATCCGTAGGTCGAGTGTTCGAGCCACTCACAACCCACCAAATCTCAGGCCGAATCAACTCATTAGTTGATTCGGCTTTTTCTTTTCCCGATCAGCCGGCGGCGATCGCCAGGCCGAGCAGCAGGAACAGCAAGCCGCGCAGGCCGCCCCAGCGGCAGAGTCGGGCACGCAGAGCCTTATGCCATGGCCCCTGAACCCCCGGCCGCAACCAGACCGGCAACAGGTGGGACGCGGCGCCGCTCACCAGCGGCAGCAGAAAAGCGACGACGAAACCGGCCACGGCGGGTCGCGCCGGCAGCCAGCCGGCAGCATGCGCGGCACCGAACGCCAGCAGGGCCAGCAAGCCGAGCGCCGCCGCTGCCAGCGAGGGTGCTGCACCGTGCAGTTGCAGCAGGGCGAGGCCGAACCGCGACTGCCAGGCGCGCAGCATGCGCAGTACGACAAAGCCATAAAGCGCGGCACCCAGCAGCGCTAGGCCTGGTCCCGCCATAGCGACGGACGTCGGCAGGGGCGAGGAAACGCCGAGCGCTATCAGCAGGGCTCCGGCCGCCGCCCACTTGAGATCGCGCCGCAGACGCGTCGCGGCATCGGGATCAGGCTGTCCCAGGCAGGTCGGCAGCAGCACCTGCAAGGTGCCGAGGGCAGTGAGCCCGACAAAGCCGAGCAGGTTGGCATGCAGGTGAAACAGGCGCAGGCCGTTGCGCTGGGCCGGAAACCAGGGCATCAGCACAACCGCCAGCAGTGCCAGCAACAGGAAGCCGAGCGCGACCAGATACCAGTCCAGCCCCCGATGGCGCGGACCGAACATGCGGCGCGCACGATCCAGGGTCCAGCCGCCAAGCGCCAGTGCGGCGAGCGCCGCGAGCGCTGCCGCCAGGCCGAGGCCGATCGGCGAAAAATCCGTGGCGAAAGCAAACACCGCGAGCGCCCCGCCGGTCCACGCCAGCAAGGGCGGCCATGCCACCGCAAGACTCGTGGCGCCACTGCGCGTCAACACCGGGACAAAGTAAGTCATTGCGGCCAGGATCAGCGGCAGCACCCCCAGCGCGAAGGCCAGATGGGCCGCCAGTTGCGGCGTGCCCAGGCCGGCAATCAACATCGCTCCCGCGCCCAACAGCGCAAACAGGGCGGCGATGGCCAGCAGTGGCAGCAGGGAGAAGGCAGGCATGGGGCCGATTGTAATGGCCATGGCAGCGTGCGACACTCGCGCCCCATGTCATCCACCCACATCCCGCGTGCCGGGCTCGTCCTGCTCGGTCTGCTTTCTCTCGGCTGGGGCTTCAACTGGCCGATCATGAAAGTCGTGATCTCCGAGATTCCTCTCCTGATGTTCCGCGGCGACAGCATCTTGCTGGCGTCGCTGGGCTTGTTCGGCATCGCCTGGTTTTCCGGGCAGTCCCTGCGCGTCCCGGCCGGTCGCTGGCGCCAACTGCTGGCCATGGCCGCGTGCAACATCGTCGGCTGGAACATGTTCGCCATCTACGGCGTCAGCCTGCTGCCTTCCGGGCGGGCGGCAATCCTCGGTTACACCATGCCGATCTGGAGCGCCCTGCTCTCGGTCTGGTTCCTTCATGAGCCCCTTAGCCGGCGCCGGTTGATCGGTCTGGCGCTGGGCATGGGCGGCATGGCGCTGCTGATCGGCACCGAGTTCGAGAAACTCGGCAGCGCGCCGATCGGGGTGATCCTGATGCTGATCGCGGCGATTTTCTGGGCCGGCGGACTGGTGATCTACAAACGAAATCCGCTGCCCATGCCCATCACTTCGCTGACAGCCTGGCAGGCCCTGCTCGGCGGGATACCCATCGCGCTGACCGGTCATGCGCTGGAAAGCGTCGAGTGGGGCCGCGTCAGCTTCTGGCCGATGTTCGGCTTCTGGTACAACGTCTTCATCGGCCTGCTGTTCTGCTACTGGGCATGGAACAAACTGGTGCAGATGGTGCCGGCCGCCGTTTCCTCGCTCGGTTCGCTGATCGTTCCGGTGGTCGGGGTGTTCAGCGGCATGGTCATCCTCGACGAAGCTCCGCGCTGGCAGGACTTCGCCGCCCTGGTGCTGGTTCTGACCGCGATTGCGACGGTGTTGTTGCCGCCACGGCAGGCCGATTGACCGCGCGCAAGTTGCTGCGCGCCGGTTTCGGGCACAATTGGAGGATGCTCAATGTTTCGGGTCTTGCCTGTTCGCGCGGTGAACGCCGCCTGTTCACCGACGTCGGATTCTCTCTCGACCCGGGTGAATGGCTGCACGTGCAGGGCGAAAACGGCGCCGGCAAGACCAGCCTGATGCGCCTTCTGGTCGGGCTTTCCCCGGCCGACGCCGGGGAAATACGCTGGCGCAACGAACCGACGCCCTCGGTCGAATTCCGTCGGGACCTGATCTACCTCGGACACCATGCCGCGGTGAAGGAAGACCTGACACCGCTGGAGAATCTGCTGCTGGCCGCGGCGCTGGACGGTGTCGGGCTCGACGAGCGCACGGCGCTGGCGGCCCTGGTTCGGCTCGGTCTGCGCGGTCGCGAGGACTTGCCGGTGCGTGTGCTTTCGGCCGGCCAGAAGCGGCGCGTATTGCTGGCGCGATTGCTGACGCGCCCGGCGGTGATCTGGGTGCTCGACGAAGCCTTCAATGCGCTCGACGTGGCCGCGGTCCGCTTGCTCGGCGACCTGATCGCCGAGCATCTGGCGGCGGGCGGGATGGCGGTGCTGACCAGCCACCAGCCGCTGCCCGTGCCGGGCGGCAAGGCGCTGGTGCTATGAGGACCATCCCCCCGCCCCCCTGCCCGAGGCAGGGGGTGACCACGGTTCAGCCGCTGACGCGGCTTCCATATCATGGCTCGCCACCCCCTTGGGGCGGCCCTGCGGAGGTGGCATGAACGCCTTTCTGGCCACGGTGCGCCGCGATCTGCTGTTGGCGCTGCGGCGCAAGAGCGAGGTGCTGACGGCGGTGTTCTTTTTCGTCATCGTTACCAGCCTGTTTCCTCTCGGCATCGGGCCGGAACCGGTATTGCTGAAGAAAATCGCGCCAGGCATCCTGTGGGTCGCCGCGCTGCTGGCGACCCTGCTCGGTTTGCCGCGTTTGTTTTCGGCGGATCATGTGGATGGCACGCTTGAGCAGATGGCCTTGTCGCCGTCCCCCTTGGGGCTGCTGGTTGCCGGTAAAATACTGGCGCACTGGCTGTTGTGCGGTTTGCCTCTGGTGTTGCTGGCACCGATACTCGGCCTGCAGTTCGATCTCGATGCCTCGACTCTGGGCATCCTGACCTTGGCGCTGTTGCTGGGGACGCCGCTGCTGTCGCTGATCGGCGCGATAGGCGCCGCGCTGACGCTGGGCGTGCGTGGCGGCGGCGTGCTGCTGGCGCTGCTGGTACTGCCGCTGTACATCCCGGCCCTGATCTTCGGCGCCGGCGCGGTGGAAGCGCATAGTGCCGGGCTTGGCGCGGGGGGGCATCTGTCCCTGCTGGCGGCGATGCTGGCGCTGGCTGGTTTTTTTGCGCCGTGGGCGACCACGGCCGCTTTGAGGGTGGCATTGGAGTGAGACAGTCGATTATTCAGTGGTTCAGGTTTGCCAGCCCGCAGAGTTTTTATCCTCTGGCGGGGCGCATGATTCCGTGGTTCTGGGCCGCGGCGATCATCTTCGGCGTTGGCGGGCTGTGGATCTCCTTCTTCGTCGCGCCGACCGATGCGCAACAGGGCGAAGGCTACCGGATCATCTTCGTGCACGTGCCGGCTTCGTGGATGTCGATGTTCATCTACCTGGTCATGGCCTTCTGGGCCGGTCTCGGGCTGGCGCTCAACACGCGGGTGTCGGGCATGATGGCGCAGGCACTGGCGCCGACCGGGGCCCTGATGGCGGCGCTGTCCCTATGGACCGGCGCCCTGTGGGGCAAGCCGATGTGGGGCGCCTGGTGGGTATGGGATGCGCGCCTGACCTCGGAACTGATCCTGTTCTTCCTCTATCTG
This sequence comes from Sulfuritalea sp., assembly GCA_023700805.1. Taxonomy (GTDB): domain Bacteria; phylum Pseudomonadota; class Gammaproteobacteria; order Burkholderiales; family Rhodocyclaceae; genus Sulfuritalea. Next base: position 203,275 of record JAMPYF010000002.1, read on the forward strand.
GGCTTCATGGCGCTGCAGGCGGCCATCGACGACCCGCGCCGTGCCGACAAGGCCGGGGCGATCCTGGCCCTGGTCGGCGTGGTCAATATCCCGATCATCTATTTCTCGGTGAAATGGTGGAACACCCTGCACCAGGGGTCCACGATCAATCTCAACAAGGCGCCGTCGATGGCGCAGACCATGCTCTGGGGCATGCTGTTGATGGCCCTGGCTTTCTGGATGTATTCGATTGCCGTGGCGCTGATGCGGGTGCGCGCGATCATCCTCGAACGCGAGCGACACACGGAATGGGTCAAGCATGCAGTGGAATAGCGTCGGTGAATTCTTCGCCATGGGCGGCTACGCCCTGTATGTCTGGGGCAGCTTCGGCGCCTGCGCGCTGTTGATGATCGCGGAACCTTTTCTGGCCAGGCGGCGTCTTAGCGACGTTCGCAAAAGTTTGGCCCGCGAACGACTCGCCGACGAACTCGAACTCCAACAGAAGAATTCATGAAACCCAGACAAAAACGCATCGCCCTGATCCTGGGCGGACTTGCCTCACTGGCCGTCGCCGCCGTGCTGACGCTGAACGCGCTCGACAGCAACATCGCGCTCTACGTCACGCCCACCGAGGTGATCGCCGGCAAGGCGCCACAGGGCAAGGCCTTCCGCATCGGCGGCTTGGTCAAGGAAGGCTCGATCAAGCGCCAGGACATGACGGTGCATTTCGTCATTACCGACACGGCCAAGGAGATTCCGGTGGCTTACACCGGCATCCTTCCCGACCTGTTCCGTGACGGCAAGGGTGCGGTGGTGCAGGGCAGGCTGGGCGGCGACGGCATCTTTGCCGCCACCGAAGTCCTGGCCAAGCATGACGAGAACTACATGCCGCCGGAAGCCCAGCACGCGCTCGACCAGGCGCAGAAAGCCCAGAATCCGACGGTAGCCCCGACGGCAGCCACGACGGCAGCCAAGTGAGCCCGGTAGTTTCGCTGCCGGCGCTTCGGGAGCGCTGTGAAAACCGGGTTGCGACGCGGCGGGCGCAAGCAGATCACATGTCGCCGGGGTCCCGGCAGGCCATAAACCAGGTACAGAATAGTCATGACTCCTGAGCTCGGACACTTCGCCCTCATCCTCGCCTTCGTGGTTTCCATCGTGCAAGGGGTGCTGCCGCTGGTCGGCGCCCAGCGCGGACAGCAGCACTGGATCGCACTGGCGCGACCGGCGGCGCAGACGCAATTCGTCCTGATCGCCATTTCTTTCGCCTGTCTGGCGCAGAGCTTTCTCGCCAACGATTTCTCGGTGAGCTATGTCGCCGGCCATTCCAACAGCCAGTTGCCGACCCTCTATCGTTTCTCCGCCGTCTGGGGCGGCCACGAAGGTTCCCTGCTGCTGTGGGTGCTGATGCTGGCGGGATGGGGCGCCGCGGTCTCGCTGGCCTCGCGCCAGTTGCCGGAAGTCATGGTGGCGCGCGTGCTGGCGGTGCTGGGACTGGTCGGCATCGGCCTGCTGGCCTTTGTGCTGTTCACCTCGAACCCTTTCGAACGCCTGTTGCCGGCGGCCGCGGAAGGCCGCGACCTCAACCCGCTGTTGCAGGACCCCGGCCTGGTGTTTCATCCGCCGATGCTCTACATGGGCTACGTCGGCTTCTCGGTCGCCTTCGCCTTCGCCATCGCGGCGCTGATTTCGGGCCGGCTGGACGCGGCCTGGGCGCGCTGGTCGCGGCCGTGGACCACGGCGGCCTGGGTCTTTCTCACGCTGGGCATCGCGCTGGGCAGCTGGTGGGCCTATTACGAGCTGGGCTGGGGCGGATGGTGGTTCTGGGACCCGGTGGAGAATGCCTCCTTCATGCCCTGGCTGGTGGGTACGGCGCTGATCCATTCGCTGGCCGTGACCGAAAAGCGCGGCGCCTTCAAGAACTGGACCGTGCTGCTGGCGATCGCGGCGTTTTCGCTGTCCCTGCTCGGCACCTTCCTGGTCCGCTCCGGCGTGCTGACCTCGGTCCATGCCTTCGCCTCCGATCCGCGCCGCGGCATTTTCATCCTGGCCCTGCTGGTGGTGGTGGTCGGCAGTTCGCTGGCGCTGTTTGCCTGGCGCGCGCCCAAGGTCAGCGCCGGCGGCAATTTCGGGCTGGTATCGCGCGAAACCATGCTGCTGATGAACAACGTGCTGCTGCTGGTGGCCACCGGCAGCGTGCTGCTCGGCACCCTGTATCCGCTGCTGATCGATGCGCTCGGCATGGGCAAGCTGTCGGTCGGGCCGCCTTATTTCAACGCGGTCTTCGTGCCGGTCATGGTGCCGCTGCTGCTGCTGATGGCGGTGGGCCCCCTGGCCAACTGGAAGCATGCCGACCTCAAGGCGATTGCGCGCCGGCTGCGGGTCAGCATGGCGCTGGCCGTGATCGCCGGCATCGCGCTGCCGCTCTTGATGGGGGCGTGGACGCCGCTCACCGCGCTGAGCTCCCTGCTGGCAGTCTGGATCACCGCCAGCGGCGTGTTCCAGATACTTGAACGCATCAAGACCGGCAGGCCGCCGGCGGCGTTCTGGGGCATGCAGATCGCGCACCTGGGCATTGCCGTGTTCGTGATCGGGGTCGCCATGGTCGGCGGCTACCAGGAGGAGAAGGACGTGCGCATGGAGCCGGGCGACACCGTGCAGGTGGGCGGCTACGGCTTCCGCCTGATCGGCGTGAAGGCCGCTCCCGGCCCCAACTACCGTGCTTCGGTGGGCACCGTCGAGTTGTCGAAGGACGGCCGCGTGCTGAAGACCATGCATCCGGAGAAGCGCCAGTATTTCTCGTCGCAGATGCCGATGACCGAAGCCGCGATCGACGCCGGCTTCACGCGCGACGTGTATGTCTCGCTCGGCGAGCCGCTCGACAACAAGGGTGCCTGGAGCGTGCGGGTCTATTACAAACCCTTCGTCGACTGGATCTGGGGCGGCGCCCTGCTGATGGGCCTGGGCGGTTTCATCGCCATGCTCGACCGACGTTACCGCCTGCGCCTCAAGGCCGGGGCCGCTGCAGGGATTCCCGCCGGAGTCGCGGCATGAAGCGTTTCCTGATTCCGCTCGGGGTGTTCGTGGTCCTGGTGGTTTTCCTCGCCGTCGGCCTGACCCTGAACCCGCGCGACGTGCCCTCGCCGCTGAAGGACAAGCCGGCCCCCGCGTTCACGCTGCCGCAACTGGCCGCGGCCGGCAAGAGCTTTTCGCCGGCCGACATGAAGGGCCGGGTCTGGCTGTTCAACGTCTGGGCCTCGTGGTGCGTTTCCTGCCGCCAGGAACATCCCCTGCTGGTGGCCTTCGCCAAAGAGGGCAAGGTGCCCGTGGTCGGCCTGAACTACAAGGACCAGGAGGCCGACGCGAAAGGCTGGCTGGCGCAGTTCGGCGATCCCTATGTGCTGTCGGCGGTCGATGCCGACGGCCGCGTCGGCATCGATTACGGCGTCTATGGCGTGCCGGAAACCTATGTGATCGACAAGGCCGGCATGATCCGCATGAAGCACACCGGTCCGATCACCCCGGAATCGCTGCAGAAACAGATCCTGCCCCTGGTTGCGGAGTTGTCGAAATGAAATTGAGCGGCTTGTTGCTTTGCTGCGTGCTGGTGTTCTCCGGCGCGGCGATGGCCAGGGAGGCGGCGCCGATGGCAGCCGATCTCGAAGTGGAAAAGCGCATGGTGGCGATCAGCGAGGAGTTGCGCTGCCTGGTTTGCCAGAACGAGTCGCTGTCCGGCTCGCATGCCGAACTGGCGCAGGACCTGCGCCGCGAGATTCGCAAAATGATCGCCGAAGGCAAGAGCGACAAGGAAATCCTCGACTTCATGGTCGATCGCTACGGCGATTTCGTGCGCTACCGGCCGCCGATGAAACCGACCACCTGGCTGTTGTGGGGCGGACCATTCCTGTTCCTGGCGGGCGGCCTCGCCGCGTTGATCGCATTCCTGCGGCGCCGCGCCAAGGATAATGCCGCGCCGGTACTTTCCGATGAAGAGCGTCGCCGCGCCGCGACCTTGCTGGACCAAACCAAACCATGAGCTACTTTTACCTTGCCGCGGCGACGCTGGTCGTCGTCGCCCTCGTGTTGCTGTTGCGCCCGTGGTGGCCGGTTTCGCGCCGTGTCGCCAGCGCCAACTCTCTGCCGGCGCTGAATGCCGCCATCCACCGCGACCGCCTCGCCGAACTCGAGCGCGACCACAACAATGGCGTGCTGTCGGCTGCCGATCTCGCCGAGGCGCGCGAGGAATTGCAGCGACAACTGCTCGACGATACCGCCGCCATCGAAGTCTCGGCGGTCGATGGCTTCAGCCGTCGCAGCGGTATCGCACTGGCCATCGTGCTGCCGCTGCTCGCCGGCGGACTCTATGCCCTGCTCGGCAGCCCGGCGGCGGTGCTGCCCGAGGCGGTGCAGACGCAGCGCGCGACGGCCGACATGGAACAGCTCACCGCCAAGCTCGCGCAAAAGATGGAACAGAATCCCGACAATCCCGAGGGCTGGGCCATGCTGGCGCGCTCCTACAAGGCACTGGGCCGCTGGGACGACGCCGAGCGCGCCTTCGGCCGTGTCGGACCCGAACTCAACAAGAACGCCGAACTGCTCGCCGAAGTCGCGGAACTGCTGGTGCAGAAGAACAATGGCTTCAATCCGCGTTCGCGCGAGTTGATTCAACAGGCCCTGCGCCTTGAGCCGGACAACATGCTGGCCCTGTTCCTCGGCGGCGGCGAGGCGCTCGACCGCGGCCGCCACGCCGAGGCCGCGGCGCTTTGGGAGCGGCTGCTGCCCCAGCTCGAACCCGGCAGCGAAGATGCGCGCATGGTCGAATCCAGCATCGCCATGGCGCGCGGGCGCAGCGGCGGCGCGCCATCCAGGCCGGCCAAGGCGGATGTGGTGGCGGGCGCCGTGATGCCGCAGGACGAGGTGCATAAGGGTGTGGCCAAGGCAGCTACCGGCGCGGCCACCGGTGCGGCCACCGGCCAGCCGCCGGCGAGTGCGATGGCCAGCGCCGTCAGCGGTCGCGTCGAGCTCGCCGCCGCCCTGAAGGGCAAGGCGAATCCGGAAGACGTGGTGTTCATTTTTGCCCGCGCCGTCGATGGCCCGCGCATGCCGCTCGCGGCCAAGCGCGTGCGCGCGGCCGACCTGCCGCTGGATTTCACTCTTGACGACAGTCAAGCGGTGATGCCGGGGGCCAATCTCTCGTCGGCCCAGCAGGTGCGCATCGAAGTGCGCATTTCCAAGTCCGGCATGGCGACGCCGGGCAAGGGCGACCTCAGCGGCAAGAGTGCCGCGGTGAAGCCTGGGGCCAAGGGTTTGCGCATCGTGATCGACCAGGTCGATCCCTGACCGGCCTGCCCGCGGGCGGCCGGTCCGCCCGATAAGTTCATTGAATTGCCATAGGCGAAAGCTCTATGGCAATTTTTATTTGGACGCCTTTCTGGTTGATTCGCATCAAGGAAACCGCAGCCCGCAGGCCTAGGATGCTGCGTGTGCACAAGACCTTATGAATTCAGTGGTTATTGGGGCACGGCGCCCAAATCGGCAGCGCCAGGCTGTGCCGACCGTCCGGAGTCATGCAATGAATATTTCCAGCGCCATCATCCACGCCCGACCCGGCGACGTGGCGATCGTTCAGGCGGGCCTGAGCTCGCTGGCCGGGGTCGAGATACATGCCGTTTCGCCGGAAGGCAAATTGATCGTGACCATCGTCACCGAGGACGACAGCAGCAATGTCGCCACCTATGAGCTTATCGGCCAGCTCGACGGTGTCATGTCGGCGGCCATGGTCTATCACCAGACCGAGTCTGAGCCGGAAAACGAAGTTTCAGTGGAGGCTAACTTTCAGGTTACGCCGCAACTACAAGGAGATCTGAAATGAAATTGACGCGACGTGAATTCATCAAGACCAATGCCATCGCAGCGGCAGCCGCCACAGCGGGCATCAGCATCCCCGGCGGGGCGCTGGCCGCGATGCCGCAGAGCCAGGACGGCGTGCGCTGGGACAAGGGCGTCTGCCGCTACTGCGGCACCGGCTGCGGCGTGCTGGTCGGCGTCAAGGACGGCCGCGTGGTGGCGACCCAGGGCGACCCCGACGCGCCGGTGAACAAGGGTCTCAACTGCGTCAAGGGCTATTTCCTGTCGAAGATCATGTACGGCAAGGATCGCCTGACCAAGCCGCTCTTGCGCATGAAGGACGGCAAGTTCGACAAGAACGGCGAGTTCGCCCCGATCTCCTGGGATGCCGCCTTCGACATCATGGCCGAGAAGGTCAAGGCCACTCTGAAGAATCCCGAGCAGGGCCAGCGCGGCGTCGCCATGTTCGGTTCCGGGCAGTGGACGGTGTTCGAGGGCTATGCCGCGGCCAAGCTGATGAAGGCCGGCTTCCGCTCCAACAGCCTCGACCCGAACGCGCGCCACTGCATGGCGTCGGCCGTGGTCGGCTTCATGCGCACTTTCGGCATCGACGAGCCGATGGGCTGCTACGACGACATGGAGCACGCCGACGCCTTCGTGCTGTGGGGCTCCAACATGGCCGAGATGCACCCCATCCTCTGGTCGCGCATCACCAATCGCCGCCTCACCGCGCCGCACGTCAAGATCCACGTGCTGTCGACCTTCTCGCACCGCACCTGCGAACTGGCCGACAACGAGCTGATCTTCAAGCCGCAATCCGACCTGGCGATTCTCAACTACGTCTGCAACTACATCATCCAGAACAATGCGGTGAACAAGGATTTCGTCGGCAAGCACGTCACCTTCGCCCAGGGCGTCACCGACATCGGCTATGGCCTGCGGCCGAATCACCCGCTGGAACAGGTCGCCAACAACAACGGCTACCCCGGCCCCGACGGCAAGCCCAAGGGCAACCCGCTGGCGGCCAAGCCGATCGACTTCGAGGCATTCGCCAAGTTCGTTTCCGAATACACGCTGGACAAGGCGCACGAGATTTCCGGCGTGCCCAAGGACAAGCTCGAAGCGCTGGCCAAGGCCTATGCCGACCCGAAGACCAAGGTCATGTCCACCTGGACCATGGGCTTCAACCAGCACACGCGGGGCACCTGGGTCAACAACATGATCTACAACGTGCATCTGCTGACGGGCAAGATTTCCGAGCCGGGCAACAGCCCCTTTTCGCTGACCGGCCAGCCTTCCGCCTGCGGCACGGCGCGCGAGGTCGGCACCTTCGCCCATCGCCTGCCGGCCGACATGGTGGTGACCAATCCGAAGCACCGCGAACTCTCCGAGAAGCTCTGGAAGCTGCCGGCCGGCGTGATTCCGGACTGGGTCGGCTACCACGCCGTGCTCCAGTCGCGCATGCTCAAGGACGGCAAGATCGGTTTCTACTGGACCTCGACCACCAACAACATGCAGGCCGGTCCCAACATCAACGGCGAAATCTATCCGGGCTGGCGCAATCCGAAAGCCTTCGTCGTCGTCTCCGATGTCTATCCGACGGTTTCGGCCATGGCCGCCGACCTGATCCTGCCCTGCGCGATGTGGATGGAGAAGGAAGGCATGTACGGCAACGCCGAGCGGCGCGGCCAGATGTGGCGCCAGCAGGTCAAGGCGCCCGGTGATGCGAAGTCCGACCTCTGGCAGTACATGGAGTTTTCCAAGCGCTTCAAGGTCGAGGAAGTCTGGCCGAAGGAGATCCTCGACAAGAACCCCGAGTACAAGGGCAAGACGCTGTACGACGTGCTCTATGCCAACGGCCAGGTCAACAAGTTCGCCAAGGCCGAGACCGCGACGGTCAATGCCCACGCCTGGGCCGGCTATACCAACGACGAGTCCGACAGCTTCGGTTACTACGTGCAGAAAGGCCTGTTCGAGGAGTATGCGAGTTTCGGCCGAGGCCACGCCCACGATCTGGCGCCCTTCGATGTCTATCACAAGGCGCGCGGCCTGCGCTGGCCGGTGGTCGATGGCAAGGAAACCCTCTGGCGTTTCCGCGAGGGCTACGATCCCTATGTGAAGAAGGGCGAGAATGTGCGCTTCTATGGCCACCCGGACGGCAAGGCGAAGATCTTCGCGCTGCCCTACCAGCCGGCGGCCGAAATGCCGGACAAGGAATACGACCTCTGGCTGTGCACCGGCCGTGTGCTCGAACACTGGCACACCGGTTCGATGACGCGCCGCGCACCCGAGCTGTACAAGGCCTTCCCCGATGCGGTGGTGTTCATGCACCCGAAGGACGCCGAGCGGCGCGGCCTCAAGCGCAACGACGTGGTCAAGGTCAGCAGCCGCCGCGGCGAAATCCAGTTGCGGGTCGACACCAAGGGCCGCAACAAGCCGCCGGAGGGGCTGATCTTCATTCCCTTCTTCGACGAGAGCCGCCTGGTCAACAAGCTCACCCTGGATGCCACCTGTCCGCTGTCGAAAGAGACGGACTTCAAGAAGTGCGCGGCCAAGGTGGTCAAGGCCTGAATGCACTGACGGATGAGTTGAGAGAGATGCGCGGGGAGTGACAAGCGTCTTGCGCTCCCCGCCCGGGAATCATGGACAACGAGAACAAGCCCAGCGCCGCGGCGCGGCGCCAGTTCCTCGCCGACACGGCGCGCATGGCCTGCGGCGTAGGCCTGCTGGGGCTCGGCGTCGGGCTCTACGCACGCCATGCCAAAGCCTTGCCGCCCGCCGCGATCCGGCCGCCCGGCGCCTTGCCGGAAGCCGAGTTCTCGGCTGCCTGCATCCGCTGCGGCCTATGCGTGCGCGACTGTCCCTTCGACATCCTGCATCTGGCCAAACCCGAAGAACCGATGTCCACCGGCACGCCCTACTTCGTCGCGCGCCAACTGCCTTGCGAAATGTGCGAGGACATCCCCTGCGTCAAGGCCTGCCCGACCGGCGCGCTGGATCACTCCCTGAAGGACATCAACAAGTCGAAAATGGGCCTCGCGGTATTGGTCGACCACGAGACCTGCCTGAATTTCCTCGGCCTGCGCTGCGACATCTGCTACCGCGTCTGTCCGGTGATCGACAAGGCGATCACGCTCGACCCGCAATCCAATGCCCGCACCGGCAAGCACACGCTGTTCATTCCGACCGTGCATTCCGAGCACTGCACGGGCTGCGGCAAGTGCGAAAAAGCCTGCCCGACCGAGGTCGCCTCGATCAAGGTGCTGCCGCTCTACATGGCCAAGGGGCAACTGAGTTCGCACTACCGCCTGGGCTGGGTGGAAAAGGAAAAAGCCGGCGGCAGCCTGGTGGCGCCGGAAGTCGAGCACCAGTACAACATGCCCGAGGGCATGCAGTATGAGCACGGCAAGGGCCTCTCGGGGAGTTCAGGCGCCGTACCGCCAGCGCCAACTCCTGCCGCACCCGCATTGCCCAAGGCCCTGCAGGGGAACAAGCTATGAACGCTCCCGCCGCACGGCCCGGCACCGAAGCCGTTGCCGCCAAGGGCTGGCTGGCCGCGCACAAATGGCTGATCCTGCGCCGCTGCAGCCAGATAGGCATCCTGCTGCTGTTCCTGGTCGGGCCATGGTTCGGCCTCTGGATCGTCAAGGGCAACCTGAACTTCAGCTACACGCTGAACTTCCTGCCGCTGGCCGATCCCTATGTCATCGTGCAGTCGCTGCTGGCGCGGCAGGTGCCGGAAAAACTGGCATTGACCGGGGTGGCCATCGTGCTGCTGTTCTACCTGCTGGTCGGCGGACGCAGCTATTGTTCCTGGGTCTGCCCGGTGAACCTGCTGACCGACTGCGCCTACTGGCTGCGCGTGCGCCTCGGCCTCAAGGGCAGCGCCCACATCAGCCGGCCGACGCGTTACTGGATGCTGGGCATGACCCTGGTCGCCGCCGCGGTCACCGGCAGTATCGCCTGGGAGATGGTCAACCCGGTATCCATGCTGCATCGCGGCCTGTTCTTCGGTCTCGGTCTGGCCTGGGCGGTGCTGCTCGCGGTATTCCTGTTCGATTTGTTCGTCATGCGCCACGGCTGGTGCGGCCATCTTTGCCCGGTGGGTGCCTTCTACAGCCTGGTCGGCAAACTATCTTTACTGCGAGTCAAGCTGCCGGCCCGCGCCGCCTGCAACGACTGCATGGACTGCTTCGCCGTCTGTCCCGAGCCGCAGGTGATCCGCCCGGCGCTGAAAGCCATCGCCGGCACGCCGCCGCTGATTCTGGAAGCCAACTGCACCAACTGCGGCCGCTGCATCGATGTCTGTTCGAAGGATGTGTTCGCCTTCGGCACCCGTTTCAACACTACCGCCGCACCCGTAAGCGGCGTCGCTCAAGCGGCGCCGAAGTGATCAACCGTCAATCTCGTCTGGGGAGTCCATCATGAAGAAAACCGTCACCATCCTTCTGGCATCGCTGCTGACCGTCATCGTGGGTTGCGCCAGCTACGAACCCCTGGTTTCCATGCGCGGGGCCGATGTTGCCGCGCCTGACGCGGCACCCGAGGCCAAGACCTACGCCGGCAAGCGGCCGGGCACGCAACCGGTCGTGGCGCGCACCTTCAGCACCCAGCCGCCGGTGATCCCGCACGCGGTGGATAATTTCGACGAGGTGACCCTCACCGAAAACCAGTGCCTGGACTGCCACGGCCCGGCCAATTACGTGAAGAAGAATTCGCCGAAGCTGGGCGACAGCCATTTCGTCGCCGCGACCAAGGCCTTCGATGCATCGCGCCATGTCTGCACCAGCTGCCATGTCGCCCAGGTCGATGCGCCGGCGCTGGTCGAGAACCGTTTCATCGGCAACCTCAAGTAATACTGATTGCATTGACCGGGCAGGGCGCCACGCAGGCGCCACAGCCCGTGCATGTGGCGGCATCGACCTCGGGTAGCGGGGGGCCGCCGAGGCGCGGGCTGAAGCGGATGGCGGCGACCGGGCAGGGGTCGCCGCAGACCCGGCACTCCACGCCGCGCCTGGCCAGGCAGGTATCGGCCACCTGTGCCTTGATGAGCCATGGCGGCGCCTGATCTTCGGCGCGCAACAGCGCGCCGTCCCTGCAGGCCGTTGCGCAGGCGCCGCAGAACGTGCATTCGCCGCGCTTGAAATCCACCTCCGGATAGCCTCGCACGATGACGACGATGCGCGTCGGGCAGACCGGCACGCAGGCAGCGCAGCGCGTGCAGGTATCGACAAAGGCTTGTTCGGCCAGCGCCCAGGGCGGGCGTTGCGGATTGCGGCGGGGCTTGAAATCCCCCCGCATGAATTGTCGGCGACTGACCATGGATGAATGCGTTTGATCCGGGAACGGGATTCTGCCAGCGCAAATCCCCTGGCGTCGGATTGTGCGCCGCTTTATGCTCGCTCGCGGCATTTGCCAAATCCTTGTCCTTGGCATCGGGTTTGTCACAAAATCTCACCATTGCCCATTTGGATTTGGAGTGGATTAGTCTAGGCTGATATTGAGGTCGAATAGAAATGACCCATTTCCACCCATCAAGCAGAAAGGAAATCATCATGAAAACCAAGTTCACGCAGATGGCATTGCTGGCAATCCTCGGGGCGTCGCTTGCGGCACCGGTGGCCGCCCAGCCCGGCGGCGGTCCGGGCATGGGTCCCGGTCAGGGCATGGGTCCGGGTGCAGGCCGGGCAATGCGCTTCAACTTCGACGAGGACACAACGCCCGGCTGGGCGCTGATGAATGCCGAAGAGCGCAAGGCGCACAGCAGCAAGATGGTCAATGCCAAGACCTACGAGGAATGCAAGGCGCTGCAGGCCGAGCATCACAAGGCGATGGAAGTTCGTGCCAAGGAAAAGGGCGTGACCCTGCCGGCGCCGCGGCAGCTCGGTTGTGACCGCATGAAGGCGCGCGGCTTCTTCAAGTGATCGACGGCGTGGCGCGCACCATGGCGGATTGCGCCGCCTGATGAGCGGGCATACGCACCACCACGGCCCGGCCAGCTTCAGCCGGGCCTTTGCCATTGGCATCGCGCTGAACATCGCCTTCGTGGCGACGGAGGCTTTCTACGGCTGGCGCGTGGGCTCCCTGGCGCTGCTGGCCGATGCCGGACACAACCTGTCGGATGTCGCCGGGCTGGTGCTGGCCTGGGGCGCCGCACTGGCCGCGGGCCGGCAACCCGACCACCGCCACACCTACGGCTGGCAGCGCGCTTCTATCCTCGCCGCTTTCGCCAATGCCGTGCTGCTGCTGGTGGCCATGGGCTCGCTGCTGTGGGAAGCCGGCCATCGCCTGCAGGCGCCGCATCCGACCGACGGCATCACCATCATGGTCGTCGCCGCGGTCGGCGTGCTGGTCAATGGCGGCACCGCCGCGCTGTTCATGGCGGGCAGCCAATCCGACATGAATATTCGCGGCGCCTTCCTGCACATGGCCGCCGACGCCCTGGTTTCGCTCGGTGTGGTCGCCGCCGGCGCCCTCTATCTGTGGACCGGCTGGGCCTGGCTCGATCCGCTCACCAGCATGGCGATCGCAGTGGTGATCATCGCCGGCACCTGGGGCCTGTTGCGGCGGTCCTTGCACCTGCTGTTCGACGGCGTGCCGGAAAGCGTTGTCCTCGCCGAGGTGGATGCGCTGCTGCGCGCCCTGCCCGGGGTCAAAGGCGTGCATGATCTGCATGTCTGGGCGATGAGCACGACCGGCATCGCGCTGACCGCGCACCTGGTCATGCCCGGCGGACACCCGGGCGATGCCTTCCTCGAAAAAATCAGCCACGATTTGCACCATCATTTCCACATCACGCATCCGACGATACAGATCGAATTCGACGACCCGAATCACGGCTGCGCCCAACCCCTGAATTTCCCATCGCCATGACTGCCGCCAACCCGCCCCTGCCCGTGAATTTTCCGCTGATCGTCAAGACCTTCGCTCCCGGCTGGCCGGCGGCCGTCATGGGCACCGGCGCCTTCGCCCTGACCAGCCTGCATTTCTCGCACCAGGTCCCCGCGCTGGCGGGGCTGGCCTGGGCGCTGCACTGGTTCAACCTGGCGCTGTTCGCGCTGATCAGCGTGCCCTGGCTGCTGCGCTGGGTCATGGCCTGGCCGGCGGTGGTGGCCAGCTTCCGCCATCCGGTGGCGGCCAACTTCTATCCGGCCTATGCCATTGCCATCCTGGTGCTGGCGGCGCAGCTGCGCGCCTTCGGCGGCCACGATGCGGCCGCGCTGGTGGCCTGGTGGCTCGGTGTCACGCTGCTGTTTTCCCTGACGCTGGCGGTGCTGATCTCGATCTTCCAGGGCGAGCACGTCAATCTCGACCACATCACACCCGGCATCTTCATGCCGCCGGTGGCCCTGGTGCTGATACCGGTGGCCGGCGCGCCGCTGTTGGCGATCCAGCCCGACGCCCTGCGCGACCTGGCGCTGACCATCAACGCGATCGGCCTGGGCTCCGGCATTTTCATGTACATGGCATTGCTGGCGCTGGCCTTCCACCGCTTCTACGTGCACAAGCGCCTGCCGCCGACCATGGCGCCGACCTTCTGGATCAACCTGGCGCCGCTGGGCGTGACCGTGGTCAGCGTGCTCAATCTGGTGGCCGCGACCCCCTTCGCCGGCGACAAGGCGCCCTACCTGATGGCGGTATTCCTACTCTGGGGCTTCGGCGCCTTCTGGCTGGTGCTGGCGGCGCTATTCACCTGGTCGGTGAGGAAGATCGCGCCCTTGCCCTTCTCCCTGACCTGGTGGGCCTTCACCTTTCCGCTGGGCGCCTTCACGCTCGGCAGCCAGCGCCTGTCCGAAGTCACCGGGCTCGCCACGCCGCTGGCCTTCGGCTGGCTGGCCTGGGCCCTGCTCGCCGCCATCTGGACCGTGACGCTGCTGAAGACGCTGGCCGGCGTCGCCAGCGGCAAGCTGTTCCAGCCGCATCCCTAGCCGCGACGGGCAGACCGACAGGGAAACGACCGAGGAAGCGAATCCCGCTTGACGCACCTCACTGCCGCCGCTAAGATAGTAACCAATTACTATCTATCGGACTGAGCCATGGTGCACAACGAACCCAGACCGCGCAACCTGCCGGCGGACCAGCGGCGGGCGGTCACCGTCGAAGCTGTCATCGAACTGACGGCCGAGCAGAATCCGGGCGACATCACCACGGCGGCGATTGCGCAGCACATGAATCTCACGCAAGGTGCGCTGTTCCGCCACTTCCCGAGCAAGGATGCGATCTGGCAGGCGGTCATGGAATGGGTCGCCGAGCGACTGCTGCAGCGCGTGGACAAGGCCATGCAGGACGCGGCATCGCCGCTGCTGGCGCTGGAAGCGGTGTTCATGACCCATATCGAGTTCGTCGTCGCGCATCCCGGCGTGCCGCGGCTGCTGTTCGGCGAGTTGCAGCGGGCCGAGGACACCCCCGCCAAGCGCATGGCGCGCACCCTGATCGGCGCCTACAGAAAGCGCCTGAGCAGCCTGATCGAAGAGGGCAAGGTCCGCGGCGAAGTCGCATCCGAAGTCGATACCGCGGCTGCCGTCGTCGCCTTCATCGGCAGCATCCAGGGCCTTGTCATGCAATCGCTGCTGAGCGGCAAGGCCAAACAAATGCGCACCGACGCGCCGGGTGCCTTTGCCATCTACCGCCGCGGTATCCGGAGCGTCACATGAAGCCGAATCGCATGTTGCAATGGCTGGCGGTCGCCGCCCTGGTTTTCGGCCTCCTGACCATCGTCAGCGGCGGCCGGGTCTTGTTCGGCGGAGCCCAGGCGCGAGCCGAAGCGGGCAACATCGTGCCCTTCGTGCTCTGGTTCAACTTCGTCGCCGGCTTTGTCTATGTCGCCGCCGGTGCCGCCCTGCTGTCGGCCTGGCGCGGCGGTGCCCGGCTGGCGCTGCTGCTGGCCGCGTCCACCGTTCTGGTGTGCGTCGCCTTCATCGCACATGTCGTGTCCGGCGGCGCCTACGAAATGCGCACCGTCGGCGCCCTGTCGATCCGCGCGGCGTTCTGGATCGTGATCGCCACGCTTGCGCTGCGCGCAGCCAAAGCAACTTCAGTCCGGAGCTGACCCTGATGAAATCCCTGTTCAGCCGCCGTTCCGCATTCATCCTCGCCGGCATCGCGCTGGTGGCCGGCTTTGTCTGGGTCATGGCGCGCAGCGGGCCGCTGGCGCCGGTGCGGGTCACCGAAGTGCAAGTGGCGCGCGCCGATCTTGCGCCGGCGCTGTTCGGCATCGGCGTGGTCGAGGCGCGCCGCAGCTACCTGGTCGGCCCGACCAGCGCCGGCCGCGTGCGCCGGGTTGCGGTCGATGTCGGCGAGACGGTCAGCGCCGGCCAGTTGCTGGCCGAGATGGATCCGGTCGACCTCGATCAGCGTCTGTCCGCCACCGGTGCCGCCGCTGCGCGCGCAGCGAAGGCGATCGACACTGCGGCGGCACAGTTGAGCGACAGCGTCGCGCGGCGCGAAGTGGCGGCCGCCAATGCACGCCGCTATGACGACCTGGGCAGGAAGGGTTTCGTCAGTTCCAGCGTCACCGAAGGCAAGTCGCAGGAGCTGAAATCCGCCTCCGCGCAAGTGACGGCAGCCGAAGCCGGCCTGGCCGGCGCGCGCCAGGACCTGGTGCGGCTCGATGCCGAACGCGGCGCCGCGCAGCAGCAGCGCGCCAACCTGCGCCTGCTGGCCCCCGCCGACGGCGTGGTGACGGCGCGCGATGCCGAGCCCGGTTCGACCGTCGTCGCCGGCCAGGCCGTGCTGCGCCTGGTCGCGGCGGACAGCCTGTGGATCAGGCTGCGCCTCGACCAGCAGCGCTCGGCGGGCCTGCAAGTCGGCTTGCCGGCCGAGATCGTGCTGCGTTCCCAGCCGGGCCGGGTGCTGGCCGGCAAGGTTGCGCGCATCGAAATGCTGAGCGACAGCGTGACCGAGGAGCGCATCGCGCAAGTGAGCTTCGATGCGTTGCCGAAGGATGTTTCGATCGGCGAAATGAGCGAAATCACCCTGCGCCTGCCGGGCATCCGGCAGGCCCTGGTGGTGCCCAGCGCCGCCCTGCGCCAGCGCGAGGGCAAGACCGGCGTCTGGGTCCGTGCCGGCGACAAGCTGCGCTTCGTCGCGGTCAGGCCGGGAAGCAGCGGCGCCGACGGCAGGGTGCAGATCCTCGAAGGCCTCCAGGAAGGCGATGCGGTGATCGTCCATAGTGAACGCGAGATCGGCGAGCAGAGCCGGATTCGCGTGGTATCCGCGCTGGCCGCGTCCTGATTCCGCCATGATCAGCCTCGCCGGTCGCGACATCCTGCATTCCTGGGGCAAGTTCGTCCTCACCGGGATCGGCCTCGGCCTGCTGATCGGCGCCACGCTGACCATGGCCGGCGTCTATCGCGGCATGGTCGATGACGCGCAGGTATTGCTGACCAACAGCGGCGCCGACATCTGGGTGGTGCAGAAGGACACGCAGGGACCCTACGCCGAAGCCTCGAACATCAGGGACGACGTCTACCGCGGCGTGCTCGGCCTGCCCGGCGTGGCCCAGGCCGCGAATGTCACCTACCTGACCATGCAGGTGCAGCATGGCGCCCGCGAGAGTCGCAGCATGGTGGTCGGCTTCGAGCCGGGCCAGCCCGGCGAGCCGACCTATCTGGTGGCCGGGCGGCGCCTGCTGCGCGGCCATTACGAGGCCATCGCCGACGTCAAGGCCGGCTTCCGTCTCGGCGAGCGCATCCGCATCCGGCGCCACGACTACGAGGTGGTCGGCCTGACGCAGCGTACCGTGTCCTCCGGCGGCGACCCGATGGTCTTCATCCCGCTCAAGGATGCGCAGGAAGCGCAGTTCCTCAAGGACAACGACGCCATCATCACCGACCGCGCGCGCACCGCGGCCAACCCGGCGCTGAATCGCCCCGGCGTGCCCGGCCTGCTCGACGCCGTGAATGCCGCGCAGACCGTCAATCGCAGCGTCAACGCGGTGCTGGTGAAAGTTGGCGCTGGCAGCACGGCGGAGAGCGTGGCGCAGGAGATCCGCCGCTGGAAGCATCTGCAGGCCTACACCCGCGTGCAGATGGAAGAGATCCTGGTGGCCAAGCTGATCGCCACCTCGGCCAGGCAGATCGGCATGTTCCTCGCGATCCTGACCGTGGTCAGCGCCGCCATCGTCGCCTTCATCATTTACACCATGACCCTGGGCAAGATTCGCGAGATCGCGGTGCTCAAGCTGATCGGCACGCGCAACCGCAGCATCGCCGGCATGATCCTGCAGCAGGCGCTGGGCCTCGGCCTGATCGGCTTCGTCGTCGGCAAGATCGCGGCCACGCTGTGGGCGCCGGCCTTTCCGAAATACGTGTTGCTGGAAAGCGGCGATGCCCTGCGCGCCTTCATCGTCGTCATGCTGGTGTGCACGCTGGCCAGCACGCTGGCGATCCGCGCCGCGCTGAAGGTCGATCCGGCCGAAGCGATAGGCGGCTGAGATGGACCAAGGCATCCACATCGAAGGCCTCAGCAAGCGTTACGGCGCGGGCGACACCGCCGTCGACGCGCTGAAGGAGGTGAACATGAGCATTGCGCCGGGCGAGGTGGTCGGCCTGGTCGGTCCCAGCGGTTCGGGCAAGACCACGCTGCTCAAGTGCCTCGGCGCCGTGATCGAACCCACGCGCGGGCGCATGACCCTGGGCGGCGAGGTGATCTACGACAGCGCGCAGGGCGGCTGGAAAACCAAGGATCTGCGCGCCTTGCGCCGCGACCGCATCGGCTTCATCTTCCAGGCGCCCTACCTGATTCCCTTTCTCGACGTCACCGACAACGTGGCCCTGCTGCCGATGCTGGCCGGCCGCGCCAACGGGGCCTCGCGTGCGCGTGCGCTGGAACTGCTGCAGGCGCTCGACGTCGACCATCGCGCGAAGGCGCAGCCCAGCGAACTCTCGGGGGGCGAGCAGCAGCGCGTGTCGATCGCGCGCGCCCTGGCCAACCAGCCGCCGGTGATCCTCGCCGACGAACCCACGGCACCGCTCGACAGCCAGCGCGCGCTGGCCGTGATGCGCATCCTCAACCAGATGGCCAGCCAGTACCAGACCGCGATCATCGTCGTCACCCACGACGAGAAGATCATCCCCATCTTCAAGCGCATTTATCACATCCGCGACGGCAGGACGGTCGAGGAGGCCGGCGAGGGGCGCGACATTTCCTGAAACTGCGCGCTGCCGCGAATCAAGAAACCGACGGCGGCCTTGCATACGCTTCCGCATATATCCGCCGTCGTGTATATTTGCAACGATGGAAACCCAAGCCCTGTTCGACATCCTCGCCGACCCGACGCGGCGGCGCATCCTGGCCCTGCTGCTGGCGCGGGGCGAACTTTGCGTCTGCGAGCTGACCACCGCGCTCGAGGAAATCCAGCCCAAGATCTCGCGCCACCTCGGCGTCATGAAGGGCG
The DNA here is from genome assembly GCA_023700805.1 of Sulfuritalea sp. Classification (GTDB taxonomy): domain Bacteria; phylum Pseudomonadota; class Gammaproteobacteria; order Burkholderiales; family Rhodocyclaceae; genus Sulfuritalea. The sequence continues at coordinate 221,495 of JAMPYF010000002.1, forward strand.
CGGGCCTGGTGACATCGCGCCGCGAAGGCACCTGGATGCATTACCGGATGGCGAAGCTGCCGTCCTGGACCGCGGCACTGCTCGGCCCGCTGGCGACGGGAGCCGTGCCCGAATTCAAGGCCGACATGAAGCGCCTCAAGATCGTATCCGGGCGCACCGAACGCTGCGGATTCGGGGGTGTGAGGAGCGCAAGTCGATGAGCAAGACCTTCAAGGTGCTGGTGCTGTGCACCGGCAATTCGGCGCGCAGCATCCTCGGCGAAATGCTGTTCAAGCATCTGGGCCAAGGCCGCATCGAGGCCTATTCGGCCGGCAGCAAGCCGGGCGGCGTGGTCAATCCGGTGGCGATCGAGACGCTGCAGAAGCACGGCGTGCCCTGCGCGGGCGCGCGCAGCAAGTCCTGGGATGAATTTGCCGTCTCGCCAGCGCCAACTCTCGACTTCATTTTCACGGTCTGCGGCAATGCCGCGCAGGAGACCTGCCCGGTCTGGCCCGGCCACCCGGCCACGGCGCACTGGGCCATACCCGACCCGGCGCATGTCGAACCCATGGAGGCGCGGCGCGCGGCCTTCGAGCGGGCCTACCAGTCGCTCAGGCAGCGCATCGAAGCCTTCCTCGCCCTGCCGCTGGAAACCATGAGTCGCGAAGAAGCGCTCGCCGCGGCGCGCCGCATTCACACGGAGCAGTAGGTCATGTCCGCACAATGCGAAGTCGCCATCAAACAATCCGCCGGCGCGCCGATGTCCAGCTTCGAGCGCTACCTGACGGTCTGGGTCTTTCTCTGCATCGTGGTCGGCATCGCGCTCGGCCAGTGGCTGCCGGCGCCCTTCCAGGTGCTGGGCAAGCTCGAAGTGGCGCGGGTCAATCTGCCGGTCGGCCTGCTGATCTGGGTCATGATCATCCCGATGCTGGTCAAGGTGGATTTCGGCGCGCTGCACGAAGTCCGCAACCATGTCAAAGGCATCGGCGTCACGCTGTTCGTGAACTGGCTGGTGAAGCCTTTCTCGATGGCCTTCCTGGCCTGGCTGTTCATCCGCAACGTCTTCGCGCCCTGGCTGCCGGCCGATCAGCTCGACAGCTACATCGCCGGCCTGATCCTGCTCGCCGCCGCGCCCTGCACCGCGATGGTCTTCGTCTGGAGCCGGCTGACCAATGGCGACCCGCTGTTTACATTGTCACAAGTCGCGCTCAACGACAGCATCATGATCGTCGCCTTCGCCCCGCTGGTGGCCTTCCTGCTCGGCATCTCGGCCATCACCGTGCCCTGGGACACGCTGTTCACCTCGGTCGTGCTCTACATCGTGATCCCGGTGATCCTGGCCCAGATATGGCGCAAGTCGCTGCTCAAGAAAGGACAAGCGCATTTCGACGCGACCATGGAAAAAATCGGCCCCTGGTCGATCAGCGCGCTGCTGGCCACCCTCGTGCTGCTGTTCGCCTTTCAGGGCAAGGCCATCATCGAGCAGCCGCTGATCATCGCACTGCTGGCGGTGCCCATCCTGATCCAGGTCTTCTTCAACTCAGGCCTGGCTTACTGGCTCAACCGCGTCGTCGGCGAAAAGCACAACGTCGCCTGTCCCTCGGCCCTGATCGGCGCCAGCAACTTCTTCGAACTCGCGGTGGCCGCCGCCATCAGCCTGTTCGGCTTCGAGTCCGGCGCCGCGCTGGCCACCGTGGTCGGCGTGCTGATCGAGGTGCCGGTGATGCTGCTGGTGGTCAGGGTGGTCAATGCCAGCAAGGGCTGGTACGAACGCAGCGATCGATGACGCCATGCGCTGCCTGACCGACGCCTGGAACGCCCACGAAGCCGAGTTGCGCCGCTTCCTGCGCCATCGTGCGCGCAGCGAGGCCGAGGGCGACGATCTGCTGCAGGAAGTTTTCCTGCGCGCGATGCGCTGGCCCAATGGCCTGTGCGGCCTCGACAGCCCGCGCGCCTGGCTGTTCCATGCCGCACGCAACCTGCTGATCGACCGCCTGCGTTTGGCCAAGGACCAGGTGCCGCTGCCCGAAGACCTGGCCGCCGAGCCCGCAGCCGTGCCGGCGCCGGTCGATGGCTTGGCGCAGTGCCTGCCGCGCGTGCTGGCCGAGCTGGCGCCCGAAGATCGCGACGCGATCACCTGCTGCGACATCGAGGGCATGAGCCAGAAGGACTACGCCGCCCGCCTCGGACTCAGCCTGCCCGGCGCCAAGTCGCGCGTGCAGCGGGCGCGGGCACGGCTCAAGGCGCGCCTGACCGTGGCTTGCCAGGTCAAGTTCGACACCGACGGTGCGGTGTGCTGTTTCGTCCCGCGTCCGCCCGAAGCCTGAGCGCGCGGCGCCGTTCCGCGCCGGGATCGAGGCGATGGCCAGGACGTCGCCTCAATCGCCGTTTTGTTCAATACCGAGAGTTGGCGCTGGCGACACGGCGGCAGTTCGGCCAAAGCGGCCGTTGGGGTATGTCGCTGCCAACGACAGCAAAGGCGCGGTCAGCTGACCTTTAGATCAACGTGGCGGCGAAGGTCAGTTTTCCTATCCAACTTGACAGGAAAAAGTGGTTAAGCGACCATTAAGCAATGAAAATCAAGCTCGCAAGCTCCAACAAGGCAAAAAAAAAGGCCTCTTCGGCAATGAAAGGGCCTGCGAAAAAACTCGCCAGTTTTAAGCGTCTTCGGCAGCGTAAATTCGTGGCAGCAGTCGTGCAGCTTTCCCCGGAAGAAGTCCTTGAGCGAGCGAGCGTGTTCCCAGTCGGAGCCAAAAGCCAAGTTCTCAGCTGGCCTAAGCTTTGAGCGCATCGGACGATGACTTTGGCTGGTTCTCGCCCGCCGACTTCGAGATCGTCCTTAGAGCAATTGCGAAGTCCCCGGAGCCAGACAAGTTCGTGCTTGTCGGTGGCCAGTCCCTTGTTGGCTGGACCCTCCACTACAACATTCCGGTGCCGCCATCGGACTACCCGGCTTTAACTCAAGACGTCGACTTTGTTGGTGCGCGCAAGGAGGCCGAGTTCCTTGCAAAAGAAATTGGTGGCATAGCACGATTTGCGACACTCGACGACCACACGCCCAACACCGCCGTCATTACCTGGCAGCCGCCTGGTGCTGGCAAAAAGAAACTTCTCTTGGATTTCCTGAGTGGGATTCTCGGCGTCGAAGATGCCGATGTGCGCAGACTGGCAGTTCCCATCCAGTTCTTCGGCCAGCACCCCGTTAATATTCTGCATCCATTGCTATGCCTTGTCAGCCGGCTGGTGAACCTGCACAAGTTGGCCATCAAGAGGACCAAGAACGGCATCACACAAGCCAAGATGGCCGTCGAGGTGGCGGGATGCTACCTGAGAGAGTTGCTGGCAAAGAACACGCCGGAAGACGAAAAGCAGGCCATCAAAGCGGTGCATCGCATCGTCGATGCAGCCGCTTCTCAAGCTGGTGTTTATGCCTTCATAGAGTATGGGATCGATCCGCTATCGGCTATCGACGCCAAGATGCTTGAGGCTTTCGTTCACCATCCGATGTTCGCTATAAAGGACTGGCCAAAGCAGCTTGCCTGGGTGCAGCGGGAGCGTGCTAAAGGCAAGCGCCAGCATGAAGCCAGGCTAAGGCTTGCCTTACAGCGTGGCGGCTCAGGGCCGCATCGAAAGTGACGTCGTTTTGATCGTCAGCAAGCGACCAATCTCAGAATCCTTGCCCTGAAGTATGCGCTGTAGGTGGTCACAATCCCGAAGGCTTTGGCTTCTCGGCCAATGCCGACTGCGCATAGATTCGAAAGCATGTCCGCTCTCGTCCGCTAACCGGGCGCCAATACCTCAGCGGGCTGAGCACCTAGCTTATTTGAATCGACTTTTCATCGTGGGTGAATCTCGCCCCCACAACATATTGCTCGGTATCAAGGTCCGGGCAGATTTGAGAGGTCGCGAGAATGATTTGATGCTCCGCCGTACTCGCGTCGGATTCTGCGCTAATGAGTCGTTGAAAATTGAAGCTGCGGTCCGGTTCCATGCCGCCATCTTCAATACCATCCAAAATGACAAAACGTGGAAAGCGGAAATAGTCGGCTCTCGTCGAAGCTAGCAAGAGGGCCAAGTGAAAGCTATGCTGCAAGTAAATCATCGAGCTTGCAGAAAACTGACTATGGCCGTCGATTCGTATTCTGTTCGCCGCAAAATCAATGTCAATGTCCTCTGCGTTCTGAAATTCGGCTTGGCGTTCTAAGTCACCTCGTAGCAATTCCTTTAGCGCATCAGCTACAGTGAGGTATGCGCGCTGACGCCTCCCTTCTTGCTCTCGTCGTACTGCATCTATTCGACTGCGGATCCAGGTCATTTCCGACTCAATTCTTCCAGCTCGATCGGTATGCTCAGTAAATAGCCCGGCCAACTTAAGAAGTTCAGCCGTATGAGCTATTTCCTGCTCTTTTCGGCCGATTTCTCGGGAGATCTTTTGAATAGCTAGTTGCTGAGGAGGGGCCCAACTAGCCCTGTTCCGCGAGAATTCCCTTTCTAACTCCTTGACTCGGACCTCAACGGCGGGGGCTTCGTGAATCGTTCTCTCAAGTTCACCGATTTTCGCCTCCCGTATTTGGTTCGATTCTCTAAGCTGTAATGCGAGTTCGTTCCGCATCCGTGCGAGCTGAGACTTTGCCGAATCGGCGCTAATCGCAGATTTGCATAGAGTGCAGCAGCCATTCGGTGTCGCAGATACATCGATCTTGGTAAAGCAAGCTGGACAAAAAGAAAATACGGCTTCGCCGAGATGCACTTCGGCGACTATCGACTCGGCCAGGCTGGCGACCCTCTCCTCCAACTCCGTAACAAACAATGCAGAATCGGCGATGTCACTTTCAAGTTCCTGCCGACGATACTTAATGCGTGACAAATATGAATGCGCTGCCGAGAGTTCATTCCGAAGACGATCATCCTCATTACCCGAAGTGGGTTTCTGAACCAGGTTTAGCGAAATAGAACTTAGTGATTCGTTCAGTGCCTGCAACTCACTGCCAAGCGAGCTCAGTCGCTCTTGGAGAAAGTCCAGCGATATGTTTGTGCCAGATGCTCCGAATGCGGTGTAGATTGCCCGCATAGCACTTCTGACTTCTGCCAAGTCCTTCTCAAGGGTCGTTTGCCGCAAACGAAGTTCGTAAAGCTCGTTAGAGTCAATGCCCAGTAGATAGTCTCCTACCGCTGCCCGCGTAATAGCCGGATCAAACTTTTCGGCTCTAAACAATTCTCCAGACGGCCGCTCTTGATCGGAATACAACAACCGCGAGAGTTGATGCATCGTAATATTGGAACCGCTGTCCCCACGTAATTCGGGCATACCTAGCAGTCGAAAAAGGATTTGCGAAAAGCTTTCTTTTGATTCGCTTCGTCTGAACGGAAAGACCTGCCAATTGTTCTCTGCTCGCGCGTCTATGGCCTCATCCATGGCTCCCCAATAGAAGGCAAGTGGTTGCTGGGCGGTCGCCGTTATGTTTCGTCGAAGGGTCAAAACTGCCCCATTTACTGAAATTTCGAGATACGTTTCGCTACAGAGCAGTGCGGTCTGATTGAAAAAAACGTTTTCGGCACCGAGCGCGTAGGCGAGGAATCGAACGATCGTCGTTTTGCCCGCGCTGTTCTCGCCACGAAGGATGTTTAGCCCGCGATGGAACTGAATATTCACGACGGCGTGCCCATTCCTCCTGACCACTAAGCAATTAATGGCAAGACACGGTTCAAGCAGGGTCATATCGGTGCTCCATTAGACCTGATCGGTCCTTAAGTCCATTACTGCCTAAGAGCGGGATGCAAACTAGATCCGTTACAACGAACCTGCGGATCTGTTGCTGGCGTTGCATGAAACCAGAAATCGTCCTGGAGAGTTCCTCTGGGAGTTCATGATTCGATCGAACGAGCATGCCTGTACGAAGCAACTCCCCGTCAATTAGGTTAACTGCAACTAGAGACGACATCGCTGCCTGAAAGATCGGGCGCGCACGCTCGAATGTTGACCGTCCAGCAAGTGGATTTCGATAGGGGGACACTAGGGCTTTCGCCAGTTTGCGTATTGTCCGAACATCGCTTGGCAGCCGCATCGTACTAAGTGCAGCTGGGTAGGCCAAGTAGTAGTCAGCGATCCGAACGGAATCCACGGGCAATGGTGAGTTGGCGTTCTCCAACACAGCCAGGACTCTTATGGCGCAGTGGTACGGATCCACCGTGGGATCGTAGATCAGCATTTGTCCCACCGTATATGGCAGTTGCCTCCCAAAAAATATAGGAGGCACTGCAAATCCAATTGATGTAGCCCCAGAGGATTCTCTTCAAGTGCAGCCAATGCGGGGCTTAGTACCTCGGTAAGGATCGCGCAATCAACTTCCTTTCGACTCGCCCCAGCTTGGATCAACGGCCGAACTGCTTGCTCAAAGTGGACGACCATCAGAGCCAAAATATGGGAGAAGATCATCTGCGCCGACGGGGAGCTTTGGTAGCGAAGAACCAATTTAGCGGCAGCTTCCTTCCGAATAAGGGCCTCTGCTATGAGATCGTCACGATTGGAGGTCAATAGTTTTTCTTCAAGGCCCCGAACGTCGGATGACGTATGGCGGGAGAAGAAATGTTGAAGTCGCTCAACTAAACTGGTTTTGTTTTGGTCACACGCAATTTCAGCTTTGTACTGAGCAACGAGTTTCGCCATCGGGGTAATCGGTGCAGCAACATGCGTGATTTTGTAAATATTGTTTCCCGCAAGATCCCCACCGACGAAGTTCCCTAATTGTTTAACGTTTGCTGGAGCCGTGGGGGCCTCGCCCGCCAGAAGTGGCGTAGTGGAAAAAGCTGTTCCTCCTTCGATTACTAGCTCTGTCGAAGGGGAATGGTTCGGTCCGTTTGGAATGAGATTGCTCACGGGTTAACGTGCCATAACTGCCGCTCAATGCGTCCAGTGTCCTTGATCGGGTGACTTTAGTAGCCCGTCTATTTCTTGTGCAAATCGCGTCCCGCCATATCTCCACCCACACTATTCCCAACCTGGGTGGTGTCTCCGCGACTGGAGCGATCAATTACCAGCTTCAGTGACCAACCGCTAACTGCGCCCAACAAGAATGACACTAATTCACTAAGGTAGTCCACAGTCGCTTCTCCTCTGCAGGTCGAGCCGCCACCAGAAGTGGCGTAATTGGAAAAGGCAGCGGCTCATCTTACATGACTATTACCGCTGCATGGGCCGGATCTGGCGCGCTGGATGCGAGGAACATACTCCTGTAGCAGGATCAGGCGATTGAGCCAACAAGACGCAAGAACCATTCGTTGTTGATTCCAAGCGGGTAATTACTGGATGACTGCTCAGCTATTGGTAGCTGACCTATCCCCGCAGACATCTAATCGTCTGCAATGGCCGACTTGTGTGAATTGGCATTCCGCCAGGTTCCAAGGTACAGCATGCGTTTGGAAGGCCGCTTTCCGAAATCGGCCGGCCTGGCCACTCGTGAAAGTCGGAAGTCAGGCCCATGCTGAAACAAGATCGGCTACCGATCAACCTGACAGGCTCTCCACAATAGCAGCCGCCTCTACCTTGCCCAGCTTCCGCACGGCCGCTATCGCTGGCATTTGTCCATTACGCGGTCGTGCGCCACCGGTCTCCCAACCGTAAATCGTATGACCAGAAACGCCAAAGAGTTTTCCCATGTTCTCAGCCGATAGGCCCAGGCGTTTGCGCTGTGCGGCCATGCTTCTGGCGCTGTAGCGGATCTTAATTTCACCACTGCCATTACCGTCAAGCTTCGCGCCGTCGGGTGCTGCCTTAGCCACCGACTTCCCGACCTTAGCTACTTGCCGCTCCAGTTCTGCGACCTTCCGCTTCAGCGCGGCAATTTCCGAGCGGTAATGCGCTGTGGCCTTCTTGAGGCTTTCGGTCTCCGCACGAAGTTCCCTGCGCGCAATCCGTGTGATTTCTAATTTGAGGACGGTGGCGAGATTTGCCATGGGTGTTCCCTCTTAGGACAAAAGAGTAGCGTAGCAGATGTAACCCGATAATTACTCAGGGGTCGCTTGATTGGTCGACACAGCTTTTTGATTTCATCACCGAAGCGGCAAGCGGCCATCTAACGGCATTTCTTTTCAATGGCCGGAGAGTGGCGGATAGCCCTGCTACTAGGTGTATCGTTAGCGGCTAAGGAGGCTTTATGGGCATTGCGCACACAGCGCTGACACTTGCCAACCCAGTTCGCCCGGAGTTGGCAGCAATCGAGGTGAAGGCTTTGGCCGGCACAGGGGCGATGCACTTGTGCCTCCCAGAGCACGTCGCTATCCAGTTGGAACTGGCTGAGCGCGAGAAGCGCGAAGTTACATTGGCGGATGGCTCCAAGCAGTTGTTACCGTATGTCGGTCCGGTGGAAGTTCGGTTCGGCAATCGTCGCTGCTATGTGGGAGCAATGGTGCTGGGCGACGAGGTTCTGTTGGGCAGCATTCCGATTGACGACATGGACTTGGTGGTACGGCCAATGACCCGTGAGGTTTTGGTCAATCCGGCCACGCCAAATCTCGCCAGTTCGCTGGCAAAAGGTGTTCTTTAGTAAGCCCCGCGCCGACCTTCGGCCGGGGCTTTTTCACATCTGGAGCCCGGTGAATGTCCGTCAGCTTTCCTAGACCGGCCAGGTCCGCCATGGGCACAGAGCACGCTCTCGCCGGTGAAGGAACCCACCATTCGGCGGTCTGACTGACTCAACGGCAGCAACCTGCCGGACAACGGCCATTCACCTGACCAGAGGCCAACGGCAGCAATGGCCGACTTGCCGCCGTGTCGCCAGCGCCAACTTCTTGTGCGAGCGCGCCGTGTTGAGCTGTCAAGTGTCGAACCCCATGCGCCTTCCTGCCAAGCCCGCGCCGGCGCAGGATTTTCCGCTTGCCTGCATCCTTTTGCCGCCGCATTCGTCTCCTGACTGAAGAGGGAGTTTTTTCCCTTGTCCTCGCTCCGGAGACCCCTGCATGCAAGCCCTTGCCATTCAACTCAAACGCTGGCCCGGCCGGCAGCCCTTTCTGTTCCTGGCGCTGGCGGCGCTGTTCTGGTTCGCGCTCTACCGGACGCTGATGCCCGTGTCCGAAACGCTGGTCGCCGCGCTGCCGGTGGCGCGCGACAGCCATCTGGGCGGCGCGCTGCAGTTCTTTTTCTACGACACGCCCAAGGTGCTGTTGCTGCTGACCGGCGTCGTCTTCGTCATGGGCATCGTGCATACCTTCGTTTCGCCCGAGCGCACGCGCGCCATGCTTTCCGGCCGCCGCCTGGGTGCCGGCAACGCGATGGCCGCCAGCTTGGGCATCGTCACGCCCTTCTGCTCCTGCTCGGCCGTGCCGCTGTTCATCGGCTTCCTGCAGGCCGGCGTGCCGCTGGGGGTCACCTTTTCCTTCCTGATCTCGGCGCCGATGGTCAATGAAGTCGCGCTGGCCCTGCTGTTCGGCATGTTCGGCTGGAAGGTCGCCTTGCTGTATCTCGCCATGGGCCTGCTGGTCGCCATCGTCTCCGGCCTGGTGATCGGCAAGCTCGGCATGGAGAGCCACCTCGTAGACTGGGTGCGCGCGATGCAGAACAGCCAGCCCGTCAATGGTGCCGACATCCCCGCGCTGTCCTGGGGCGAGCGCATCGACGGCGGTTTTTCGCACGTGCGCCAGATCGTCGGCAAGGTCTGGCCCTACGTCCTGGCCGGCATCGCGCTCGGCGCCGGCATCCACGGTTACGTGCCGGAGGACTTCATGGCTTCGATCATGGGCAGGGACGCTCCCTGGTGGTCGGTGCCCGCGGCGGTCGCCATCGGTGTTCCGATGTACAGCAACGCCGCCGGCATCATCCCCGTCGTCGAGGCGCTGATGGGCAAGGGTGCGGCACTCGGCACCGTGCTGGCCTTCATGATGAGCGTGATCGCGCTCTCCGCCCCCGAGATCATCATCCTGCGCAAGGTGCTGAAGCCGCGACTGATCGCCACCTTCGTCGGCGTGGTGGCGGCCGGCATCCTGCTGGTCGGCTACGTGTTCAACCTGGTGCTGTAGGCGGGGCAGCGCAGCGCCCACTCGGCGCCTGGAAATTTCGTCTTCTACCCCTTTCCCGGTATGGCAAATGATTGCATCCGTCCGTGCGCCGTCTACCATGAAAACATGCGGGACCGGTTCATTGTTCAATTCGACTCAGGGAGGCAGCATGAAAATCGCAAGCAAATTCCGCAAGGCCGCCATCGCCCGCGCGGCACTCGTGTTGATGGGCGCGTCGGCCGCGACCGCGCTCGCCGCGGACAAGGTGGTGGATGTGGGCAAGTTCGAGTACGAGGGATCCTGCGCCGTATGTCATGGCATCACGGGCAAGGGCAACGGGCCCTTCATGGGCCAGCTGGCGACGCGGGTTCCCGACATCACGGTGCTCGCCAGGAACAGTGGCGGCGTGTTCCCCTTCGACCGCGTGTATCAGGTGATCGACGGCCGCGCCGAGCTGAAGGCGCACGGCCCGCGCGAAATGCCGATCTGGGGCCGCAGCTTCAGCCTGCAAAGTTCTGCATTCTTCGAGAACTACCCGGCGCACGATCGCGAGTCTTCCGCGCGCAGCCGCATCCTGGCGCTGACCGAATACGTGTATCGGCTGCAGGCGAAGTGATCGGCATTCGCGGCCGGGTGTTGCGGGCTCGTGCATGAGCGCTGCCCGGACGCGGATCGGATGCCGCCTGCCGCGAGCGTGACTTCGGTACGCACCGGCGGGCGGGATGCGACCGCTGAAGCCAGGACGAAGGCGATGAAGCGCTTCAGTCTGCGTGCGCTGCTGGTCTTGTGCCTTGCGCTGCTGGCGCCCTTCGCCGCCCGCGCCGAAGACCCCTGGATCGTCACGGGAGCCGACGGCGCGCCGCAGGTGCAGCTCTACTTCTTCTGGTCGCTGAGCTGTCCGCACTGCACCGCCGCCCATCCCTACATCGAGGCCATCCCGCAGGCGCGGCCCTGGGTCAGGCTGCATGCGCTGGAACTCACCCGTCATCCGGAGAACGTCGCGCGCTATGACCGCATGGCGCGCGATCTCGGCGAAGTGGCGGCCAGCGTGCCGGCGTGGCTGTTCTGCGGCGAGATGCATGTCGGCTGGGGCGACGACGCGACCACCGGCGCCATGCTGCGCCAGCGCCTCGACGAATGCCGCGCGCGTGCCGCCGGGGGCGCCATGGGCAACGCGCCGGCCACCGCTCCGCCGCCCGCCACCATCGATCTGCCGCTGCTCGGCGCGCTCGACCCCGCACGGCTCTCGCTGCCGGTGCTGACCCTGGTGCTGGCCGGGCTCGACGCCTTCAATCCCTGCGCCTTCTTTGTTTTGCTGTTCCTGCTGTCTATGATGGTGCATCAGAAGAGTCGCGCGCGCATGCTGGCGATCGGCGGCGTCTTCGTCGCGATCTCCGGCCTCATGTACTTCGCCTTCATGGCGGCCTGGCTCAACGTGTTCCAGCTTTTCGGCCACCTGGCCTGGGTGACGGCCGCCGCCGGCGCGCTGGCGGTCTTCGTCGGCGCGCTCAACGTCAAGGATTATTTCTGGTTCGAGCGGGGGCTCACGCTGTCGATTCCAGAATCGCGGAAGCCCGACATCTTCCGCCGCACGCGCAACGTCCTCGGCGCCGAAAACCTGCCGGCGATGATCGCCGCCACGGCCTTCCTGGCCATCGCCGCCAACTTCTACGAGCTGCTGTGCACGGCCGGCTTCCCCATGGTCTATACGCGGCTGCTGACCCTGGCCGATTTGTCGCCGCCCGCACGCTACGGCTACCTGGCCGCCTACAACCTGATCTACGTGCTGCCGCTGGCGGCCATCGTCGCCGTCTTCGCCGGCAGCCTCGGCGCGCGCAAGCTCAGCGAGCGCGAAGGCCGCCTGCTCAAGCTGATGTCGGGCGCGATGATGCTGGAACTGGGCGCCCTGCTGCTGGTGGCGCCCGAGCGCGTGAGCCAGGTCGGCATCGCCTTCGGCCTGCTGGCGGCGGCGGTCGGCATTACCTTCGTTGCCGCGAAATTACGCCGCGAAGCGTGAATGTTGCTTTGCGTGCATCCTTTTCGGTCCCGCTTCGTCTCCATGTATATCCGTCATCGAACTGAGGTGAATGCCATGCTGAACATCAAGGTCCTCGGCACCGGCTGTGCCAACTGCAAGACCACGGTCAGGCTGATCGAGGAAGCCGCGCGCGCCAGGGGCGTGGCGGTCCAGCTCGACAAGGTCGAGGAGATCAGGGACATCATCGGCTATGGGGTGATGAGCACGCCGGGCGTGGTGATCGACGGCAAGGTGGTACATGCCGGCGGCGTGCCCAGCCGCGACAAGATCGAGCAGTGGCTGGCTGGCGCGGGCTGAATCGTGGTGCCGCCCTGCGGTCCGGCCTCAGTGCGGCAGCACCAGCATCGCCGCCAGGCCGCCGCTGGCACGGTTCTCCAGCACCAGCCTGCCGCCATGCAGCAGCGCCGCGTCGCGCGCGATGCTGAGGCCCAGCCCGACGCCGCCGGTCTCGCGGCTGCGCGAGGCTTCGAGCCGCACATAGGGTTCGACCACGCGCGCCAGGTCGGCCTCGGCGATGCCGGGGCCTTTGTCCTCGACGCAGAGGCGCAATTCCGTGGCGCTGTCCTCGATCACGATATGCGCCGAGTGGCCGTATTTCACGGCGTTGTCGATCAGGTTGCCGAGAGCGCGCTTGAGCGGCGACAGCCGGCCGAGGTAAGGCGCGACGGCCTTGCCGGTCAGCGTCACCGGGTGCCCGAGCGCCTGTGCGTCGGCCACCAGGCTTTGCAGCAGCGCCTCCATGTCGATCGACTGGGGCGCCTCGTTTTCGCGCAGGCCGCGCAGGTAATCCAGCGTCGATTCGACCATGGCCTGCATGTCGTCGATGTCGGCGTTGATCTGCGCGCGCAGGGTTTCGTCGTCGACCAGCTCGGCGCGCAGGCGCATGCGCGTCAGCGGCGTGCGCAGGTCGTGCGAGACGGCGGCGAGCGCGCGGCCGCGCTCGGCGATCAGGCGGCGCAGGCGGTCCTGCATGCGGTTGAAGGCTTCCGCCGCGCGCCGCGTTTCGGCCGGCCCGGTTTCGGGCAGCGGCGGCGATTCGAGGTCGCCGCCGAAGGCGTCGGCCGCTTCGGCCAGGCGCTGCAGCGGGCGCGTCACCAGGCGCACCGCCACCAGCGACACGGCGATCACCGCCGCCAGCGTGATCAGCAGGTGGCTGGCGAAGCGGCTCGGCAGGTCGGGCAACTGACCGTGGCTTTGCGCCATGATCAACGCGCGCTCGCCCATGTGCAGCCACATGCTGGCGAACTGGGCCGCGAGCAGGCCGAAGACCAGGATCAGCGTCAGGCGGCCGAACAGGGACGCAGGTATCAAACGCTGCATCAGTCGCATGCTGCGCGCCCCTCGACGCTGGTCGCCAGCACATAACCTTCGCCGCGCACGGTCTGGATCAGTTGCGGCTCGCGGCCCTCGTCGCGCAGGCGCTGGCGCAGGCGGCTGACCTGCACGTCGATGGCGCGGTCGTAGGGCTCCGCCTCGCGGCCGTGGATCAGCTCGACCAACTGGTCGCGGTTGAGCACGCGGTTGGGATGTTCGAGCAGGATGCGCAGCAGCCGGTATTCGCCGCCGGACAGCGGCACCACCACGCCGTCGGGCGCCGTCAGCGCGCGCGTCGCGGTGTCCAGGCGCCAGCCGGCGAAGGCCAGGCAGCGCTGCGATTCGGGGCGCAGATTGGGCGGCAGGGCGCGCGTGCGACGCAGGATGGCCTTGATCCGCGCCAGCAGCTCGCGCGGGCTGAAGGGCTTGACCAGGTAGTCGTCGGCGCCCATCTCGATGCCGACGATGCGGTCGGCTTCCTCGCCGCGCGCGGTGAGCATCAGCACCGGCATCGCGGAACGCGCGCGCAGGTCGCGGCACAGCGTCAGGCCGTCGCTGTCGGGCAGCATCAGGTCGAGCACCACGAGGTCGATCGCGTGCCGCTCCAGGCCCTGCCACATCTCGCGCCCGTCCTTCGCGGCGTAGGCCTCGAAGCCGTTCTTCGCCAGGTAATCGACCAGCAGGCGGCGGATTTCCGGGTCGTCGTCGACGATGAGAATGCGATCCTTGTTGTCCATGGCGGTCTTATAGCGCGTCCGAAAACACTTGGGTGCCGGCAATGTAACGCACTGTAACGGTCCATGGGCCCGCAACGCGGGGATGCAAAACGGCGCGCCGCAGCAAAGGCTTGCTTACATTCCGCACGTCAAATGGCAGCCATGGGCGAACGCCACGACGTACGCCCGATCGGGGGGCCGGAAACCTCCGGCCCCGATGCCACTCGCTACGGGAGATCAACATGAGCACGCTGAAAACCAAGTTTCGCAAGGCTGCAATCGCCGTCGCCATCGCCGCCGGACTCGCCACCGCCTTCGTCGCGGTCGCGCATCCCGGCTTCGGCGGCTACGGCCCCGGCTACGGTCCCGGCTACGGCCCAGGCATGATGGGTCGCGGCGGTCCCGGCATGATGATGGGCGGCGGTCCGGGCATGATGATGGGCTGGGGTCACGGCCGCATGTTCGCCGGCAACGACACCGACATCGCCAGGTTCCAGCAGGAGCGGCTCGGCGAACTCAAGTCGCAGCTCGGCATCACCGCCGAACAGCAGCCGGCGTGGGAGGCCTTCGCCGCCCGGGCCGCGGAGCAGGCCAAGACCATGCAGGCCCTGCGCAAGGACACCGGCACCGCGACGATGCCGGAGCGCATGCAGCAGCGCCAGAAAGCCATGGCAACGATGAGCGAATCCTTCACCAGGCTCTACGAGGTATTGACGCCGAAACAGCGCGAGCTGTTCGACCGTTCCTACGGCCCGATGTACCGCCGCGGCTGACCGGCCGCAGGCTTGCCGCGCCGCGCAGGCGCATTGCCGACCGAAAGCAGACGCCACTCCGTAAGAGTGGCGTCTGCCGTGGGCGCCGTGTCGCCAGCACCAACTCTTGCCTGTGTAACTTTGGTTACATCGCTGCCGAAACAGGGCGACTAGGATGGGCTTCGCTTTACCCACAAGCTTTTCGGAGACTTCCCCATGCACCTGTTTGCCAAGAAATCCGTCGCCCTGCTCGCCGGCGGTCTCATCGCCGTTTCCCTGTCCGCCCCCAGTTTCGCTGCCGACAAAACCTTGTATGAGCGCCTTGGCGGCAAGGCAGCCCTGCAAGCCGTCGTCGGTGAATTGTGGAACAACGTTGCCGCCGATGCGCGCATCAACGGCCGCTTCAAGCACACCAAGCCGGAAGCCTTCGGCGGCCAGTTGGTCGACTTCCTGTGTCAGGCCAGCGGCGGTCCCTGCCAGTACCAGGGCAAGGACATGAAATCCGCCCACACCGGCATGAAACTTACCGACGCCGAGTTCACCGCCCTGGCCGAAGACACGATCAAGGCGCTCAACAAGTTCAAGGTGCCCGCCAAGGAGCAGGGCGAAGTGATCGGCATGCTCGCCAGTCTCAAGGGCGACGTCGTCGGCCGCTGATGCAGAATGGGCGGCGGACCGCAGGGTTCGTCGCCTTCCCGCAAATCATGAAACCATTTTCGAGTATTCCGCTGCTGGCATTTTTCCTCGCCACGACCGCCCATGCCCTGACCGATCGCGAGCATCTCGACAAGTGGTGCACGCAGGCTTCATCGGTCGCCGCCGGACGTTGCATCGGCTACCTGCTGGCGGCCGAGGATGCGCTGGCGCATGACAGCATCGAGGGGGTGCGCGCCTGCCTGCCGCCCGCGATCGGCCTGTCTGAACAACACCGCATCGTGACCGATTGGCTCAAGGCCAATCCCGAGGCCCGATCGCTGACCGCGCTGGGGCTGGTAGCGCGCGCCTATGCCGCGCATTACCCATGCGGCAAATGACAGGGCGCCGGTCTGCCTGGGCCCTTGTCCTCGCGCTATCGGCTTGCGCGCCGCTGCCGGCGCCGGAAGGCTTGACGACGGAATACGTCTGCGCCGACGGCCCAGGCTTCCGGCTCCGGACGGCAGGAGACGCGACTGCCATCGAAATCTCCGGCATGCGCTTTCACCTGCGCGAGCAGCCCGCCGTCGGGGGCGCGACGGATTACGTCTGCGACATGCTCAAGCTGTCGCGCAGCGGGGACACGATGCGTGTCGAAATGGACGGCAGGCCGTATCTGGACCAATGCCGACCGATGCGCTGATTCAATGATCGCCGTGCCAGGAGCGAAGCGCCCGCATTTCCCCGAAGCCGCGTTTTGTAACGCAGCGTAACCGGGGCTGCCCGCGCAACCGGGCGATGCAAATCTGTCGCCTCCGGCGATGCATGGCTCGCCTGCCTGGTGTCAAATTGCGCCATGTACTTTTGAAAGAGACGGCATGAGCAAGATATTCGGTTTCGGCGAGACGGTGCCCGGCTACGAGGTGCCGGTGTTGAACGAGCGCGAGGTGCGGGCCGCCGCCGGCATCCTCCTGCTGTTCGCCATGATGACGTTTGCCAATGCGTGGTTCCTGGGCAATTTCCGTCCGACCAGGGTTTTCGTGATCGCCTTCCTGATCGACTTCACGATCCGCATTTTCATCAACCCGAAGTATTCGCCGAGCATGATCCTCGGCCGCTTCGCGGTACGCCATCAGGCGCCGGAATGGACCGGCGCGCCGCAGAAGCGCTTCGCCTGGGCGATCGGCTGGGGGCTGGCGCTGGCCATGCTCTGGCTGATCGTGATCAACAACGTGATCGGGCCGATCAACATGCTGGTCTGCGCCACCTGCCTGACGCTGATGTTCTTCGAAAGCGCCTTCGGCATCTGCATCGGCTGCAAGATCTACAACGCCATTTCGAGCCGGCGGGCGCAGCACTGCGCCGGCGGTGTCTGCGAGGTCTTCACGCCCCATGCCAGCCAGAAAGTTGGCGCTGGCGGCACGGCGATCGTGGTGATGTTTCTCGCGCTGATCGTGGTCGTCGCCCGCCAGGTCCTCCCCGCCACCGACGCGGTGGCGGCGGTCGTGCCGATGGCCGCGGCATCGGGCGGCGACGACAGATGCACGCCGCCCGCCTTTGCGGTGGCCATGGGCCATGCCGAAAAGTGGAAGCTGCACAACAACTGCAAATGAAAGGCCGCTGAAACGGGGCCCGTCCATGCAGCCCCTATCGACACAATCTGCGGCGTCGGCGAGCAGCAGAACGCCCGCAAGCCGGCGCTGATGGCGCGCTATCATTTCCAGATCGCCGCATCATCAGCGCCAACTCTTTACCGGAGATCGTCATGAGCGACACCCAGCAGTTCAGCTTCAGCCTCGAACAGCAGGAAGACTTCGCCTTCCTGATCCGCTTCGACCAGGACATCCCGCCGCTCTTGACCGACGAGCCGCCGCCGCTGGGCAAGGACGCCGGGCCCAATCCCTCGCGCCTGCTCGCCGCCAGCGTCGCCAACTGCCTCTCGGCCAGCCTGCTGTTCGCGCTGCGCAAGTTCAAGAACAATCCCGGCCCGATCACCACGGTGGTCACCACGCACCTGGACCGCAACGAGGCCAAGCGCCTGCGCGTTGGCAGCGTCGACGTCGTGATCCAGGTCGATGCGCCGGCCGACAGCCTCGAACACCTCGATCGCGTGCTCGACCAGTTCGAGGATTTCTGCGTCGTCACCCAGAGCGTCAGGAGCGGCTTCCCGGTGAACGTCAGCGTGCGCGACGGCGCCGGCAAGGTGCTCAAGGGCTAGCTGTGGGGCGGACTTCAGTCCGCCAACGTAGGGCGGCCGACTGAAGTCGGCCCTACCAGGCCCATCCACCCCGGCCGGCTGAAGCCGGCCCCACGGCGGTCATCGCGCCCTGCGCCGCCGGCGGGGATTGATGCACAATGTCCGCATGAGGCCGGATCCCTTCCTTGCCGTTGCGCAACGCAGACCCGGGGCGGAATACGCAGCGCCGGTCTTTGGCCGGGGCGGGAGTCCCGCGTGAGCGCCGGTCCGCCGCCGGCATCGAAGATTCCCCGCAGCATCTGGGCGCTCGGCTGCGTCAGCCTGCTGATGGATGTTTCCTCGGAGCTGATTCACAGCCTGCTGCCGGTGTTCATGTTCACCGCGCTGGGCATCTCGGCTTTCAGCATCGGCCTGATCGAGGGCGCGGCGGAAGCCACGGCGCTGGTCGTCAAGGTCTTCTCCGGCATGCTGTCCGACTGGTGGGGCAGGAGGAAGCCCCTGGCCCTGCTCGGCTACGGCCTCGGCGCGCTGTCCAAGCCGCTGTTCGCGCTGGCCGGCGGCGCCGGGCTGGTGGTCGCGGCGCGCCTGATCGACCGCGTCGGCAAGGGCATCCGCGGCGCGCCGCGCGATGCGCTGGTGGCCGACCTGGCGCCGCCCGAATTGCGCGGCGCGGCCTTCGGCCTGCGCCAGTCGCTCGACACCGTCGGCGCCTTCCTCGGCCCGCTCTTGGCGATGGGCCTGATGCTGCTGTGGGCGAACGACTTTCGCGCGGTGTTCTGGGTGGCGGTGATCCCGGCTGTGCTTTCCGTCGCGCTGCTGCTGTTCGGCGTGCAGGAGCCCGAGCGCAAGGCGCAGGGCCCGCGCCTGAATCCGATCCGGCGCGAGAACCTGCGCCGGCTGCCGGGCGCCTACTGGTGGGTGGTGGCGATCGGCGCGATGTTCACCCTGGCGCGATTTTCGGAGGCCTTCCTGGTCCTGCGCGCCGCCGAGGGCGGATTGCCGTTGGCATTGACGCCGCTGGTGTTGATCGCGATGAACCTGGTTTATGCCGCCAGTGCCTATCCGCTGGGCCGGCTGGCGGATTCGATGAGCCACGCCCGGCTGCTGGCGGCGGGGCTGCTGGTGCTGATCGCGGCCGATGCGGCGCTGGCCTGGGACGGCCACTGGAGCGCGGTGTGGCTGGGCGTGCTGCTCTGGGGCCTGCACATGGGCATGACGCAGGGGCTGCTGGCGGCGATGATCGCCGACACCGCGCCGGCCGATCTGCGCGGCACGGCCTTCGGCTTTTTCAACCTGGCGAGCGGCATCAGCATGCTGTTCGCCAGCGCGCTGGCCGGCCTGCTCTGGGACAGCCTCGGTGCGGCCTACACCTTCATCGGCGGCGGACTGTTCGGCGCGGCGGCGCTGGCCGCCATCGTCCTGCGCGGCGCGCGGTCGGATACTGCGTAAAATGGGCAGTGATAATTCCATGTCTTTGGACCCGTAGTCTGGCAGTATCGATACCACTCCGCCGACGGCGGCCGCAAGCCGCAATGCTCCGGCCGCCGCGGCAAAAAAATACATCC
This sequence comes from Sulfuritalea sp., assembly GCA_023700805.1. GTDB lineage: Bacteria > Pseudomonadota > Gammaproteobacteria > Burkholderiales > Rhodocyclaceae > Sulfuritalea. The sequence goes on from JAMPYF010000002.1 coordinate 240,679, forward strand.
CCGGCCAGGACCGGGGAGCACAGAAGGGCAGGCATTGAGCGCAATGCGCTGTATTCGACAATCGGCCGCATGCGGTGCCGTGTCCGGCCGTCCGCGGAGCACGGCGGGCGGTGCCGTGGGCGGGCCTGCGGATGGCGGGGAGGGCCAGTGAGCGCCCCGCACGGCCGCTCGAAGCGGCGCCAGGCATTGCACGGAGCCGCGCAGCGGCGAAGCATCGCCACCCCCTCGCTTGGCGAGGGGGCTGGGGGGAGGGCAGTCCAGTGAACTTCCGCTGGAGCGGCCTGCAGCATATTCGCATCGGCACCCGTGTCGGACTTGCGCTGGCCTTGCCCATCCTCGGGGTGCTGATCCTGTCGGTCTGGATCCTCACGGTGTATTTCCGCATCGCCAACGACATGCGGGATTTGCGCAGCATCGCGGAACTGGCGCCGAAGCTGGGCGACCTGGTGCACGCCATACAGAAGGAACGCGGCATCGGCGCCAGTACCATCGGCGCCGCGGGCGCCGAACTGATGGCGGCGCTGCCGGCGCGGCAGGCCGAGACCGACCAAAAGCGCGCGGCGCTCGCCGCCGCCCTGGTGTATTCCGATGCCTCGCGTTTCGACCAGCCGCTGAGCGCGCGGATTGCCGACGCGATGCGCGCGGTGGACCAGGTCGATGCCTGGCGCAGCGCCCTGGCCGAGCGCCGCATGGCGGCCGCCGAGCTGGCCCGGCTGTATGGCGACGCGGTGATCCGCCTGATCGGCATCGTCGAGGAAATCCTGGTGCTCAGCACGCAGGCGGAACTGACGCGTTCGATCTATGCCTACCTGCAGCTGCTGCAGGCCAAGGAAAGTGCCGGGCTGGAACGGGCGATCGGCGCCGCCGGACTGGCGGCGGGCCAGTTCGACATTGCCAGCCAGACGCGCCTGACCGAACTGATCGATCGCCAGCGCCTGTATCTCGACCAGTTCCGCTACTACGCGACGCCCGGGCAGATCGCGCTGCTCGACCATTCGCTCGAAGGCATCGGCGCCATGGGCCTCGGGCGCATGCGGCTGAGCATCGGCCACAGCGGCAGCCAGCGCCTGGGCGGCGAGATCCGCGTCGCGGACTGGCTGGACACGGCCACGCGGCGCATCGATCAGATGAAAGTGGTCGAGGACAGCCTGGCCGCCGACCTGATTGCACAGGCCCGGCGCGCCGAGGAGGATGCCTGGCGCACCGCGAAGCTGCTGACCCTGCTCGCCGCGATCCTGCTGGTCCTGGCCGCCGCGGTCGCCACGGCCCTGGCGCGCGGCATCATCCGGCCCATGGTGAGGATGAGCGGCGCCATGACCAAGCTCGCGGCGCGCGACGAAACCGTCGAAATCACGGCCAGGGAAGGCCGGCGCGGCGACGAGATCGGCGACATGGCGCGCGCCATGATCGTGTTCCGCGAAAACCTGGTGCGCGTGGCCCAGGCCGAGGAGCGGCTGAAGAACGAGGCCATCCTGCGCCTGCACCACCAGGCGCTGGCCTCGATCTCGCAGGGCGTCATCATCACCGACGCCGACCGCCGCATCACCTACGCCAACGCGGCCTTCCAGCGCATCACCGGTTATTCGGAGGCCGAGATACTCGGCCTCACCCCGGCCTTCCTGCACAACCTGAAGGCCGACGAGGACATCCTCGGCCAGCTGGCGGCCGCGCTCGCGGCGGGCAGCTGCTTCGCCGGCCACCTGATGAACTTCCGGAAGGACGGCACGCCGTTCTGGAGTGACCTCTCGGTGACCCCGGTGGTGGACAAGCAGGGCCGCACCACGCACTTCGTCGGCATCACCCGCGACATCACCGAAAGCCGCCAGATGCAGCAGGAGTTGCGCATCGCGGCGACCGCCTTCGAGTCGCTCCACGGCATCATCGTCACCGACGCCAACGGCATTATCCTGAGGGTCAACCAGGCCTTCACCGAACTGACCGGCTACAGCGCCGAGGAGGTGGTGGGGCAGACGCCTTCCATGCTCAAGTCGGGCCGCCACGACGCCGAGTTCTACGCCGACATGTGGCGCCAGCTGAAAGCCACCGGCGCCTGGTTCGGCGAGATATGGGACAGGCGCAAGAACGGCGAGGTGTTTCCCAAGTGGCAGACCATTTCCGCCGTGCGCGGCGTCGACGGCCAGATCAGCCACTATGTCGCGGCCTTCTCCGACATCAGCGAGAGCAAGGCGGCAGAAGACGAAATCCGCAACCTGGCCTTCTTCGATCCGCTGACCCGTCTGCCCAACCGCCGGCTGCTGCTCGACCGCCTGCAGCATGCGCTGGCGACCAGCGCGCGCAACCGGCGCCGCGGCGTGCTGCTGTTCATCGACCTGGACAATTTCAAGCACTTGAACGACAGCCTCGGCCATGACAAGGGCGACCTGCTGCTGCAGCAGGTGGCGGCGCGCCTTTCCGAATGCGTGAGGGAAGGCGACACCGTGGCGCGCCTCGGCGGCGACGAATTCGTGCTGATGCTGGAAGACCTCAGCGAAAACACCGCCGAAGCGGCGACCCAGGCCGAAATCGTCGGCGAAAAAATCGTCGAGGCGCTCAACCGGCCCTATCTGCTGGGCGCCCGCGAATATCACTGCACGCCGAGCATCGGCCTGACGCTCTACTCCGGCCATGATGCGAGCATCGACGAGCTGTTGCAGCAGGCCGACCTGGCGATGTACCGGGCCAAGGCCGCGGGCCGCAACACGCTGCGCTTCTTCGAGCCCGACATGCAGGTCGCGGTAACCGCGCGTTCGACGCTGGAAGCGGATCTGCGCAGGGGGCTGCAGGAGCGCCAGTTCCTGCTTTTCTATCAGCCCCAGGTCGGCGCACAGGGCCAGCTGACCGGCGTCGAGGCCCTGGTGCGCTGGAACCATCCGCAGCACGGCATGATCGCTCCGAACGAGTTCATTCCGCTGGCCGAGGAAACCGGGCTGATCCTGCCGCTCGGCCAATGGGTGCTCGAAACCGCCTGCGCCCATCTCGCGGCCTGGCGCCACGATCCGGCGCGCGCGCAGCTGACCATGGCCGTCAATGTCAGCGCGCGCCAGTTTCGCCATCCGGGCTTCGTCGACCAGGTGCTGGCGATACTCGTCCAGTCCGGCGCCAACCCCGACCGGCTGAAACTGGAACTGACCGAGAGCCTGTTCCTCGACGACGTCGAGGACACCATCGTCAAGATGACTGCCCTCAAGGATGCGGGCGTGCGCTTCTCGCTCGACGATTTCGGCACCGGCTATTCCTCGCTGGCCTACCTTAAGCGCCTGCCGCTGGACCAGCTGAAGATCGACCGCTCCTTCATCCGCGACGTGCTGTCCGACGCCAACGATGCCGCGATCGCCCGCACCATCGTCACGCTGGCCCACAGCATGGGCCTGACGGTGATCGCCGAAGGGGTCGAGACCGAAGCCCAGCGCGAATTCCTCGCCAGCAACCACTGCCACGCCTTCCAGGGCTTCCTGTTCGGCAAGGCCGTGCCGCCCGACCAGATACCTTATTCCTGACGCGCGGTGGACGGCGGATTTAGTGATATTTTCCGCCGCGCCCCGGAACCCCCATCCCGAAACAGGAACAAACCCCCATGCGCACCGAAACTCCCCACGCCATCTACCTCAAGGACTATGCCGCGCCGGCCTGGCTGATCGACCGCGTCGACCTGCATGTCGCGATCCGCGACGGCCATGCCGAAGTGCGCAGCAAGCTGGCCTGCCGGCGCAATCCCGCCGTAGCCGACGCGGGCGCCGATCTGGTGCTCAACGGCGAGGAACTGGCGCTGCAGGAAGTCGGCATCGGCTCGCCTTGCGTACCTGGGACTCCGCTGCGCGGGCAACTAACGGCGCTGGCGCCCTCGCGCTACAGCCTGGAAGATGACCGTCTGACCATTCGCGGCGTCGAGGGGGCCGCGCTGCCCGACAGCTTCACGCTGGAAACCCTGGTGCGCATCGAACCCGACAACAATACCCAGCTCTCCGGCCTTTACCGCTCCAAGGACGGCTACTTCACGCAGTGCGAGGCGCAGGGCTTTCGCCGCATCACTTTCTTTCCCGACCGGCCCGACGTGATGGCGCGTTTCACCTGCACCATCGAGGCCGACCGCGAGCGCTTCCCGCAACTGCTGTCCAACGGCAACCTGGTCGCCAGCGGCGAAGCTGCGGGCGACGACAGCCGCCACTGGGCGCGCTGGGAAGATCCCTACGCCAAGCCGGCCTATCTGTTCGCCCTGGTCGCCGCCCGGCTCGACGTGCGCGAGGACCTCTTCCTCACCAAATCCGGCCGCGCGGTGCGCCTTGCGGTCTATGTCGAACCCGGCAAGCTCGACCAGTGCGGCCACGCCCTGGCCGCGCTGAAGAAGGCCATGGCCTGGGACGAGCGGCGCTTCGGCCTGGAGATGGATCTCGACCACTACATGATCGTCGCGGTGGGCGACTTCAACATGGGCGCGATGGAGAACAAGGGCCTCAACATCTTCAACACCAAGTACGTGCTGGCGCGCCCGGATACCGCCACCGACGCCGATTACCAGGGCATCGACCGCGTCGTCGCCCACGAGTATTTCCACAACTGGACCGGCAACCGCGTCACCTGCCGCGACTGGTTCCAGCTCTCGCTGAAAGAAGGCCTCACGGTCTTCCGCGACCAGGAGTTCGGCGCCGACGTGCATTCGCGCGCCGTGACCCGCATCCAGGAAGTGCGCCAGTTGCGCGTCGCCCAGTTCCCCGAGGACGCCGGCCCGATGGCGCATCCGATCCGCCCCGCGTCCTACGCCGAGATCAACAATTTCTACACCGCCACGGTCTATGAAAAGGGCGCCGAGGTGGTGCGCATGATCCATACCCTGATCGGCCGCGGGGCCTTCCGCCGCGGCATGGATCTCTACTTCCAGCGTCACGACGGCCAGGCCGTGACCTGCGAGGACTTCGTCGCCGCGATGCAGGATGCATCGCAGCTCGACCTCACGCAGTTCCGCCGCTGGTACGCGCGTGCCGGCACGCCGCGGCTGCAGGCTTGCGGCACTTACGACGCGGCGGCCAAACGCTACACGCTGACGCTGACGCAAAGCCTCGCGCCCACCGCCTACGAGCAGAAACTGCAGGAGGCCGGTCTCGCCGTCGAGGACGGCCCGCTGCACATCCCGGTCGCCGTCGGCCTGGTGCTGCCCGACGGCAGCGATGCGCTGGCCGGCGCTACCCATGTGCTGTCATTGACCGAGGCCAGGCAAAGCTTCGTCTTCGAGGACATTCCCGAGCCGCCCGTGGCATCGCTGCTGCGCGACTACTCGGCGCCGGTGCATCTCGACTTCGAGCAAAGCGACGCCGAACTGGCCCACCTGATGGCGCACGATTCCGATGCCTTCAACCGCTGGGAAGCCGGCCAGCGACTCGCCACGCGCGTGCTGCTGGCCGGCATCGCCGCCGGCGGCCGCGGCACGGCGTGGATACCCGAGGCCTTCGTCGCCGCCGTGGACCGCGTGCTCGACGCCGGCCTGGGTCTGGGGAAACACCAGGATGCCGCGCTCGCCGCCGAGGCCCTGGTGCTGCCCGCCGAACAGGTGCTGGCCGAGGAAGTCGCCGGCCGCGGCCAGTTCATCGATCCCGACGCCATCCACCTCGCCCGCCTCGAACTGCGCCGCCATCTCGCGATGCGGCTGCGCGACAAGTTCGAGGCCGTGTGGCAGGCGTTGGCGCAATTGCTGGCCGAGGCCGCCTACGCCCCCGACGGCGTCCAGGTCGGCCGCCGTGCGCTGCGCAATCTGGTTCTCGGCTATCTCGCCGAAAGCCCGGAGGCCTACCTGCGGGCCGCCGTGGTGCCGCGGCTGGTGGCGCAGTGCGCCGGCGCCGGCAACATGACCGACGTCATCGCCGCGCTGGGCACCCTGGCCAACCTCGATCTGCCCGAGCGCGACATGGCGCTGGCGGCCTTCTACGACAAATGGAAGGGCGAGGCCCTGGTGGTCGACAAGTGGCTGCAGGTGCACGCCACCTCGCGCCTGCCCGGCACCGCGGCGCGCGTGCGCGAACTGATGCAGCACCCGGCTTTCGACATCAGGAATCCGAACAAGGTGTATGCGCTGCTGCGCGCCTTCTGCGCCGCCAATCCGCGCCAGTTCCATGCCGCCGACGGTTCCGGCTACCGGCTGGCGGCCGATGCGATCGTCGAGTTGCAGGTCATCAACCCGCAGGTCGCCGCGCGCATCGCCCGCGCCTTCGACCGCTGGCGCCAGTTCGACGCCGAACGGCAGGCCCATGCGCGTGCCGCGCTGGAACGCATCCAGGCCTGCGCCGACCTGGCGCGGGACGTCGCCGAGGTGGTCGGCAACGCGCTGAAGTAAGCCCGGCGGGCCGCCTCAGTGGGCCAGCGGCGTCTGCTCGGCGACGGCCTGGCGGTGCCAGTCGGCGACTTCGCCGACGGCATTTTCCAGGGCCATGCCGGCCTCGATGCGATCCATGATCTGGCGCTGCAGGATCGCGCCGAGCATCTCGACATTGGCGCTCATGACCGGCGCCAGTTCGCGCAGGAACTGCACCGTCGGCGGATCGTAGGCATAGGCCGTCAGATGCGCCTCCAGATCCTTGCTGGTGGCCAGCGCGTAGCAGAGGTCGTAGAGCAGGTGGAAGCTGCGGATGAACACCCCGGCGTCGCCGGCGACGTTTTGCCGCACCTCCGCGGCGAGGCCCTGGCGAAAGTCGGCGAGGCTGTAGCCGATCTGGCCCTTGACCACTTGCTGCGGCGTGAATTCCCATTCCATGTGCGGTTCTCCTTGTGTTGCGGGTCGGGTTCTAGCCGTAGATCGCGGTGAAGGCATCCTGATCGTCGCTGCAGACCCGGCAGGTTTTTTCGGGGTGCGGCGAGACGAAAAAGCGGTCGCAGCGGTCGCAGCGCTGCTTGGCCAGGCTGATCAGGGTGCGCGGCGGCTGATCGGGGCTCAGATCGAATGCGGCGGCGGCATCGAGCACGCGCGGCTGGCAGACTTCGAGGCAGGCCGCGCAGCCGACGCAGCGGTCGCGCTGGAACAGCAGCGCCCAGTCGCCGGGGTTTTCGGTAATCGAAATCGCGCCGGTGGGGCAGACGCGGAAGCAGGCCTCGCAGACCGTGCAGCCGGGGCCGATGCTGATGTCGAGCGCAGGCAGGGCTTCGTGGATGGCGACGCGGAAGGGCTCGCCGTCCTTGCGCCCGGCGACGATCTGCAACAGCTCGCGCTGCTCGGTCAGCGCATAGGCGCCGGCGCGGATGGCCTTGTCGGGCGCCGGCTGGGCGGCGGGTTTCTGTTCGACGGCGGCGGCGACTTCATCGACGCCGCGGCCGAACAGGCGGCGGAACAGGTGGCGGCGGGCGGAGGCGAAGCGCGGCTTTTTTGCGGCGTCCGCCGGGGCGCCTTCGACGACTTCGACGACTTCGATCGGCAGCCATTCGTCGGGCGCGGCAGCGGCGCGCAACTCGGCCACGGCTTCGAGGTTCGCCGCCAGTTGCGCCGCGCCCCTGGCGCCGTGGGCGCAATCGGCGCACAGCGAGGCGCCGAGCAAGGCGGTCGGCAGACGGCGCTTTTCCAGATAGGCCAGCAGCGAGGCATCGAGCGCGCCGAGGCAGGGCACCACGGCATCGGCCGCATGGCCCGAGGGTGCGCAGGCGATGCTGAAGCGCTCGGTCTTGATCGCCTGGCGCAGCATGTCGATCGGCTTGAAGCCGTCCGCGGCGAAGGCGCCGGTGCGGCAGGCGGAAACGCACAGCGCGCAGTTGCGGCACAGGTTCGCATCGATCGATGCGCCGCTGTCCGACAGGGTGATCGCCTGGTGCGGACAGGCATCCAGGCAGCGCGCGCATTCGCTGTAGCGATAGCGGAAGCGCACGCAGCGCGCGGCACGGAATTCGGGGATGCTGACGCTCATTTCTTGTCGGGCCGCAATTCCTGCAGCGGCTTGCCTTGTTCGCAGGTGTTGGCCGGAATCACGAAGTTGACCAGGCCGCCGGCGCCGCCGGTCGCGCTGGCGGCAAGCAGCGCGAACGAAGCCGCCTTCCAGGTGGCGAGGCCGCCCTTGACCGCGAGTATCGGCTTGCCCGGATGCTTGCGCGCGAGCGCCCGGGCGATGCCGAGCGCATCCTGGTCGCGGTCGGCGACCACCACCACGGTGGCCGTCGGGTCGATCCTGAGGTCGGCGCGCCAGGGCAGGGCGCTGTCCAGCAGCTCGCGCTTGCGGCTGGCGGCGCTGCGGCCGTCGATCACGCAGCAGGGCGGCTTGGCGGAAAGCGCGGCGACCAGTTGCGTCTTGTCATTGAGGCTGACCTGCGCCTGTGCGGCGCCGGCAAGCAGCAGGCAGAGCGCCGCGAAGAGCGGCCAGGCCACGCGCTTCATGCCGACTCCGGCTGCCCAGCCAGCAGGGCGTTGCAATGCGCATAGGCCGCGGCGCCCAGCGCAAGCTGGCGGCACTGGCCGTAATCGACCCATTCGCCGAGGCGCGGCGCCGTGTCCTGCAGCGGCCCGATCCACAAGGCGTCGCCGAGGTCCTCGACCAGTCCGGCGCAGAGATTGAGGTCGGTGTCGTCGCGGATGTCCACGCGCACCAGGAAGCGCGTGGCGCCGAGTTCGCGCATCGCCTTCAGCCACCACCCGGCCAGGGTGCCGGTGCCGCCGCCGTCGGCGCGCAGGACCTCCCAGGCCGGTTCGCAATGCGATGGCGTGACGGTCTTGAAGTCGGCATTCGATACCGTTTCGAAGGACCAGCTGACGGTCTGCCGCCCGAGCGGCGCGTAGATCCCGATGCGCTGGGCGCCGTGCGCGGCCACCAGGCGTTCGACCACGCTGCTGTCTTGCAGCGCCGCCTCGCCGACGAAAACGCAGTCGGCCCCGGCGGCGAACAGGGTGGCGACGCGCTGTTCGTCGCCCTCGGCGAGGATCACGCCGGCGCAAAGGGCGGCGACGGCCTCGACCCCCGGCCCGTCGCAGACGAAGTCATCGACGCCGACCTCGGCTGCGCCGTCCCACAGCAGCCAGCGCCGTAGCGCCAGCGCCAACTCCTGGGCGTCCGGGGTTGCGGCGGGCCCGTTGGTGGGCTCGTCGGCGGGCTCGGCAATCGGCAACTCAGCTAGGGCAGCTTGCATGGGGTTTCAGCTCGTGTATTCAAATTTCGGATAGACGAAAGGATACAGCGGGCAGTCGTCGTCCGGCGCCAGGCCGACCAGCGTGGGCCGCAGTTCCTGCAGGGCGCCGAGGATGGGCGCGACATTGACGCCGAGAAAGCGCGGGCTGTACTTGGCCAGCGCCATCTGCGCGTCGTCGATCAGCAGCAGCGCGCCTTCCTGGTTCTGGTTCTGGGTGAAATACAGCGCCAGCGTCGCATAGGCCAGGCCCTGCAGGAACTCGGCCTCCGGATCCTTGGTGCCGAGCAGGCTGTTGCGGATCAGGCGCGACCAGCGTTCGTTGAGCCAGTCGTGCAGCGCGCCCAGGTCGTTGCTGTCCCACATGACCTGAACTTCCTTCCAGTCGAGCTGCGAAAGCACGCTGCGATCCGGCGGCGGCAGTTCCTTCGGAGTGGCGAGATCGAGAATCATGGTGAACTCCTAGCGCAGGTCGTTCAGCTTGTTCGCGTCGCGCATTTCTTCGAGGCGCCGCACGTTGTCCGGGGCCGACAGCGTGGTGGACAACGCGTCCGTCATGCAGCCGTTGCAGACCGGTTCGTTCGGATTGAACTCAACGCGGATATCGTCCTTCGGTACTTCCAGGCGCGCCTGGTCCCTGTCTTCGATGCGCAGGCCCATGGCCTCGATTTCCTCGGCGGCGAAGCCGCCCAGGAAACGCGCCATCTCGCGAAAGAAGGAATGCTCCGAGGTGCGTTCGATCAGGCGGCTGTAGCCGCGCACCCAGAGTCCGAGATGCTGGGTCCAGAAGCGCTTGATTTCCTTCTCCAGGCGCCGCTGCGTCACGGCATCGCCCTGCTCCAGCGCGTTGGCGGCGCGTTCCAGCAGTTCGGCGACGAACATCAGCTCGACGCCGAGCTGATCGGCAAACACCTCGAAGCGGCCGGGGCGCAACACGAAACCCAGGCGCTTGTAGGTCTGCATGGTGTCGAAATTCGGTTGCTGCTTGTAGCGCCCGGTCAGGCGCACCGACTCGACCGCGGGGAAGCCGCCGGACGAGGCGAACTGCTGCGTGTATTCGATGGCCAGCGCTTCGATCAGGGCCTCATGCGGCGGGTCGAGGAAATCGGTGTCGAAGCGCAGCCCGGCCTCGGCCAGTTCGGCCAGCGCCGCGGGAGTGCGCAGCGCCGCAATGAATTCGCTGCCCGGTTCTTCGACGAAGGCGCCGCAGAGCAGCCGATAGACTTCGGCGCGGGCACGGCAGTCGGCGATGGTTTCGGCGGGCGACGCCAGCACGGCCGTGGTTTCGCCGGCAGCGACGTCTTCTTCGTTGTCATCGAATGCCAGTACGGTTTTCAGCATGTCAGCTCCTAAGAAAAAAAGCCGGCCCGCCGGACTTGGCGGGCCGAAATTACCCGGCCGCAGGCGGGAGCCGCGGCCGGTCGTCCCTCCTCAGGGAGTGCTCAATGGCCGCCGCCTTCCTTCTGCTTGACGCTGTCCGGGCCGGCCCAGGAGGCCATTTCCGGGTGCATCTTGCGGTGCAGGTCGCCGTTGTAGGCGTAGCGCATGGTTTCCTTGTAGGCCGCGTAGTGCTTGTCCCAGTCGCCTTGCGAATCGCCGTACTTGTCGTTGGGGCCGGCCTTGGTCACCTTGACCACGGTGTCGTACCAGCCCTGCGAACCGCCGATCGGATCGGCCACCACCGGGATGATGTTGTTGGGATGGACGCCCTTGTCCTCCCACCAGACGTTGTTGAGGTCCGGATCGTCCTGGCCGTGGCTGGCCTCGCTCTTCTTGTCCTTGAGCTTGAGCGTGGCCAGGCGGCCGTATTCCCAGTGGCCGAAGCCGGTCGGAATCGCCACCGTCTTCGGGTGTATGCCTTCGGTGACGTAGGCCTTGGTCACGAGGTGGCCGACGCGGCTTTCGACGCGCACCAGATCGCCGGTCTTGACGCCGATCTTGTCCGCCGTTGCCTGGTTGATCCACATCGGATTGCTGTGGGCGATCTCGGCCAGCCATTTCACCGCCGCCGTGCGCGACTGCTTCATCACGTTGAGCTTGAAGGTGACCATGACCAGCTCGTCGTCCTTCATCGTCTCGTGCCACGGAATGCGCTTGAAGGTCGGCATCGGGTTGAAGCCGTACTCGGCCCACTGGTCGACGCGCACGTTGATGATGCGGTTGCCGGTGGGGAAGCCGACGTAGTTCTTGCCGTTCCTCTTGACGCCGATGGCCTTGCCGTTCTTGCTGATCGTGCCGTCCTTGTCGGTCGCTGTGCCGGCCATGTCGGCAGCGGACAACTCCTTCTTGAACAGGCCGTATTCGGCCTGGATCTCGCGGCCGGTCTTGTCGGAGACCTTGCCGGTCTTCGGGTCGAGCTTGCCGTAGATCGGCCAGACGCCATGCTTCTTGAGGAAGTCGAGGCCGCCGGCTTCCTTGAGGCCCGGCACGTTGTCGAAGTGCTGGCGCATGTAGTCCTCGCCGTCCTTGAAGTTCCAGAACTGCTTCATGCCGCGCTTGCCGTCCGGATCGAGCTTCCAGATGATGTCGCGCATCATGATGCGGTTCTCGCGCGATTCGCCGAGCGACTTGTGCACCGGCTGGCGGATACCGAGCCAGGGCCACAGCGAGTTGGGCATCGACTCCGGCTCCCAGCGCTCCAGGTAAGGGCAGTCGGGCAGGATCAGGTCCACCAGCGCCGTCTCCTCGCCCATGAAGGGGCTCATCGAGACCAGGTAGGGAATCAGCTTTTCGTCCTTGAACAGCTTGCCCCACACCGCCTGGGAGCCCGGATTGGTGTAGACCGGGTTGTCCTGGTAGGTGATGTAGACATTGATCTTCTGCTTGCCGTCGGCAATCCAGAAGGGCACCAGGTGGCTGACCTTGTGGCCGGCCAGCGGGTACTCGGAGGGATGCGAAAGATAGGAAGCCTTCTTCGGCTTGCCCGGTGCCGGGCTCGGCTGCGGCCAGCCCATGCCGCGCGGCAGGCAGTAGCCGCCCTTCTTCTCGACGTTGCCGGTCATGATCGGCAGCATCATGCAGGCTTTCTCGTTGTAGGAGCCGTAGAGGTGCTTGGCCGGGCCGCGGTAGGTGAATAGCGTGGCCGGCTTGGTGGTGGCGAATTCGCGCGCGACGCGCTCGATGGTCTCGACCGGCACGCCGGAAATCTTCGACGCCCACTCCGGGGTGTATTGCTTGTAATGCTCCTTGAGTTCCTTGACCGAAACGTTGGTCCAGGTGTCGATGAACTCCGAATCCTGCAAGTCCTCGCGCAGGATCACGTGGCCCATGGCCAGTGCCACGGCGCCGTCGGTGCCGGGATGCACCGGCACCCATTCGTCGGAGAAGCCGGCCGTGTTCGACAGGCGCACGTCGAAGGTGACGATCTTCATGTGGTTGTCGACGCGGCCTTCCGTCACGCGCTGCGACAGCGGGTTGTGGAAGTAGGCGGCTTCGAGGATGTTGGAACCGAAATTGAGCACGTACTTCGCGTTGGCGAAGTCCGGCGTTTCGATGTCCGGTCCCCAGGTCGGCTCCATGCCGATCTTCTTCGACGATTCGCAGACCGAGGTGTGGTTCACCACCGTGGCCGAGCCCAGAGTCGCCATGAAACGGTCGATCACGCCGCCGGAGCGGTTGCGGCCGTACTTGAGCATGATGGTGTTGGGATCTTCCTTGATCGCGGCGTCGAGCTTGGCGGCAAGTTCGGTCAGGGCCTCGTCCCAGGTGATGCGCTTCCACTTGCCTTCGCCGCGGGCGCCGACGCGCTTCAGCGGATACAGGATGCGATCCGGGTCGTAGCTGTACCACATGCCGGCGTTGCCCTTGGCGCAGAGGCGGCCGCGGGTCGAGACATGCTCCGGATTGCCTTCGAGCTTGACCACGCGGTCATTCTCGACATAGGCGATGGCGCCGTCCTGGATGTTGCAGACGTGGCAGTTGATCGGGATCGCCTTGCGCTCGGCGCCGCTGACCGGGCCGAAATCCTTGCCGCCCAGCTGGGTTTCCATGGCGTTGAGCAGACGGGGCGCGGCGGCCGCGGCAGCACCGGTGGTGGCGCTGACCTTGAGGAAGGTGCGACGCGTGACTTTTGGCATTTCCATTTTGTATATCTCCTCGGGGTCGGTCAGAACAGGGTCTGCAATTGTTGGGGCGCCATCAGCAGCACGTAGCGCAGGGCGGCGCCGCCGACCAGGATCAGCAGGGCGGAAACCATCAGCACGGCCTGGCTCTTGCCCATCGGCGCGAACAGCAGCACCGCCGGCGCGACGCTGCCGGCCAGGAAGCCGACGCCGATGAAGAGCAGGCCCATGGTGCCGGTGGTCATGATCATGAAGGTCAGTTCCGCCGCGGAGCCGCCGTAGTTGGTGGTGCCCATGACCGAAACCAGCATCACCGCCACCGCACCGGCCGACCACAGCATGTACTGGCGCAGGACTTTCTGCGCCTCCTCGTTGCCCATCGCCAGCAGCGAGCCGACCGCGGAACCCGAGGCGATCGCCATGGCGACGAACAGCACCGGAATGATCGGCGAGTTCCACACCGGGCGCGACTGGTGCACCGTCAGGTCGAAGCCGGTATAGACCGGCAGGCCCAGCGCCAGCAGCGCCGTCACCAGCGCCAGCAGCTTGCCCCTGGTCTCGTCGCCCTTCCTCAGCGCGAGGATGTACAGCACCGAACAGATGCCGAAGGCGACGATGTTGAGCGCTCCCCAGGCCAGCGGCGAGCTGAAGTTCAGATAGCCGGGGTTGAGGATGTTGAGGAAGCGCAGCGGTTGCGACAGGTCGGCGATCAGCAGCACGCCGCCCAGCGCCAGCAGCGCGATCGAGCCGTAGGCGGCCTTCTCGCGCAAGGGGCGCAGCGCCGGCGTGATCCAGGAGCCGTAGGACATGAAGGACAAACCGGCGAGGATGCCGATGACGAAGAAATAGACGGCGTAGCTCGCGTGCCACGACACATCGTGAAACCAGACGTAATCACCCATGATGTTCCCTCTCAGATCTTGAAGTTGCGCTTGAAGGCGGAACGCTCGAGTTCCATCACTTCAGGCTGGCGGTAGGCGTCGCGGCCGAACTCGGTCGCATTGCGATCGGCGCCGATGTAGAAGACGTGCGGCTTGGTGCCTTCTTCGGGACGCAGCACCTGGGTTGAATTGGTCGCCACCAGGTAGGAAACCTCGCTCTTCGGATCGTTGATGTCGCCGAAAACCCGCGCGCGGCCGATGCAGGTCTGCACGCAGGCCGGCACCAGGTTCTGCGTCACGCGGTGGAAGCAGAAGGTGCACTTGTCGACCACATTGGTGATCGGCGTGTAGCTGCGGTGCGAAGGCAGCATGAAGCGCGCGTTATAGGGACAGGCGGCCATGCAGCTGCGGCAGCCGATGCAGCGCTCATAGCGCTGCAATATGAATCCGCCATCCTCGACCTTGAAGGTCGCATCGACCGGGCAGTTGCGCACGCAGGGCGCGTCGTCGCAGTGGTTGCACAGCCGCGGCAGGAACTGTTTCTTGACGGTGGGATATTTGCCCACCACCTTGTACGGCACCCAGGTTCGATTGACGCCCAGCGGCGTGTCGTATTCGGCCTTGCACGCGACCTGGCAGGCCATGCAGCCGATGCAGCGACGCGTATCGACCACCATGGCGAAACGCCGCTTGCCGGCGACGCCTCGCGTCTCGATGGGGGAGACCCTCAATTCTTCACTCATCTGTCTTGCCTCCTCTTACAGTGATTCGGTTTTTGTTCTGGTTGCGTTCGGCGCAAAGCGGCGCCCGATGGACCAGCCTGCCGTTTCCTTTACGCAACATCCAGACCAGTTCCGCCCGATCTGCGCCAATCCCTTGTTAGCACTAGGGATTACGCCGAACATTGCCAGCACTGGATTCCGGCGATGGTTACGCCGGCGTAACACATGGCGTCGATGCTGCGCTGCAACCTGCTACGCGCGCGTAACGCTCGCTGAAATCGGCAATGAAGCGCCGGCTTTCGCGCTTATCATCGGCACCATGAATGAGGGCGATCACCTGTTGGCGGGACTATGCAGGCGGGCTTTTCTGCGCTCGGCGCTGGCAGTCGCCGCCATGCCCCTGCTGCCCGTGCGCGCCGAAACCGGGGTCCTGCGCATCGGCCTGACGCCGGTCTTCCTCGACGACCAGCTGAGCTTCCTGACGCGCTGGCGCGCGTGGCTGGAGCGGCGGCTGAAACGGCCGGTGGCCTTCGTGCAGCGGGGAAACTACCGCGAGGTGCTGGACCTGGTCCGCGGCGGCAAGATCGATTTCGCCTGGATCTGCGGTTATCCCTACATACGCTACCGGCATGAGTTGCGCCTGGTTGCGGTGCCTCTGTGGCGCGGGCGGCCGTATTACCAGTCCTATATCATCGTGCCCGCCGAGGATGGGCATTCGGGCGGCCTGCCCGATCTGCGCGGCAAGGTATTTTCTTACTCGGACCCGGATTCCAACTCGGGCTACCTCTATCCCCAGTACCGGCTCACCACCCTGGGCGAGAATCCGACGACTTTCTTTTCCCGCAACTTCTTCACCTGGGGCCACCGCAAGGTGGTCGAGGCCGTCGGCGTCGGATTGGCCGACGGCGGCGCGGTGGACGGTTATGTCTGGGAAACCCTGGCCGAGACCCATCCCGCGCTGACCCGCAGCACGCGCGTGATCGAGCGCTCGCCGGAATTCGGACACCCGCCCTTCGTGGCGCGCCCGGACATGTCCGCCAGCGAACTGCAGCGCTTCCGCGCCGTTCTGCTGGAGATGGCGTCCGATGCCGAGGGTGCCGAACTGCTACACCTGTTGCGCCTGGATGGTTTTGTCGCCGGTCAGCCATCGCTGTTCGATGAAATCAGGCGCATGGCAGCGCGGGTGCGCCAGATATGATCGCCCTGGCCGACCTTTCGCTGCGCTGGAAAATTCCGCTACGCGTGATGGGCGCCGTGCTCGGCACCGCGCTGGCGGTCACCGCGGCGCTGGTGACGCGCGAGTACGACGAGATGCGGCAGAACCTCGATGCCCACGGCAAGAGCTTGGCGCGGGTATTGGCCAACACGCTGGTGACGCCGGTGCTGCACGACGACATTTGGCGCGCCTACGAAATCCTGCAGTCGGCCCGCGATCCCACGGCGATTGCGCCGGAACTGCAGGCCGACGTGGTGCTGGTGACCGACGCCGACTTCAATGTCTTCGTTTCCACCCGGCCGCGGGAATTCCCCATCGGCAGCAGTCCGGCCAGCCGCGGCGGCGTCTACGGCCGTCTGCGCGCCGCGCTGGTGAAGACCAAGGCGACCGAACAGCAAGTCATCGAACCGGCCGATTCGGTCCATTACTTCGTCATGTCACCGCTGGTGGCCGACGGCGTCGCGCTCGGCCACGTCATCCTCGGCTATTCGAAAATCTCCTTTGTGCCGCGCTTCATCGGTCTGGTGGGACAGGCGGCATTCGTCACCCTGCTGGTGCTGCTGCTGATCCTGCCCTTCTCCTGGTTCTGGGCGCGGCGCACGGGCGAGCCGCTGGTGGCCCTGGCCGACGCCATGCGCCGGGTGCCGGGAGACCTGGAGGTGGCGCGCCTGGCCGACCTGCCCAAGAGCGGCGACGAGATCGGGCAACTGGGCAATGCCTTTCGCCGCATGGTCGGCGAGTTGAAGCACAAGCAGGAACTGGAAGACCAGATGCTGGTCACCGAACGCCTGGCCGCCGTCGGCCGCATGACGGCCGGCATTGCGCACGAGATCAACAATCCCCTGGGCGGCATGCTGACCGCGATCAAGACCTACCAGCGCCACGGCGGCGGCGACCCGCTGGCGAACCAGACCCTGTCCCTGCTGGAGCGCGGACTCACGCAGATCCGCCATACCGTGGCCGCCCTGCTGGTCGAGACCAAGCTGCAGGACCGGCCGTTCGAACCGGCGGACATCGATGATCTGCTGATCCTGGTCGAGGCCGAGGCGCATGCCCGTTCCGTCACCGTCGTGATCGAATCCCCGCTGCAGCGGGCGCTGCCGCTGCCGGCGACGCTGCTGCGGCAGATCCTGCTCAACCTGCTGCTGAATGCCATCGCCGCGGCCGACGAGGGCGGCCGCGTGCGTCTCGGCCTCAACAGTGGCGACGGAATGCTGCGGTTCTCGGTATGCAATGACGGCAAGCACATTCCCGACGAGCAGATGGCCTATCTCTTCGAACCCTTCGCCAGCGGCCGCGAAAAGGGCTACGGCCTTGGTCTCTGGGTGGTTTACCAGATCGTGCAGCAGCTGAACGGCGGGCTGTCGGTCGACAGCGAGCCCGGCTGCACCACCTTCAGCGCCGAGATTCCCTATGTCGAAAACTGAATCCGCGCTGCGCCTGTGCCTGATCGAGGACGACGAGATCATGGGCGAGTCCCTGTGCCAGCTGTTCCGCCTGGAAGGCTTTGCCGTGGACTGGTGCCGCACGGCCGCCGCGGGCTCGGCGGCGCTCGGCGCCCACCGCTACAGTCTCGTGGTGAGCGACATCCGGCTGCCGGACCGCAACGGCGGCGACCTGTTCCTCGAACTCAAGGAAACGCAGCCCCGGCTGCCGCCCTTCCTGTTCATGACCGCCTTCGGCACCATCGACCGCGCCGTGGAACTGCTCAAGGCCGGCGCCGCCGACTACGTCACCAAGCCCTTCGACGTCGATGTCCTGGTGCAGAAAGTGCGCGGCCTGGCCGAGGGCTACGGCGCGGTCCGCGACGGCGGCGACGATACGCTCGGCGTGTCGCCGGCGATGAGGCGCATCGCCGAGTCGATCCCGCGCCTGGCGCGCCACGCCACCGCGCTGCTGATCACCGGCGAGTCGGGCGCCGGCAAGGAGCACGTGGCGAAACTATTCCATCGTCACGCGATCGGCGAAGCCGGCGATTTCGTCGCCGTGAATTGCGCCTCGATTCCCGAGTCGCTGATGGAAGCCGAACTCTTCGGCTTTGAGCGCGGCGCCTTCACCGGCGCGGTCAAGGCCAAGCGCGGTTATTTCGAGCAGGCGCACCAGGGCACGCTGTTCCTCGACGAAATCGGCGAAATGCCGCTGTCGATGCAGGCCAAGATGCTGCGCGTGCTGCAGGACCAGCGCCTGACCCGCCTGGGCGGCGAGAAAGCCGTCACCTCGGACTTCCGCCTGGTCTGCGCGACCCATCGCGACCTGCGTGCGATGGTCGACGCCGGCCAGTTCCGCGAGGATCTGTATTACCGGATTCATGTGATACAGCTGCGCATTCCGCCGCTGCGCGAGCGGCCGGAAGACATCCGCTGGTTCGTGCGCCATTTCGTCGAGGAATTCAACCGCGCCCACGCGGGCGAGCAGCGCCGCCTCGACCCGCGCACCGAACAGGCCCTGCTGCACTACGCCTGGCCCGGCAACGTCAGGGAGTTGCGTCACGCGGTGGAGCGCGCCTGCATCCTCTCCAGCGGACCCCTGCTCGGCGCCGAGGCCTTCTTTGGCGGCGGCATCGACGGCGAGGTGGCGCAGCCGCTTGAATCCGCATCCCTCAGCGAATACCTGATGGGCTGCGAACGCGACTATCTGTCGCTGATCCTGGAGCGGCACGGCGGCCACATGACCCATGCCGCCGAGGCCCTGGGCATTACGCGCAAGACGCTCTGGGAAAAACTGCGCCGGCTTGGAATCAAGGCCAAGGGCGAGCCATGAAGGCCGGAAGGCGGCTGCCGGACTTGACAGTCAGTCGCCGCGAAGGCTAAATCCGGCGCCAACGGGCAACATTCAATCCCATAGCAGGAGAAAACAATCATGGCACCCCCCCCACTCGCCACGCGCGAGGCCGTACGCGAAGAACGCTTCAACGATGTCTGGACCAACGAACTCAACGATGCGTTTGCCGACATCGCGCGCTATTACGACCGTGCCAACGAAATCGCCGCGCTCGGCCTCTGGAGCACTTTCCTCAAGCGCTTCATGCAGACCGTGGACATCAAGCCGCAGCAGAAGGTGCTCGACGTCTGCGCCGGCACCAACGCCATCGGCATCGCCCTGCTCAAGCGCGAACCGACGCTCGACGTGCATGCCATGGACCGCAGTGCCGAGATGCAGACCGTGGGCGCGCAGAACGCCGCCGCGCTGGGTTTCCAGATCAAGAGCACGATCGGCGACGTGCACACGCTGCCCTTTCCGGACAATCATTTCGACGTCGTCACGCTGCAGTTCGCCTCGCGCCACCTGCGCGTGCGCGAGGTGTTCACCGAGATCCTGCGCGTGCTGAAACCCGGCGGCCACTTCCACCATTCCGACATGCTGCGGCCGCGCAACGTGATCGTGAAGAACCTGTATTTCACCTACCTCAAGGCCTGCCTGAATTTCACCAGTCTGATCGTCGGCAGCAGCCCCGCGGCGACCAAGTTCAAGCAGTATTTCATCGACGCGCTGGACCTGTTCTACACCGCCGAAGAACTGTCGATCGTGCTGCGCGAACTGGGTTTCGTCGAGGTCAGCGTGGACACGGTGTTCTACGGCATGATCGGCTTCCACCGCGCGGTGAAGCCGGCCGACAAGATCTGACCGAGGTTTGGCCGCAGGCTTTCAGCCTTCGGCCATGTCCAGCTTGCGCATTTTTTCCCAGAGGTTCTTGCGGCTGATGCCGAGCAGGGCGGCGGTGTCGGCGATGCGGCCGTCGCATTCGGCCAGCGCGCGCCGGATGTAGGCGCGCTCGCAGTCCTGCAGGTGCTCGCTGAGCGGCTGCCGCAAGGTATCGGCGTCAGCCGCGGCGCCGGCGCCGAACAGGCTTTCGGCGCTCAGCGCCGGGGTCAGGCAGAGCACGCTGGCGCGCTCCAGGCAATGCTGCAATTCGCGCACGTTGCCCGGCCACGGATAGCGGGTCAGGGCGCGCTCGGCCTCGGGCGTCAGCGTGCGGCGCGCTTCGCCACGGCTTGCGCGGGCATCGAGCAGGCGCGCGGCCAGCCAGAGGATGTCTTCCTGCCGTTCGCGCAGCGGCGGCACCTGCAAATGGATGACGTGGATGCGGTAATACAGATCCTCGCGGAAGCGGCCCTGTTCCACCATGGCCTTGAGGTCGTTGTGCGTGGCGCAGATCAGCCGGATGTCCACCTGGTGCGGCGTGGCGCCGCCGACGTGCACCACCGCCCGGTCCTGGATCGCGCGCAGCAACTTGACCTGCATGGAAGGCGGCATTTCGCCGATCTCGTCGAGGAACAGGGTACCGCCATCGGCCTGCTCGAAGACGCCGCGCCGGTCGCGATCGGCGCCGGTGAAGGCGCCCTTGTCGTGGCCGAACAGTTCCGACTCGACCAGGTTCTCGGGAATCGCGCCGCAGTTCACCGCGATGAAGGGGGTCTTGCCCTCCGGATCGCCGGCACGGTGCAGCGCGCGTGCGACTTCCTCCTTGCCGACGCCCGACTCGCCGGAAATCAGCACCGCGCTGCGGCTCGCCGCCAGACGTGGCAGCAGTCCTTCGATATGCCGCATGCCGGTGGAAATGCCCAGCCGGGCGTCGCTGTTCGCGGCTTGTTGCTGATGCTCGCAAAGTCCGCGGATCTTGGCGATCAGTTCGCCGACGTTGAAGGGCTTGGTCACGTAGTCCTGGGCGCCCAGCTTGAGCAGGCGCACGGCCTGGTCGATGGCGCCGTAGCCGGTGATGAAGATCACCGGGGCGATGGTCCGGTTGCCGGCGAGCAGCTCGCGGAACAACTGTTCGCCGCTGATGTCGGGCAGGTTGATGTCGCTGACGATCACGCTGTAGCGGCGCTGGCCGAGGCCGCGCCGGGCCGACTTGCCGTCGCGGAACCAGTCGCAGGTGAAGCCTTCGAAATCGAGTCGCTCGGACAGCGCCTCGCCGATGATGGGGTCGTCCTCGATCAGGGCGATGCGGTGCTGCATGGGCTTTCTCCAAGTGGCAGGTTGACCACGAACTCGACCTGGCCGTCGACGTTCCTGGCGGTAATGCGGCCTTCGAGCTGAGTCACGATCTGATAGGTCACCCAGAGGCCGAGGCCATGGCCGCCGGGTCGCGTCGAGGCGAAGGGTTCGAACAGGTGGGCCAGTTGTTCGTCGCCGAGCAGGGTGCCGTCATTGCGCACCTCGATCGACAGGCAGGACGCCGATTCGGCTTTGCGGCCCAGCCACAGGCTGACGTGGCCGCCTTCGGCCGCGGCCTGTATGGCGTTGAGCAACAAGTTGATCAGAATCTGGCGCACCAGGCTGGCCGGTGCCGGCAATTCGGCCGGCATGGCCGCCGACCAGTCGAGCTGGATGCGGCGTTTGCCGATCTGGGGCTGAATCAGGGTGTGCACATCTTCCAGGTCGTGCGGATTCAGCGGCCGCGCCTGCACCTTGGTCTGCACCAGCAAAGCGGCAACGGTGTCGCGAATCTGCATCAGGCCGCGATCGATCAACTCGAGTTGGCGCAAGGCGCGCGGATCGAGATTGCGCCGCAGCTTGAGGGTATCGACGGTCGTCATCAGGCCGGCCAGCGGATTGTTGATTTCGTGGGCGATGCCGGCGGTGAGCTGGCCGATCGCCGCCAGGCGCTCGGACTTGACCATCTCGTTTTCGAGCGCCGCCTTGTCGCGCAGCGCCAGCACCATGCGGTCGTAGGCCGCGAACAACTGGCCGAGTTCGTCGTGATAGGGATAGAGATCGGGCGGCAGCGGTTCGGGAACCGACTTCAGCATCATGCCCATGCGTTGCGCCAGATCGACCAGCGGCGTCGCCATGCGGCTGCCCCAGTACCAGTTGATCGGAATCAGCACCGCCAGCACCAGCAGGCCGATGCCCAGGCCCTGCCAGATCGTGTCGATGAACCAGGGATGGAACACCGATTTTGCATAGCGCAGTACCAGGTGCCCCAGTTGCGCGTCCTTGTCGGTGATGGGTAGAACCAGGTAGAGGTAGCCCGAATCCTGCGGCTCCAGCACCAGGGGCCATGTCTCCTCGCTCGGGGTAGCCAGTCGCTCGCTCAGTTGCAACCAGTCAGGACCCAGCGTCGCGGCATCGGCCAGCATCGGCAGCGTATCGGGATCGCTGGAGACAAATATCCGCCGGTCGCGTCCGAGCACCACCACGGCATCGACCGCGACCGGGGTTTTTGCGGATTCGGCACGAATCGGCGAACGCGCGATCTCGAAGGCGCGCCACACGTTGTCGTGCAACAGCGCCGGCGCCAGGGTGTTGGCGAGGGTATGCGCGAGATTGCCGGCGCTGATCACCACCGCGGTCTTCATGTCCTGATAGGCGCGCGTCATCAATGCGGCACCGACAACGAAAATCGAGACGCTGATCAGGAATGAGGTCCATAAGGGAATCTTGTGGCGGAAGGAGAGGTTGAACAGCCAGCGCATCAGGCTTCGCCAAAGCTGCGCATCATGCGTGCCACGCCCTCGTATAGCGCCGGACTGCCGATGGTGAATCCGTCCAGGTGCAGCAGGCCGAGCAGGCGTCGTCCGGCTTCGCTGCGCGAGGTGTCGAGCAGATGGCGCTGCATGAGTTGAAAGTCGGCACTGGCCACCGAGCGATGGGCGACAAAGGGCGGGAAGCCGTACTCCGGCGAACGCCAGACCACACGCGTCCGTGCCGTCAGCGCCGGCTCGACGTAAGCCAGGGTGTCCCATATGTAGCTATCCACTGCGCCGCCCTGAGCCAATCCGCTGGCAACCGCCTCGACCACCTTGCGGTGCGACCAGGTAAAGAAGGTCTTGCGAAAGAAGCCGGCCGGGTCGTGCCCCAACTGGCGGATTTCATAGCGGGGCGACAGGTAGCCGGTGTTCGAGTAGGGATCGGCATAGGCGAACACGCCATCCGAAAGATCGGCGATCGAACGGGTCCGCGTATCGCCCTTGCGTACGATCAGGTAGGAACGGTAATGCGGACGCCCTTGATAGAGCGGCACAGCCAGCAGGCGCACGGTGTCCTTGAGGTGCAGGTAGGGATAGTCGCAGATCCAGGCGAATTCGAGCTTTTCCAGGCGCAGCAGGTCCATGGTTTCGCGATAGCTGTCGCGCTGCACGAATTCCACGGGTCTTTGCAGGGACGCTGCCATGAATGCGCGCCATTCGCCGAGCATGCTGTGCTGGTCATGGAGAAAGGCCGGCGTCATGCCGACCCGCAGCTTGCCACCGGCCGCCTGCGATTTGCGCGTGAGGCCGATCAGTCCCGCGGCGGCAAGACAGCCGCTGTCGAACAGCCAGCGGCGTCGGTTACGGTTAGGTAACGAACTTTCGATTGGCTGACTCATGGAGTCCTCGCTGGTTACGATACGGTAACCATTCTAGTCCTGATTGCCATTATTACCAATATGGTCTTATGGGGCTTGAGTCCAGTCCCATGAAACTGCAGGGGTTTTTCTGATGGCATGTTTCTCGCGAATTGAGGGGCAAACATGATGATCCGATGCCTGCCGTGAATACTCCATCCAAGCATTTAACCGAGCAACGCCCGCGTGGCGTTCGCGCTGTCGGCCTTGCCGCATGCGGCGCCGTGTCGCCAGCGCCAACTTTTGTCTGCCGGCTACGCGGTGGGGCGAGCGCAACGGCTACCCGAATTTCATGTTACCGCGCGGTAACCGCCTTGGCGGCCCGAGGGTGCGGACAGTTTTCAGGCGAGTCTCACCATGCGACCTCCATTCGAAGCAATGGCAACAACATCTAGGAGTCAATGATATGGAAATCGGAAGAAGAGGTTTCATCAAGGGCATGGGCGCCCTCGGCGGCGCGGCGGCTACCGGCGTCGGTTTCGATGCCCTCGCTGCGGCGGCGAAAGCCAAACCCGCGGCGGCGGCCAAGTCGATGGAGGTCAAGACCTTCAAGTCCGGCTGTTCGATCTGCCCGAACTTCTGCGGCATCCAGGGCAACGTGGTGAATGGCATCGTCAAGTCCATCTACCCCGATGCCGCGCGCGCCGACGTCTACAACCACGGCATCTGCCCCAAGGGCGCGGCCGGGATGTACAACACTTACGACCCCTATCGGCTGAAGAAGCCGCTGAAGCGCACCAACCCGAAGAAGGGGCCGAACGAGAACCCCGGCTTTGTCGAGATCAGCTGGGAAGAAGCCTTTACGCTGGTGTCCGAGCGGCTCAAGAAGATCAAGGCCGACAATCCGTCGAAACTGGTTTTCCAGTGGGGCCAGGGTAAGTACCTAATCGGCGACACGAATCTGAAAGCCTGGTGCGGCGCCTTCGGCACGCCGAACGCCATACACCGCACCACGCTGTGCGAGGCGGCGCGGCACGTTGCCGATGAGCTGACCTGGGGCTATCACGGCCATCTGCCCGACTTGAAATACACCAATCTCCTGCTCAATTTCGGCGCCAACTACCACGAGGGCGAGCAGACCTCGCGCTGGCTCGACTGGGCGACTGCCCAGGGGCGCGAACGCGGCTTGAAGACCGTGGTCATCGATCCGCGGCTTTCCGGCTGCGCGGCCAAGGCCGACGAATGGGTGCCGGTGCGTCCGGGCAAGGACGTAGTGATGATCCTCGCCATGTGCAAGCAATTGATCGATGCCGGCACGATCGACGAGGAATTTCTCACCACCTACACCAACTCGCCGCAACTGGTGGGGGCCGACGGCAAGATCGTGACGGACAAGGACGGCAAGACGCCGCTGGTCTGGGATACGGCGAGCAACGCCGCCGCGGCTTACACTGCCAACGTCAAGCCGGCGCTCAAGGGCAGCTACACGGTCGACGGCAAGCCGGTACGCACCGCTTTCACGGTGTTCGCCGACAGCCTGAAGGACGTCACGCCGCAATATGCCGAAGAAGTGGCCGGCGTACCTGCCGCCACCATCACGCGCCTCGCCGCAACTTTCGCCAAGGAAGCGCATATCGGCGAGTTCAAGGAAATCGACGGCGTCAAACTGCGTTATCGCCCGGTCGCGGCCTACACCTTCCGCGGACTTGCCGCCAAGGAGTTCGGCGTGCAGAACTCGCGTTCCCTGCTTATCCTCAATTCGCTGGTGGGGGCGATCGACGCCGTCGGCGGCTTCCTGCTCCACCATCCGAACAACCATCCGGAGTATCTGGAGCCCGCGAAGTGCGACTATCCGCCGAAGCGCACGGACATGCAGCAAACCGTGTTCCATCCGAACTCGCACCACAACATCGGCCAGCAGACCAACATCACCCTGCTCGATCCGAAGTCCTGGGGCTTGGGCTACGTGCCGGAAATGCAGATGTTCTACGGCACCAATCGGGCGGTTTCGACCTCCAACGCCTGGCAGCAGTTCGAGGGTATGACCAAGACCTTCAACGTGGTGATCGATATTGTGATGACCGAGACGGCGTGGTATGGCGACATCGTCCTGCCCGACAAGACCTACCTCGAATCGTGGCACAACGCGCCGGCCAAGACTCACCCCGAGATGACCGGGATCGTCGCGATTCGCCAGCCGATGACCAATCCGTTCAACCTCGAACACAACGCCACTTCGATCATCTTCGAGCTGGCCAAGCGCGTCGGCTTCCGTGACAAGTATCTTGAAAACCTGAACAAGGGCTGGAAGCTCAAGGAGGTCAAGTTCAAGCCGGGCCGCGACTACACGACCGAGGAGCAGGTCGAGATAATCTGGACCGACAAGACCAAGAAGGATTTCGCCTATGCCAAGGAGCATGGCTTCGTCGCCAAGAAGCTGGATACCAAGGGCAAGTATCTGCACGGGGTCGATCCGGTGTTCAAGGGGCCCGGCAAGCCGAAGTTCAAGCTTTATGCCGATCACTTCGTCGGCACGTATGAGACGGTCGAGAAGGTCGTCAAGGCCAACAACATCGCCCGCATCGACCTGGCCAAGTACAAGCTGGCCTACTCGCCGATCCCGACCAAGGATCACGCCTTCCCGACGCCGCATCGCGAGGCTACGGACTATCCCTTCTACCTGGTCACGCACAAGCTGATGCACCGCTACCAGTCCGGCAACACCATCAACAACGCGATCACCAACCAGGCTCTCGGTGCCGATCTGGACACCAACTACGTTGCGATCAACGCCGCGACGGCCAAGCAGATGGGCATCAAGGACGGCGACGCGGTACAGATCGAAACCCGCGTCGGCAAGGTGAAAGGCATTGCCAAGCCGATGCAGGGCGTGCGTCCCGATACGCTGGCAGTGTCCTACCACTACGGGCAGTGGAGTCCGGGCTACGCCCCCGGTGCCAATCGGGGAACCTGGATCAACCAGGTGCTGGAGTTGCACCCGGACGTTCCTTCGGGCATGAACTCCTTCAACGACACCAAGTGCAAGCTGACCAAGGCATAAGGGAGTAAATCATCATGGCAAAATTTGGACGACTCATAGACACCAAGCGTTGCATGGGCTGCCGCTCCTGCTTGTCCGCATGCGCGGTGGAAAATCACTTCACTCCCGATGCGCAATGGAACGCGATGATCGAGTACGAGGTGGGCACCTATCCCGAAGTACACAAGATCTACAACACGATGAACTGCATGCATTGCGAAAAGCCGTCATGCAAGGCCATCTGCGACAAGATCGGGGTCAAGGCAATCACCAAGAACGAATACGGTGTGGTCTTGTTCGACTACAAGAAGTGCATCGGCTGCGGCTATTGCGCATCCGTCTGCCCCTACGGCGTGCCGCAAATGAATACCGAACTGAAGCCCCTGAATCCGGGCAAGGGCGCGCAGGGCATGGAGACCATCGCCTATGCCGAGCGGCATCCGACGCACCAGAAGCGGGCCAAGGCCGCCGAGAAGTGCACCTTCTGCTGGCACAAGATCGAAAAGGCGATCAAGGACGGCAAGCAGGATCGCATCGGCAAGGACCAGGACTACACGCCGGCCTGCGATCTGGTCTGCCCGACGCAGGCGCGGTGGTTCGGCGACCTCGACGATCCGAAGTCGGAAATTTCGATGCGCATCAAGGCGACCAATGCCGTGCAACTGAAGACGCATTTCGGCAACAAGCCGCAGGTGTATTACACGCTGGATAAAGGAGCCAAGTCATGAGACTACTTTTTGCATCGCTGGTTCTGGGATTGAGCCTGGCCGTGGCACCGGCCATCGGCGCCGACGCACCGGCGAAGAAAAAGATGGTGTTTTCCGGCAAACCGTCGATGGCCGTCGAAGGGCGTTTTCACAAGTTGCACGAGAAACAGGAAAAGCTCGACTGCGCCGATTGTCACGACAAGGTGCAGGAAGACATCCTGTATCTGCGCAAGGACGACCGCATGTCGAAAGCGCTGGCTGACGAGGGCCAGTCCGACCGCAAGGGCTGCCTGACCTGCCACAAGCCCGGTTACAAGCCGAACGGGCCGCACTCGTTCTGGGGAGTTTGAGCATGAACTCGGCCGCGACACTGGCGGATGTTGCCGGCCGCCGCGGCCGCACCTATTGGCTGCTCGCCCGGGGCTTTGCCGAGGCGCCCGGGAGCGTGCTTTTCTACGAACTCATATCGGCGCTCGGTCCGGTAAATCCGGCCGAAGCGTTGGCCGCCGAGACCGCCGCCTTCGCCGACGCGCTGCACTCGGCCCTGAGCGCGGACGCAGCGTCGGATGCATTGGCCATCGAGTTCACGCGCTTGTTCGGCGGCATCTCCGAATCCTACGGCGGACCGCCGCCGTTCGAATCGGTGGTGCGCAGCGGCAACTGGGGCGGCGACATTGCGCTGGCCGTGGCCGCCGCCTATGCCGATGCCGATATCGCGCCGCCGCTGCCCGATGCCAGTCCCCCCGACCACCTGGCGGCTGAACTGCGTTTCCTCGCCATCGCCTGTCATCGCGAAGCCGAGGCGTGGCAGGCGGATGATACCCAGGCGGCGATGGACTGGGTACGCCGCGAACGAGACTTCCTCGACCGGCATGTCTTGCGCTGGGTTCCCGAGTATTGCCGGCAGGCCTCTGAAATGGCGGCGACGCCGTTCTATCGTGCCTTGCTGGCGCTGACGCCGCGTGCCTGCGAACTCGATCGCGAAGACATCGATACCATGGTCGAATCCGTGCCATCCTTCGCCGAGAATGTCTGATCCCTTCGTGCCGCCGGCTTTTTCGATTGTCAGCCCCCCTGCTCAAGCCGGCGGTATGTCCGGATTGAGATACATGGCGCCGGGTACGCCGATCCCGCACGATGGGGTGGTTTACCGGTCGCGCGCTTCGGTGCTGATCACCGGCGACACGGTGTCCGCCGCAGACGCGGCGCGCGAACTGGCGCGGCGCGCGCCGAACTTGCGCATAGCCCTGTTTGCGCCCGGGGTGGCGGCTCTCGGCGATCTGCCGACCACAGTCAAGGCGGTCGGCGGGCGCATCGTTTCGCTACGAGGTCATCTCGGGCGATTCTCCGCGTCCGTTCGCGTCGCCGTCGACAAGGCTGAAGATGCCGGAATATTCAGCGGCAACGCCGACCGGCACTTTGACTTGGTGCTGGACCTGTGCCGCGAGCCGCTGTTCCGCCAAAGCATGCCGCCCCATGGCTACTATGCGCCCGGCGACGATGCGGCGGCTCTGGCCCAGGCGCTGGACAGCCTGCCGCAACTGACGGGCGATTTCCACAAGCCGAAATATGTCGACTACCGTCCGCAACTCTGCGCCCACGGGGCGATGGGAGTTGCCGGCTGTCGGCGTTGCCTCGATGTCTGCGCCACCCAGGCGATTCGTTCGAGCGGCGAAAAGATCGAAGTGGATCCCTTCCTCTGCCAGGGATGCGCCAGCTGCACCCTGGCATGCCCGACCGGTGCGCTCGGATTTCAGCATCCGGCGCCGGGAACCCTGCAGGAATTGCTGGATGAACGCCTGGAAAAGCGCGGTGAAATGGATCCAGGCCCGATTCTGGTGGTGCACGACGCCGCGGCGCGCCATGTATTGCCCTTCATCGCGGCGCCAGGGGCGCTTTTTCTGGAGGTGAATCCCCTGCCCGCATTTTCGGACCTGCTGTGGCTCAAGGCCCTGGCAGCAGGCGTCGGCGGCCTGGTGCTGGTGCTGGCGCCGACGACTCCGCCGCAGAGTCGCCAGTTGATCGAGTTCAAGCTGGAGGAACTGCGCACCATGCTGGCTGAGCTGGGCCTCGATCCCGAGGTGCTGCGAATCGCTGCTCCGCGGGATGTGCCGACGGCGATCGAGCAAACCGTCCGCCTGCCTGTCATGACCGCGCCGGCCGCAGCCCCCGCCATGGATGGAAAGCGGGGAAGCCTGCTGGCGCTGATCGACGCGCTCGGTGCAGGCAGGCAAACGGATGGGCGAACCAGCGCGCCGCGTGCGCTCGCGGTCGGTGCGACACTTGGCGTGGTATTGGTGGATACCGGGAAATGCAGCCTCTGTCTGGCATGCACGTATTTGTGCCCAACCGGGGCGCTGGGCGGTCAGCTTGATCCGGCGCCGCTGCTCTCGTTCACGGAAAGTCTCTGCATCCAGTGCGATCTGTGCCGTGCCGGGTGTCCGGAACAGGCGATTGCGCTGCAGCCGCGCTTCTTGCCGGACCCGATTGCGCGCAATGCGGCGCGCGAACTGGCCAACGATCAGTTGGAGGCGTGCAGCAGTTGCGGAACGCCGTTCATCGGCCGGCGCAAGCTGGCGGTGAGCCTGGCATTGATGCAGGAGCATGCGCAGGACTTGCCGGGCGGTATTGATGCCCTGCGGGTGTGTCCAAATTGTCGTCAACGCGAAGCGATGGCAACCTGAGTCAAAAGCCCATGCCGCAGTCAATTCAGTTGCCGAGATCGCGTTCTGCCCCGAGCTTGCGGGATAAACCGGGCGCTTCGTGCGGTTCGAACGGATTTGACGGGCTAGCAGTGAGCATCCCTCTGAAAATACACCGTCGTCGGTCGATGGCCTGTCTCCCGATGTGGTGCAAGGCTAGCTTCGGGCTGCACTCGACGACAGAAGCTGCCGGTGACTTGTCACTGTTAAGTGACAGGCGTCATGATTTGGAGGCAGGTCGAAGAGAAGATCCTCCGCAACTCCGTCGGCGGTTCGACATAGAACTGCGAAATTGTTACGGGTATAAGAATTGCTTGGGTTTTCGGCAAATCTGGATAATTTCTGAACGATGGATAGCGCAGGGCACAATGGGAGCACGGTCCTTCCGTAAATCGGCGATGGCTGGATTGACATATGGCAAGCGACTCATCATGAAAAGAAGCGCACTTCCGTCGATAAGGCTGTTTGAATCGGCATCGGGCGGGGCTTCGCCGAGGTGGCCAAGGTGGCCGCGGATGCGGTTTCGCGACATGCTAGGATGCCGTCGCGCTGTCGAGCGAGCCTGTGCCTGATCAAGATCAAGCCGGTATTCTCAGGTATTCGTCGCCATGCATCCTTATACGGAAGTTGTTGCAGCCAGCAGCAGGTTCACCTTTACGCCAACTATTATCGGAGTTCGATCATGAGAATGAAATCCACCCTTTTGCTGACCGGATCACTGTTATTCGCCCTGTCCGGACTGGCGCCCGTGCATGCGGCCTTTGACGAGACGGCGGCCAAGGCGCTCGCGAAGAAGAACGACTGCTTCAAATGCCATGCGGTCGACAAGACCAAGAAAGGGCCTTCCTACAAGAAGATTTCCGCCAAGTACAAGGAAAAGAAACTCGGTGAGAAAGAGGCCATTAAGCAAATGACCGAGGGCAAGAAGGTCAAGCTCGAAGACGGTACCGAGGAAGATCACAAGATCATCGAAACCAAGGATCCGAAAGAGTTAAGCAACCTTGCGCAGTGGATTCTGTCGCACTGATCCGATGCAATCCGCCGGGGCCCATAGCCCCGGCGGCGCTTCCTGGTGCAGCCGCTTGCGCGTGACCAGGCATAAGAACAACGAGTAGCGGGGAAACTGAATGATGCGTACCAGCCAGTTTGCAGCATGGGTAGTGGCGGCAGTGGTCTATGTGGCCGGAACTCTGGGCAGCGGATCTTTGCTTGCGGCCCCGGCCAAGGAAGCGGCTCCCGCAGCAGCGGCCAAGCTCGACAACGCCGGCTGCCAGAGCTGCCATGACGGCAAGAAGGGCAAACTGGAAATGCTCGCCAGCAATGGCGAAAAGCGTGCGGTGCAGCCAGTCGTTCCGGACAAATATGCGACGAGCGTGCACGCCAAGATGGATTGCGTTGCCTGCCACCTGGAAATCACCGACAACGTCTCGCCGCACCAGATAGCCAAGGGGGTGAAGAAAGCCGAGTGCGCCCAGTGCCACCTCGACCTCTGGGACGCAACCAAGAAGCAGGGCAAGACCGCCGAGAAGCCCCGCCTCGGCATCGTTGCGGATAACGTCGCCGCCTACAAGCAGTCCTTCCACGCCAAGCCGGACAAGGACGATCCAACCAAGTTGATGGCAATCTGCAGCGATTGTCACAACGTGCATACCTTCGACGTGCCGCCGCGCGGCACCCCCGAGCGCAAGGAGTGGCACCTCACCGTGCCCGATATCTGCGGCAGATGCCATGAGGACCACCTGGAGGAATGGACCGAATCCATCCACGGCAAGGAAGCGGTCGACAAGAAGAACCTGAAGACGGCCGTCTGTTCGGATTGCCACACCACCCACGACATCATCGGCAGTTCCACCGACAAGGCTAAGCTGTCGATCACGGCCAGTTGCGGCGATTGCCACCAGGATGCCTTCAAGTCCTACAAGAATTCCTATCACGGCCAGGTCAATACCCTGGGCTATGCCTACACCGCGAAATGCTTCGACTGCCACGGCAGCCATGGCATCCAGCCGTCGAAGGAGCCGAAATCGCGGATGCACGAGAAGAACCGGCTGAAGGCCTGCCAGAAGTGCCACAGCGGCAAGAAGGACCTGCCGCTCGCCACCGCCGGCTTCCTGACCTTCAGCCCCCATGGCACCAGCGACAACTTCGAGAAGTATCCGGAAATCTGGCTCACCACCAAGTTCATGGTGGCGCTGCTGATCGGCGTATTCGTGTTCTTCTGGGCGCATTCCATACTCTGGTGGTACCGCGAATACATGGATCGCAAGCAAGGCGTCCATCATTGGCATATCCGTAGCGGTGCGATACCCGAAGAGAAGCTGCCGTTTGACGAGCGGCGGGACGAACTGGGCAAGAAGCACGTAAGGCGTTTCGGACCGATGTGGCGGCTGGCCCATCTGCTGTTCGCGCTCAGCGTGATGACGCTGGTGCTGACCGGGATGGCGGCGTTCTACGCCGAAACCGGCTGGGCCAAGGCGGTCATGGCGGCGTTCAACGGCCCGAGGACGGCTGGCCTGGTGCACCGCGTGGCGGCATTCACCATGCTCGGCATCTTCTTCATCCATCTGATCGCCGTGTCGATCAACATCCTGCGCAAATGGAAGGACTTCAAGATCTTCGGCCCCGACTCCTTCGTGCCGAACTGGAAGGACATGTACGACATGATCGGCATGTTCAAGTGGTTCGTCGGCAAGGGGCCGCGCCCCGCCATCGAACGCTGGTCCTACTGGGAGAAGTTCGACTACTGGGCGGTGTTCTGGGGTATGGCGATCATCGGCGGCAGCGGCATGATGCTGGCCTTCCCGCATATCGTGGCCTCGGTGCTGCCCGGCTGGGTGTTCAACGTGGCGATGGTGGTCCATGGCGAGGAAGCCTTCCTCGCGGCGGTGTTCCTCTTCACGGTGCATTTTTTCAACAACCACTTCCGCCCCGACAAGCTGCCGCCGCCGGACGTGGTGATGTTCACCGGCACCCAGTCGCTCGACGAGTTCAAGCACGAGCACGCCGCGCAGTACCAGCGCCTGGTCGACACCGGCGAGCTGGAGAAGTATCTGGTGGA
>JAMPYF010000016.1 GCA_023700805.1 Sulfuritalea sp.
AGTTCCGCGGTGCGCTGCGCCACCAGCCCTTCAAGGTGGTGCCGGTGCCGGTCCAGTTCGAGCCCCAGGTGCTTTTTCTCGGTGATGTCTTCCTTCACCGCCACGTAATGCGTGATCGCGCCGTCGGGCTGCCGCAGCGGCGTGATGATGGCAAATTCGACGTATTCGCTGCCGTCCTTGCGCCGGTTGTGGAATTCGCCCTTCCACGGCCTGCCTTGGCTCAGTTCCGCCCACATCTCCCGGTAGGTCTCCGCCGTGGTCCTCCCCGAATGCAGAATCCGCGGGTTCTGTCCCAGCACTTCTTCACGGCTGTAGCCGGTGTTGCGCAGGAAAGTCGGGTTGACGTACTCGATGCAGGCATCGATATTGGTGATGACGATGCTCTCCGGGCTCTGCTCTATGGCCAGCGCCAGCTTGCGCAGTTCCGCCTCGTCGCGCTTGCGCTGCGTGATGTCGGTATGCGCCACCACCGCACCACGTCCCTGTGTTCCCAGCGGCGTCACACTCATGCTGAACCAGCGCTGCTGCCCGGGCGCATGGCAGGGGTATTCGAGGCTGAAGCCGGGCAAGCGCCCTTCCAGGACCGCGCGTATGCCCGCGCTGGCATCCAGCGCGTCGGCACTCGCCGTTCCGGTCCGGTCCACGCAGGCCTCCAGGTAATTGGCGCCGACATCCGTGCCGGGCGCCGCCTGGCCCGGCTCGATGCCGTTTTCCTCGGCAAACCGGCGCCACGGCCGATTGACCGCCGTGATCACCCCCTTGCGATCCAGCACGGCGATTTCGGCGCTGACCGAATCCAGCGTCGAGCGATTGAGCGCCTCGCTCTCGCGCAGGGCGACATCCATCCGCCGCTTGCGAACAATGTCCCAAACGCCGTTGGCGAGCAGCCGCACCGTGTCCAGGTCGAGGTCGCTATACGGGTCCGGCTTGTTGCCGACACCGGCCAGCATGCGCACCAGGCCGTTTTCGATGACCGGTACGACGATCAGGCGCTGCAGCGTGGAATGGCCGTCGGGCAGCCCGCGCTTGCCGTCGACCGCGGGGTAATCGTTGATCACCACGGCTTCGCGCCGGCGCAGGCCGTCGGCCCAGACCCCGGCCTCGCTGACCGGGTAGTGGCGCATGTGCACCGCCTGGCAGAAGTGGTCCAGCGTGGATCGCGACCAGGTCACGAGTTCAATGGTTTCCTGGTCTTCGAGCACGAAATGGATGAAGGCGATCCGGCTGTCGGTGAGCTGTTCGGCCTGTTCCATGCCGTACTGCAGGAATTCATCCTCGGCCATGGTTTCCGCGGCGGCGGGCAGGGCCAACAGGGTTTCGACCCGCCGCGTGTGGAACGCCAGGGCCAGTTCGTTGCTCTTTTGTTCGGAGATGTCGGTATGGGTGCCGACCATGCGCAAGGGCTTCCCGGCGGCATCGCGCGCCACCACCCGGCCCAGCGAAAGTATCCATTTCCAGCCCCCCGCGCAGGTTCTTTGGCGGAACTCCAGGCGGAATTCGGGAAGCTTGCCGGCGACTATGTAGTCGCGATAGGTTTGCGTCACGAGCCCGCGATCGTCGGGATGCAGGCGTTCAAACCAGTTGGCATAGTTTTCATGGAACCCGGCCGGGTCGTAACCGAGCATGGTGGCGTATTCGGGGCTGACGATGGCCTCGCCGGTCGTGACGTTGACGTCATAGGTGCCCTGATGGGCCGCCCGCAAGGCCAGCTTCAGCCTTTCCTCGCTCTCCTGCAGGGCCGCCACGGCGGCCTCGGCGCCGGTTCGTGCGGTGATCGCATCTTCCATCAGGTTGAGCGCCG
Organism: Sulfuritalea sp.; assembly: GCA_023700805.1. Lineage (GTDB taxonomy): Bacteria > Pseudomonadota > Gammaproteobacteria > Burkholderiales > Rhodocyclaceae > Sulfuritalea. Next base: position 1,802 of record JAMPYF010000016.1, read on the forward strand.
CCAGCCGTCCCCTGCGCTGGGCTTCGAGCGCGGCGGCCTGGCCCTCGCGCAAGGCCTGCTCCGCATTGCGGCGGGCGCGGTGCTCGGCGGCCTCATCGAGGGCGCGCCGGATTGCGGCGGGCAGCCGGACCAGGTTCTCCTTCAGCACAAAGTCGGTCAGGCCCATGCGCAGCAGATCCACGGCGGTTTCCTCGCCCACGCTGCCGGACACCAGGATCACGGGCAGATCGGGCCTGCGCGTCTTGATCTGTTGCAGGACTTCGCCGAAATCCAGGTCCGGCATGCTGTAGTCGGACAGGACCAGGTCCCACTCGCTGTCCAGGGCCGCAGGCAGGTCCGCGCCGTGGGCGACGTGCCGGCACTCGGCGGCCGGGCCATGCTGGCGCAGATAGCGCTCGATCAGCAGGAAGTCGGCGGCGACGTCGTCGATGACGAGAATTTTCAGCGGCTGGTCCATGACCGGCTCATGCGCTTGGCGGCGGCTGGTTGGTGGCCAGCCAATAGATGCCCAGGCGCGCCACGGTTTCGGCGAACTCGGCAAAGTCGAGCGGCTTCCTGACAAAACTGTTGGCGCCCTCCTCGTAACTCTTCAGACGATCCCTTTCCTCGTCGGACGAGGTCAGCATCACCACCGGCAGCAAGCGGGTACGCTCGTCCGCGCGCAGCCGCGCCAGCACCTCAAGACCCGAAATGCGCGGCAGGCCGATGTCGAGCAGCACCACGGCCGGCAGTTCGGCATTGGCGCGCGCCGCGAACTCGCCGACGCCGAACAGGTGGTCGATCGCCTGCTGGCCGTCGCGCACGACCTCGACCTCGTTGGCCAGGCTGACTTTCTTGAGTGCGCGCAGTATCAGCAGTTCGTCCTGCGGGTTGTCTTCAACGAGCAGTATGGACTTGGCTTTCATGGCTTTTCCTCGTTGGCACCGACGGGCAGCGTGAAGCAGAAGCACGCCCCGACGTCGGGGCGGCCTTCGCCGCGAATCTCGCCGCCGTGACGATGAATAATACGTTGTACGGTGGCCAGGCCGATACCTGTACCGGGAAATTCTTCCTGGCGATGCAGGCGCCGAAACGGCTGGAACAACTGCCCGGCATGGGCCATGTCGAACCCCGCACCGTTGTCGGCGATACAGAAGCCGCGCCGGCCGTCGACTTCTCCCGCAAACACGCGTATCTCCGGCGCTGCCGTCTTGCCGGAGTATTTCCAGGCGTTGCTCAACAGGTTGCGCACCGCCGCCTCGATCATGCTCGCGTCGCCCACGGCCTGCAGCCCGGCCTGCACGGTCCAGCCCACCCTGCGCTGCGGCTCGGCGCGCTGCAACTCGTCCAGCAGGCGTGTCGCCAGCGTCGAGATATCGATTTCGTCACGCCGCAAGCCGCCGCGCGTACTGCGCGAGAGGGCGAGCATGCCGTCGATCAGTTCGCCCATTTTGCGGCTGGCGATATCGATCTGCTCAAGATAGGTCTTTGCCTCGCCGTCGAGTTGACCGCCGTAATCCTCGCCCAATGCCCGCGAAAAACCGCTCATGGCCCGCAGCGGTGCACGCAGGTCGTGCGAGACGGCATAGGCGAAACTGTCGAGCTCCTGGTTGGCGGCACGCAACTCGGCGGTGCGTTCGACGACGCGTTGCTCCAGCTCGGCGTTGAGCGAGCGGATCTGCTCTTCGGCCATTTTGCGTGCGGTGATGTCCTGCACCGTGCCGTGCAGGTTCACAATATTTCCGGCGCCGTCGCGCGTGGCCTCGCCACGCGCGGTGATCCAGCGGCGGCCGCCGTCCGGACGCAGCACTTCGGCATCGCATTCGTAGGCACGGCCTCGCGCCAGTGCCTGCTCCACGGCATCGGCCAGCTGCGCCCAGCTCTCCTCGGTGAAATATTGCTTGACCTCCGGATACACGGCGGCCGACAGGGCCGGGTCGCGGCCGTAGATGCGGTAGATCTCCGCCGACCAGACGTGCCGGCCCGTAGCGATTTCCCAGGTCCAGTTGCCGATCCCGGCCAGTTGCTGCGCTTCGGTCAGGACCGCCGCCGTCTGCTCCGCCGCGCGCCGCGCTGCATCCATGGCGCGATACAGGTCGAGATTGGCGAGGCCCACCGACATGGCATCGGCCAGCGCCTGTTGCAGTTCCAGCTCCTCGACGCTGGCGCGGTGGCGTTCCGCCCAGTAGCAGCCGATGGCGCCCACCGGGTGCTCGCGGCCGATCGGCACCATCGACAGGCTTTTGACGAAGGTCGGGCGATAGGCGGCGTGGGGAATCCGCGCATCGGCGTAAATGTCCTCGATCACCGCCGCTTCCCGGTTGAGCATGGTCCAGCCCGAAATGCAGGATTCGAGCGGGAAGCGCTGCCCCTTCCACAGCGGGCCGACGGCATCCTCGTCGGCGTAGTGGCAATTCCCGTTTTCGCGCAGCACCAGGGTGACGCCATCGGCACCCGTGAGTTCGCGCACGGCATGGCGGACAATGTCCATGAGCCGCGCCAGATCGCGCACCGCCGCGATCTTCTCGACGACTTCGGCCAGCCGCCGCAGCCGCTCTGCGCTGCGGCTCAGCTCTGCCACGGTGCGCCGCCGCGATGCCACCAGACTGCCGATGCGCGCCAGCAGTTCATCGGTGGAAAACGGCTTGCTCAGGTAATCCTGCACGCCGAGTGCGAACAGGCGCACCCGCAGCTCGTCGTCGGCCCTGGCCGTCAGCATGACGATCGGCAGGTCGCGCGTAACCGTCTGGTCGCGCAGCGCCCTGACCATGTCCTCGCCGCCCATCAGCGGCATCATGACGTCGGCCAGGACCAGGTCGGGATGCAGCGCGAGCGCCTTGTCGAGGCCCTCGCGGCCATCGCGGGCGCTGGCGACCCGGTAGCGGGGGCGCAGCGTGGCCGCGATGAATTCGTTCATGTCGGCATTGTCTTCAACCACCAGGACCAGCGGCGCATCGGCCGCCCGTGTCTCGTCAGGCTGCGCTGCACGCAGACCCAGTTCCTCGACGGACTGGCGGCCGAACACTTCGTCCAGCGCCAGCGGCGCGCCGAGCACCGTGCCGGCCGGTGCCCTAAGGTCGAGGTGCACCGAAAACAGCGCACCGCCGCCCGGCGCCTCATTGAGGGACACGCTGCCGCCATGCAGTTCGACAAAATCCTTGACGATGGCCAGACCGAGGCCGGTGCCGCCGTGGCGCCGCTGCGCGCCGCCCTCGCCCTGGCGGAAACGCTCGAACACCGCGGCGCGCAATTCGACAGGAACGCCCGGGCCGTTGTCCTGCACTTCGATCAGCGCCTGACCGTGGCTGGCGGACAGGCGCAGCGCGACAAGCCCGCCATCGGGAGTGAACTTGAAGGCGTTGGATAGCAGGTTGAGCATGACCCGCTGCAGCTTTTCGCCGTCAGCCTCGGCCGGCAGCGTCTGCGGTGCGTGCACCCGATAGTCGATGCGGCGTTCCGCGGCGAGCGACTCGAAATGGCTCGCCGTCGCGCGTGCCAGGCGCGCCAGATCGACCGCCGACCAGGCCACCATCATGCGGCCGGCATCGAGTTTGGCGACATCGAGCAGATCCGTGACGTGGCGGTAAAGCAGGCGCGCATTGCGCAGCATCATTTCCGTTTCGCGCCGTTCGGCGGCCGAAGAGTTGGCGCTGGCGAGACGGCGATAGTGCCGCTCCAGCGGCGCCAGGATCAGCGTCAGCGGTGTGCGCAACTCGTGACTGACGTTGGCGAAGAACTGGTTCTTCTGCGCGTCGAGTTCCAGCGTCGTCCGGTAAAGCTGAATGATTTTTGCGTTGGCGGCTTCAGTGCTGGCCAGGGCTTCGTCGGTGCGTCGGCTGGCCAAGCGCATGCGTTCGAAGACGTAGGCGAACAGGGCGCCCATGATGACGAACACCACCACGGAAAAAGCCGACGCCGGATTGTCCAGTGCGAAGGAAAAGGTCGGCGGGATGAAAACGAACCAGACCAGTACCGTACTGATGCCGGTCGCCGCGAGACCGCCGGCGAGGCCGCCGATCCAGGCGCTGAAAAACGCCGCTGGAAAAAACAGGAACCAGACGTAGGGCTTGAGGGCATCCCACAACAACCATTGCACTGCGCAGGCGAAGAACGGCAGCAGCACGGACAGCACCAGCCGCACCTTCATGCCGTGCCGTCTCCCCCTGGCGGCTCTGCCGCCTCGTCGATGAACGCCAGCGGATAGGGCGGCTCACGCCCGAGTTCCCGGGACAGGGCATTGATCCGCTGCTTGAGTTCGATCATGACGACCTCGCGCCCAACGGCGGCGCGGTTGAAGGCTTCGAGTTCCTCATTGCGCTGGCGCAGGTCGCGCTCCACGGCCCGTCGATCGGAAATGTCGCGGCAGGCGCCGTAGAGATTTCCGTCCGGTAGCCGCACGGTATTGAGTTCCACCGGCACGCGGCTGCCATCGCGGCGCTTCATCCGGCCTTCGGCGAGAACATGTCCGTACTGCTTGAGCTGCGCGAACTGGGCTATGGCAATTTCGACCAGGTCGTCCGGTACCAGGTCGCGGAAGTTCAGGGTCAGCAGTTCGTCGATGCCGTAACCGAGCAGTTGGCCCGCCTTTTGATTGGCATAAATGAAATCTCCTTCCGGATTGGCCACCAGCACGGCATCGGCGGCGTTCTCCAGCACCATCCGATAGCGCTCTTCGCTGGCCCTCAAGGCACTTTCGGCCTGCTTGCCTGCGGTGACGTCGCGCGCGATGCCGAACAAGCCGATGACCCGGCCGTCGGCATCGCGCAACGGCCCCTTGGTCGTCGAAAAAATCCGTTCCCCGTCCACCGTGGTCAGCCGATCCTCGATGGTCTGGATGCGATTCTCGGCAATCAGGCGGCTGTCGTCGGCGCGGATCGTCGCCGCCTGCTCGGGCGGGAACATGGACCTGTCGTCGCGGCCAAGAGCCTCGTCGGCAGACATGCCCAGGACCCTGGCGGCTTCCCGATTGCATAGCAGGTAGCACCCTTCCCTGTCCTTGGCGAAAATGGCATCGGGCGAATTGTCGGCGATCGCCGCGAGGAGTTGCAGGGCGCGCGCTTTTTCCGTCTGCGCTTCGAGTTCGCGCTGGGCCGAGGCCATCGCCTGGTCGAGCCGGCGCCGGATGAAGCCGAACAGCAGCAGGGACGTCACGGCGACAAACAGCCAACCCTTTATGGTGCTGGCCAGGACCAGTTGCTCCGGATCCTTGAACAGTTCGCCCAGGACCTCGTCGGAAAGCAGTATCCAGAGGCCGGCGAACACGGCATAGGCAAGGACGACCCGCAGGGCGATGGCGCCCGTTGCCTGTATTCCCTCGCGCGTGGCGTCTGGCTGCGGGTCCATGGCGGGACTTTGTTCAGCTGGTCGGGTGGCGCGCCTCCGCAGAATCGCGATAGCGCTCGGCGATGCCGACGAACTCATCGAAGGAAGCAAGAAACGCATCGGCGACATCGGGGTCGAAATGCTTGCCGCGTTCGGCGGCAATGATGTCGCGTGCCTGATCGTAGGGCATCGGTGCCTTGTACACCCGCAATGAGATCAGCGCGTCGAAGACATCGGCCAGCGCCATGAGACGGGCCGAATAGGGTATGGCATCGCCGGCAAGCCCGTCGGGATAGCCGCTGCCATCCCATTTTTCATGATGCCAGTGGGCGATTTCCTTGGCCAGGATCAGGAAGGCGACCGGCTGCTCGGCGTCGGCCTCGGCCTGCTCGATGGCGTCGGAACCGAGCTTGGCGTGGGTTTTCATGATCTCCCACTCCTCGGCGGTAAGCTTGCCGGGCTTTTGCAGTATCGAGTCGGGGATGCCGACCTTGCCGATGTCGTGCAGCGGCGCCGAACGGGTGACCAGGTCGACATTGCGCGCATTGAGGAAGTCGACAAATCGCGGGTGCCGCCGCAATCCGAGCGCCAATTGCCGCACATAGCCCTGGGTGCGCAGAATGTGGCTGCCGGTTTCCGGGTCGCGCGTCTCCGCCAGGTGCGCCAGGGCGCGAATGGTGACGATCTGGGTCAGATCGTTTTCGGTCGTGCGCCGCGCGACTTCGGCTTCGAGAAAGGAGTTCTCGTCGCGCAGCCAGTCGCGCGCCTGCTTGGCCTGCAACTGGCTGCGGACGCGGGCCAGCACCACCGCCGGCTTGATCGGCTTGGTGATGTAGTCGGCGGCGCCGAGGTGCAGGCCGCGCTCCTCGTCGTCCGCCGCGGCCAGCGCGGTGAGGAACATCACGGGAATGTCGCAGGTCTCGGGATTCTCGCGCAGCCGCGCCAGCACCGCATAGCCGTCCATGCCGGGCATCATCACGTCCAGCAGCACCAGGTCCGGCCGCGGCTGGCTCGCCGCCGCGCGCAAGGCGCTTTCGCCCGAGTTGGCGGCGCGCACCAGGTACTCGGGACGCAGCAGGCCGGTGAGGAGAAACAGGTTCGTCGGCTCGTCGTCGACGATCAGGATGGTTGCGGCGACCATGAATCCCTACTCGCTCCGATCGATGAGTTCAAGAATACATCAAGCCGCCCGCTTTATACCGTTGTCTTGAGTGGGGCACTGCTTCAATGCGTCTATCAATGCTACTACCGAATCATCGGCGAGCGCTGTGAACTACGCCCGGATTTGGCCCTGTCGGGCGCTGCCCGCCTTCCGCGGCGGCGACCGGCGCCGCAGCGCGGACTTCAGCGATGCCGTCGCAGCCTCCCTGTCGCCACCATGGGCATTGGCCAGAATCGATCCCGCGCATAGATGAAAATCGGCGCGCACCGCCCGCAAGTGCTCGAACTCGGGCGGGTGGCCGAATTGCGCCTTGCCGTCTTCGTATATCCACTTGCCCTGGGCACAGTTGCCGGCGGCGGCGACCAGGCTGCGTCCTGCGGTCGAGCCCGCCTGGCGTTGCTTCAAATCGGGATGAATGGCTGGTCCTGCGGCTGACTGTCGCTTTCGGGCAGCCTGACCCGGGCATTGACCCAGGTCTTGCCGAAATGGCTTTCGGTGACCGGCTGGCCGAAGCGGAAGCCCTGCAGGACGTCGCAGTCCTGCGCCACCAGGAAGGACCACTGCTCGTCCGTCTCGACGCCCTCGGCGATGATCTGCAGGCCAAGCGCCTGCGCCATGCGCACTGCCGCGATGACCAGGGCGCGGTCGCTCTGGTCGTCCGAAACGTCGTGTATGAAACTGCGATCGATCTTGACGGTATGGAAGGGAAACTCGCGCAGGTAGCTCAGCGAGGAATAGCCGGTGCCGAAATCGTCCATCGACAGGCGGACACCGAGGGCATGAAGTTCGTCGAGGATCACCTTGACCTCGCCCTGGTTGCGCAGCAGCAGGCCTTCGGTGATCTCGATTTCGAGCTGTCCGGGCGGCACCTGGAATTCGTCGAGACAGTCCTTGACCAGGGCAACGAAGCCGCTGGTCTTGAACTGCCGCGGCGAGACGTTCACCGCCATGACGAAACCGGTCTGCTGCAGGCGCCAGCGCGCCAGGGTGGCGCAGGCTTCGCGCAACACCCAGCGCCCGAGATCGACGATCAGACCGTTTTGCTCGGCCACCGGAACGAAGGTGGCCGGCGGCACCATGCCCAGTTCCGGGCTGTTCCAGCGCAGCAGGGCTTCGGCGCCGATGATGCAGCCGCTGTCGGCCCGCACCAGCGGGTGATAGACGACATGCAGTTCGTGCCGTTCCAGCGCGCCGCGCATGCAGCGCCCGATTTCGAGTCGCTGCAGCGACAGATCGTGGATCGAGCGATTGTAGAAACGGTAGGTGTTGCGGCCTGAATCCTTGGCCTCGTACATGGCCAGATCGGCGTTGCGCAGCAGCACCATCGGCTCTGTTCCGTCGTCGGGGTACACCGCGATACCGACGCTCGGCGAGGTGACCAGCTCACGTTCGTCGACCTTGAACGGGGTCGAGAACGCCGCAATGACCTTTTCCGCAATCGCCGCCGCCTCGTCGCCGTGGTTGAGGCCGCCGGCGACGATCAGGAATTCGTCGCCGCCCAGCCGCGCCACCACGTCCTCGCCGCGCACCGATGCGACCAGACGCTGCGCCACCTGGCGCAGCAGGTGGTCGCCGACGGCATGCCCGAGCGTGTCGTTCACGTCCTTGAAGTTGTCCAGATCGATGAACATCGCCGCCGCCCTGCCGCCATCGCGCCGGGCGCGGCTTATCGCCTGCACCAGGCGATCGTTGGCCAGCACGCGATTGGGCAGGCCGGTAAGCATGTCGTAATGCGCCTGGTAAGTGATTTTTTCCATTTGCTGGCGCTGTTCGGTGATGTCCTCGCGCGACAGCAGCAGATGGGTCGCCCGCCCCCTTTCGTCCTTCACGGCACCGAGCCGCAAGCGCTCCCAGTAGGCATCGTCGCCGCGCCGGCTGAGCTGTTCGAGCTCCCAGATGCCGCCACCGGTCGCAACGCGCAGCGCGTTGTCGGCGTCGAGCGGATCGGTGGTATGCATCACCTCGATCAACGGCTGCTCTATCGTCTCGGAGGCCGACCGGCCCGTGATCTTGCGATAGGCCGGGTTCACGAACTCGACCACACCGCCGATGCGGGCGATCAGGATACCCACGGGATTCTGCTCGACCACTTGCGAAAAGCGCACCAGGCGGCGATTGGCGCTCTTGAGGTCGGCGGTGCGTTCCTGTACGCGCACTTCGAGTTCGATTTGCGCGTTGCGCAAGGCACCTTCCCGCGTCAGCACCTGCTGCCGCATGGTGCCGAAGGCCTCGGCCAGGTCGCCGATTTCATCGTGGCGGGCGATCGTGATATCCCCGCTTTCCTCGCCGGCCGCCAGCTTCTGCGCATGCTCGCGCAGGATGCTGATGCGACGCACCACCGTCTGTCCGGAATAGGCCAGACCGGCGAACATCACCAGACCGCCGAGCATCACCAGCCAGATGAAGTCCCGCCGCTGCGCCAGCTGTTCCTCGGCAGCTTTCTGGTAGGCGGCGTCGGCGGCGGCCTCGGTCTGTTCGGCAAGGCCGGTGAGCAGGGACTGGATAGAGAGAAACGGCAAATGCGATCCGGCCGCGGTGATGCGGCGCACGCCGGCCAGATTCATCTCGGCCGCCAGCCGGGCCTGATCCTGCAGGCGCGAGCGATAATCGCGCCAATGCTCGGCGAGACGCTGCGCATCGCCCGGCGCTTCCCTGGCCAGCACCGCCGAAAACTTGCCGACCTCGGCATCCACCGCGGCGATCTCGGCGTGCAGCCGCGTGACGTGCGACTGCAGGGCGAAAACATCCTCCAAATGCCCGAGTTCCAGTTCCAGATTGCGCAGGCCACCGAAGCGTGCCTGCAGCGAATGCAGCCGTGCCAGCGGTCGGACGTGGTATTCCAGTGTGGTGATCAGGCGTTCCGAGGATTTGTCCAGCATCCGATTGCCGGCGAAAAGCAGGCTGAGCACCAGCACCGCGCCGCCGGCAAAACCGGTAAGCAATTGCGGCAGAAGACCGAAGCGCCTCGGCAGTTTCATGCTTTTGACATTTATCTGGCGGCGCCGATGCCCGGTTCACGGTCAGCGAATCCGGCGTGGAAAATTTTCAGCCACGGCAGTTGCTGGTCGCGACCGCGCCGCTGGGTGACCTTCTCCCAGCCCTGCGCGGTTTGCCGCATCGCCTCGGCGGCCGAGATCTTCCCGCTGGCCGCCTCCCAGAGATGCCGGTCGAGTATCTCCAGGTACTCGCCGTCGCCAGGCATGCCGGTGCCCGGCGGCAGCGCAATCGCCCACTCGCTGGCGAACGCCGCCAGCGCCTGCGGCGTGTACAGCTCCTTGATGCGCGCATCGCCGAGATGGTGCCAGCGGAAAGGATCGGTGAATCCTCCCTTGACGCCCACCGTGCGCAGCGAGTTGTCCGGATCGGTCAGCCACATGGCGAACAGGAAGGCCAGCTTGCGCTGCGCACCCCGACTGGAAACCACCAGGTTGTTGCCATAGATCGGTACGTTCTGGCGCACGATGCGCTCGCCGATCCGGGTGCCCGGAATCGGCACCGCGACGAATTTGCCGCGCACGGAGGAAGCCGACGAGTTCAACAGCTTGGCGCCAGCCACGGTAAATACCGACGAAAACGCCTTGCCCTGCATGAACAGGGGCAGCGTGTAGCTGTAATCCCGGCCCTCGCCGAGAATCTCCGAAGGAGAATGACGCACGGTGCGCACGTAGCTTTCGGTGGCGGCGATTCCCGCCGGCGAATCGATCAGCGGCTTCAGGTTCTCGTCGAACAGCTTGCGATGCGGTGCGCTTTGCGACAGGTAGCGCGGCAGCCAGAACATCCAGCCACCCGCCCGCTCGCGCTGTTCCACGCTGCCGTACAGTCCCTGTTGCGGCCGGTGGAAAAAGCTCACCAGTTGATCGTATTCCTGCCAGGTCCTGGGCAGCGCGAGTTCGCGGCCGTAGGCCTGGCGAAAGGCGGCGCGCTCGGCGGAATTTTCCATCAGGTCGCGGCGCAGATACAGCAGCAGGATGTCGCCGTCGGCCGGAATGGCGACTGCCTTGTCGCCGAAGTATCCCTGCAGACGCGGCCGCACAAAGCCTTGCGGCGGCGCGCCATCGAGGGTAAAGCCGTAGTGCTTGAGCAGCGGCGTCAAGTCCTCGACCAGCCCCTGCTCCAGCAGATCGGGGAATTCGTGAGTGCGCGCCACCGTCAGATCGATGTCGGGGTTGGCCTTCAGATTGGCCACGGACGGCTGCTGCGGAATCACGCGCGCCGTGATCATGACCCCGCTGCGCTGCTCCCATTCCCTCTGCAGTTCCAGTTCGGGGCCCAGCAGCGCGGCGATATTGCCCGATTTGAAAGCCACCTTGACCGCGGCATTGCGCGGCACTTCGCCCGCGGCGATCATCTGCTTGACCATGGCCAGTGCGCGCTCGGCCTGGGCGCCGGCGCTGGCGGCACCCGATGCCAGGAGCAATGCAAGGGCGAGCAGCCGGACGACGTGCCGGCCCAAAATTCCTGTCATTGTCTGCTCTCCCTTAACCTGTCGCGCCCAGCCCGGTCCACCTGGCCCGATTCTAGGGGATGCGCGAGTAACCTTGCAAGGATAAGTGCCTTGTACAGCCCCTATTTTCGGGCGTCGATAGCCTACATCGACGGTCGGGTATTGACGCCCGGCGGAGTCGAATTTCAGCGACGGATTCAGCGTCCCGCCGTTGCCAGATGCAGGGCCAGGGCGAAGAATATCGCCGCGGCGCCGCGATCCAGCCAGACCGCGAGCCTTGGCTGCCGTTGCAGGCGCGCGCCGACGCTGCCGGCGAACCAGCCCAGGCTGCCGAAGATCAACACCGTCTGTGCCGCAAACAAGGCACCCAGCAACAACATCTGAATCCACACGGTACCGCGCGCCGGATCGACGAACTGGGGCAGAAAGGCGATGAAAAACAGGGCCACCTTGGGATTGATCACGTTGGCGATGAAGCCGCGACGCACATGGACTCCGAGTGGTTCCACGCTGCCGTCGTCGAGCTTGGTCAATGCCATCGTTCCCGCATAACGCCAGGCCTGGACGCCGATGTAGACCAGATAGGCGGCGCCTGCCATCTTCAGCGTGGTGAAAGTCGTCGCCGAGGCCAGCACCACGGCGCCGATGCCCAGCGTTGCCCACAGCGTATGGGTGAAGCAGCCCAGCGCGCAGCCGAGACCGAAGCCGATGCCGGCCGAGCGACCGCGGCTGATGCCCACCGACAGCACCATCAGGTTGTCCGGTCCCGGTGCGATGGTGATCAGTACAGAGGCCGCGAGAAATGCGAACAGGACTTCCATGGAGATCATTCAGGGAGTCCTTATGGATTGCCGCAGGCGACCGGCGCGCGACAGCAGCCAGGCGCCGGTCGCGACCAGCAGCGCCGCTTCGCCGAGCAGCGCAGCGGGCGCACTGGAAAGCGCGGCGAGGCTGCCGGCGATCAGGCCGCCTATGGCATCGAGCCCGAAACGGATGCTGGAAAAAAACGAAACCACGCGCCCACGCAGGCGATCGGGGGCTATGGTCTGCATCACCGTGTTGATGCCGACGTTGGCGCCGGAAATGCCGAAGCCCAGCGCCGCCAGCGCCGGCAGGGCGATGAGCAGATCGGCGCTGAGCGGAAACGCCAGCAGCGCCAGTGCCGCAAGGACCACGCAGAAGATCGCCAGGTTGAGGGTGGCACGCACCGATTGGCGCGTCGCCAGCATCAGCGTCGCGACAAAGGCGCCGCAGCCGGCGGCGCCCCAGAGCAGGCCGAGGGTGCGCGCATCGCCATGGAACACCTCCTTGGCGAATACCGGCAGCAGCACGGCATAGGCCGAAGCGGTCAGGTTGAGCAGGGCCAGCACGATCAGCAGGCTGCGTATCGGCCAGGTATCGAAGGCATAGCGCACGCCTTCCTTGAACACATGGCCGACGCTGCCGGCGGCCGGCGCATTCGCCGCCAGGCGCATGGCCGCGACACCCCAGAGCAATGCCAGGTAGGAAAACGCATTGAGCAGAAAGCAGGCCGCCTCCGACATGAAACCCAGCATCAGGCCCGCAATCGGCGGGCCGATGAAGCGGCCGAGGTTGAACAGCATGGCATTCAGCGCCAACGCGTTCGGCAGGTCGTCGCGGCCGCCGACCATGACCGGAATCAGCGACTGGCGCAAGGGCGTGTCGAAGGCGTTGAGCACGCCGAGGGACAGGGACATCAGGATGATCAGGCTCGGACCGATCAGTTCGAACCAGGTCAGCGCCGCCAGCGCGCTCGCCTGAATGAAAAGCAGGACCTGCACCTGCATCAGCAGGCGGCGCCGGTCGTGACGGTCTATCCAGGCGCCGGCCAGCGGCCCCACCACCAGGATAGGCGCCAGCGCGGCGAAGGCGGCAAGCCCCAACAGCGCGGCCGAGCCGGTCAGTCGATACACCAGCCAGGCCAGCGCGACCTGCTGGATCCAGGAGCCGAGTATCGAAACGGCCTGGCCACAGAAATACAGCCGGAACGGGCGATGCGCCAGCGCCCGCATCGACGCCGGAAGTTTCACGGCGCGGTCAAGGCGCGGTCACAGGCCAGCCATCGCCAGGTATTTGATCTCCAGGTATTCCTCGATGCCGTGGCTCGACCCCTCGCGGCCCAGGCCCGATTGCTTGACGCCGCCGAAAGGCGCGACCTCGTTGGAAATCACGCCGGCATTGATGCCGACCATGCCGTAGTCGAGCGCCTCGCCGACGCGCCAGGCGCGCGCGATATCGCGGCTGTAGAAGTAGGCGGCAAGGCCGAACTCGGTATCGTTGGCCAGACGCACCGCCTCGGCTTCGTCCTTGAAGCTGAATATCGGCGCCACCGGACCGAAGATCTCCTCGCGCGCCAGACGCATCGCCGGCGTCGCGCCGGTCAGCACCGTCGGCTCGAAGAAGGTGCCGCCGCGCGCATGGCGCTTGCCGCCGCAGACGACCTTTGCGCCCTGCGCCACGGCGTCGGCCAGCAGTTCCTCGACCTTGGCCAGTCCCGCACCATCGATCAGCGGGCCTTGCGTGACGCCCTCCTCCAGCCCGCTGCCGACCTTGAGCCCGGCCACGGCGGCGGCGAGCTTCTGCGCAAACGCATCGCGCACGCCTTCCTGCACCAGGAAACGGTTGGTGCAGACGCAGGTCTGCCCCGTGTTGCGGTATTTCGAGGCCATCGCCCCGGCCACCGCGGCATCGAGATCGGCGTCGTCGAAGACGATGAAGGGCGCATTGCCGCCGAGTTCCAGCGACATCTTCTTGATCGTCGGCGCGCACTGCGCCATCAGCAGGCGGCCGACCTCGGTGGAGCCGGTGAAGGACAGTTTCAGCACTTTCGGATTCGAGGTCAGTTCGCCGCCGATCGGCACCGGTTCGCCGGTCACGATGTTGAGCACGCCGGCCGGTATGCCCGCCTGCTGCCCGAGCCAGGCCAGTGCCAGTGCGGAGAGCGGCGTCTGCTCGGCCGGCTTGACCACCATGGTGCAGCCGGCCGCCAGGGCCGGCGCGACCTTGCGCGTGATCATCGCCGCCGGGAAGTTCCACGGCGTGATCGCGGCGCAGACGCCGACCGGCTGCTTCAGCACGATCAGGCGCCGATCCGGCAATGGCGAGGGAATGACCTCGCCATAGACGCGGCGCGCTTCCTCGGCGAACCACTCGATGAAGGACGCCGCATAGGCGATCTCGCCGCGCGCCTCGGCCAGCGGCTTGCCCTGTTCCAGGGTCATCAGGCGCGCCAGGTCCTCCTGGTTCTCCATCATCAGTTCGAACCAGCGCCTGAGTATCTTCGCCCGCTCGGCCGCGGTCCTCGCCCGCCACGGGTGGAAAGCCGCCTGCGCCGCATCGATGGCGCGGCGCGTCTCGGCGGCGCCGAAGCTCGGCACCGACCCGACCAGCTCACCATTGGCCGGGTTGCGGACTTCGAGGCTGGCGCCGGTGGCAGTCAACCATTCGCCATTGATCAGGCAGGCATTGCGCAGGAGTTCGGGATTGTTCATGGGGTGCTTTCGATCTGAAAGTTGAAGTTTAGCCGGACTGCGCTGAAAGGCGCGGACCGACCCTATGCCCGCCGCTCGCCGTATCGCCAGCGCCAACTCTTGTCAAGTCGCCGCGCCAGGTTCGGATTCGTCGCCCTGGAACGAGGCGGCCAGATCGACCGCCGCGCTGCGCAGCAGCGTGGTATCGCCGCCGACGGCGACGAAGCTGGCGCCGCAGGCGCGATAGTGCCGCGCCAGCGCCGGCTCGGTGACGAAGATGCCGGCGGCCTTGCCGCTCGCCGCGATGCGCGGCAGTGCAGCCTCGATGGCCGCCCTGACTTCAGGATGCCCGGAATCGCCGAGATGGCCCAGCGAGGCGGCGAGATCGGCCGGGCCGATGAAGACGCCATCGACGCCCTCCACGGCCAGTATGGCGTCGAGATTCTCCAGGCCCGCCCGCGTTTCGACCTGGACCACCAGGCAGACCTCCGCGTTGGCATGTTTGACGTAGTCCTTGATGCCGCTCCAGCGCGCGGCGCGCGACAGCGAGGCGGCGACGCCGCGGATGCCCTCGGGTGGATAGCGCACCGCCCGCACCAGTTGCCGTGCCTGCTCGGCATTGTCCACCAGCGGCAGCAGCAGGGTCTGCGCGCCGGCGTCGAGATACTGCTTGATCAGCGCGGCGTCGTGACTCATCGGGCGCACCAGCAACTGCACCGGATAGGGCGCCGCCGCCTGCAGTTGCGCGAGTACGCTGGCGGGATTGTTGGGCGTGTGCTCGGCGTCGATCACCAGCCAGTCGAAACCCGCGCCGGCGAGAATCTCCATGCTGATGCCATTGGCCAGGCCGACGAAGAGTCCGACCTGCCACTGCCCCTGCCGCAGCTTTTGCCTGAAGAGGTTTTTCGGCATGTCCATGTTGGCTTACTCCAATGGCAAGCCCTTGTCCCAGTACGGTTCGGGACCAAGGCGCAAGGCAAGAAAATCGACGAAGGCGCGCACGCGCTGCGGCACGAAGCGGTTGCCCGGGAACACCGCGAACATGTCGAGCACCGGGGTCTGGAATTTCCTCAGGATCGGCACCAGCAGGCCCTGGCGAATTGCCTCGGCGGCAATGAAGGTCGGCCCGTAGAGTATGCCCATGCCCTGGATGGCGGCGTCCTGCAGCGCGTTGCCGTTGTTGGCGGTGATCGGCCCGCTGATCTCGACCGCATGCGGCAGGCCGTCGATGAGGAAGGTCCAGATGCTGCGCGAGGTCAGCGAATAGGGCAGACAGGCGTGCTGCGCCAGCTCGTCGGGATGTTTCGGCTCGCCATGCCGCTGCAGATAGGCCGGCGCCGCGGCAACCACCGAACGGCAGGTGGTCAGGCGCCTTGCCACGGTGGTTTCCGGCAGGCGCTCGGTAATGCGCAGCGCCAGGTCCAGGCCCTCCTCGATCAGGTTCACGCGCCGGTCGTTGAAGTCGAGGTCGATACGGATGTCGGGATGCGCCTGGGAGAATTCCAGGATCAGCGGCGTCAGGTGCAGCAGGCCGAAGGTCAGGGGCACGGTGGTGCGTATGCTGCCGCGCAGGGTTTGCCGCTCGCCGGCCAGGTCGCCCTCGGCCTCGTCGATGCGATCCAGGATTTCGCGGCATTGCTCGATATAGGTGGCACCGGCGGAAGTCAGGGACAATCGGCGCGTGCTGCGCGCTATCAGCTTGACGCCCAGATGCGCTTCCAGCGCCGCAATCTGGCGCGTCACCGCCGAGCGCGCCACGTTCAACTGGTCGGCCACGGCGGTAAAGCTGCCCGCCTCGGCCACCCGGACGAAAGTCTGCATCGCCGCCAATCGATCCATGAAGGTCTTGTCCCCTATAAATTTCGGCCTTCGAACATTGTATGGGGAACGCTGTCTTACAATTCCACTCGAAAGCAATTTCCACGGAGATATTCATGAAGCGACTCGTTACCCTGCTGTTTTCTGCCCTACTTGCATCGCTGGCCGCGACCGGCCTTGTACTTGCTGCCGAACCGGTCGAACCCGATTTCAAGGCCATCAGCCCCCCGCTGACGAGCGCCAAGGACAAGATCGAGGTGATCGAGTTCTTTTCCTACGGCTGTCCCCATTGCAGCGACTTTCATCCCCTGGTCAGCAAGTGGGCCGCCGGCCTGCCCAAGGACGTGACTTTCCGGCGCGTGCCGGTCAGCTTCAATCGTCCGGAATGGGCGCGACTGGCCCGGATTTTTTACGCACTGGAAACCACCGGTGATCTGGCCAAGCTCGATACCGCGGTATTCATTGCGATTCATGAGCAGCGCATGGCCTTCAAGACCGACGAAGCCGTGGTCGCCTGGGCCGCCGGCAAGGGCGCCGACCGCAAGAAATTCGCCGACGCGATGGCTTCCTTCGCCATGCAAAGCAAGGTGCAGCGCGGCGACCAGGACGCCACCGCGGCCCGTATCGAAGGTGTTCCGGCGCTGGCGGTGGATGGCAAGTTCCTGATCAACAACAAGGCCGCCAGCAGCTACGAGGACCTGCTGAGGATTACCGACAGCATGATCGCCAAGGCGCGCCAGGGACGCAAGGCTAAGTAAGCCATGGTCCTGCTGCGCCTGCTGCTGACCCCGCGCGGCCTGTTCGCCGCGACCGGCGCGGCGGCCGTAGGTCTGGTCGCCGGCGGTCTGGTTCTGGCCCACACCATGAATCTTGCCGCCTGCCCGCTGTGCATACTGCAACGCATGCTTTACCTGCTGCTGGGCATCGAGGCCATCGCGGCGTGGTTTCTTGCCCGCGCACGAGCGACGCGTCTGGCGGCGGCGCTGCTGATGGCCGCCACCGCGCTGACCGGGGCGGGCATCGCGGCCTACCAGACCTGGCTGCAGCGCTTTGCCAAAGGCGTCAGTTGCACGGCCGACCAGCCATGGTGGGAGCATTTTGTGAATTGGGCCGGCAGCCAATGGCCGCTGCTGTTCGAAGCATCCGGCCTGTGCTCGGAGGCCGGATGGAAGTTTCTCGGTCTGTCGATCGCCGAATGGTCGCTGATAGCCTTCAGTTCGATGAGCATCGCCATGCTGGCGGCCATGCTGCCCAATACGGACAGCCGCAGGCCCCGCTAGCGCGAAGTGTCGGCCCCGGTCAGCCCGGGTCGGCGCGCTTGGTCAGGGCGGCGGCTTCCGCGACCGTCAGGCGTTTCCAGGGCAGCGGAATCAGCCCCGGCACCTTCTCCATGTAGCGGCGATAGGTCTCGCCATAGACGGCCAGCAGCTTGCTTTCCTCCAGTTTCGAGCCGACCACGAAATAGGCGGTGATCATCAGCGCCGATACCAGCAGCGGCCCGTTCATGTCGCGGGTCCAGATCAGGACCAGCCCGACGCAATACCAGGGATGGCGGACAAAGCGATGGATGGTTGAAACCGTGAAATTCTCCGGATGATCGAGGCCATGCTGGCGCAGTTGGCGCAAACCGAGAAACTCGCCCATGTCATAGCCGGGGCCCGACAGCAGGAGACCCAGCATCGCCGCGAGCGCAAGGCCATCGGCCAGCCAGGCCCAGGCGCCCTGCCATCGCCAGAACCAGTCGCCGCCGCCGCGGTAGACCAGCCACAGCACCGGAATCAGGGTCAGCGTGGCCAGGAGGTTGAACGCGATCCGGTAGCCTGGCATGCAGTGCGGCCAGCGGCCGGCGATCCAGGCCTTGACGCTGGACGCTGCCAGCACGGAATGCAGCGCGAAATAGCCGAGCCAGGCCAGGGCGATTGCGGCCAGTTTCATGACGGATGGCTCAGAGCGGCTTCTGCCCGATCACACGCTTGTAGAGTGCCAGCGATTCGCCGACGATGCCGCGGCGGAAGGCCAGCACGCAGATCACGAAAATCGCGCCCATGATCACGGTGACCAGCGAGCCGACCTTGTCGGCCAGTTCGTTCTGCAGCGTGACGATCACGGTCGCCCCGACCACCGGGCCGAACACCGTGCCCATGCCGCCCAGGAGCGTCATCAGCACCACCTCGCCCGAGGTGTGCCAGTGGGCGTCGGTCAGGGTGGCGAACTTGAACACCAGGGTCTTGGTGGCACCGGCCAGCCCCGCCAGGCCGGCCGAGAGGACGAAGGCCAGCAGCTTGTATCTGGCCACGTCGTAGCCCAGGGAAATCGCGCGCGGCTCGTTTTCGCGGATGGCCTTGAGGATCTGGCCGAAGGGCGAATGGATGGTGCGCTGGATCAGCCAGAAGGACCCGGCGAAGATCGCCACGACGAGGTAGTAGAGCTTGATGTCGTCGGCCAGGTCGAGGCCGAACAGGGTGCCGCGCGGCACGCCCTGCAGGCCGTCCTCGCCGCCGGTGAAGGGCGCCTGGAGGAAGAAGAAGAACACCATCTGCGCCAGCGCCAGTGTGACCATGGCGAAGTAGATGCCCTGGCGGCGGATCGCCAGGCTGCCGATCACCCAGCCCAGGCCCGCGGCGGCGACCGTGCCGGCCAAGAGGCCGAGCAGCGTGGGCAATTCCCAGACTTTCAACGCATGGCCCGTGACATAGCCCGCGGTGCCGAGAAACGCCGCGTGGCCGAAGGACAAGAGGCCCGTATAGCCCAGCAGCAGGTTGAAGGCGCAGGCGAACAGCGCGAAGCACAGCACCTTCATGACCAGGATCGGATAGATGAACATCGGCGCCAGCAGCAACAGGCCGAGGCCGACGAGATAGGCGACGGTCACGCGCCGGTTCATTTCTCTCTCCCGAACAGGCCGGCCGGACGGATCATCAGCACCACCGCCATGATCATGAACACCACCGTGGCGCTGGCCTCGGGCCAGAACACCTTGGTCATGCCCTCGATGATGCCCAGGCCCAGGCCCGTCACGACCGAACCGAGTATCGAGCCCATGCCGCCGATCACCACCACGGCAAACACGATGATGATCAGGTTGGAGCCCATCAGCGGTCCGATCTGCGTGGCCGGTGCGGCGAGCACGCCGGCAAATCCGGCGAGGCCGACGCCGAAGCCGTAGGTCAGCATCACCATCAGCGGCACGTTGATGCCGAAGGCCTGGGTCAGTTTGGGATTTTCCGTGGCGGCGCGCAGATAGGCGCCGAGCCGCGTCTTCTCGATCAGGTACCAGGTGGCGAGGCACACCGACAACGAGGCGACGACGACCCAGGCGCGGTACTTGGGCAGGAACATGAAGCCGAGATTGAAGGCGCCCGAAAGCTCCTCCGGAATCGAATAGGGCTGGCCTGCCACGCCGTAAAGATCGCGGAACAGGCCCTCGATCATCAGGGCCAGGCCGAAGGTCAGCAGCAGGCCGTAGAGGTGGTCGAGCTTGTACAGCCATTGCAGCATCAGGCGCTCGATGGCGATGCCGATGATGCCGACGCAGATCGGCGCCAGCACCAGCATCCACCAGTAGCCGATGCCGAGGTATTCGAGGCCGATCCAGGCCAGCATGGCGCCCGTCATGTAGAGCGCGCCATGGGCGAAATTGATGATGTTCAGCATGCCGAAGATCACGGCAAGACCCAGACTCAACACGGCATAGAAGGACCCATTGACCAGCCCCAGCATGAGCTGGCCGAACAGGGCCTGGATCGGTACGCCGAAGATCTCCGTCATGCGAACATCCTCAATTCCAGACTGCCTACTTTTTGGCTACGGCGGCGCAGCGCGAAGCCGACATCGGCTGGAAGGCCTGATCGCCCGGAATCACCTGCTTGACATGGTAGTAGTCCCACGGTTCCTTCGACTCGGCGGGCTTCTTGACTTCGACCAGGTACATGTCATGAATCATGCGGCCGTCCTCGCGAATCCTGCCGCCCTTGGCGAAGGGATCGTTGATCGGCGTGGCCTTCATCTGCTTCATCACCGCGGCGGTGTCGTCGGTGCCGGTCGCCTGGACAGCCTTCAGGTAATGCATGACGGCAGAGTAGGTGCCGGCCGGCAGCATGTTCGGCATCTTCTTGTGCTTGCTGAAGAAACGGCGGCTGAACTCGCGCGTTTCCTTGTTCAGGTTCCAGTAGAAACCCTCGGTGAACATCATGCCTTGCGTGGTCTGCAAGCCCAGGGCGTGGATATCGACCACCGTGGTGAGCAGGCCGACCAGGGTCTGGCCCTTGGTGATGCCGAACTCGTTGGCGGCCTTGATCGAGTTGATGGTATCGCCGCCCGCGTTGGCCAGACCGATCACCTTGGCCTTGGAGGCCTGTGCCTGCAGCAGGAAGGACGAAAAGTCCGATGCATTCAGGGGATGGCGCACGGCGCCGAGCACCTTGCCGCCATTGGCCTTAACGGCTTCCATGGTGTCCTTTTCCAGCGAATGGCCAAAGGCATAGTCGGCGGTCAGGAAGAACCAGGTATCCTTGCCCTGCTTGGTCACGGCCTTGCCCGGACCGTTGGCCAGCGCATAGGTGTCATAGACATAATGCACGACGTTGTTCGGCGCGCAATCCTCGTTGGTCAGGCGCGTCGATGCGGCGCCGGTGTTGAGCATGATCTTGTTCTTTTCCGTGGTGACCTTGGCCACGGCGATGGCCACGCCGGAATTCAATACGTCGGTGACCATGTCCACGCCTTGTGTGTCATACCACTCGCGCACCTTGTTGGAACCCACGTCGGCCTTGTTCTGATGATCGGCGGAGACCAGTTCGATCTTGAACTTCGGCTTGAACTGCGCCTTGAAATCCTCGATCGCCATCTCGGCTGCCAGCACCGAGCCCTTGCCGCCGAGGTCGGAATACACGCCCGACATGTCGGTCAGCACGGCGACCTTGACCACGTCGCCGGAAATCTTGCCTTTGGCCTGGGCCATGGCGGATCCTGCCGCCGGCAAGAGCAGTGCGGAAATGGCCAGGGCCAGCAGTTTGCGTTTCGTCATGTTGCCTCCTCCTTGGATAGAAATGACCTAAACCCGAAGCCTCAGACCCCGAGGTACTCCTGCAGCAGATGCTGCTTTTCGCTGATTTCGTGCTGCGCGATTTCCTCCATCACCTGCCCGTGCTCGACGATGAACATGCGGTCGGCCAGCGGTGCGGCGAAGCGGAAGTTCTGTTCGACTAGAATGATGGTGTAATCGCGCTGCTTGAGCAGCCTGATGACCTCGCCCAGCTTCTGCACGATGACCGGCGCCAGGCCTTCGGACACCTCGTCGAGCAACAGCAGCTTGGCCCCGGTGCGCAGGATGCGCGCCATGGCCAGCATCTGCTGTTCGCCGCCCGAAAGCCGCGTGCCCTGGCTGTTGCGGCGTTCCTTGAGATTCGGGAAGATTTCGTACAACTCGTCCAGGCTCATGCCGCCGCTGCCCACCTGCGGCGGCAGCAGCAGGTTTTCCTCGCAACTGAGGCTGGCATAGATGCCGCGCTCCTCCGGACAGTAGCCGACGCCCAGTTGGGCGATGCGATGCGAGGGCATCTCGATCACTTCGCGGCCGTTGAGCATGATCGAGCCGGTGCGGCGCCCGGTCAGGCCGAGGATCGCGCGCAAGGTCGTGGTGCGCCCGGCGCCGTTGCGCCCAAGCAGGGAAACGCATTCGCCGCGCCGCACCGTGAAATCCATGCCGTGCAGCACATGCGATTCGCCGTAGAAGGCGTGCAGGTCGGAAACTCTGAGGAATTCCGTGGCGCTCATCTCAATGTCCCGCCGGCGCAGCCAGCTCGGTGACCTCGGTCCCCATATAGGCTTCGATGACCAATGGATTTGCTGCGACTTCGGCGTAGGGACCTTCGGCCAGCACCGAGCCGCGGGCGAGCACGGTCAGCGTGTCGGAAATCCCGGCCACCACCTTCATGTTGTGTTCGACCATGAGGATGGTCCGGTTGGCCGACACCTGCTTGATCAGCTCCATGACCCGGTGCACGTCTTCGTGGCCCATGCCCTGGGTGGGTTCGTCGAGCAGCATGAGTTCGGGATCGAGCGCCAGCGTGGTGGCGATCTCGAGTGCGCGCTTGCGGCCGTAGGGCATTTCCACGGTCACCATGTCGGCATAGGCTTCGAGGCCGACCGAGGTCAGCAGTTCCATGGCGCGGTCGTTGAGCAGGTCGAGGCTGCGGTCGGACTTCCAGAAATGGAAACTGGTGCCCAGCTTGCGCTGCAGCGCGATGCGCAGGTTTTCCAGCACGGTCAGGTGGGGGAACACGGCAGAAATCTGGAAGGAGCGCACGACGCCGCGCCGTGCAATCTTCTCCGGCGCTTCGCGCGTGATGTCGATGCCGTTGAAACGGATCGTGCCGCGCGTCGGTTCGAGAAACTTGGTCAGCAGGTTGAAGCAGGTCGTCTTGCCCGCCCCGTTGGGGCCGATCAGGGCGTGGATGTGCCCACGCCTGACTTTCAGGTCCACGCCATTCACCGCGACAAAACCGCGGAATTCCTTGACGAGTCCATGGGTTTCGAGGATGCAATCTTCGGCCATCAAGCTCTTTTCGAATTATTGGGGCACCGACTGTCAGCGCTCCGCTCTCTGTTGCGACTGATTATGCTGTGCGCCTTGCGTTTGCGCAAGCAGACTCGCACTGCGACGCGGGGAATACCCCTCGCGCAAACAGTTGCATAGTTAACTGCCTGCCATTAGGCTGCCACCATGGCGTCCGAGAACCCCACCGGGAAAATTCCGCCGCAGACCTCCAGGACGGAGCAGATGCGACAACGCGCAAGCGGCACGATGCCGCTGGTGATTGCCTGCATCGTGCTGGCGACCGGGCTGCTCATCAGCGCCGGGCTGTCGCGTCATGTGCGTGACAACTACAAGAACGAACTGCGCGCACGCTTCGACGCCGGGTCGAGCCTGGCGCTGGCCGGCATCCAGAACCGCATCGACGATTTTCAGGCGGTGTTGCTCGGCATGCAGGGCTTGTTCATCGCATCCGAGCACATCGATCGCCGCGAATTCCAGCGTTATTACAACAACCTCCACGCCCAGCTGCGCTTGCCGGGCGTCAGGGCAATGCACTTCACACGCCGCGTGGCCGGCCCGGAAAAAGCCGCGTTCATAGCCGCCGTGCGCCGCGACCGCAGCCTCGACGCGCAGGGATTCCCGAATTTCACGATCCACCCCGAAAGCACCGGCGCCGAGCATTTCGTCATCGAATATATCGAGCCCTTCTACAGCAATCGGAGCGCCTTCGGCCTCGACGTCGGCCGCCAGCCGACCAACCTCGCGTCATTTCTCTCCTCCCGCGATACGGGTCGCATAAGCCTGACGCCGCCCTTCCAGCTGGTCCAGTCGCCGCAAGGCGAAAAAGGCATGGTGTTGCGCGCGCCGATATATCGCTACGGCGCGCAATTGACATCGCCCGACGAGCGTCGCAACGCCTTTGTCGGCCTGGTCGGGATATCGCTCAACGCCGGTGAAGTATTCAAGGATATCTTCGCCGAACCCTATCTCGCCGGGCACTGTATCGTCGTGCACGACCTCGATTCCCGCGATGCCAGCGCGAATACTGCGCCCGTGATGCGACTGATCGCGGAGACCTGCGCCGGCACGAGCCCACCCGAGGCTGCGGACGGCGCCATGGCGACCACCACGATCATTCCGGTAGGAGGCCGCCTCTGGCAAGTGAGCGTCAGCGCCAGGCAGGACTGGCTCGCCCGGCAGCAGGAAAGCCAGGCGCCGGCGCTGATCCTCGCCGCCGGCATCGTCATCAGCCTGCTGCTGGCCGCGCTCTACCTGGCGCTGGCGCGCTCGCGCAGCAAGGCCGCACAGCTTGCGCAACAGATGACGCGCGACCTGCGCCAGAGCGAACGCCGCTTTCGCGCGATGGCCGAGATGTCCACGGACTGGTTCTGGGAGCAGGATGCCGAAGCACGCTTCGTCAGCATCACCGGCGCGGGACTCGCCAGCGCCAGTAAAATGCCGCTGCCGCTCGAAGCCATCAAGGGCAAGACGCGCTGGGAGGTGTCTCCGTCGGCGCTCTCGCCCGCGCAATGGGAGGCTCATCGCCGCCAGCTCGCGGCACACGAAACCTTCGAGCTCGAATACCGGATCGGAGGCGCGGCCGGCGGGGAGCGCTGGCTCAAGGTATGCGGTGAACCCCACTATGACGATGCCGGCCTGTTCCTCGGCTATCACGGTACCGCGCGCGACATCACGGTGCCCAAGCAGGCCGAGATCGAAATGGCCCGCAAGACGCGTGTGCTGCAGGCCACCCTGGACAACATGTCGCAGGGAATCAGCGTGGTCGACCGAGATCTGCAGATGATCGCGCTCAACCGGAAGTTCTGCGAAATCCTGGATTTCCCGCCGGAGATGGGCCACGAAGGCGCCAGCTTCGAGAGTTTCATACGCTATAACGCCGAACGCGGCGAGTACGGGCCCTGCGATGTCGACGCCAAGGTGCACGAAATGATGGAGCGCGCCAGGGCAGTCCAGGCCCACCGCTTCAAGCGTACCCGGCCAAACGGCCGCATCGTCGAGATCGTCGGCAATCCGCTGCCCGACGGCGGCTTTGTCACCACCTACACCGACATCACCGAGCAGGAACTGGCCGAGCAGGCCATCCGCGTCAGCGAAGCGCGCCTGAAGCGCGCCGAACTCGCCTCCAAATCCGGCAACTGGGAATACCATCTCGACTCCGATGCCATGATCATTTCGGATGGCGCCGCCAAGCTGTACGGCGTGCACGACACCCAGCTCGACTATGCCGCAGTGAAACCGGTGGTGCTTCCCGAATATCGATCCCTGCTCGACGTGGCGATGAAGGATCTGATCGACAACCATCGGCCATACGACGTGGAGTTCAAGATCAGGACCGTGGATGCGGGCCAGTTGAAGGATATCCATTCCATGGCCCGGTTCGACGAGGAAAAACGGGTTGTCTTCGGCGTGATCCAGGACATCACCGAGCGCAAGCAGGCCGAGGCGACGCTGCTCCAGTCCGAAGAGCGTTTTTCCAAGGCATTCCATTCCAGTCCGCTGATGGCTTCCATAGCCCGCGTAAGCGATGGGCGCTTCATCGATGTGAACCGCAACTTCGAACGCGACTTCGGCTGGAAGCGCGAGGAACTGATCGGCCGCACCTCGCTTGAAGTGGGCCTCTGGCCCGACGCCGAAACGCGCCGGCCGTGGGCTGCGGCACTGATGCGCGACGGCCGGGTGGTCAACTGGGAGACCACCTGGCGCCACAGGAACGGCGAGGTCCGCTGGATCAGCATCTCGGCCGAAACCGTCGACATGAACGGCGAGCAATGCATCCTGGCCTTCGTCATGGACATCACCGAACGCAAGCAGGCCGCGGAAAAGCTGCAGCTTGCCGCCAGCGTATTCACCCACGCCCGCGAAGGCATCACCATCACCGATGCCACCGGCGCGATCCTCGAAATCAATGCCACCTTCACCGACATCACCGGTTACGGTCGCGAGGAAGTGCTGGGGCACAATCCGCGCATGCTGAAATCCGGACGGCACGAACCGGAGTTCTATGCCGCGATGTGGCGCGAGCTGATCGCCAACGGGAACTGGTACGGCGAAATCTGGAATCGCCGCAAGAACGGCCAGATTTATGCCGAGATGCTCACCATCAGTGCCGTGCGCGACGCTGCCGGGAATACCCAGAACTACGTCGCCTTGTTCACCGACATCACGGCGCTCAAGGAACACCAGCGCCAGCTCGAACATATCGCGCATTACGACGCGCTGACCGGCCTGCCCAACCGCGTGCTGCTGGCCGACCGCCTGCAGCTTGCGATGGCCCAGAGCCAGCGGCGCGACCAGTCGCTGGCCGTGGTCTATCTCGACCTGGACGGCTTCAAGCCGGTGAACGACCAGTATGGCCATGAAGTCGGCGACGAGCTGCTGATCGCCGTTGCGCAACGCATGAAGGGCGCCCTGCGCGAAGGCGATACCCTGGGGCGCCTGGGCGGCGACGAGTTCGTCGCCGTACTGGTCGACCTGGAGCAGGCCAGCGACTGCGAACCGGTGCTGGCCCGCCTCCTGCTGGCCGCCGCCGCGCCGGCGACCGTAGGCAACCTGGTGTTGCGCGTTTCCGCCAGCATCGGCGTGACGCTCTATCCGCAGGACCACTCGGATGCCGACCAGTTGCTGCGTCACGCCGACCAGGCGATGTACCAGGCCAAGCAGGCCGGGAAGAACCGTTACCACCTGTTCGACCTGGTGCAGGACGCGGCGGTGAGGAGCCAGCGCGAGAGCATCGAAAACATCCGCCACGCCCTCGCCCACCGCCAGTTCGTGCTGCATTACCAGCCCAAGGTGAATATGAAAAGCGGCGCGGTGATCGGTGCGGAAGCCCTGATCCGCTGGCAACACCCCGAGCGCGGCCTGTTGCCGCCGGCCGCCTTCCTGCCGATCACGGAGAACCATCCCGTCAGCGAGGAACTGGGCGAATGGGTGATCGACACGGCGCTGGCGCAGATGTCGCAGTGGCGCGCCGCCGGGCTGGATATTCCGCTGAGCGTGAATGTCGGCGCGCGCCAACTGCAGCAGGGCGATTTCGTCTCGCGCCTTGGCGAACTGCTCGCGGCCCATCCCGACGTTCCGCCTACCAGCCTGGAACTGGAAGTGCTGGAAACCAACGCGCTGGAAGACGTGGTCAAGGTTTCCGCGATCATGCACGCCTGCCGCGCGATAGGCGTGCGCTTTGCGCTGGACGACTTCGGCACCGGTTATTCCTCGCTCACTTATCTCAAGCGCCTGCCCGCGGACGTGCTCAAGATAGACCAGAGCTTCGTGCGCACCATGCGCGACGATCCGGATGACCTGGCCATCGTCGAAGGCATCATCGGACTGGCCACGGCGTTTCGCCGCCAGATCATCGCCGAAGGCGTGGAAACCGTGGCGCACGGCGAACTGCTGCTGACGCTGGGTTGCGAACTGGCGCAGGGCTACGGCATTGCCCGCCCCATGCCGGCCGCCGAATTGCCCGGCTGGATGCTCAGCTGGCGCCCGGCTGCCGCCTGGCAGGCGTGGTCGAACGGCAGCGTGCATCGCGACGACCTGGCCGTGATATTTGCCGAAGTCGAGCACCGGCACTGGGTGCGCCACATGGAGCTGTTTCTGTCCGGCGAGCAGGATGCGCCCCTGTCCCTGGACCCGCACCAATGCCGCTTTGGGCGCTGGCTGGACACCGACAGCCAGGCCCGTTTCGGCGATCGCCCGGGTTTCCCGCCGGTGATCGCCGCGCATGAGCGCGTGCATGTGCTGGGCCACGAATTGGTTAACTTGTATAGCCAGGGACGGATAATCGAGGCGCAGGCACGGATCGGCGAACTGCACCGCCAGCGCGATGAACTGATTGCCGGACTGCGCAGTCTGATCCGTGGCAGGGAGGCAAATTGATTGGTGGAGGGCCTTGTGCAGAACCGGTATCGAACCGTCATCGAGGCGCAGCCTGAAATACCCCCGCGAAAACGCTGGGAGCGCCGCCGGGCTGCTCTTGCCAGGAAGCGCGGCTGCCTGGCGACTCTGGCCTGCCTTGCCGCCGTCTGGGCGCAAATCCCCGCAGCCGGCGCCCAGCCCGTGATACCGGGATCGACCGCCTTCTGCCTGTTTGAAGTGCCGCAGGACGAAAGCGGCAAGCGGCGCTGGATCAATCTCGGCATCGTGCAGTATGTCGAGGCGACCGCGACCGAGGTGAAGATCTCCTACGGCGGCGGCAGTTTCGGCAGCGGCCACGAGACCCGGATTCCCGTGGCCGGCATGGAGGCGGCCTTGCAGGTGCTGGAAAAGATGCGCCGCGTCGCCGCCGCCTGCCGCTGACCCGGGCCTTCAGTCCGCCAGCGCTGCGGCGCGGCCGCGCCTGGCATCGATGCCGATCAGCAGCAGCAGTCCACCGACGAAATACAGTCCGGTAATCGCCAGCGCCAGGCGGTGGTTGCCACCCGACAGCCAGGTCGTCAGGCCGTAGGTCATCGGCCCGGCGATGGCCGCGAGCTTCATGGCCAGGCCCCAGAGCCCGAAGAATTCGGCGCGCCGCTGCAGCGGCGCGAAGAAGCCCACCAGCGCGCGCGAGGCGGACTGGCTGGCACCGAGACAGAGGCCGGCGATGTTGGCCGCCACCCAGAACTGCCCGCGGCTGTCGGCACTCAGGGCAACCGCCGTCATCAGCAGCCAGCCGGCCAGGGTCAGGGCGATGGTGCGCACATGGCCGAGCCGGTCCTGCACGTAACCGAAAGCGAAGGCGCCGACTGCCGCCGTGCCATTCACGACGAAGAACAGCTTGATGTTGTCTTCCGCCGTGAAGCCCATCGCCTCCTGCGCATAGATGGCGGCCAGCGCGATCGCGGCGAAAACTCCCGACTGGTAGCACAACAGGCAGACCAGGAAGCGCGCCATGTCGGGAAAGCGCCGCGCCTCGTGCAGGGTGAGCCGCAGCCGCTCTGCCAGCGCCGCGAGTTCGGCGCCGGCCGCCGCCACCGGCCGCGCCGCCACGCGTTCGCGCAGGAGCAGGAAAGTTGGCGCTGACGCCACGGCGAAAAAGGCGGCGGTGATCAGCATGGCCGCGGGCACGAAGCTTTCGGCGCCTTCGCCGCGTCCCTTGGCGGCGACGATCCAGGCCAGACAGAGGCCGAGACAGCTCATGCCCCCGAGATAACCCCAGCTCCAGCCCCAGCCGGAAACCTTGCCCAGATCCTCGTCGCCGGCCAGCTCGGGCAGGAAGGCGGCAATGATGTTTTCGCCGCTGCCGAAAAAGAAACTGGCGATCGCCACCAGGCACATGGCCAGCGCCACGTCGCCGCGACCGACCCAGTACAGCGACGCCGTCGCCGCGACGCAACCGACGGTGGTGATGGCCAGCAAGGTCTTCTTGCTGCCGTGGCGGTCGGCCCAGGCGCCGACGCTGGCCGCGGTGAGCATGATGGCGATGCTGGCGATGGCCTGCGTGGTGGTCCAGGCCAGCGTCGCCCAGGCCGCGCCGCCGGCCACCACGGCAACGAAATAGGCGTTGAAGATCGCCGTCACCACGGTCGTGGTGTAGGCCGAGTTGGCGAAATCGTACATGGCCCAGGCCCAGACCTCGCGCGGCTTGACGCCCTCGGCAAGAACGCTCCCGCTCATGGCACGACCCTCCCCCCTTCCAGATCAGCTTCGCCGCAATCCTGCAGGATCACCGCGCGCGCTGCATCGCGCAGTTGCAGTGCCGCCGCCCAGCCCTCGCCCGCCGGCGCTATCGGCGCGCCGATGCTGACGCGCAGCGCGGCGCGGCGCGG
Organism: Sulfuritalea sp.; assembly: GCA_023700805.1. Lineage (GTDB taxonomy): Bacteria > Pseudomonadota > Gammaproteobacteria > Burkholderiales > Rhodocyclaceae > Sulfuritalea. The sequence continues at coordinate 31,323 of JAMPYF010000016.1, forward strand.
CAGCCAGGATTCGTCGCGCAGGACTTCGCGGGTCCCCGCCAAGGTCACCGGCGTCACCGGCAACCGGTTCTGCACGGCAATCTGGAAGGCGCCGAGGCGGAAGGGCCGCAGCCCCGACTGGCGGGTGAAGGTGCCTTCGGCGAAGAACAGCAGCGGGCGGGCGCCGGCCGCCCCGGCCAGGCGCCGCACGTCATCGACGCCCTGCCTGGCATCGAAGCGTTCGACGAAGACGGCGCCGAGGCGGCGCAGCAGCGGGCCGGCCAGCGGATGGGCAGCCAGTTCCTGTTTGGCGACGAAGCCCAGCGGCAGCGGCAGGGCCGCCGCCAGCACGATGCCATCGACGTAGCTGGCATGGTTGGCGACGAATATCGCCGGCCCGGCCCGCAGGTGCTCCAGGCCTGCCACGTGCAGGCGGATGCCGCACAGGCGCACGCAGGCCCGCGCGATCGCGCCGACGCAGCGCCAGCGCCGCTCGACGCCGGGCAGCAGCAGGATGCCGGCGACCGCGGGCAGGGTCAGCAGGCCATAGATGCACCAGGCATAGCCGCCGTAGACCAGTTCGCCGCCGCGCCGCAGGGCGAGGCGCAGGCTCTGCCAGAATCCCGCCGCACCGAGGCGCGCCACCTGCAGCCAGAGTGCGCGGCCGTCGCCGGCAAAGCCGCTGCCGCAATAAACCTCGCGCGTCGCGGCGCGCCGGATCTTGCCGCTGGAGGTCTTCAGCACGGCATGGGGCGGCGCCAGCACCACGTCGTCGGGCGGCGTGCCGAGCAGGTCCACGGTCAGCGCGTTGATGCGGCGGACCAGTTCCTGCCGCGCCGCGGTGCCGGTCTCGCGGCTTTCGGCCACCACCACCAGCTTCTCGGTGCCCTGTCCGGCCGCGGCCACGCCGAACACCGCGACGCAGCCGCGGCGCACCCCGGGAATGCCGCCGACCGCCTCCTCCAGCTCGTAGGGATAGAGATTGCGCCCGCCGCGGATGATGGTGTCCTTGATGCGGCCGGTGATGACGATGTCGGCATCGAGCCGATAGGCCAGGTCGCCCGAATCGAGCCAGCCGTCGCGGATCAGCCCGGCGCTGGCCTCGGCGTTGCGGTAATAGCCGCGCGTCGCCGAGGGTCCGCGGAACTCCAGGCGGCCGACGCGGCGCGGCGGCAGTTCATGGCCGGCGGCATCGACGATGCGCACCTCGTGGCCCGGCAGCGGCAGGCCGCAGGCCACCATGTTCAGGGCATGGGCGTCGTCGGCCGGCGCCGGCAGCGCGGCCCCTGCCGCCAGCGCCTCGCGCTGCACCCGGTCGATCAGCGGGCCGCGCCCCGGCGGCGAGACGGCGAGGCCGACCGTGCATTCGGCCAGGCCATACACGGGCGCCAGCGCTTCGGCACACAGGCCGTAGGGCGCCAGCGCCGCGGCGAAGCGCGTCAGGGTCTCGGCGGCGACCGGTTCGGCGCCGTTCGCCGCGTAGCGCCAGGAACTCAGGTCGAGTCCCTGCAGCCGCGCCGCATCGAAATGCCGCAGGCAAAGCTCGAAAGCGAAATTGGGCGCCGCGGTCACCGTGCCGCGGTGTTCGTGGATGGCCCACAGCCAGCGTTCGGGGCGCGCCAGGAAATCCAGCGGCGACATCAGCACCAGCGGGCAGGCGTGGTAGAGACTGCCCAGCCAGGCGCCGATCAGGCCCATGTCGTGATACAGCGGCAGCCAGCTCACCGTCACGTCAGCCGGCGTCAGCGCCACGGCCTGGCCCCAGGCGCGGATATTCGCCAGCAGGTTGGCGTGATCCAGCGTGACGCCCTTGGGATTGCCGGTGGAGCCGGAAGTGTACTGCAGCAGCGCGATGTCGTCGGCACGCGCGCGGTGGTCCGCCGCGGCTGCCGCCGCCCTGCCCGCGGCGCGCAGTTCCGCGGGCGTCGTCACCTCGCGCAGGCTGCCGACCAGGCCCGACAGGATGCGCGCCACCATGCGCGCGGCATCGAAGGTGATCAGCCCCGCGGCCTCGCAGTTCTGCAGGATGCCGGCCTGGCGGCGCAGGTGGTCCTCGATCTGGCCGGGCCGCGTCGGCGGGTAGATCGGCACCGGCACCGCGCCGGCGAGCAGGATGCCGTAGAAGCTGTGGAAGAATTCCAGCCCGGTCGGCAGCATCAGCGCGACGCACTGGCCCGGCGCGATGCCGATGCCGCGCAGGCCGGCCGCCACCTCGCGCGCCGCCGCCAGCAACTGGCCGTAGTCCATGGTCTCGGTTTCGGTCGCGCTGTGCTGGAACAGCACATGCGGCCGCCCGGGATGGCGCTGCGCATGCCACTGCAATACCTCGACCAGCGTCGCGGCGCTGTCCGGCTGGCCCTCCTCGGCCGCCGCGGGCGCCGTCCAGCGCTGGTGCCCGGCGCCGGCGGCGGGCCCGCCGGGCAGGCCCGCGGACAAGGCGGCAAGCAGGTCGCGCGGAGTTTCCGCCGCGCCCAGCACCTCGTCGTCGAGACGCAGCCCGTAGGCCTGCTCGATGCGCGCCAGCAGTTCCACGCGCGCCAGGCTGTCCAGCCCGAGGTCCTTGTCCAGCCTGCTGTCCAGCGCGGCACCGGCACGCCCGCCCGGCCGCACTTCGGCGACCAGCCGATCGACGATGGACAGCAGTCGGGCCGATTGATCAAGCGCTGGATCTGGCTCCATGGTTTGCATTTTTGGGTGTCGGTATTTGGTGATGAATGTGTCAAGAAGCGGGTGCGATGCAGAAGCAATCCATCAGATCCTTCGCACAGACTGCAGTGTGTCATATCGGGCGTGATCGCTGCACAGGCGGCAATATATGCGGTCTGGCCCGGATTTCCGTCGGAAACAACAGAATTCTGGGCGGGGTATGATTGCGGCAAGTACCGTCCCGCCAGCGCCGACTCTTGCCCTCATTGAAATGTTGAATCTGATCGAATCGCGCCGCCAGAAAATTGCCGAGTTGTGTCGTCACTACCAAGTGAAACGGCTGGATGTGTTCGGCTCTGCCGCACGCGGGGATTATCATCAAGGCAGCAGCGACATCGATCTGCTGGTCGAATTCGACCAAGTTGCTGCTTCCAGCCTGTTTGACGTCTATTTTGGTTTACGTGAAAAACTGTCTGAGTTGCTGGCCTGTCCGATTGATCTGGTCATGGCCTCGGCGGTACGCAATCCCTATGTAAAGCAGTCGATTGAATCAGACCGAGCATCGATCTATGCAGCGTGACGGGCGAGCCTATCTCCACGATGCCTCGATAGCAGCCGGATTGATTGGCGAATTTCTCGGCGAATGTTCCCTGGAAGGCTATCGCAACAATGCGCTTCTAAAGTCTGCGGTGGAACGTCAGTTCGAGATTCTCGGCGAAGCGTGCAACCAGTTGGCGAAACTTGATCCGGAACTGGCTGAGCAGATTCCAAACCTGAGGCGTATTGTCGATTTTCGCAACTTGCTGGCACATGCTTATGCGATTGTCGATGATGCACTGGTATGGGGAACCGCGACCGGGAACATTCCATTGCTACAGCAGCGACTGAAAGACCTGCTGAGCAAGCTTGACGGCAGATAATCGTGGTCTGTCCCGTATTTACATTGACTTAGCGTGTAGTTGAGCAAGGTTCCCCATCTCGAAATCGATGTACCTAGAAATCGTTGCCGTCGTTCCGTCATTGAAATGCAATTTGGCGGTGCACAAAAATGGGCCATAGGCGGATGTGACTATTGGAAAACCACGGCTTCGATCACTTGATGGGTAGATTTTGTCTCCCCAATAGTGCCCAAAGAAATATTCGATCTGCGAGACCGACGCGAGCGATGATCCTCGATGAGGAATTACATACATGATGATGTCGTATAGCTGTCCAACTTGACTTGATCTCTGTAGTCGATGCACGAGCATGATGCCCTTACATATTTCTTTTAGTTTGTTTCGCTCAGATTGCCGTGATCCATCGTCATCTTTATGAACTCCAACTCTGGAGTCTTCGTCCGTAAAATTTCCTGGCGCCGCTACAACACCCGAAGACGCACCAATTTCCACGCCAATTACCTTCAGCGATGCTCCGTCCTTGAGTCTCGCAATTAGAGCCGAAAAAACTTCACGAATTTCAGTACGGAAATAGGCGATAAAACCAATAAGGAACAGCACCCAAAGGCCGGTTGGGACTGCCGACCAAACCGCTTGATCGAAGAACGGCTTTGCAACAACTTCTACAGACTTGATTGGGTCAGACATGGGGACTCCAATGGCTAACAGTTAATGAGGCGCAGCCATTCACGAAATACAGCTACCCCGATGCTTCATGTAGCGCCGTGTCGCCAGCGCCAACTCTTCAGCGGCCTTTCCACTCCGGCTTGCGCTTCTGCATGAAGGCGTCGATGCCTTCCGCGGCGTCGTCGGCCATCATGTTGCAGGCCATGGTTTCCGAGGCGAGCTGGTAGGCGCCGTCGAGGCCCATTTCGAGCTGCTTGTAGAACATCTGCTTGCCCATGCCGACGGCGACGGCCGACTTGGCGCAGATCGAATCGGTCAGCTTTTTCACTTCGGCATCGAGCTGGTCGAGCGGCACCACGCGGTTGATCAGGCCGCGCCGCTGCGCCTCGGCGGCGTCGATGAAGTCGCCGGTGAGCAGCATTTCCATGGCCTGCTTGCGGCCCATGGCGCGGCCCAGCGCAACCGAGGGTGTGGAACAGAAGAGGCCGACGTTGATGCCGGACACGGCGAACCTCGCGCCCTCGGCGGCCACCGCCAGATCGCACATGGCCACCAGCTGGCAGCCGGCCGCCGTGGCGATGCCGTGGATGCGCGCGATCACCGGCTGCGGCATTTCGACGATGCTCATCATGACCTTGCCGCATTGCCTGAACAGCTTCTGCATGTAGGCCTTGGAGTGATTGGCGCGCATCTGCTTGAGGTCGTGGCCGGCGCAGAAGGCCTTGCCGGCGCCGGCAATCACCACGGCGCGCACCGAGACGTCCTTGGCGATGGCATCGAGCGCCGCCTGCAGCTCGGCCAGCATTTCTTCCGACAGCGAGTTGAACTGGGTCGGCCGGTTCAATGTCAGGGTGGCGACGCCATCCTTGTCTTCGCGCATCAGGATGGGCAGTGTGGATTGTTCGGGTGCGTTCATGGCGTGGTCTCCTGGCCAGGTGGAATCGGATTATTGTCCCGCAGCGCCTGCCTGCTACTCAATGGCAGAGGCCGACCTGGCCTTCTCGCGCAGCACGTACTTCTGGATCTTGCCGGTCGAGGTCTTGGGCAGCGCCTCGAAGATGAACTTCTTGGGCACCTTGAAGCGCGCCATGCGTTCGCGGCAGAACTCGGTCAGTTCCTCGGCCGTGACGGTCGAACCTTCGCGCAGCTCGATGAAGGCGCAGGGCACCTCGCCCCACTTCTCGTCGGGGGTGGCGACCACGGCGGCGCCCATCACCGCCGGGTGGCGATACAGCGTGTCCTCGACCTCGATCGAGGAGATGTTCTCGCCGCCCGAGATGATCACGTCCTTGCTGCGGTCCTTGATCTTGACGTAGCCGTCGGGCTGCATCACCGCGAGGTCGCCGGTGTGGTACCAGCCGCCGCGGAAGGCTTCCTCGGTGGCCTTCGGATTCTTCAGGTAACCCTTCATCACGATGTTGCCGCGGAACATGATCTCGCCCATGGTCTGGTCGTCCCAGGGCACCGGCAGCATGGTTTCCGGGTCCATCACCGTGATGCCTTCCTGGCAATGGTAGCGCACGCCCTGGCGGCCGTTCAGGCGCACCTGTTCGTCGAGCGGCAGCTCCAGCCATTCGTCGTGCTTGGCGCAGACCGCGGCCGGGCCATAGGTTTCGGTGAGGCCATAGACATGGGTGATGTTGAAGCCGATCGTGTTCATGCCTTCGATCACCGCAGCCGGCGGCGGCGCGGCGGCGACCAGCGCCGAAACCTTGTGGTTGATGCCCTCGCGCCAGGCCGCCGGGGCGCTGATCAGCATCGAATGCACGATAGGCGCGCCGCAATAGTGGCTGACCTTGTGCTCGCGGATCGCGTCGAGGATCAGCTTCGGATCGACGCGGCGCAGGCAGACATTGGTGCCGGAATTGGCCGCCACGGTCCACGGGAAGCACCAGCCGTTGCAATGGAACATCGGCAGGGTCCACAGGTAGATCGACTGCGGCGGCATGCCCCAGGAGACGATGTTGGACAGCGCGTTGAGATAGGCGCCGCGGTGGTGATAGACCACGCCCTTGGGGTTGCCGGTGGTGCCCGAGGTGTAGTTGAGCGAAATCGCGTCCCATTCGTCGGCCGGCGTCTTCCAGGCGTAGTCGGGATGGCCGGCGGCGAGGAAGTCCTCGTAGCCGATGCTGCCCAGGCGCTCGCCGGGACCGGTGTACTCTGGATCATCGACATCGACGACAAGGATGCTGCGCCCCAGTTCAGCCAGGGCCTTCTTCACCATCGTCGAATATTCGCGGTCGGTGATCAGCACCTTGGCCTCGCCGTGCTTGAGCATGAAGGCGATCGATTCGGCGTCGAGGCGCGTGTTCAGGGTATTCAGCACGGCGCCGCACATTGGCACGCCGAAATGGCATTCGAACATCTCGGGCGTGTTGTTGAGCATCGCCGCCACCGTGTCGCCAGCGCCAACTCCCTGTGCCGCCAGCGCCGAGGCCAGGCGCCGGCTGCGTTCATAGGCCTGAGCCCAGGTGTAGCGGCGCGCGCCGTGGATGGTCGCCACGCGCTCGGGATAGATGTAGGCGGAACGTTCGATGAAGGTCAGCGGCGTCAGCGGCACATAGTTGGCCGGATTCTTGTCCAGCCCGGCGGCGTAGGGATTGCTCATCGGATTCACCTTTCTAGCTACGACAACGTTCGACAATCGCCGGCTTCTCGCGGGCCAGTTGCCCCAGCCAGTTGCCAAGATCGGCGGCCAGCGCCTGTACGGCCTGGCGCGCGGCGGCGGCACCGGCGCCGGCATCGGCCGCGGCCGCCGGCTGCGCGATGAGGAACAGCCGCTGGGAGAGTATCTCCGATCCGCGCAGCGGTGTCAGCACGGCGCGCGCTTCGAGCACCAGCCGGCTTTGCTGCGGATCGTCGAAGCGCTGTTCCAGTTCGTCCAGCACCAGTTGCAGGCGGCAGCCGGTGCCGCCGAAGCCGGACGGGGCCGGCGCCAGGCGACGCTTCAAAAACACCTCCAGCAGCTCGGCCGGCGGCGCCGCCCAGCGGCTCTCGCCATAGCTCCGGCGTCGCAGGGGTTCGGCATAGGCGAGCCGGAAATGCATGGCCGCACCGGCGAGCCACGACGCCGTCTGCACCTCGATCGCCGCCAGCGGCAGCGCCGCGGCCGCCGCGGCGAGCGGCGCGCCCGGACTGCCGAAGTCGTAGCGCACCGGCTCGGCCGTGCGCACATTGCCGCCGCATGCCGCCAGCAGGCTTCCTGCAAGAATCATGGCCAGCCACTTGCTCATCGCACTTCTCCCTGTTTGGCCGGGGCGGAAAAGCCCGCTTCTCCGGGGCCGGAACCTGTTTCGCCGCGGCCGAACAACAGCATCTGCGGATTTTTTTCCAGGCTGTCGAGGACGCGCGATAGCTGCCGCGAACTGCTTGCCAGTTCCTGCATCAGGGCGTTGGCGCGCGGCAGGGTATTCGTCGTCAACTCGTTGCCGGCGCCCGATGCAAGCTGCTCGAAGCGCTGCGACAGGACGCCCATCGACTTCACCAGCTCGCGCATCTCAGCCGTCAGCGGTGCACTCTCGCCCGCCGTCTTTTCGACATGCGCCAGGATCTGCCGCAGGCTGCGCAAATTGCTTTCCGACAGCGCCTCGCGCACCGCGGCGAGAATTTTCGGCATGTCGCGCAGGCCGTCTGAAGCCTCGGCCAGGTTCTCCAGCGTGCGCGCAAGGTTCTGCGCGTTCTTCTCGTCGAGCAGCTTGCCCAGGCGCAGGGATACGACGCTGATCTGCTCGACGATGTCGCCGGCCTTGTCGCCCAGCGTCTCGAACAGGGTCGGCTTCAGCGCAATGCGCGGCACCGCGCCGTCCGCCCCGACCAGCGGCTCGATCGAGGATCCGTCATCCTCGATCTGCACATAGGCCAGGCCGGTGACCCCCTGATAGCCGAGCGAGGCCGTGCTGCCGCGGGTCAGCTTGAAGCGGTTGTCGACATTGATGCGTACCAGGATCACGCGCGGATCCGCCTCGTCGGGCTCGATGGCCTCCACCTTGCCGGCGCGAATGCCGCGATAGCGGACCTGGGCCTGGACGTTGAGGCCGGTCACGTTGCGCCGGGTTTCCAGCAGGTAGGTCGTGGTCGATTCGTCGCTTTGCCCCAGCCACCAGATGGCAATTGCCGAGGCAATGCCCAGCAGCAGGGTGAAAATGCCGGCAGCCAGCGCGTGAGATCGATTTTCCATGGTTTTTAGTGTGGCGCCGCCAGCCCGGAATTCTGCAGGGCCCGCACGCTGCGCTCGGAAAGGAAAAAGTTGCGGATGAAGGGATGATCGACTTGGATGATTTCGTCCGTCGTGCCGTAGGCGAGGATGCGCTGTTCGCCGAGTACCGCAACGCGCGTGGAAAGCGCCGCCAGCGTGTCGAGGTCGTGCGTGACCAGCATGACCGTGAGTCCGAGCTCTTCGCCGAGCATGCGGATCAGGCGCACAAAGCTGTCGGAGCGGTCGGGGTCGAGTCCGGCGGTCGGCTCGTCGAGCAGCAGCAGCTCGGGCTCCAGCGCCAGCGCGCGCGCCAGCGCGACGCGCTTGACCATGCCGCCGGAAAGTTCGGACGGCATCAGCCGGCCATGGCGCGGCAGCAGTTCGACCATCGACAGCTTGAGCATGACCAGGTCGTGAATCGCATCCTCGTCGTAGCGCTTCAGTTCGCGCAGGGGAAAGGCGATATTGTCGAACACGTTGAAGGCGGAAAACAGCGCCCCGTGCTGGAACAGCACGCCGAAGCGCTGGCGCAGCGCGCGCTCGCGCGCCACGCCGCCGCCGAACAGCGGTTCGCCGAAGAGTTCGATGCCGCCCTTGTTCGGCAGCAGCAGGCCGACCACCATGCGCAGCAGCGTGGTCTTGCCGCTGCCGGAGCCCCCCACCAGCGAAACCATTTCGCCGCGCTCGATGTCAAGATTGAGGTCACGGTGGATCCAGACCTCGCCGAAGCGGGTGGACAGGTCGCGGATGCGGATCACCGGGGCGGTCATGGGCTCAGCCGGGCAGTCCGATGCTGCGCGTGGCGATGGCAAACGCGGCATCGATGATGATGACGATGGTGATCGCCGAGACCACCGAGGCCGTGGTGTTGGCGGACAGGCTCTCGGTGTTGGGACGCACGCGCAGGCCGAAGTGGCAGGCCACCAGGGCGACGAACATGCCGAACACCGCCCCCTTGGCCAGGCCTATCCACAGATTGGCCGCCGGCACGACGCGCGGCAGGGTCTGGAAGAAGAAGCCGTAGGAGATATCGAGTTGCAACTGGGCCGAAACCATGCCGCCGATCATCGCGATCGAGGTGCTCCACAGCACCAGCAGGGGCATGGCGATGGTCAGCGCCACCACCTTGGGGAAGATCAGGCGCTGCCCGCGCGGCACGCCCATCGTCGACAGGGCGTCGATTTCCTCGGTGACCCGCATCACGCCGAGTTGCGCGGTCATCGCCGAGCCGGAGCGCCCGGCCACCAGAATCGCCACCAGCACCGGCCCGAGCTCCCGCACCAGACCGAGGCCGATGATATTGACGATGAAGATGTCGGCGCCGAACTGCTTGAGCTGCAGGGCCGACAGGTAGGAAAGCACGACGCCGATCAGAAAGCCCACCAGCGCCGTGACCGGCATCGCGCGCACCCCGCTCTTGTACAGGTTGGCCGAGATCTCGCGGCGCGGCAGGTCGGCGGGATTCTTCAGCACATGCACCAGGTCCAGTCCGAACTGCCCCACCAGGGCCACGAAGTCGACCAGATGGCGGCCGATGCCGATCACCGCCGTGCCGACCACCATCGCGCCATGCAGCGGCGACAGCGGAACCTCGGCCGCCCGCGGCTCGTGATCGGCGGCGTCGATGCGCTCGAACACCCGCCGATGTTCGGGCTTGATCAACAGCAGCAACGGCCAGGCGCGCCCCCAGGCGCGCCACAGCAGGATGGCGCCGGCGCTGTCGATCGCCTCAAGGCCCAGGCAGTCCCAGCTGCTGTCGGGATCGGCGGCGGCACCCAGCTCGGCCGACAAAGCCACCGCACGCAAGGAAGTCGTCGCCAGCGTCCAGCGCCCGGAAAGCCTGACAACGCGTTCGCCATCGCGAACGATCACTTCAATGCGCGCGACGGACATCAGTCAGATGCTTGCGTTGGCCGGTTGATGGAGCCTTGATTATAGTCACGCCTGATTCCGACGACATCAGGGATCGCGCTCGATGCGCAGCTCGCCGCCGATCCCGGTCCATTGCTGCGCCTCGTCGGCCAGGGCCGCCGAGGTCAGCGGCAGGTCATTCAGCCCTTCGGCGCCCAGCCGCAACTGGAAACCGTTGCGCGTGAATCCGGCGACGCGCCGCGGCAGCGGTTGATCGTCGCGCGAGCGATGCAGCAGCACCGCGATGCGCAGGCAGAAGATCAGCGTCCATTCCGGAGCCTCGCCGCGCAAGGGCTGGGCGCGCTCCAGCTTGCCGCGGTGTGCCAGCACCAGGCGCGACAGGCGCGCCTGGTCGCGCCGGGAGAACCCCGGCATGTCGGCATTGCCGAGGATGTAGGCGCTGTGCTTGTGGTAGCTCGAATGCGCCACGGATATCCCCACCTCATGCAGGCGGGCGGCCCAGATCATGAATTGCGCATCGGGATGCCCGGCTTCCCGGCTCGCGGGAACCAGCTGGTTGAGCAGATCGACAGCGGTATGCGCGACCCGCGCCGCCTGCCGCCGGTCCACCTCGTAGCGCTGCATGAAGCGATTCACCGTCGCTTCGCGCAAATCGTCATGGTGGTAGCGGCCGAGCTGGTCGTAGAGCACGCCGAGCCGCAGCGCACCCTCGGAAAAAGCCATGCGCTCCAGGCCGAATTCCTTGAAGATGGCCGACATGATCGCCAGCCCGCCGGGCAGCACCGGCATCCGGTCGGCCCGCAAGCCCTGCAGGCGCAGGCGCGAAACCTCGCCGGCACGCAGCAGTTCGCCGCGCAGCTGCTCCAGCCCGTCGCGGGTCAGGCCGTGGTCGGAAAAGCCGTTCATCTCCAGCAGGTCGACAATCGCCTTGGCCGTGCCCGAGGAGCCGATGGCTTCGTCCCACCCCGTCTCGCGGTAAGCATGGACGATGGTCTGCAGTTCGCGCCGCGCCGCGAGTTCGGCCTCCTTGAAGGAGCGTTTGTCTACCCGCCCTTCCGGAAAAAACCGCAGGCTGAAGCCGACGCAGCCCATGTAAAGGGATTCCAGCCGGATCGGATCGATGTTCTGGCCAATGATGAATTCGGTCGAGCCGCCGCCGATATCGACCACCAACTGGCGCGTCTTCGGATTGGCCAGCGTGTGTGCGACGCCGAGATAGATCAGGCGCGCCTCTTCGCGGCCGGCGATCACCTCGATAGGGAAGCCCAGCGCCGCCTCGGCCTTTTCCAGGAAAGCTTCGGCGTTCTTCGCCACCCGCAAGGTGTTGGTGGCCACCGCGCGCACGGCACCCGGGGCGAAATCGCGCAGCCGCTCGGCGAAGCGCGACAGCGCCTCGATGCCGCGTTGCTGGGCCGCCATGTCGAGCCGCTTGTCGACCGTCAGGCCCGCCGCGAGCCGGACCGATTCCTTGAGTCCGTCGAGGGGATAAATCTGGTTGGCCACGACTCGCCCCACTTGCAGCCGAAAGCTGTTGGAGCCGAGATCGACCGCGGCGATCAGTTCGTAGGCCATGCCGCGATTCTACCCCGCGCCAAAAGTTTGGCCCCTGTCATCCTGCGGCCACAAAACTGACACATAATTATCCGCTTCGAATTATCCGGAAGCCCCCATGCCGACCCCGCGTCGATTTCCCGCAGAGCAGTTCCTCAACCGCGAACTGTCCCTGCTCGCCTTCAACCAACGCGTGATCGCCCAGGCAGCCGACAGCCGGGTGCCGCTGCTGGAGCGGCTGCGATTCCTCTGCATCGTCTCGTCGAATCTCGACGAATTTTTCGAGATCCGCGTCGCCGGCCTCAAGGAACAGCTCAAGCTCGGCAGCCATGCCGCGGGCGCCGACGGCATGCCCCCGCTCGAGGTATTCCGCCGCGTCACGGAACAGGCCCATCAACTGATCGGCAAACAGTACGCACTGCTCAATGACGAGATACTTCCGGCGCTGGAAAAGGAAGGCATTGCGTTTTTCCGCCGCAGTCTGTGGACCAATGAACAGCGCGCCTGGATCCGCGATTACTTCCACAAGGAAGTCATGCCGGTGCTGACCCCGATCGGGCTCGACCCCTCGCATCCCTTCCCGCGGGTGCTGAACAAGAGCCTCAACTTCGCCGTCGAACTGGAGGGCACCGATGCCTTCGGCCGCAGTTCGGGCGCTGCCATCGTCCAGGCGCCGCGCGCCCTGCCGCGGGTAATCCGGCTGCCGAAGGAACTTTGCGGCGTCGATTACGGCTTCGTGTTCCTGTCCTCGGTGCTCCATGAATATGTCGATGAGTTGTTCACCGGCATGAACGTGCTGGGCTGCTACCAGTTCCGCGTCACGCGCAATTCCGACCTCTTCGTCGACGACGAGGAAGTCAAGAACCTGCGCATCGCACTGCAGGGCGAACTGCCGCAGCGCCACTTCGGCGATGCGGTGCGCCTCGAAGTGGCCGACAACTGTTCGGAAGTCATGACCGACTTCCTGCTGCAGCAGTTCGGCCTGGAGCGCAGCGACCTCTATCGCGTGCCCGGCATCGTCAATCTGGTGCGGCTGATGTCGATACCCGACCGGGTGGATCGCCCCGACCTCATGTATGCACCCTTCCAGCCCGGCCTGCCCAAGGTGCTGGCAAAGCGCTACGACATCTTCGAAAGCATCCGCAAGCACGACATCCTGATGCATCACCCGTTCCAGTCCTTCACCCCGGTGATCCAACTGCTGCAGCAGGCTGCGGACGACCCCCTGGTGGTGGCGATCAAGATGACCGTGTACCGCACCGGCACCGATTCGGTGCTGATGGAGCACCTGCTGCGCGCCGCGGAAAAGGGCAAGGAAGTGACGGTGGTGGTGGAACTCATGGCGCGCTTCGACGAGGAGGCCAATCTGTCGATCGCCGCCCGCCTGGAGGAAGTCGGCGCCCATGTGGTCTACGGCGTGGTCGGCTACAAGACCCACGCCAAGATGCTGATGGTCTTGCGCCGCGAGGATCACGGCTATCGGCGCTACATCCACCTCGGCACCGGCAACTACCACCCGCGCACCACGCGCTTCTACACGGATTTCGGCCTGCTCACATCCAACCCGGAAATCGGCGAGGACGTCAATGAGGTATTCAAGCAGCTCACCGGCCTGGGCAAGGCCGGCGCACTGAAGCACCTTTGGCAGGCCCCGTTCTCGCTGCACTCGAAAATGCTGGCCGCGATTCAGGCCGAGATCGAGGCCGCCCGCGCCGGCAAGTCGGCGCGCATCATCGCCAAGATGAACTCCCTGCTTGAACCGGAAATCATCACGGCCCTGTACGAGGCCAGCCAGGCCGGCGTCAAGATCGACCTGATCGTGCGCGGCGTCTGTTCGCTGCGTCCCGGCGTCAAAGGCCTGTCGGAGAACATCCGGGTGCGTTCGGTGATCGGGCGTTTTCTCGAACATCACCGGATTTTCTATTTCCACGCCGGCGGCCAGCAGAATATCTACCTGTCCAGCGCCGACTGGATGGAGCGAAATTTCTTTCGCCGCATCGAGATCTGTTTTCCGGTGTTGGAGCCCAAGCTCAAGCAGCGCGTGCTCAAGGAAGGGCTCAAGCCCTACCTGGCCGACAACTGTCAGGCCTGGGAAATGGACGGCGGCGGCGGATACCGCATCAAGGCGACCAAGCGCCCCCGCATGAGCGCCCAGGAACGCCTGCTGAAGGACATGGGGGTCAGCGTCGTCAGCGTAACGTGACGCGCGTCATCACGTTCGCCATGCCCTCGGCCATGTCGGCGCCGAACTGCTTGGCGAACTTTTCGGCGAAGTTCTGCTTGACGCTGAAATCGCGTATTTCGCTGGCCTTGAACACGTCGCGCGCAACGCTGTCGACCGTGCCGTAACCATCGGCCAGCCCGAGTTCGATGCTCTTGGCACCGCTCCACATGAGCCCGGAGAACATCTCGGGGGTTTCCTTGAGGCGCTTGCCACGGCCTTTTCTGACCACGTCGATGAACTGCTGGTGAATTTCACCCAGCATCTGCTTGGCATGATCCTTGTGATTTTCGTTTTGCGGCGAGAACGGATCGAGAAAACCCTTGCTCTCGCCGGCGGTCAGCAGGCGGCGCTCGACACCCAGCTTTTCCATGGTGCCGGTAAAGCCGAAGCCGTCCATCAGCACGCCGATCGAGCCGACGATGCTGGCCTTGTCCACATAGATCTTGTCGGCCGCCGCTGCGACGTAGTAGCCGCCGGAAGCGCAGACGTCCTCGACCACGACATGCAGCGGAATCTCCGGATGCGCAGCGCGCAGGCGGCGTATTTCGTCGTTGATGATGCCGGACTGGACCGGGCTGCCGCCCGGGCTGTTGATGCGCAGGATCACGCCGGCCGTATGCTTGTCGTCGAAAGCCGCCTGCAGGGCGGTGATGATGTTCTCGGCGTTGGCGTCGCCCTTGGCCTTGATGACTCCGTTCAGATCGACCAGTGCCGTGAACTTGGCGCCATCGGCGAACTTCTCGGTTTGCCCCCATTCCATTGCCAGACCGAGAATGACCACCAGGTAGCCAAAGCCGAGCAGTTTGAAAAAGATGCCCCAGCGGCGACCGCGGCGCTGCTCGGCGAGAGCCTCCATGGCGAGCTTTTCGAGCACCTTGCGTTCCCACTGCTGATCATTGCTATCCGACACTTTGCCTGCCTTCCTCAATCAAGAATATCTGCCCCCCGTCCTCTTGCACCGACAAGGCGACCAGCCCTTTGCCATTGCAGCGTCCGCCCATGCAATGCCCGGAATCCGGGGCGTAGAGCGCGCCATGCGTGGCGCAAATCAAGTATAAGCCTGAATGATCGAAGAACTCCCCTTGCTGCCAGTCCAGTTCGACCGGAATATGGCCGCAGCGGTTCAGAAATGCATGGACCTGCCCGCGATAGCGCACCGCGAAAGCCGGCTCCGCTATCCCCGCTCGATCGACCGTGAAACGCAGGCCATGACCGCCGTCGACCAGCGCGTCGCTGTCGCCGATCAGGCGCCGGTTCAGGCCTGCTGTCGCAGCCACGCCGCCAGTTCGGCCACATTGGCCGCACAGTAAAGCGGGGTTTCCGCCTCCAGGCTGTCGCGCGGATGCGCGCCATAGGCCACGCCGAGCGCCGCAACCCCTGCATTCTTGGCCATCAGCAGATCGTGCGTGGTGTCGCCGATCATCAGCGTGGCTTCCGGCTCGACGCCGAATTCGGCCATCAATTCCTCGAGCATTTGCGGATGCGGCTTCGAATGGCATTCGTCGGCGCAGCGCGAGGCCTGGAAACGCGGCCCCAGCCCGCTGACCTCGAAGGCGCGGTCCAGCCCCTTGCGCGTCTTGCCCGTGGCAACAGCAAGCATGTGTCCCGCCGCAGCCAGTTCATCGATCAGTTCCGCTGCGCCGTCGAACAGCAGCAGATCCTGATCCTGGGCCAGATAGTGATGCCGATAGCGCTCCGCGACGGCCTGGTAGCGTTCCGTCGGCAAATCCGGCAGGGCGTGGCGCAAGGCGTCGATCAGTCCCAGCCCGATGATGTGGCTGGCGCGTTCGTCGCTGGGCGGCGGAATGTCGAGGTCCCGCGCCGCGGCCTGGATGCTGGCAACGATGGCGCCGGTGGAATCCATCAGGGTACCGTCCCAGTCGAAGACGATCAGTTCAAAACGCTTGGCCATAAGTCCTTGTTTCGTTCTCGTCGAGTTTTTCGGTGAAGCGGCGCAATTCGTCCGGCAGCGGCGCGGCGAGTTCCACCGGCGCACCCGAAAGCGGATGCGGCAGCGCCAGCTTGGCCGCATGCAGGAACATGCGGCCGAGCCCGGCTTTCTGCAAGGCCTTGTTCAGGGAAAAATCGCCGTACTTGTCGTCGCCGGCGATCGGAAACCCCAGGTGGGCGAGGTGCACCCGGATCTGGTGGGTACGCCCGGTCTTGAGTTCGACCTCGACCAGGCTGAAGTTCTCCCAGCGGGCGACCAGCCGCATGATCGAATGCGAGGCCTTGCCCTCGGGATTCACGCTGACCCGTCGTTCGCCCTCGGCCGTCAAATACTTGAGCAAAGGCAGGCGCACATGCTGCAGTTCGTTGCGCCAGCATCCCTTGACCAGTGCCAGATAGCGTTTGGCAATGACGCCGTCGCGGAACTGGTCGTGCAGTTTGGTCAGCGCGGCGCGCTTCTTGGCCACCACCAGCAGGCCCGAGGTGTCCCGATCGAGCCGGTGGGCGAGTTCGAGAAACTTCGCCTGCGGCCGGGCCCGGCGCAGCTGTTCGATCACGCCGAAGGACACGCCGCTGCCGCCATGCACCGCGACGCCGGCCGGCTTGTCGATCACGATGAGCGCTTCATCCTCGTAGGCGATTTCAAAATCGCGTGCCGGAACAGCGGCTTGCGACGGCCGCTCGGCGGTCCGCATGGGCGGCACGCGCAAGCGGTCGCCGATCTTGAGCCGGTATTCCGCCGGCACCCTGCCCTTGTTCACCCGCACTTCGCCGCTGCGCACGATGCGATAGATATGGCTCTTCGGTACGCCTTTGGCGATACGCAGCAGAAAATTGTCGATGCGCTGGCCCTCGGCCTCTTCGCCGACCTCAAGCCACGTGACCGAATCTTTGCTTAAGTCCTTCATTTGCAATATACTGCTCGCTTGGTTAGCCGTCCCGTGACGGTGTGCCCGGCGGCCCGAAGTGGCGTCGGTGGCACGGCTCCCGGGGGGGTTGTTGCCGTCACTGCAGCGTCGCTTATCAGCGATCAAGTGCATAGCGGCGACAAGGGCGCGAAAGCAACAGGAAACAACCGCCGGAACTCACAACTCCGACCGGTAACGCGACCAGCTGACCTCAGGGTGTTTCGCTCGCCCGAAAGAGCGATACTACTAGATTGCGCGCTACACACGCACAGATTTGGGCACAGATTGCCGGACGCTGACAGCAAGTCAGCGCCCGCCTTACCGAAGACAAGTCGTCAACCCCGTTTGCCACGCTAAACCCAGGCACCATGAAACTGCCAAACCAACCGCAAACCCGAGTCACACCGCCCGCGTCCTGACGCCCGCGGTGTGCGACTTGTCGTGCCCTCCTGCAGTGAATGCGCGCGGGAGCACACATGAAACGCATGCTTTTCAATGCGACGCAGGCTGAGGAACTCCGCGTCGCGATCGTCGATGGTCAGAAGCTGATTGACCTCGACATCGAATCAGCCAACAAAGAGCAGCGCAAGAGCAACATCTACAAGGCCGTCATCACGCGCATCGAGCCCAGCCTCGAAGCCGCCTTCGTGGACTATGGCGCCGAGCGCCACGGCTTCCTGCCGTTCAAGGAAATTTCCCGCACCTATTTCAAGCCCGGCGTCGACGCCGGCAAGGCGCGCATCCAGGACGTTCTCAGCAACGGCCAGGAACTCATCGTCCAGGTCGAAAAGGACGAGCGCGGCAACAAGGGTGCGGCGCTGACCACCTACGTCTCGCTGGCCGGCCGCTACCTGGTGCTGATGCCGAACAATCCCCGTGGCGGCGGCGTTTCGCGCCGCGTCGAGGGCGACGACCGCCAGGAACTGCGCGAAATCATGGACCAGCTCGTGGTTCCCGCCGGCACCAGCCTGATCGCCCGCACCGCGGGCATCGGCCGCAGCCTCGAAGAACTGCAGTGGGACTTGAACTACCTGCTGCAACTGTGGACCGCCATCGACGGCGCGGCCAAGGCCCAGAGCGGCGCCTTCCTGATTTATCAGGAATCCAGCCTGGTGATCCGCGCCATCCGCGATTACTTCCACTCGGAAATCGGCGAGATCCTGATCGACACCGACGACATCTTCGAACAGGCGCAGCAGTTCATGGCGCACGTGATGCCGGGCACCGTGAATCGCGTCAAGCGCTACCACGACGACGTGCCGCTGTTCTCGCGCTTCCAGATCGAGCACCAGATCGAATCCGCCTACTCGCGCCAGGTGACCCTGCCCTCGGGCGGCGCCATCGTGATCGACCACACCGAGGCCCTGGTCTCGGTCGACGTCAACTCGGGCCGCGCCACCAAGGGCAGCGACATCGAGGAGACAGCGCTGCGCACCAACTGCGAAGCGGCCGACGAAATCGCGCGCCAGTTGCGCCTGCGCGACCTCGGCGGGCTGATCGTGATCGACTTCATCGACATGGAATCGGCGAAGAACCAGCGTGAAGTCGAGAACCGCCTGCGCGACGCGCTGCATTTCGACCGCGCCCGGGTCCAGACCGGCAAGATCAGCCGCTTCGGCCTGCTCGAACTGTCGCGTCAGCGCCTGCGTCCGGCGCTTGCCGAAACCAGCTACATCACCTGCCCGCGCTGCACCGGCACCGGCCACATCCGCAGCACCGAATCGGCCGCGCTGCACATCCTGCGCATCCTCGAAGAGGAATCGATGAAGGAAAACACCGGCGCCCTGCACTGCCAGGTTCCGGTGGATGTCGCCACCTTCCTGCTCAACGAGAAGCGCGTCGACATCTCGCGCATCGAGATGCGCCATCGCGTCAATCTGGTGATCGTGCCCAATCGCCACCTGGAGACGCCGGCCCATGAAATCGTCCGCCTGCGCCACGATCAGCTGAATGCCGAGGGCGTCGTCCTCGCCAGCTACCAGATGGCGGAAAAGCCGATCGAGGAAGCCTATCAGCCGCCTTCGGCCAATGCCGAAGCCAAGCCGGTCAAGATCGAAGCCGCGGTCAAGGGCATCACGCCCGATCAGCCGGCGCCGATCGTCGAGCCGAAGGCCGTTGCGCCGCTCGTCCAGCCCGTGGCGGCCCGCGAACCCGGCTTCTTCAGCAAGCTGGTGTCCTTCTTCACCGGCGGCGCGACACCCGCGGCACCGGCACCTGCCGAAGCCAAGACCGACCGCCCGCCGCGCCGCGAAGGCTCGCGCGACCGCAACCGTGACGGCAATCGTGAAGGCGGTCGCGGCGGTCGCGATCGCAACAATCGCCGCGATGGACGCGAAGGCGGCGAACGCAAGGAACGCGGCGAGCAGGCACCGCGCCCGCAAGGCAAGCGCGAGGAGACCCAGGGTGAAACGGGCAACCGCAAGCCGCGTGAGCCACGCGAGCCGAGGGAACCCAAGGAAGCCCGCGAACCCAGGGAAGCCCGGGAGCCGAAGGAAGTCCGCGAACCGCGTCCGCCGCGCGAACCGCGTGAACCGCGTCCGCCGCGCGGCGAGGCCGCCCAGACCGGCGTGTCGCCAGCGCCAACTCCCGGCTCCGAAGGCGGTGCCGAGGGCGAAGCCCGCAGCGGACGCCGCAGTCGCGGCCGCGGTCGCGGCCGTGGGCGCAGCGAGGAAGGCAGCATGACGGAAACCGCAGGATTCGTCGCCGTTCAGGCGACCCTGCCGGCGGCCGACGAATCCGCCATCGCCGCGGCAGTTATCGAGCCGGTAACGGCTTCGATGGCCGCAGCAGCCGCTCCGCCAGCCCAGGAGCAGGTCGCGGCGCCAACGCTCGCAGCCGAAATCACGGCCGAAGCCGCGGCGCCCGCCGCAGCTGAAGTCGAGACGCCGGCAGCCGTCGTCGTGGCGGATCCGGTCGCGCCGATGGCACCTGTCGCCGCGCCGGCAGCTGTGGCGCCAGCGCCGCAGTCCGTCGTGGAAGCCGCAGCCGCCCCTGAGCCCGCGGCGGCCCCCGTTGTTGCGAACCCTATCATCGTGCCGCCGGCACCGCAGCCCGCCCCGGTCGATGTCAAGGAATCCCTGCAGCAGGTCGGCCTGGTGATGATCGAAACCAGCCATGCGGCACCGGTCGCGAACACGTTCGCACCGGCACAGCCTCTTGGCCGCAAGCCGAAGCCGGCGCCGGTGATCCCCAACGAGCCGCTGCAACTGGTGGAAACCAAGCACGACTGAAGTCGGCCCTACCAGGCCTATCCAACGGGCGCCCTCGGGCGCCCGTTGTTCATTTCATTGCGAGCTGGCGGATCAGTTGCATTGCCGCATCCTCCACCAGGTCGAGCACATGCTCGAAGCCCTCGGCGCCGCCGTAGTAGGGATCGGGCACCTCGGTCAGATCGAAGCGTTCGCTGAAATCGAGCAGCAAGCCCAGCTTGTTCCGGTGCTGCGGCGGACAGGCGCGCTGCAGCGATGCCAGGTGGTCGGGACCCATCGCCAGCACGCGGTCGAAGCGAATGAAATCGAACTCCGTCACGCGCCGCGCGCGCAGCGGCGCCAAGTCGTAGCCACGGCGCCGCGCCGCGGCGATGCTGCGCGGATCGGGCGGCTCGCCGAGATGGTAGCCATGGGTGCCGGCCGAATCGAATTCGAACAGTTGCTCCACTCCCTGCTGCTGCGCCAAGCCGCGCGCCACGCCTTCCGCCGTCGGCGAACGACAGATATTGCCGGTGCAGACGAACAGTATCTTGTGCGGCATCAGGCGGCGTCTCCCGGCGCATCGTGCGCCTCGCCGCCGAAGGCCAGGCGCTGGATGCGGAACAGCTCGTCGCGCGCCGCCGCGGCTTCCTCGAATTCCAGGTTCTTCGCGTGTTCCTGCATCGCCTTCTCCAGTCTGCGGATCTCGCGCGCCAGGTCCTTTTCGCTCATCACCTCGTAGCGCGCCGCTTCCTGCGCCGCCTTGAGATCGCGCACCGCGCTGTCGGCGTCGTACACGCCGTCGATCATGTCCTTGATGCGCTTCCTGACGCCGATCGGCGTAATGCCCTCGGCTTCGTTGTGCGCCAGTTGCTTGGCCCGCCGCCGCGCGGTCTCGCCCATCGCGCGCTGCATCGAATCGGTGATCCGATCGGCATAGAGGATGGCCGTGCCGTTGAGGTGGCGCGCGGCGCGGCCCATGGTCTGGATCAGCGAACGGGTCGAGCGCAGGAAGCCTTCCTTGTCGGCGTCGAGGATCGCCACCAGCGACACCTCGGGGATGTCGAGACCTTCGCGCAGCAGGTTGATGCCGACCAGCACGTCGAACTCGCCCAGGCGCAGGTCGCGGATGATCTCGACGCGCTCCACGGTGTCGATGTCCGAATGGAGATACCTGACCTTGATCCCGTTGTCGCCCATGTACTCGGTGAGCTGCTCGGCCAGGCGCTTGGTCAGCGTCGTCACCAGCACCCGCTCGCCGGCGGCGATGCGCTTCTTGCATTCCGTGAGCAGGTCGTCGACCTGGGTGCTGGCCGGGCGCACCTCGACCACCGGATCGACCAGCCCGGTCGGCCGCACCAGTTGCTCGACCACCTGGCCCTGGTGCTTTTCCTCATAGTCGGACGGCGTCGCAGAGACGAACACGGTCTGCGGCATCAGGCGCTCGAACTCCTCGAACTTCAGCGGCCGGTTGTCCAGCGCCGAGGGCAGGCGGAAGCCGTAGTCGACGAGGTTTTCCTTGCGCGAGCGGTCGCCCTTGTACATGCCGCCGACCTGCGGAATCGTCACATGCGATTCGTCCACGAACATGATCGCGTCATTGGGCAGGTAGTCGTAGAGCGTCGGCGGCGGCTCGCCGGCCTGGCGCCCCGAGAGATGCCGCGAGTAGTTCTCGATGCCCTTGCAGAAGCCCAATTGATCGAGCATTTCGAGGTCGAAACGGGTGCGCTGCTCGATGCGCTGGCACTCGACCAGTTTCTGGTTGGCCTGGAAGAATTCGATGCGCTGGCGCAGTTCCTCCTTGATCGCCTCGACCGCCTTGAGCACCGTCGCGCGCGGCGTCACGTAATGGCTGGACGGAAACACCGTGAAGCGGCCGAGCTTCTGCCGCGTGTGGCCGGTCAGCGGATCGAACAGCGTCAGCGATTCCAGCTCGTCGTCGAACAGCGTGATGCGCACCGCGCTCTCGGCGTTCTCCGCCGGGAAGACGTCGATCACGTCGCCGCGCACGCGATACACGCCGCGCTTGAAATCCATCTCGTTGCGCTCGTACTGCATCTCGCTCAGGCGCCGGATGATCTCGCGCTGGCCGATCTTCTCGCCGGTGCGCAGGTGCAGGATCATGCTGTGGTAATCGACCGGGTCGCCGATGCCGTAGATCGCCGACACCGTGCACACGATGAGCACGTCGCGCCGCTCCAGCAGGCTCTTGGTCGCCGACAGGCGCATCTGCTCGATGTGCTCGTTGATCGACGAATCCTTCTCGATGAACAGGTCGCGCGAAGGCACGTAAGCCTCGGGCTGGTAGTAGTCGTAGTAGGAGACGAAATACTCGACCGCGTTCTCGGGGAAGAACTCGCGGAATTCCGAATAGAGCTGCGCCGCCAGGGTCTTGTTGGGCGCCAGCACCAGCGCCGGCCGGCCCAGGCGCGCGATCACGTTGGCCATGGTGTAGGTCTTGCCCGAACCCGTCACGCCGAGCAGGGTCTGGAAGGAAAGCCCGTCTTCGATGCCCTCGGTCAGCAGGCGGATCGCCTCGGGCTGGTCGCCCGCCGGCGGGAAGGGCTGATGCAAACGCCAGGGGCTGCCCGGAAACTCGACCACGCGCCCCTTCAACTCATGAATTTCAGCCATAACCTGTTTATTTACTTATGGAAACCCGGGAAAAACCTGATCGAAAGCGCTGCGCCGATCGGGTATTATTGCGCGCTTCGCACGGCAGCAGAAATTCGCCGTCGCGCCAGCGCCAACTTTTCAATTTTCCCGCATCCGGAGCATTCATGAGTTCTATCTTCGCCGCCGTCGAATTGGCCCCCCGCGACCCCATCCTGGGCCTCAACGAAGCCTTCAATGCCGACACCAATCCGAACAAGGTCAACCTCGGCGTCGGCGTCTATTTCGGCGACGACGGCAAGATCCCGCTGCTGGCCGCCGTCAAGGCGGCCGAGAAGGCCCGCCTGGAAACCCAGCCGGCGCGCGGCTACCAGCCCATCGAGGGCATTCCCGCCTACAACAACGCCGTGCAGGGCCTGCTCTTCGGCAAGGATTCCGCACTGCTCGCGGCCGGCCGCGCCATCACCTGCGAATGCCTGGGCGGCACCGGTGCGCTGAAGGTCGGCGCCGACTACCTGAAACGCCTGCTGCCCGGCGCCAAGGTCTATATCAGCGATCCGAGCTGGGAAAACCACCGCGCCCTGTTCGAATCCGCCGGCTTCACGGTCGAGAACTACGCCTACTACGACGCTGCCACGCGCGGCGTCGATTTTGCCGGCATGAAGGCCGCGCTGGCGGCGATGCCGGCCAAGTCCGTCGTCGTGCTGCATGCCTGCTGCCACAACCCGACCGGCGCCGATCTCTCGGCCGCCCAGTGGGCCGAAGTGGTCGAAACGGTCAAGGCGCGCGACTTGGTCGCCTTCATCGACATGGCCTACCAGGGCTTCGCCGACGGCATCAAGCCCGACGCCATCGCGCTCGACCTGTTCGCCGCTTCCGGCCTGCAGTTCCTGGTTTCCAGCAGCTTCAGCAAGTCCTTTTCGCTCTACGGCGAGCGCGTCGGCGCGCTGACCATCGTCACCGCCGGCAAGGACGAATCGGCCCGCGTGCTGTCGCAGGTCAAGCGCGTGATCCGCACCAACTATTCCAACCCGCCCACCCATGGCGGCGCCGTGGTCGCCGCCGTGCTCTCCAGCCCCGAACTGCGCCAGCAATGGGAAGACGAACTGGCCGGCATGCGCGAGCGCATCCGCGCCATGCGCATGAGCCTGGCCGACAAGCTCACCGCCGCCGGCGCCACCGGCTTCGACTTCATCAAGGTGCAGCGCGGCATGTTCAGCTACACGGGCCTCAGCGCCGAACAGGTGGAAAGGCTGCGCGCCGAGTTCGGCATCTACGCCGTCAGCACCGGCCGCATCTGCGTCGCCGCGCTCAACACGCGCAACATCGATTACGTCGCCAAGGCCATCGCCACGGTGCTGAAGAAGTAACAAAGCTATTGCGAGCACAAACGGGCGCAGCTATAATCCGCGCCTCTTGAATGTTCCTCGATAGCTCAGTCGGTAGAGCGCCGGACTGTTAATCCGTAGGTCCCTGGTTCGAGCCCAGGTCGAGGAGCCAGAAATACAAGCACTTAGCCAATCCCTCGGGGTTGGCTTTTTGCTTTACGGAGATACGCGCAGATATGCGCGCGAAGAGAGGAAGCAAGCCATGAGCACCCTGCCCCAATGTCCGCAATGCAGTTCGGAATTCACCTACGAGGACGGCGAGAACTACGTCTGCCCGGAATGCGCCCACGAATGGCCCCAGCAAGCCGCGGCCGGCGGCGACGAGCAGCGCGTCGTCAAGGACTCCAACGGCAACGTGCTGCAGGACGGCGACACCGTGACCGTGATCAAGGACCTCAAGATCAAGGGCGCGTCGTCGGTGGTCAAGGTCGGCACCAAGGTCAAGAACATCCGCCTGGTCAAAGGCGATCACGACATCGACTGCAAGATAGACGGCATCGGCGCGATGCAGCTGAAATCGGAGTTTGTGAAGAAGGCTTAGATCCAGGCTCTTTCAACTATTTCCTGATGCCGCTAACCATGAAGATTTCCGACCCTAGCGCCGCGCAGATTTGCGACGAATGCGAACTGATCGCCGCCGAACTGCCCCTGGAGCATGCGCAAGTGCTTGAACTCGGCTGCGGCAAGGCGGAGAAGACCCGCGCCATCGCACAGAAGGTCGCCGCCATCGTGGCGCTGGAAGTCGATGCGATACAGCATGCCCTGAACTTGCGCATTGCCGACCTGCCGAACGTCAGTTTTCGCCAGGGGGCCGCGGAGGACATCCCGGCGGCGGATAGCTCGTTCGACATCGTCATGATGTTCAAGTCGCTGCATCATGTGCCGACCAGCAGGATGGACCGTGCACTCAGCGAGATTCGCAGAGTTCTGAAGCCGGGCGGCCTGGCCTGGATTTCCGAGCCGGTCTATGCCGGGGAGTTCAACGAAATCCTGCGCCTGTTCCACGACGAGAAGGAAGTTCGCGAAGCCGCCTTCGCTGCCGTCCGTCGGGCCGTCGACGACGGTCGCTTCATGCTCGTCGGGCAGCGCTTCTTCGCCACGCCGGGCCACTTCGACAGCTTCGCCCAGTTCGAGGAACGGGTCATCCGGGTCACCCATACCGACCATCGGCTCGCGCCGGAACTGCACGCTGCCGTTCGCAGGAAATTCGAGGCGCATCTGACGGCCACCGGCGCCGATTTCCGCAACCCGCTGCGCGTCGACATCCTGCGCAAGCCGCCCGACGACGGCGGCTGACCGCGGTTCGACGGCACCGATGCGCCAGCCAATATCCCGACATTGCCACTATTTCAAACCTTCACATTCGAGAGACTGCCATGCCCTCTACTGAGACCATTTACTGCTATCACTGCACCCGGCATCATCCCCGCGCCGAAATGCGCCAGATCGAAACCAAGGGCGGCAAGCGGTGGCGCTGCATCAAGTCGATCGAGGCCACCAAGAAGAGCAGCAGCCAGCGCGACGAATTCGGCAAGACCGTCACCACCATCAACCGGGCCGAACAGCAGGCGCGCGTCAAGGCCAGGCTGAATGCCGAACGATTGCTGGCCGCGGGCTAGCGGGTCGCCGATCGGTCCCCGGTACAATACCGGCATCGTCACCTGAACGAGGCTAGCCGATCATGACCAAAAGGATTGCCGACCTGCTCGATGGCCTGGAGTTCTTCAAGGAATTCTCCTATCGGGAACTGGAAACCATCAGCCCGCATCTGATGTCGATGCGGTCGAGCAAGGGCGAAGTGATTTTTCATGAAGGAGATCCCGGCAGCTACATGCTCATCCTCGTGCGCGGGCGCATTGCGATCAGCAAGGGCGGCGACGATGCCGGCCGCCTGCTCTGCTACGAAAGAGAAGGCCGCATCATCGGCGAGATGGCCCTGCTCGACCGCGAGCGGCGCTCGGCAACCTGCGTGGCCGAATCGGATTGCGAACTGCTGACCCTCAGCCATGAAGGTCTTGAACGCATGACGACCGAACACCCCTATCTCGCCTATCGCTTCATGTTCTACCTGGCACGGCTGCTATCGCGCCGCCTGCGACGGACCTCGGGTGTTCTGGTCGAATACCTGGTCACCTAGCGCGCTGAGGGCAATGAAGCCATCGGCAAGTTCATGTCAATCCGCGGCGCAGAAGGATTGCGTTCTACTTGGCGGCAGGTTCTCCCGGGAAAGGAACACGCAATGAGTCATGCAAAGTCCCGCGAAGTGGTTCTTGCGATCACCGTCACGGCGGATTTGGTCAGGGGTCTCGAAGCCATGCGCGATGCATGGCGGCAGGATCCGCATTCGGTGCCGCGGGGGCTGAGCTGCTCGGAATCGAAGGAAGGCCATTTCGCCATCGTCGCTGCCGAATCGGTGTTCACGGTGATCCCCGGCGCATGCGTGATCAAGGGCATCGGCGCCGTCGAGCTGCCGGGATCGGAACCCGTCTTCGAGCCCGGGGCGAGTTCGAAGACCCTGTTGCTGCGCGATACGCCGGAAGGCTGGCGCTTTTCGGTCAAATATGTGCCGCCGATCGTGCGCGAAAGAAACACCCGGTGAGCGGCGGCACGAACATGACTTATGAGGAATACCTCGACGAGGTCACCACGCTGATCACCGAGAAATACGCCGTCGCCGACGAAGCCGCGATCGGCATGGTGATGCGCGCCCAGGCCGACGACTTCTTCGTCGGGCACGACGACGATCCATCGATGCGCAGCCTGGCGCGCGCGCACCGGGACGCCAAAACCGTCTTCGGCAAATACAAGTAGCCGGGCGCCGGCGCGCTCAGGGTTGCCGCAACAGTCGGCGCAGGTCGGCCGCGATCTCGGCGGCGGACAGCGTATCCCGCAGCAGCAGGCGCAACCTCCCACCCGGGTCGTAGGCGTAGCTGAACACGGCATGGTCGATGTGGTAGCTGTTCGCCGTGGCGCCGGACACCTTGCGGTAATAGATGCGGAAGCCGAGCGCCAGTTCGGGCGTGGCCGCGGGCGTGTCGTAGAGACCGAGGAAGCTTGGATCGAATGCCGTGACGTATTCCCCGAGCGCCGCTGGAACATCGCGCTGCGGGTCGAGGGTGACGAACAGCACCTGCACCCTTGCGGCATCGGCGCCCAGCAAGCGCATGGCTTCCGCCATGCGCTGCAGCGTCAGGGGGCAATAGTTGGGGCATTGCAGATAGCCGAAGAACAGCACCACGGCCTTGCCGCGAAAATCCGCCAGGCTGCGCGGGCGCCCCGCATGGTCGGTGAGGCGGAAGTCCTGCGCGTAACTCCGCGTGTGGCCGATGTCCACGCCATGGAAGCGGCCCGCCGCGGCCGCGCCCAGGCTGGCGAGCAGCACGGCGGCCAGCAGCAGGCGGAACAGGGCGGCGGGTATTCTCATCGGCCGAGCTTAGCCGATGTTTTGCCGCAACAAGCGGTCCGATCCGGCGCCTCGCCGTGCCGCCATCCGCTACGGCGAGGAGAGCGTTTCTTGCTCGACCGCCTTGTAGCGCAGGGGCTTGATCAGCGCCAACTTTCTGTGGCGCGGCGAATTGCTGGCAAAATGCCGACGAAGCCATCGGGATACAGGGAGAGACTGGAAAGTGATGCGACGTTCGATCAGCGGACTGATGCTGGCAGCCGGCCTGCTGGCCCTGCCGGCCGCCGCGCAGACGGCGCCCGACGCGGATCAGCCGCGACGCCTCGCGGAGCAGAAGCTCAAGCTGGTCGAAATGCTGGTCGCCTCGCCGGCCGCGCAGGCAGCGGCCGCCAGCGGAGATGGCGAAAAGGCGGCGCTGATCGAACGCAGCAGGAGCTTGCTCAGGGAAGCCCGGGAGGCGCTCGCGGCGCAGCGCCACGCCGATGCCGCAAAGGCGCTCGACGAGGCCTTGCGCAACGTCTCCCGGGCCAACAGCCGCAATGCCGGGGGGCTTGCCGACAGCGTGCAGAAGCAGCGCCTGCAGGACATGGGCGAGCAGGTGGCGACCTACCGCACCGCGCTGGTGGATCTGGGCAACAAGCCGTCGGTCGGCGCCGCCGCGCAATCGGTGCTGCAGAAAGTCGATGCGCTGGCCGACGAAGGGCGCAAGCTGGCGGCGGCCGGCCGGCTGGGCGACGCCAACCGGAAGATGGCCGAAGCCTACAAGCTCGAAGTGGAGGAAATCTCGCGCCTGCGCGCCGGCGAGGTGGTGACGATGTCGCTCAAGTTCAATTCGCCGGCCGACGAGTATGTGTATGAACAGAAGCGCTTCCAGTCCAACGAAATCCTGGTCGGCATGATGATCGCCGAGGGACGCGCCGAAGGCGACAAGCGCCGCATGGTCGATGGCTACGTCCAGGAAGCCGGCCGCCTCAAGGAGGAAGCCGCCGGCCAGGCGCGCACCAACAATCACACGGAGGCCGTGGCGGCCATGGAAAAGGCCTTTGTCCAGCTCAATCGCGCCTTGCAGGCGATGGGCGTGCCGGCGTTCTAGGAGATGCAGACAATGTTGCAAGCCTTCCTTCGACTCTGGCTGTTGCTGGCGCTGGGCCTTGCCGCGCAGCTGACGCAGGCGGCCGCCGCCGACGACGCGATCAATCTTGCCGGCCAGCAGCGCATGCTGTCGCAGCGCATCGTCAAATCCTGGTGCCAGATCGGCCTCAACGTGCAGCCGGCGCTGTCCAAGCGCCAGCTCGATGAAGCCATCCGCCGCTTCGAGGACAACCTGAAGGCGCTCGATCCCGTGGCGGCCGGCCCGCAGGCGCGCACCGCACTGGCCGGCCTGCGCGCCGCCTGGTCGCCGCTGCGCACGACGGCGCTCGGCGTGATCCGCCAGGCCGATGCCGAACTGATCGACGCCCGCGCCGAAGACGTGCTGATGGCGGCGGAACGGCTGACGCGGGCACTGCAGGACCAGAGCAGCGCGCCGGTCAGCCGCTGGGTCAATCTCGCCGGCCGCCAGCGCATGCTCTCGCAGCGCCTGGTCAAGACCTACATGCTGCGCCAGTGGGGTGTCGACAACGCGCGCCTGCGCGACGAGATGGAATCGGTGCAGAACGAGTTTTCCGGTGCGCTGGCCGCCATGCAGCAGCGCGCCGACAACAGCGCCGCGGCCCGCGGCGAAATCGAGAATCTCGCGCTGCAATGGGAATGGCTGCGCGCGGCGCTGGCCACCGAAGGCGCCGAATCCTTCCGCCTGATCCTGGCCGAAGGCGGCGACGCCGTGCTGGAACTGGCCGACCAGGTGACCCGCCTCTACCAGCAGTCCGCACCCTGATCAGCAGGAGCTACGCCGATGTCATTGCGCCGCCGCCAGTTTCTCCAGACCACCGCCGCCCTCGGCGCCGCGCTGGCACTGCCGCTGCGCGCGGCCCCGCGCAGCGAGCGCCGCATCGAGCTGATCCCGGCCGAATTCAAGGTGGCGCTCGACCCGGCCGGAGCCGCCCAGACCCGCGTCTGGAGCTACAACAACCAGTTTCCCGGCCCCTTGCTGCGCTTTCGCCGCGGCGACCATGCCCATCTCGCGCTGAGCAACCAACTGCCGCAGGAAACCACCGTGCATTGGCATGGCGTGCGCGTGCCCAATGCGATGGACGGCGTGCCGAGCGTGACGCAACTGCCCATCCCCGTCGGCGGCCGCTTCGATTACCGCTTCGAGCTGCGCGATTCCGGCACCTACTGGTACCACCCGCACCAGTCCAGCTTCGAGCAGGTGCCGCGCGGCCTGTACGGCGCGCTGATCGTCGAGGAAGAGCGGCCGCCGCAGGTGGACCGCGAGGAGGTCTGGCTGCTCTCCGACATCAAGCTCGACGAGCAGCGCCAGCAGGTCGAGGATTACGGCCGGATACTCGACATCGCCAACCAGGGGCGGCTCGGCAGCCAGTTGCTGGTCAATGGCCTGGTCGCCGGCGCCGATCGGAAAATCGAGGTGCGCGCTGGCGAACGCCTGCGCCTGCGCCTGATCAACGCCGCCTCGGCGCGGTTTTTCCGCCTCGCCATCGAAGGCCATGCCGCGCGCATCATCGCCTGGGACGGCCAGGGCGTGACGCCGCATCCCGTCCCGGCCGACGGCCTGGCGCTGGGACCCGGCATGCGCGCCGACCTGATCATCGACTGCATGGAAAAGCCCGGCCAGAGCTTCGCCCTGCGCGACCTGGGCCGCCCGCCGGCCGGCGCCGCCGTGCTCGGCACGCTGGCCTATTCGAGCCAGCCGGCAGTGCGCAGCGCGCCGCTGAAGACGCCGATCGCCCTGGCGCCGAACCGCATCGCCGAACCGAACCTGGACAAGGCCAGCGACCACTATGTCGTCTTCCAGGGCGGCATGCGCGGCACGCCGGTGATCGGCATGGTCGACGGCAAGCCGGCGCGCATCCAGGACATCATGGCCAAGCAGGGACTGGCCTGGACCATGAACTACAACGCGCAGCACGAACACGCGCTGATGCACGAGCCGCTGCTGCACCTGGCCAAGGGTGAGCATGTGATCCTGCACATGATCAACGAAACCGACTTCGCGCACCCGATGCATCTGCATGGCCATTTCTTCCGCGTGCTGGCCATCGACGGCGTCGCGACGCCGCACCGCGAATGGCGCGATACCGTGATCATGGCGCCGCGCCAGTCCGTCGATGTCGCCTTCGTCGCCGACAATCCGGGGGAATGGATGTATCACTGCCACATCCTCGACCATGCCGCCGGCGGCATGATGGGCACCGTGGTGGTCGAGTAGCCGGAAAGTTGCCGCTGGCGCCACGGCGCCGCAGCGCCACGACTCCACTCCACGCGAAGACGACGCATGCGCCAGCCCGATCATGCCCACCTTTGAAATCCTCAGCCTGGCGGCCCTCGCCGCCCTGGCCTGGCTCTGGTACGACAGCATCCAGGTGCGCGGCATCGGCATCGCCGCGGCGAAAGCCGCCTGTGCCGCCGAGGACCTGCAACTGCTCGACGACACCGTCGCCATCGCCAGCCTCAGGCTGGCCCGCGACGACGACGGCCGCCTGCTGCTGCGCCGCGTCTATGGCTTCGATTTCAGCGACACCGGGGACAACCGCCGCAGCGGCAGCGTCGTCATGCTCGGCCAGCAGGTGCTGATCGTCAATGTCGGCCTGCGCCTCGTCGCATCGAACCCGACCCTGCATTGAACCGGCCGCCAGCCTTGAACAACATGGTTTCCCGGCTGCTGTTCGCTACATGCCGGCGCGGCATCCGCCTCTACCATCGGCCTCCGCAGGCGTCCGCCCGGCCCTGAAACATTCGCCACTGCCTACAGAAGAACCGGAATCATGAACATCGTCCAGCGCCCACCCACGCCCCAGCCCGTTTCCGACCCCGATCCCATCGTCGGCGGCCGCGTCGAACTGCAACTGCTGACCACGCTCAAGTGCAACCTGAAATGCACCTATTGTTCGCTGGGCGTCGGCGACATGCTGGGCTCGCAGACCGAGCTCAAGTACGACATCGAGCAGCTCGCGGCCTTCGTCGACCGGCATCTGCAGGGCAAGGAAATCTACGTCACCTTCTATGGCGGCGAGCCGACGCTCAACCTGCCCATGATGCAGGCCGTGATGCGGCGCTTCCCCGAGTTCCGCTACCAGTTGCAGACCAACGGCACGCTGCTCGACAACCTGCCCGACTGGATGCTGGGCCGCTTCTCCAACATCCTGGTGTCGATCGACGGCGGCGAGCAGATCACCGACGGCTACCGCGGCCGCGGCATCTGGCGCCAGGTGATCAAGAACCTCAACCACGTTTATCAGCGCGTCGGCGGCACCATCACGGCGCGCGTGACCTGGGGCAACCCCGACACCGGCTTCGAGGAACTCGACGAGCTGGCCACCGCGGTCGAAGCCATCGACTACCTGTACTGGCAGTTCGTCGCCGACGAAATGTATGCCGGCGATTCGGTCGACCGCCGCAAAGAGGTGCTGGTGCGCCTGATAGCCAAGTTCTTCGCCGACAGCGAGACGCTCTACCCGCTGGTGCCGCTGATGGGCATCGTGCGCAACAAGGTGCTGCCGACGCGCGGCAGGGAGCTGTATGCCGGGCGCACCCAGTGCCGCGTCTCGACCCACCTGATCAACGTCATGCCCGACGGCAAGATCTTTCCCTGTCCCGACATGATGTATGCCCCGGAAATGCAGATGGGCGAGATCCAGGGCAACTGGCTGCGGAAAAGCCCGCTCCAGCCCAGCCCGGAAATGCCCTGCGACAGCTGCGAGGCCTTCCCCTGGTGCCGCGGCAACTGCATGAAGAATCTCTACCTCGGCTACGTCAAGAAGGACGAGCGCTATCGCCGCAACGTCGTCGAGCCGATCTGCGAGCTGGTGAGATTCATCGGCCGCGAGATCGACAGGCACGACCCGCATGCCTGGTTCGCCAGGCTGCCGCTGCCGCTGCGCAAACGCCTGGTCGATGCCGAAGTCTACGAATACGTCGAGATCATGCCCTAGCGGCGGCGCCGCGCATGGGCGTCAGAAGTGCTCGAACATGTTGTGCGGCGCCTGGGTGCCCATGCGGGTATGGATTTCGAGCGCCATCTTGCGGTCGGTAAGCAGGATGTGCTGCACCAGCCACTTGGTCAGGAAGGCCAGCATCTCCTCCGCGACCCATTCGCTGTCTTCGCCGCGGGCCTGCCAGAGCTGGTCCAGGCGCGCCACGAAGCCCTCGTGCGCGGCCTTGTGCTGGGCGTAATGTTCGGCGTCGACCTGCGCCTCGGCCATCAACTGCTCTTCCAGCCCGAAATGGTCGCGCACATAGTCGCGCAGTTCGACGAACACCTGGTCGAGCGTTTCCGGCGAGCAGGATTTCGCCGCGTTGAGCCGGTTGATCAGGGCGAACAACTCCTGATGCTGCCGGTCCACTTCCGGCAAGCCGGTGTAGTAGTCCAGCCCCCATTGAACGGTCTTCATGCGTTTAACCCTCCTCCGCCGAATCGACCCGATCGGCCCGCCGCCGCATTGCGCCGCGACGGGAGGCGAGCGGAAACCCAACAGCTTTATATCGCGCTGCGCTCAACCGCAGTCCAATTTGCATTTTATGCCTAAGGAAGGCGCTGCGCCGGCGCAGCGAACCGGCAATCGCCGAGGTTTGGTAGCATGGGCGATCGCCTTTGCGCGCAAACGCCAAGAGGGAATTCATCGACCATGGATTTTCCCGTCGCCGCAAGTCTCCGCCGTCTGGCCCGCTGCCTGGCCCTCGGCTGCCTGCTGACCCCGCCCCCGGCCCGCTGCGAGAGCCTGCTGGCAACGGTGCTGGAGGTTGCCGAGGGCGACATCATCATCGTCGAGGACAGCCGCAAAACCCGCTACAGGATCCGCCTCGCCGGCATCGACGCGCCGGAACCCAGACAGGCCTTCGGCCGCGAGTCGCGCAAGAACCTGGCGGACCTGTTGCTGGGCAGGAAGGTCAGCGTCGAACGGCGCAAGGACGACGACTACGGACGCGTCGTCGCGCGCGTCATGGTGGCGCCGCCCGACTGTCAAAGCTGCGCCCGGACGCGCGACGCCGCGCTGGCGCAGCTGGAAGCCGGGCTGGCCTGGTGGTATCGCGAATACCGGCGCGAGCAGTCGCTGGAAGAACAGGGCTATTACGAGTACGCCGAGTTCGACGCGCGCGCCCGGCGCATCGGCCTGTGGCAGGACCTCGCACCGTTTCCGCCCTGGGAATGGCGCAAGCGGGAAAGCAAGGCCTACTTCACGCAGATGACGCCACACTAGCTTCAGGGTTGATATTGGCCCGGGGCGCGGGTACAAACGCCGTATCGCCAGCGGCAACTCTGCGCCGGCACCACCCCCGCCTGCCATGAACGACATCCTGCGCAATCTCCCCGGCCTTGCCGCGCCGCTCGACCTCTGCGACCCGCAGCTGGCGAGCCGTTTCGACAACAGCTTCGTCCGCGAGCTGCCAGCCGACCCCCTGCAGCGGGACGTCCCGCGGCCGGTGCGCAAGGCCTGCTACAGCCGGGTCAGCCCGACGCCCGTCGCGGCGCCGCGACTGCTGGCCTGGAGCGACGACGTCGGCGCCCTGCTCGGCATCGCGCGCCCGCAAGCGCCGGATGGCGCAGCGGCCGAGGTGCTCGCCGGCAATCGCGTGCTGCCGGGAATGCAGCCTTACGCCGCGCGCTACGGCGGCCATCAGTTCGGCCACTGGGCCGGCCAGCTGGGCGACGGCCGGGCGCTGACGCTGGTCGAGATGATCGGTGCCGACGGCCGGCGGCGCGAGCTGCAGCTCAAGGGCGCCGGCCGCACGCCCTACTCGCGCCACGCCGACGGCCGCGCGGTGCTGCGCTCCTCGCTGCGCGAGTTCCTCTGCAGCGAAGCCATGCATCATCTCGGCGTGCCGACGACGCGGGCGCTCTCCCTGGTCGCCACCGGCGAGCCGGTCGAGCGCGACATGTTCTACGACGGCAATGCGCAGGACGAACCGGGCGCCGTGGTCTGCCGCGTCGCCCCCTCCTTCGTGCGCTTCGGCAACTTCGAAATCCTCGCCGCGCACGATGAACTGGACGAACTCCGGCGCCTCGCCGATTACGTGATCGCCACCCACCATCCCGAACTCGGCCCGCCCTCGCCCGCGGTGTATGCACAGTGGTTCGACGAAATCTGCCGCCGCATCGCGCTGATGGTGGCGGAATGGATGCGCGTCGGCTTCGTCCATGGCGTGATGAATACCGACAACATGTCCATCCTCGGCCTCACCATCGATTACGGCCCTTACGGCTGGCTGGAAGGCTACGACCTGGGCTGGACGCCGAACACCACCGACGCACAGGGCCGCCGCTACTGCTACGGCCGGCAGCCGGAGATCGCGCAGTGGAACCTGCTGCGCCTGGCCGCCGCCCTCTCGCCGCTGATCCCGGCGCGCACCGACTTGGAAGCCGGCATCGCCGGCTACGGCCGCGTCTTTGCCGCAGCCTCGCGCCGCATCATGGCCGACAAGCTCGGCCTCGCGGCGCTCGACGGCAACGACGCCGCGCTGGTCACGGAACTCGACGACTTGCTGCGCGCGGTCGAAACCGACATGACGCTGTTCTATCGCCGGCTGGCCGCGGTGCCGACCGGCAGGACCGCCGCGGAACTGACCGACGACGAACTGCTCGCCCCGCTGCGGCCAGCCTTCTACGTCGACGCCGGCGACTGCGGCCGCCACCTGCTGCCCTGGCTGCGCCGCTACGTCGACCGCGTGCGCCGCGACCGGCAGGACCCCGCCGCGCGGCGGACGCGGATGGACCGCTGCAACCCAAAATACGTCGCGCGCAACTATCTGGCCCAGCTGGCGATCGACGCGCTGGAACAAGGCGATGCTTCCGTCATCGAGCGTCTGCTGGCGGTGCTGCAACGCCCCTACGACGAACAGCCCGGGCACGCCGACCTGGCCGCGCGCCGGCCCGAATGGGCGCGGCACAAGGCCGGCTGCTCGGCGCTGTCCTGCAGTTCCTGAATTTGCCGCGCGCATATGTCGCGCGGATTTGCCACGGTAAACGGCAAAAGGCCCATTCCGGCATTTCACCGGAACGGACCTTTTGCTTGCCTCTTTAGCTGTACTTGTAATGCGCCCGCAAGCTGTTGCACAAATCGGCGCTGCCCGTCAGGGCTGGAGCCTGGATGGCTCCTGATCACAGGGTGGAACGGTAGATCGCGGACGTTTTTTCAGCGCTAGATTCCTCCTGAATTTGCCCTCAAGTCGAACGCAAATTCACTGTATGCCTCGTCGTGCGCAAAGTCAAATCGGCGCGCGACTATGCGCCGCCGCGCCGGCCACGGCCCGCGCCGTTTGGGAGTACCATCGACAACAGTCGCCGGCCCCACCGCAGGTTTGCAGATCACCGGCCCGGCTTTGTTCCGCCTGGTCCGTCTGCATGTCCGGCCACGTGCAATGCTCGATTCATACTTTCAGGAGATACAAATGGCCAAGGGACAGATGCGCAGCAACCGCGAGCAGAAAAAGCCCAAGCAGGACAAGACCAAACCCGCCGCGCCGGCACTGCCTTTCGGCGGCGCCCAGGGCAAGTCGTCGATCCCGACCCCGATCAAGAAGTAGCGAGGGACCGGCCGCCGCCGCTAGGGAATCAGCGACCGGCAAAGGTCGTGGATCGCGCGCGCGGTGACGAAGTGCTCGTCGCGATACGGGTTGTATTCGACGATTTCGACCGCCAGCAGGCGCTCGTCGCCCCGCGCCAGGGCGAGGGCGTCGGTCATCTCGGCCCGCAGCAGGCCGCCGGGAACCGGGGTGCCGACGCCCGGCCCCTGCGCCGGATCGAGCGCATCCAGATCGATGCTGATGCCATAACCCCGGGTCTGCGCGGCGACCCGGCACAAGGCCTCGGCGAACACCTCGGACAAGCCGCGCCGCCGCACCTCGTGCATGAAATAGACGCGCACGCCGAGCTGTCGCAGCAGGACCACCTCGTCCGCTTCGAAGCTGCGCACACCGATCAGGCAGACATCCTCGGGCAACAGCTTGGCGCCGGCGCCGGCCACCGCGGCCAGGCGCGGATCGCCCCGGCCGAGCAGGCTGGCCAGCGGCATGCCGTGAATATGCCGGGTCGCGCTGGTCGCCATGGTGTGGCTGTCCATGTGGGCGTCGATCCAGATCAGACCGAGTCGCGCCGACGCGCCCAGCGCGCGCTTGACGCCCGACCAGGTGCCGATGGCGCAGGAATGGTCGCCGCCGATCACCAGCGGGAAATCGCCCTGTTCCAGGTGTTGCCCGACGCGATCGGCCAGCTGGACGGCAATGTTCTCCACGGCATCCAGCGCGTCGGCGGGACCCGGCAGCGCCAGGCGGATCGGCGCGTCCCAGTACAGCCCGGCGTCGACCGCTTCGAGGTCGGACAGGAAGCGCAGCGCGCGGATCACCTCCGACCCGTCCTGGCAGGCCGGATCGCCGGCGCCGTAGCCGTTGGCAACTCCGATCACCGCCACCCTGCGTGCGAGCATTTTCCTGCCTCCATGCCGACCGATCTGTAGTTTAATGTGGCGCCGTTTCAGCAGCGCGCCATGGCCCTCAAATCCACGATATTCAAGGTCGAACTGCAGATCGCCGATCTCGACCGCAACTATTACCAGAACCATACGCTGACCGTCGCCCGCCATCCGTCGGAGACCGACGAAAGGATGATGGTGCGGGTGCTGGCCTTCGCCATGCACGCCGATCCGGCGCTGACCTTCGGCAAGGGCCTGTCGTCCGAGGACGAGCCCGACCTGTGGCGCAAGGACCTGACCGGCGCCATCGAACTCTGGATCGACGTCGGCCTGCCCGACGAAAAGCGCATCCGCCGCGCCTGCGGGCGCTCGCAGCAGGTGGTGGTGCTGACTTACGGCGGCCGCGTCGCCGACATGTGGTGGCAGCAGAACCAGGCCGCCCTGCAGCGCCAGGACAAGCTCACGGTGATCAATCTATCGACCGAGGACAGCCGTGCGCTGGCAGCCCTGGCCGAGCGCGGCATGCAGTTGCAATGCACGCTGCAGGAAGCCGAACTCTGGCTGATCGTCGATGGCGAGAGCACCCGCATCGTGCCGGAAATCCGCATGGCGCCGCCGCGCCGCTGAGGGCTGGTGGATGGCCCTGTCGGGCCGACTTCAGTCGGCCAGGCGTGGATGGCGGGCTGAAGCCCCCCCCTACGGCCCGCCCTGTGGTTCGCGCTCCACGGTTTCGCGCAACAGCGCCAGCGCGGCTGCGAGCCCGCCCTGCACCAGCTGCAGCGGCACCGCCAGCATCAGGTTGAGCGGCAGGCCGTAGTTCTCCACGCTCCAGCCCGCGGCATCGCGGCAGTCGCTGTCGGCGCCGACTGCCTGCAGCCGTTCGCGCAGCGGAACCAGCGCATCGAGATAGCCGATCACCGGCTTGCCCAGCGCCAGCGCATAGCCGATTTCGACGCAGGTGCCGGAATCCGGCTCGGCGCCGCGAAACGGATTGAGGTTGGCCAGCACGGCATCGGCCGCGACTATCAGGCGCAGATTGCTGCGATAGATGTCGAGCGCCGTGCCCTGCGCTTCGTCGAGCGGCACCAGGGCTTCGTGACCCTGCTCGCGGCACAGCGCACGCGCCTGCGCGGCCCATGCGCCGGCGTCGGGCCGAAACACGTCGGGACCTGCCAGGTAGAGCCTCATGCCGAAGCCCCGCGCTTCAGAGTTCCTCCTGGCCGAGCATGATCAACTCGTAGATGCCTTTCGGCGTGCCGGGCAGTTGCGCGATGTGGATCGCGGTGAGTCCGTCGAGCCGCGCGATCTCGATGTCGGCGCCGACCGCCAGCAGCAGTTCGACCGGCCCGGCATGACCATTGAGTATCGCCGCGATCAGCGGCGTGTTGCCGTCCTCGTCCTGGGCATCGACGTCGCAGCCGGCGCTGACCAGCGTCGCCGCGATGCTCTCGTGGCCGCCGGCCGCCGCCGCGTGCAGCGGGCGCTGCTTGTTGGGACCGAGCACCTCGACATTGCTGCCGGCTTCGCACATCACCTTCACCGCGGCGAGGCAGCCGAGCTTGGCCGCGACGTAGAGCGGCGGACCGTCGCGCGCCAGCAAGGCCTCGGTGAGGCTGATGTTCACCCAGTCGGCGGGTGTCAGTTCGGGTGTCGGCATGATTTAACGCGAAATACTTCGCCCAGCGCGCTGTGTCGGGTTCGAGCGCAGCGAGCGAATTAGTAGCCTCCCCCGCGAGGGGGAGGATGGGAGGGGGCGGGCCCATTTGCCAGCTTGAGGCATTACGACGTCACGGTATTTTATTATGCGGGGTGGTCCATCGGAGCCATGAGCGTCAGGCCAGGGCTCCGGCCAGGAAGGCCAGCATGCGGGTCCAGGCCTGGTTGGCGCAGGCCGCGTCATAGACCTCGCCGCGGCGCTCGTTGAAGAAGGCATGGTCGGCTTGGTAGCGATACAGGTCCGGCATCGCGCCCCTGGCGCGCATCGCAGCCTCCAGCGCATCGACCGCGGCCGGGGTGCACCAGTCGTCCTTGCTGGCGAAATGCCCCTGGAACGGAATGCGGATATCGGCGGGATCGGCGAATTCCTTGGGCGGGATGCCGTAGAAGCACACGGCGGCGGAAACATGCGGTACATGCACGGCGGCGGCGATGGTCAGCGCGCCGCCCATGCAGAAGCCCATCACGGCGACCTTGCCGCTGTCGCCACCCATGGCGCGCAGATGGTCCACCGCACCGCGGATGTCCTGATGCGTGGCGCCGGGAAAATCCAGGCCGCTCATCAGGTGGCTGGCCTCGTCGGGCTCCTGGGTGACGCGGCCCTTGAACAGGTCGGGCGCCAGCGCGTTGTAGCCGGCACGCGCGAAGCGGTCGGCAACGCCGCAGATCTGGTCGTTGAGTCCCCACCATTCCTGGATCACCACCACCCCGGGACGGCCCTGTCCGGCGCTCGCCAGGTAGCCCTTGCAGGGGCTGCCGTCCGGGCGCTTGAATTCGATCGTCTGTCCCATGCTTGTCTCCTCAGGCACTGCGGAAATGCGAATGTACCGGAAATCGGCGGCCGTCGAACGGGCATCGCCCGACTATGGGCTCTCGTATAATGCCGTCCTTTCCGTCCCTTCCGCGCCGCTCCGTGAATCCCGATCTCGCCCGCCTGCAGCCCTATCCCTTCGAAAAGCTGCGCCAGCTGTTTGCCGGCGTGTCGCCAGCGCCAACTCTCGGCGAGATCAAGCTGTCGATCGGCGAGCCGCAGCATCCGACGCCGCCCTTCATCCAGCGCGCGCTGGCGGACAACCTGGCCGGGCTCGCCAACTATCCGACGACGCAGGGTTCCGAGGCGCTGCGCCTGGCCATCGCCGGCTGGATCGCGCGCCGCTATGGCGTGGCGGCGCCCGATGCGGCGACCCAGGTGGTACCGGTGAATGGCTCGCGCGAAGCGCTGTTCGCCTTCGCCCAGACCGTCATCGACCGCAGCTGCGGCGGCGCCAAGGTGGTCTGCCCCAATCCCTTCTACCAGATCTACGAAGGCGCCGCGCTGCTCGCCGGCGCCGAGCCGATCTACCTCAACACCCTGCCCGACCACGATTTCGCGATGGACTGGGCCGCGCTGCCGCAGAGCACCTGGCACGAGGTGCAACTGGTCTATGTCTGTTCGCCGGCCAACCCGACCGGCAAGGTGATGGACCTGGCCGCCTGGAAAACCCTGTTCGAGCTGTCCGACCGTTACGGCTTCGTCATCGCCTCGGACGAGTGCTATTCGGAAATCTATTTCGACGAAAGCCGGCCGCCGCTGGGCGGCCTCACCGCCGCCGCGCAACTGGGCCGCGCCGACTACCGCAACCTGGTCGCCTTCTCCAGCCTTTCCAAGCGCTCCAACGTGCCGGGGCTGCGCTCGGGCTTCGTCGCCGGCGATGCCGCCGTGCTCAGGCAGTTCCTGCTCTATCGGACTTACCACGGCGGCGCCATGAACCCGGCGGTCCAGGCCGCCAGCATCGCCGCCTGGGGCGACGAGGCCCACGTGCGCGACAACCGCCGCATGTATGCCGAGAAGTTCCATGAGGTCACGCCGCTGATCGCCCGCCACCTGGATTGCCGCGTGCCGGATGCCGGCTTCTACCTGTGGGCCAGGACGCCGATCGCGGATACCGAATTCGCCCGCGAACTGCTGCGCCAGAAGAACGTCGTGGTGCTGCCGGGCAGCTACCTCGCGCGCGAAGCGAACGGCATCAATCCGGGCGCCGGCTTCATCCGCATCGCGCTGGTCGCGCCGCACCAGGAATGCCTCGAAGCCGCGCGCCGCATCAACGATTTCTGTCTATCCCTCTGAAAGAAGCCGCCATGACCGAACTTCAGCAAATCATCGAACAGGCGTGGGAAGACCGCGCCAGCCTGAGCCCCGGCGCCGCGCCGGCGCGCATCGGCGACGCCGTCGCCCACGTCATCGGCGAACTCGACAGCGGCACGCTGCGCGTCGCCGAAAAGATCGACGGCCAATGGACCACCCATCAGTGGATCAAGAAGGCCGTGCTGCTGTCCTTCCGCCTCGAAGAGAATACCGTGACCGAAGCCGGCCCGATGCGCTATTACGACAAGGTGCCGAACAAGTTCAGCAACTACGCGGCCCACGACTTCGCCAACGGCGGCTTCCGCGTCGTGCCCGGCGCCATCGCGCGGCGCGGCAGTTTCATCGGCAGGAACGTGGTGCTGATGCCGAGCTTCGTGAACATCGGCGCCTATGTCGGCGAAGGCACCATGGTCGACGGCTGGTCCACGGTCGGTTCCTGCGCGCAGATCGGCAAGAACGTGCATCTGTCGGGCGGCGTCGGCATCGGCGGCGTGCTAGAGCCGCTGCAGGCCAACCCGACCATCATCGGCGACAACTGCTTCATCGGCGCCCGCTCGGAAGTCGTCGAAGGCGTCGTCGTCGAGGACAACTGCGTGATTTCGATGGGCGTGTATATTGGCCAGAGCACCAAGATCTACGATCGCGCCAGCGGCGAGGTGATCTACGGCCGCATTCCGGAAGGCTCGGTGGTGGTCAGCGGCAACCTGCCCTCGGCCGACGGCAAGTACAGCCTGTATTGCGCCGTCATCGTCAAGCGGGTCGATGCGCAGACGCGGGCCAAGACCGGCATCAACGAACTGCTGCGCGACTGACGCAGGGCAATCCCCAGGAGACCAGCATGGGCACGATGCAGAGACTGTTCCAGTTGATGGCGGAGAAGAAGGCTTCGGACCTGTTCGTCTCCGTCGGATCGCCGATCCACATCAAGATCAACGGCAATTCGGTGCCGATCAACCAGACGATCATGGATGCGGCGACCATCATGACGCTGTTCGGCGAGGTGCTGACCGAGAAGCAGATGAACGAGTTTCTCGAGGAACTGGAATTCAACGGCGCCTACAACATGCCCGGCACCGGCAACTTCCGCCTCTCCTGTTTCCGCCAGAAAGGTTCGCCGGCCATCGTGGTGCGCTACATCCCCGGCGACATTCCGGATTTCGACTCGCTGAGCCTGCCGCCGGTGCTCAAGGACGTCATCATGGAAAAGCGCGGCCTGATCCTGATGGTCGGCGCCACCGGCTCGGGCAAGTCGACCACGCTGACCTCGATGATCGACTACCGCAACGCGCGCAAGTCGGGCCACATCCTGACTCTGGAAGACCCGGTCGAGTTCATCTTCCAGAACAAGAAATCCATCGTCAACCAGCGCGAGGTCGGCTCCGACACCAAGGCCTTCCACATCGCGCTGAAGAACGCGCTGCGCCAGGCGCCCGACGTGATTTTCATCGGCGAGATCCGCGACAAGGACACCATGAGCCAGGCCATCGCCTACGCCCAGTCCGGCCACCTGTGCATGGCCACGCTGCACGCCAACAACAGCTACCACGCGATGAGCCGCATCATCAGCTTCTATCCGCTGGAAAACCGCCCGGCCTTGCTTTCCGACCTCGGCGTCACGCTCAAATGCGTGATCTCGCAGCGCCTGGTGAAGAAACCCGACGGCGGCCGCGCGCCGGCCGTCGAAGTGCTGCTCAACTCGCGCTACATCGCCGAACTGATCGAAAAGGGCGACCTCGGCGAAATCAAGGACGCCATGGAAAAGTCCATGGTGCCCGGCAGCCAGACCTTCGAGCAGTGCCTGTACACGCTCTACAGCACCGGCGTCATCACGCTCGAAGAAGCGCTGAACAACGCCGATTCGGCCAATAACCTGCAGCAGGTGATCAACAACGCCGCAGCCCCGGCGGCTGCCGGCGCTCCCGCCGCGGCCGCGCAGCCCGACCCGTCCGCGGCCCCCGACTACACCAAGTCCGTCGCGCCCGGATCCTTCAGCGACTTCAAGCTGAACATGGACGCCTGATGCCGGTCCTGGAAAAAGCCAGGGCGCTGATCGCGCGCCCCTCGGTGACGCCCGACGATGCCGGCTGCCTCGACCTGATCGCCTCCTGGCTGATCCGGCTCGGCTTTCGCATCGAACGCATCGATGCCGGCGGCGTCTCGAACCTCTGGGCGCGGCGCGGCACAACCGGAAAGCTGATCTGCTTTGCCGGCCACACCGACGTGGTGCCCACCGGCCCGCTGGAACAATGGACCTCGCCGCCTTTCGAGCCGACCGTGCGCGACGGCTGGCTCTATGGCCGCGGCGCGGCCGACATGAAAAGCGCGATCGCCGCCGCCATCGTCGCCATGGAACGCCTGATTGCGCGCCGTGGCGTCAGCGCCAACTCTCTGGCGCTGCTGCTGACCTCCGACGAGGAAGGCGACGCCATCGACGGCACGGTGCGCGTGGTCGAAGCGCTCAAGGCGCGCAACGAAATCATCGACTTCTGCATCGTCGGCGAGCCGACCTGCGTCGACCGCCTCGGCGACACCATGAAGAACGGCCGCCGCGGCTCGCTCTCGGCCAGGCTGCGCGTCAAGGGCGTGCAGGGCCACGTCGCCTATCCGCATCTGGTGAAGAATCCCGTGCATCTCGCCGCGCCGGCACTGGCCGAACTCGCCGCGACCACCTGGGACGCCGGCAACGAGTATTTCCCGCCCACCAGCTTCCAGATTTCCAACGCCCACGCCGGCACCGGCGCCGGCAACGTCGTGCCCGGCAGTTTCGAGATCATGTTCAACTTCCGCTTCGCCACCGCCAGCACCGTGGAAAGCCTGCAATCCCGCGTGCATGCCCTGCTCGACCGCCACGGACTCGAATACGAAATCGCCTGGACGCTGGGCGCCAAACCCTTCCTGACGCCGCGCGGCGAACTCTGCGACGCCTTGAGCGCGGCGGCGGCAGCCGTGACCGGCGGCAGCATCGAACTATCGACCACCGGCGGCACTTCCGACGGCCGCTTCATCGCCGACATCTGCCCGCAACTGGTCGAATTCGGCCCGACCAACGCCAGCATCCACAAGGTCGACGAGCGCATCGCGGTGGCCGACCTCGACGCGCTGGCGCGCATCTACGAACTCGCTTTCGAAGGCCTCCTGTCCCCATGATCGACGGCGCCACCGACGAACTGGTCACGATCCGCGACTGGCTGCGCTGGGCGGTCAGCCGTTTCAACGAGACCGGCCTGTGCTACGGCCACGGCACCACCAACGCCTGGGACGAGGCGGTCTGGCTGGTGCTGGCCACCCTGCACCTGCCGCACGACAGGCTGGAACCCTGGCTCGACGCCCACCTCACGCGCAGCGAACGCCTGGTCCTGCTCGACAACCTGCAGCGGCGCGTGGTGCACCGCCTGCCCACCGCCTACCTGGTGCAGGAAGCCTGGCTCGGGCAGTTCCGCTTCTACGTCGACCAGCGCGTCATCGTGCCGCGTTCCTACTTCGCCGAACTGCTCGAAAGCGGTTTTGCGCCCTGGATCGACGATCCCGAAGCCGTCGAATCCGCGCTCGACCTGTGCACCGGCTCCGGCTGCCTGGCGATCCTGATGGCCCATACCTTCCCCAATGCCGCCGTCGATGCCATCGACATTTCGGCGGATGCCCTGGTGGTGGCCTGCCGCAACATCGCCGACTACCATCTGCAAGACCGCGTCAAGGCCATCGAGTCCGACCTGTTCGCGGCGGTCGAGGGCAAGCGCTACGACCTGATCCTCAGCAACCCGCCCTACGTCACCGCCGCGGCAATGGACGCGCTGCCGCCCGAGTACCGCCACGAGCCGGCGCTGGCGCTGGCCGCCGGCCCGGACGGGCTCGACATCGTGCGCCGCATCCTCGCCGAGGCGCGCGAGCACCTGAATCCGCGCGGCGTGCTGGCCGTCGAAGTCGGCCACAACCAGGACCTGGTCACCGCGGCCTTTCCCGACCTGCCCGCAGTCTGGCTGGA
The DNA here is from genome assembly GCA_023700805.1 of Sulfuritalea sp. Taxonomy (GTDB): domain Bacteria; phylum Pseudomonadota; class Gammaproteobacteria; order Burkholderiales; family Rhodocyclaceae; genus Sulfuritalea. Next base: position 76,152 of record JAMPYF010000016.1, read on the forward strand.
TACCGAAGATGCCGAAGGCAAGGTTTTCCTGGTCACGCGCGAAGACCTGCCGGCCTGACGCGATCCCGCGTACATTTTCCGCCTGCCGCAAACGACTCATCGCCCCGCGATCGACCAACCATGACTAGCCTTGAGGACACCCGGCTGTCCATGCTCGACCTGGTCGCCGTGCGCGAGGGCGGCAGCGTGGCCGAGGCGCTGGCGATCGCGCTGCGCACCGCGCAGCATGCCGAGTCGCTCGACTTCACGCGCTACTGGCTGGCCGAACATCACAACATGCCGGGCATCGCCAGTTCCGCCACCGCGGTGCTGGTCGGCTACATCGCCGGCGGCACCCGCCGCATGCGCGTCGGCTCGGGCGGCGTCATGCTGCCCAACCATGCGCCGCTGGTGGTGGCCGAGGCCTTCGGCACCCTGGCCGAAATCTACCCGAACCGCATCGACCTGGGCCTCGGCCGCGCCCCCGGCACCGACCGCACCACCATGCGCGCACTGCGCCGCGACCGGGTCGAAAGCGAAGCCGACTTCCCGCGCGAAGTGGCCGAGCTGCAGCAACTGCTGGCCGCCCCGCAAGCCGGCCAGAGCGTCGTCGCGATGCCCGGCGCCGGCACCGACGTGCCGATCTGGCTGCTCGGTTCCAGCCTGTTTTCCGCAAAACTGGCGGCCGAGCGTGGCCTGCCCTACGCCTTCGCCTCGCATTTCGCGCCGGGCCTGCTGCACCAGGCCATCGCGCTCTACCGCAGCGAGTTCCGCCCCTCGGCCAGCCTCGCCCGGCCCTATGTGATGATCGGCGTGCCGCTGATCGCCGCGGCCACCGATGCCGAAGCCGAATTCCTCGCCAGCAGCGTCCATCAGCGCGTGCTGGGCATACTGCATGGCGACCGGCGTTGCCTGCCGCCGCCGGTGAAGGATTTCATCGCGGGCCTGCACCCCCAGGAACGGGCCGCGATCGGCCAGTTCCTCGCCGCCGCGGTGATCGGCGGCCCATCGACGGTGCGCGCCGGCCTCGCGGCGCTGAAGCAGGCGACGGCCGCCGACGAATTCATGCTGGTATGCGATATCTTCGATCCGGAACTTCGCTTACGCTCGCTCGACATCGCCGCGGCCGCCTGCAAAGCCTAAGTAAATGACATCGATGATAAAGTTCGCCCGATAGCGCCATGCAACCCGGAGAATCCAGCCTGCTGACCCGTATCCTCGCCGCCGTGACCGGCGTGATCCTGCTCGTCGTCGGCCTCACGTTTTCGTTGCTGCTGCTTGCCGTGCTTGCCGTCGCGGGCCTGGTCGGCCTGGGCTGGTTCTGGTGGAAAACCCGCGAGCTGCGCAAGGCCATGAAACAACGCCCGGCCGATGGCCATGTCATCGAAGGCGAAGCCATCGAGGTCGACGAGATCCAGTCGATCCGCGTCGTCGAAACGATCGACCATCACGACGACCAACCCGACAAACCCCACTGAGCGCGGCCCGACCGGCGCTCCGTTAAACTCATCACATCGGCCTGACAACCGGACTCCAGGTATGACCTCCACACCCGCAAAATCCTCGCCGCGCAACGCGCTGCTCGAAACCCTCTGCGCGAATTTCGCGGTCTTTCGCGAGGGCAAGCCGCTGGCCCTGGGCATCCACAAGGCCGTCATCGAAAGAATGCCCGAAGTCGAAACCGCCCAGTTGCGCCTGGCGATGCGCAGCCACACCGCATCGACGCGCTACCTGAAGGCGCTGCTCGCCGGCAAGGAACGCTTCGATCTCGACGGCAAGCCGGCCGGCGAGGTCACCGAGGAACAGCGCGAAGTCGCCAACACGACCCTGCGCGAGCGCTTCAAGAAAGCCGCCGACCGCCGCAAGGCCGAGGAGCAGGCGCAAAAGGAAGCGCAACGGCAAAAGGAAGCCGAGCAGAAGCGCCAGGAAAAACTGGCCCAGCTCGCCGCGCGATTCAATAGCCGCTGAGGCGTTGCGGCGGCGAGTCGCCGCGATTCGTCCCGGCGGCGCCGTGTCGCCAGCGCCAACTCTTACGCAGGGTAGAGTCGAACAACCTCGATGCCATGTTGGTGAGCAAGCGCATTTGGCCTTTGCTGCCATCGATGACGGATCTCTCTATGTCTCAGTGCGGCCATATCCGGTCATTGAAGCCTCGATTTCGAATCCTCGTGCATTGGCCGCTGCGGACTCCTTTTCTGCCATTCGCTGTGGCATTGAATTCTTGCTCGCGGTTCGCGACGAAGATTGAATGCGATTGCTCATACTGGGTCTATGGGTTTCCCCCAGATGGCGGTATGATGAAATAAGAATCAATGTCAATTCAATGGGATGCTATCACTTTAGTGATAGCCGAACAGTAGCCGCTGACGAAGGCACTAAAGGGAAAACCTTGGGCAATTCGATCATCTTCGTCGATTGGCGTGTCGCCGATATCGACTCACTCGTCGCGGGCATGCCATCCGGTAGCGAGGTTGTCATTCTCGATAGCGCTTCGGACGGTCTCGATCAAATCGCTGCGCGCCTGCAGGGACGATCCGGGCTAAACGCCATCCATATCATCTCCCATGGGTCTTACGGCAGCCTAACGCTAGGCAACGGCACTATCGACACCTATGCTCTTTCCACACACGTTGGTCAGCTTGAATCCATCGGCAAGTCGCTGACTGAGAATGGCGACATCCTGCTTTACGGCTGCAATGTGGCGGCAGGTGATACCGGGATTCAATTCATAACTTCGCTCGAGCAAGCGACGGCTGCGGATGTGGCTGCATCTGATGACATTTCCGGCAATGGTAATTTAGCGAATTGGAATCTTGAATATCAAACAGCGAATTTCGAGGCCGAGACGCTGAGTCCCTTGTTGGTTGAATCCCGTTGGAACGGGAGTCTTGGACTGTCGGTCGTTGGGAATAGTATTTCTTACCCAACGCATCCTTGGCACGGACGCGGTGAGTACACCAATCAGACGGCTTTTGCTGCATTGCGCGCGGATGGATCTGTTGTGACTTGGGGAAACAGCTCCTCTGGTGGTGATAGCAGTACCGTTGCTAGTCAGATCAATGGCATCGTCGATGTGGTCCAGATCTATTCGACAGTCGCTGCATTTGCCGCGCTACGCATCGACGGGTCTGTAGTGACTTGGGGCAATTTTGCCAGAGGAGGCGATAGCAGCCTCGTTACCAACGACCTCGATGGCACCGTTGATGTTGTCCAGATTTATTCGACAGCCTATGCATTTGCTGCCCTTCGTTCGGATGGCACGGTGGTTACTTGGGGGACCCCGACGTATGGCGGTGATATCAGCGCCGTAGCTAGCCAACTCGATGGCACGGTGGATGTCACACAGATTTTCTCAGCAGATAAAGCCTTTGCCGCCTTACGTGCCGATGGCTCGGTGGTGACTTGGGGGTATTCACAGACCGGTGGTGATAGTAGCGTTGTGGCCGGTGAGTTGGATGGGTCAGTGGGTGTTGTGCGGATTATTTCTATGCTTCAAGCCTTCGCTGCCCTGCGCGAAGATGGCTCGGTAGTGACATGGGGCTACGGTTTAGGTAGCGATAGCAGCGTCGTGGCTGGCCTGCTTGATGGCACAATCGATGTCGTAAAGATATTCTCTACGGACAGGGCTTTTGCAGCGTTGCGCGCGGATGGTTCGGTAGTTACATGGGGAGGTTTGGATTTTGGTGGCAACAGTAGCACTGTAGCAACCCAACTCGACGGGACTATCGATGTTGTGCAGATCTGCGCCGTCGCGGGGAACACTGGCGGCTCTCTCCCCGGCGCTGCTTTTGCGGCCATTCGAGTCGATGGCTCAGTGGTTACATGGGGGTCTCAGTATTACGGAGGGAACAGCAGTGCAGTAGCCAGTGAGATCGATGGCACGATCGATGTCACTCAGATATATTCGACGAAGGCCGGAGCCTTCGCTGCATTGCGCGCTGACGGCTCCGTAATTACCTGGGGCAACACGCTATTGGGTGGAAATGCATACGGTGCGGCCAGCGCACTCGATGGCACGATCGATGTCGTGCAGATATCTTCAACGGACACCGCCTTCGCTGCCCTGCGTGCCGACGGGTCGGTAGTGACTTGGAGTAACTCAGGATCAGGTGGCGATAGCACTACCGTGGCTAGTGCTCTCGACGGAACTTTGGATGTCGTACAAATATTTTCGACGAGTCACGCCTTTGCCGCATTGCGCGCCGATGGGTCAGTGGTGACTTGGGGGAATCAAGTCTATGGCGGCGACAGCAGCACTGTAACTGGCAATCTTCATGATGTCATATATCTGGCAAATCCCTATACCGACGACATCTATACGGTGGACGTTGGCGCAAAGACGGGGGAACAGTTGGTGGCCGAGGCTATGTTGCACCTTGGCGAGGAGTATGGGTACGCGGTAACACTAGGACAAAGCGAATATACGAACGCAAGCTACGCCGGCCCTTGGGATTGCTCCGAGTTCGTTTCCTGGGCGGTGAACAAGGTGTATGGGGAGCAGATCGGTCTGCGTGACTGGAACGCCTACACTGGCTATTGGGCAGAGGATACGGCTCTTGCGACCACGCTTCAGACCATCTCGATGGCCGATGCACGTAATACCCCCGGCGCGATCATTTTCCGTTTCGACGACGGCCTTCACCACATTGCGATCTCGGAAGGCAATGGGAAGCTGATCGAGGCCAACGTGAATTTTCGCGGTGGATATTACTGGAGCGATGACGGTACAGCGTACGCGCCTTTGGCCGACGGAACCCCACCCACCGGTGTCGACATCGGCGAGGTACGCGAGCGCAGTTTTGACCTTGCTACCTATAGCGTAGCCAATGGCTGGACTGCAGTGGAAATAGGCGGCGTTTCCTATACGACTACTCCTGTGATTGACGTTGCCCCAATACCCGGAGCGGACGACTATGACGCGAGTGCCTCCACGTTGGGAAATCTCTCGCTTGCGGTCGCAGCCATAGGATCAATTGAAGTAGTGGAAGACAAAGACTGGTTCAGGATGGACAATCTGGTGGCCGGACAGAGTTACCAGATTCAGGTCACTGGCATCGGCGAAACGCCACTCAGCGACACGTTTTTCTCGATTCGCGACACGGCCAACAATCGTATCGCCGGCTCCAGTTCGCGACATGGTGGGCAAGCCTATGACGATGCCGGGCCAGGTCGTGACGCGCTAGTGGAGTTCACTGCCGAGCAGGATGGGACGCACTTTGTCGTTGTCGGTGGTGGCGGGGCTAATTTCGCCGAATTGACCGGCGACTATCAAGTAACACTGACTGAAGTCTCGGAGCCAGGTGATTACATCGGCTCGGCGAGTGAAATCACGCTGAATAGCATTCCGAAACAAGGCTTCGTCGGTTACGGCGCGGATCGGGCGGACTATTACAGCTTTACTGCGCAAAGTAACGGCAAGGCGATCGTCAATCTGACAGGACTTGGCTTTGATGCCGACATCGACTCGACTCTGTTGAGTTCGGCTGGTAATTTGCTGAGCGCACCGGGCGATACGCCATCAGCTAACGTCGTTGCTGGGGAAACCTATTACATAAAGGTGGCGCCACATTGGGCCGGTACGTATGCACCGCAGTCACCCTATGTGATTGATCTGGATTTTGTTGACGCGCCAACAGTTGATCCATCGAACCTCAAGAGCGCAGAAGTGCTCTTCGGGCAAGCTGGCGGAAAGCTTGTAACGCTGGCTGACTTCGCATTGGCAGCTTATGACATACAGAGCTGGGAGCCGCTCGCCGCGTTCATGAATGATGAAAAGTCAGGGGCGCACGGGGCCTTTCTCGCTGTTACGCAAACAGATCGCTGGCAGCCGCTTGACCTGTCGCAAACTGGCCTTGCAGACCCCAACCCTTCGCGACCAACTACTTTTCAAGAGGGTTACAAAGACGGCTTTTTCGCTGCAGGCAATGCCGCCGCGCTTGTTTTGCGGTCGGCCGACACCCTCGTTCTCTCTTTCAGGGGAACCAACGACAACGATCAACTTTCGGCAACGCATCCATCATCGCCAGACATGGACAGCTGGGTCAGTATGACCAATCATTACTCCAGACTGACTCCGTTCCTCGATGAAATTGATGCATATGTGGCGGACTCGACAAATGGGATCAGCAAAGTCTATGTTGTCGGCCACAGTCTAGGTGCAGCTCTGGTTGATCAATACATGGCTGGGCACCCCGACAACAATGTCTCATACGAAGCGACAGAGTTTGCTCACCCCGATTTCAACGACCTAGGCGTGACGAACGCTTCATTTACCTTCGGGGCGGCGCTCGGAAATGTGATCGGAGCCAGTGCAGTTCTTGGAGGTACATTTATACTTCCTGCAGCGGTTGCAAGTGTGGGTATGGCTTGGGAAATTGCCAAATCCGGGGTGCCTGTCTTCATTCCCGCTTCAGATTCAAGGATCGTCAGCTTTCACAACAACACCGACATCATCAAGCTAGTCGATTTTCCTGGGAGAGGACTTCTTCCATTTGACGAAAATACCTTCGTTGATGGGATATTCGACCCTCTCGCCTCGCACAGCATGCAGCTTTATAGGGCTGCTATGGGGTTCATGCTTGACGAAGGTATTCGTGAGGATCAGATTGTCGGCGCAGACGGAGCGGTAATTGACTACGATCACTTTATCTACAGGATCGAGAGTTCTCCCTATGCCGTCCTAGGCTTTGTCGCTGGTTCGCAAGATGACAATTTGGTCGGCACGGACCGTAACGATGTCATCCTTGGCGGCCAAGGTATGGACACGCTTCACGGCGGTCGCGGCAATGATCTGTTGCTCGGTGGTGCCGGCAATGATACTTACAGCTACGCATTTAACTCGGCTCACGCTGGCCAGACGTTTGGCACCGATACCATCCTTGATAGCGGCGGAACTGACTCCATTTTGGTAGTCGAACCCGACGTTACACGAGCGAGTGCTACGAGAAATGGAGCCGATGTATCTATTAGCATGACCGTTACGGGTGGCAGTTTGGTAACTATCCTCATTAAGGACTACAACAACGCAGATCACAAGATTGAGACGCTCGAATGGAACTCGGGATTCACCAGCATTGACGCATTGCTTGAAGGTCATGTGGTGGCAAACCCGACAGCACTTGAAGTCATAGGTAACGGGCTTGCGACCCTGCAAGCCGCTGTAGTCAAGGACGCTGCGGTAGTCGTTAAGCTGGTAGAAGGGACGATAGAGTACGTGGGCAAAAAAGCACTTGGTCTATTGAGCGGAGTCATTGCTCATGCAGAAGCCTTCGTGCCTCCCGATAGCGACAGCGTTGTCGGAGTCGTCCAAAGTATTTCTGGCTTTCGTGATGTTATTGGTACAGATGGCGACGATCAAATCGTTGGCGACAATTTCGGAAATATTCTTACCGGTGGTGCCGGGAGCGACCTTATCCAGTCGGGAGGCGGGGACGATTTCATCATTGCCGGGGCCGTTGATGGCGCCGATATCTACGACGGTGGTGATGACATTGACACGATTGTATATACCGATGCAATCCAGGACATTGTGGTTGATCTGTCAAAGATGAGCGATCAAGCGACCGGTTCGGGAATTGGCGTGGATCAGATCACAAATGTAGAAAACGTTATTGCCGGAAGTGGGGCTGACATAATTTCTGGCAGTGCAGCAGCAAACTCACTTTCGGGCGAAGACGGCAATGACTCACTTGCCGGTGGCGCTGGAAATGATCTTCTCAACGGCGGTGATGGTAATGATCTCCTCAACGGCGGACATGGCGCCGACCAGATGGATGGCGGCGCCGGCAACGATCTGTATGTCGTCGACCATCGCTTGGATCAGGTTACCGAATTCGCCGACGGCGGTATCGACAACGTCAGCGCCAGGGTCAGTCATGTCCTTAGCGACAATGTGGAGAATCTCTTCCTGATCGGTTCCGCCACCGTGCGTAGCGGGGGCTTCTTCGCCAGGAAGACCACCACCATCGACCTGGGCATCGACGGTACGGGCAATGGCTCCGACAACCTCCTGCGCGGCAACCGGGGCCACAACGAGCTGGACGGCCTGGGCGGCAACGACACTCTGCTGGGCGGGGCCGGGGCGGATATCCTGCAGGGGGGTACGGGGTTGGACCGCTTGGTGGGCGGCGCCGGGGCCGATGTCTTCATTTTTGCCGCCGGCGATGGCGGCAGCAACCTGGCCGGGGCCGACATGCTCTACGACTTCGAGGACGGCATCGACCGCGTCGCGCTGGCAGGCGGTCTCAGTTTTACGGACCTAACCATCAGCCAAGGCGACGGCACCGATACCGCCGATAGCAACACGGTCATCCGCACCAGCAGCGGGGAATATCTGGTCGTCCTGCTCCACACCAGCACGAGCGCCATCACGGGGCTCGATTTTCAGCTGCTGGGAGTGTAATTATCAGAATTCGAACGATATCGCGAGCGGCGAGTATCGGCCGGTAAGCGGTCAAAGGTTATGAGGTAGTCATCAGACAGGAATGGGCACCGACCGGTAGTTCATCCAAACTGGACCATTGCCGCTTCGGCCAAGAAACGAACATCCACCCCGACCGCTTCCAACCCATCCAAGACAATAGTTGGCGCTGGCGACACGGTGACTCAGCTCTTGCCCGGCGCCACCCAGGCGAAGGCGACGCGCATGTAGTCGGCGCCTTCTTCGATGAGTTCCATGAGCCGGACGTGGCGGGCGTGTTCGCCGGCCATGACTTCGTAGAGTTCGCCGATCCAGATCGCCTGCCGTTCGATCAGCATCACCGGGCGGTCGTGCGCCTTGACGCCGTCCGGCAGCAACAGGGCGCGCAGGTAGGTGTATTTGAAGCCGCCGCTCGACGTCTCCCAGTTCGAGGCCTGGTGCGTTTCGCTGCCGATCACGCGCAGATGGGTGGCGATCGGGCGCTTGGAGACGATCCAGAGGCCGCAACGCATGCGGCCGAATTCGGAGGCTTCGACGCTGCGGATGATGCCGACCCACCACGGCGACGCCGCGTTCTCGCGGCCGCCGCAGAGCACGCCGGGCTCGGCCCAGGCGCCTAGGCGCTGCGGCACTTCGACGCCGGCGCCCCATTCGCTGCGGTCGCGCAGGGTCCAGATTTCCGGCGCCGCGTCCGGGGTTTCCGCCGTGAGCTGGACGCTCGAGCGCTGGTGTTGCTGGACGTTGAGGTCGTCGTCGAGCGCCGCGCCCGAGCCCGCGTCGAGGATGGTCACGCGCGGCGCGATCGAGGCGAAGCCATGGATGATCTCGACCGGGTCGGTCACCGCGGTGCGCTCGAAGCGCCGCTGCGGCGGCGTCGGCCCCAGGTAGATCAGCAGGTGGCGGATCACGCTGAAGATCTGCGCCTGCGTGAATTCGGGGCCGAAGCGGGCCTCTTCGGCGAGCAGGTTCTTCTCGACCAGGCCTTCGATTTCAGTGAGTTTGGGCAGGGCCGGCCCGCCGCCGAAAAAGCGTTTGGTGGGGGACGCGGTTTCGTCGGGATTGCGTTGCCGCGGCGGCGTGCCGGCGGCCAGGTCGATCACGAAATTGCAGTCGGGCTGCGGCTCGGGCGACCACGCAAAGGACACGGCGAAGCGTTCGAGTATGCGGCCGGCCAGTTCCACCTGTTCCGGCGGCAACTCGTGCAGCGCGGCCAGGCTCATGCCCGCCATGCGCAGCAGTTCGGCGCGGATGTTGGAATGCACTTCGCGTTCGTGCACCACGATCGCGACATGATCGAGCTGCATTTTCTCGGCATAGGCGAACAACCGGCAGGGCGATTTCCAGAGTTCGGCGCCGGAGCCGATATAGCGCAGCTGGCGCATGCGTTCCGCATGTTCGCTGGCGCGTATGGCGCGCGCTATGGCCTGCGCCAGGTGGCTGGCGAAACGCGCCGCGCCGGGCGCGCCGGCTTCGTGATCCTGGACGCAGCGCTCGTAGGCCGCAGCCACGGCGATCCAGTAGCTGTGGAGCGACTCGTAGAGCTTGCGCAGGTCGTGGTCGCGTGTGTGGATGTGGCGCAGATATTCCTGGAACACGGCGCCCGCGACGCGGTTGCCGGCCGACTCGATCTCGGCGACGATCAGGAAGCGGTCGTCGCAGGCGAAGCCGTCGGTGTTGGCCAGCGAACTGGCCCAGGCTTCGATTTCAATCAGCGCCGCATCCGGTTCCGACTTCTCCAGTTCATTCAGCAGCCGGCGCGCGGCATCGACCGAATTCATCGGGTGATCGGGCTTGTGCGAGAACAGTTTTCCAAGTTCGAACATCGGGCTTCCCCCTGCGGCGCGACCCGACCATTCTAGCCGCATAGGACGTGGTGATTATAGGAAGACTCGGCGATGCCGGCTGCCCCATCCCATCCCCGCCCCATCCCCACCCCAGCCCTCCCCTTGAAGGGGAGGGAGCCAGGTTCATGCGATAGCTCTGTCGGCGATGCGGACTGCGCGGCCCTGGAGTTCTGCAAGAGCTGGTGATTGCCGGCCCGCGCAGCTGAATTCCCGGCAGACAGAGTCCGACACGGCGCCCGGGTGCCCGGTCAGCCGTGATCGAGTTCGATTTCCTCGCGGTGGCCGAAGCCCTGGCTGTTGTCGATGAAATGCATGCGCTCGGGCAGCAGGCGGTACCAGCGTACCTTGGCCAGCGCCTTGACGATGGCCGGCGGCATTTTCGCCAGCGGGCCGACGATGGGAAACTTTTCGCCATAAAGCCGCTGGGCGCGCTTTTCGTCCTCGCCCTGGAGTTCGACGACGCGGCCTTCGAGCTGGATGCCCTTGATCTGTGCCCAGTCGCTGTAGTCCTCCTGGATCGTCGCCGCACAGCGCGGATCGAGCGCCAGGTTCTGGCAGTGGCGCGTGGTCAGCGAGGACAGGAAGATCAGCGACGCCCCTTCGCTGGCATAGAACACGGCCGCCGCCCAGGGGCCTGCGGCGCCGTGGGTGGCGAGCGTCATGACATGGTGGCCGGCGAGGTAATCGGCCACCGCCTGCGGCAATGCCGTGGGCATCAGGCCGCGCCTGCCGGCGTCGGGTCGAGGGACGCGGGGCCGAAATCGTCGGCGCCTTCCTTGCCTTCGTGCAGGCGCTTGAGGCGATAGGCGATCTGCGGCCGGGTCAGGCCGAGCATGCGCGCGGCGGAAGACAAGTTGCCGCGCGCCTTGTCGACGGCGGTTTCGAGCAGCATGGCTTCGACCTGGTCCAGCGTCAGCGAGCCGTTGAACACCGCCTCGCGCAGATCCTTGCCGGTCTCCCAGCAGTTGATGTCGAGGCCGCCGCTGGGGTCGAGCCCGAATTCCTGCGGCTGGTCGTCGCTACAGGACATGAACAGATGCCCGACCTCGATCCTGGTGCCGCTGGGGGCGAGAATCACGCCGCGCTCGACGGCGTTCTGCAGTTCGCGGATGTTGCCCGGCCAGGGGTAGCCGAGCAAGGCGCGCTTGGCCTTGTCGGTGAAGCCGCGCAGCTTCTTGCCGTGGATCGCGCTGTGCTTGGCCAGGAAATGCTTGGCCAGCAGCGGGATGTCCTGCTTGCGCTCGCGCAGCGGCGGAATCACGATCTGGTAGGCGTTGAGGCGGTAGTAGAGGTCGGAACGGAAACGCCCTTCCTTGACCAGTTGCTGCAGGTTGGCATTGGTGGCGGCGACCAGCCGCACGTTGATCTTGCGCGTCTTCTGGTCGCCCAGGCGTTCGATTTCGCCTTCCTGCAGCACGCGCAACAGCTTGGCCTGGGCCGAGGCCGGCAGGTCGCCGATCTCGTCGAGGAACAGCGTGCCGCCGTCGGCGCGCTCGAAACGCCCGGGGCGCGACACCAGGGCGCCGGTGAAGGCGCCCTTCTCGACGCCGAAGAGTTCGGATTCGACCAGCTCGTGCGGGATCGCCGCGCAATTCACGGCGACGAAGGACTTGCCGCTGCGCGAGCTCATTTCGTGCAGGCTGCGCGCGAAGACTTCCTTGCCGACGCCGGTTTCGCCGCGCAGCAGGACGCTGATGTGGCTGCCGGCGGCCTGCTTGAGCAGCGCATAGGCGGCGCGGAATCCCGGCGAGGCGCCGGTGACGTCCTCCGGCAACTGGTCGCGGTCGCCGATCGAGGAGCGCAGCTGCACCACCTGGGTCTGCAGGTCGATCAACTGGTCGGCGATCGACTCGCTGTTGAAGTAGCGCATCTGCAGGGCGGCGTCCTCCCACTCCTCGGCCGGCTTGCCGATGATGCGGCAGTTGTTGTGGCCCATGCCGGTGCACTCGATCTCCTTGTAGAGGATAGTGCGGCCCATGAAGGCCGAGGTATAGCCGCAGGCATAGCCGATCTGGGTCCAGCACACCGGCTCGCTGTGGATGCCGTAATGGTGGCGGTGCCACTGCCCTTCCCAGGAATGCTCCCAGAGGATCTCGGCGTAGAACTGGCCGGTATGGCGGTTCAGTTCCACCTTGACCGGGGTCGCGCGCACGATGCCCTCCAGGGTGTGCAGTTGCGGGCCGGTCATGAAGGCGTCGAGGTCGCTCGAATCCTCGGCGCGGGTGCGCGCCAGCTCCGCGTCGCGCACGCCGGAGGCGTAGCCCATGCGCGTCAGCAAGCCGCGCGCGCGGTCCATGCCCAGGGTGTCGATCAGTTCCTTGCGCAAGGCGGCCTGCGCCTCGGCATGCACCAGCAGCATGCGGTGCTCGTGCAACCAAATCTGTCCGGTCTCGGCACAAAAATGCACGCGGGCGCGCAAATCCTCGCTGCTCGAACTGCCTGTGCGCCCGACACTGCGGAGCTTGGTCATGGCCTCACTCTCACTCTGTCTACTCCTCAATCCGCCCTTTTAATGCCTGATCGTGAACCCAGCCTTGATGGATGTCAAACAATCATTTTCCGGCCCGCGACGGTCGCGATTCCGGCAATTGCTCGAAACATCAAAAACCCGGACTGGCGGCATGGAATTTTATCAAATGATCAAGGGTCGATTTTCGCGCCCGGCGCCGCAAGCCCCCCTGCCGCGGACTTGCGCATGTCATTTTTGCTGCAGGTGCGCAAGTTGCCGCACCGGCTTTTTTACATGGGTTCGATCGCACCGCAAGCCGTCGGCCGCCCCGCGCATATTGCACCGCCACATCGCGCCTGGCCCGTGGCTTGCAATACCTCGCTTGCTCCGGGCATCCGACCGGGACCAAACAATCCGAAATTCAAAAAAATTACAGAAGGAGACATTCAATGAAGTTTCCAGTACCGCACGACGTGAAGGCCGCCACGATTCCCGGCACCGAAGGCTGGGAGAGGATGTACCCGTACCAGTACCAGTTCGTCACCGACGACCCGGAACGCAACCAGTACGAAAAGGAGACGTTCTGGTTCTACGACGGATTGCACTATCCGGAGCCGCTGTATCCCTTCGACACGATCTGGGACGAAGCCTGGTTCCTCGCCCTGTCGCAGTTCAACAACCGCATCTTCCAGGTGCCGCCGGTGCGTGGCGTCGACCACCGCATGATCAACGGCTATGTCTACATCTCGCCGGTGCCGGTCAAGGACGGCGCCGAGATCGGCAGCCGCGTGCCCAACTTCATGGAGCGCGCCGGCTTCTACTACAAGAACTGGGACG
>JAMPYF010000050.1 GCA_023700805.1 Sulfuritalea sp.
GACATCATCACCGGCCTCACCGGCGACAAGCGCGCCTTCGGTGGTGACGGCAACGACCAGATCACCTTCACCACGGGCGACCACGTCGTCTTCGGCGACAACGGCATGGTCACCTACGTCGCCATGGACCTGGTGGGCGAGGGCAAGGCGCTCTTGTACGAAACCACCGATATCCTCGTCGTGACCGGCGGTAACGACGTCATCACGCTTGGCGATGGCAACAACACCGTATTGGGTGGCATGGGCGTAGACATCATCACCACGAGTGCCGGCAATGACACGATTGTGGGCGACAACGGCTTTGTCCAGATGGATGCGGAAGGCAACAACTTTGCCCAGGTGGCCAGCAATTCGCAGAGTACGACTGGCGGCACGATCACGGATCTGGGCGGTGGCGACGTCATTACCGGCGGCACAGGTGACAAGACCGTGCTCGGCGGTGACGGGGCCGATACCGTCACCATGGCAACGGGCAACCACACCGTAGTTGGCGACAATGGCGCGGTGACTTACGTGACGCTGGGCGCTACCGGCGCCGGCAACATACTCAGCTATACGACGACAGACACGGTGGCGACTACCGGTGGCGGAGATACCGTTACCTTGGGCGACGGCAACAATGTCGTGCTGACCGGCACGGGTAGCGATGCGATCACCACCGGAACCGGGACCGACACGATAGTTGGTGATGGCGGTACGGTGACAATGAACGCATCCGGAACCTTGTTCAAGTCCATTGACAGCACGATGCCACTGCTCGGTGGGAACGATGTGATTACATCCGCCGACGGCACCAAGACGATTCTGGGTGGAGTCGGTGCCGATGCGGTTTCGGTTGCCACCGGAACCCATTACGTGTCCGGCGATAACGCGAGCCTCAGCTATTACACGAACGGCATTTTGGGCGGGATCGTGACGACCAATCCTGGCGTCGGCGACTCTGACGTCATAACCGCGGTGGGCGGCGACACGGTAGTCCTCGCCGGCATAGGCAACGACAGCGTGACGACCGGCGAAGGCAAGGATGCGTTGCTTGGCGACAATGGCACCGTGACGTTTGACGGCGCGGGCATCCTGGCGAATGTCGAAACCACAGAACCATTGATCGGCGGCAATGATTTCCTGTCGTCCGGGAACGGCAGCGGAGTATTGGTCGGCGGCAGCGGCGCCGACAATCTGCTGGGGGGAACTGGCCAGGATCTGATGATAGGGGACAGCGGACGGGTAAGCTACTCCACTGGCGGCGTTCTCCGTCTGGTCGAGACCCTCGATGCGATGACCGGCGCCCTGGATCAGATCAATGGCGGCGGCGGACAGAACGTGATATTCGGCGGCGCCGAACTGGACATGATTGTCGGCAACCTGACCAACGACATCCTCGCTGGCGACTACGGCAGTGTCACGTTTGATCCTTCCGGCTTCGTAACCTCGTTCATTCGATACTCGCCGGGCACGGCAGACCTGATCGCCCAGGTGCAGGAGGAACTGTTTACCTACACCACCACCCCGAGCAACACCATCCCGGTGGGCACGGTCTATGTTGCCAGCGAGCCAGATCCGGTCACCACCGGTGCGACCTCCACCTACACCGTGCATCTGGCTGATTTCGTGACGCTGAGCAGCATATCCGGCTACGAATTCACTCACAACGGCGACAGCCTGCGATCGACCGCAGAGGCAGCCACCGACGGCGCGCCCGCGGCTCAAGATGGTGCTGCATTCGAAGGCGGTGCGTCGGACGACCTGGGCGAGACCTCAGGCAGGCGGCGCGGTACTGGCGGTCGTGGCGATGTACTCCAGGGTGAGGGCAACAGGACTGGCGAAAGCAGCGACCAAACTCGCGGGCAGGGGCAAGGCGAGACGCCGACCGCACCCGATGCCGGCACGACGCCGCCTTCCGGTGAGCAGTCCAATCCGCAGGACCCGCCGCGGACCCCGCCGACCGGGTCGGACGAATTGCCTCCTGGCGCCGAACTGCCTGGCGAACTCGACGGCGCACCGCGTCCGCAGCAGTCCGGAGATCAGCGCCCTGCGGGAGTCGGCCTCATTTCCTGGGACGTGCTGCCGGCTGCCACAGAAACGGATCCCGCTACAGGACGTGGCAAACCCATGGAAATGCTGCTGGCCGGACTGCTCGGAGCCCAATCCTGGTATTCGCGCGTCATGGACAGGCGCGTGCAGCCGGGTAGGGCGGCGTCGGGGACCGAAGGCAGAAGTGGCGATGCGCGCCGTGGGCAGTGGCTGCGTACAGCGAGTGCCGGCAAGCCCGAGGTGCTGCTGGATCGCCGCGCCCGGCCGCGTCCCGAATCCGACCGCAAGCTGCCGTCCGGCGCGATCGAAAAGACCGCGCAAAAATGGATGGACAGCGGATACGGCTTGAATTCGAGCGTCCAAAACACCCACTATGGCGATAAGATAGCCAGCCGTGCTGTTATCGACTGGGGCAGCGAAGTCGAGCCACAGCCGATTGCGGCCGAGGAAATTGCCAATACTGCAGGATCGCAGAAACCAAACTGAGGACGGAATATGGCCAAGAGCAATACCGGAGAAACAGCAGCTACCGAGACTACCAAGCAGGCGAGCGACGTGCAGAAGGTTGTTTGGGATGATTCGCGCATGAATACGTCCTATTCGAACGTCTGCAACGTGCTGGGTTCACGCGAAGAAATTACCCTGCTGTTTGGCGCCAACCAGGCATGGCATTCGGCGCAGAAGGAAGTGAAGGTGTTGCTGTCCGATCGGATCGTGCTCAATCCCTACGCTGCAAAGCGCCTGGCGGGACTGCTCGATCGCGTACTCAAGGAATACGAGGCACGTTACGGGCAACTCAAAACCGACGCCTGAGCATAGCTGCGTCCACCTGTAAATCAGGGGCACGCCCCTTGCGCCGTGCCCCTCTGATCATCAAGTAAAAGAATCGTTGAACCCCCACCTGCCTTCCCCTGTGCTGGATGCGGAGTCGTCCCCTGATGCCACGGCAAGCGATGCGGATTTGCTTTGGCAAGCCTGGTCGAACTGCACTTCGATTGAATCGGCCGGCCAGGCGTGGTTGGCGCTGCAGTGTTCGCAAATCAGCGGCGCATTGCACGGCGTTCTGGTTCTCGGTGCACCCGACACGGGTCCCTATGTTCCGGTAAGCGTCTGGCCTCCAGGCCAGGCCGCCACCGCGTTGATGGCCGAAGTGGCCGACAACGCCCTGGCACAGCGACGTCCGCTGATCGTCAGCAAGCATCCTCACGCGGTTGTCGCGTCGCCCGTGCTGGTGGGCGGTCATTTGCACGGATTGGTTGCCGTAGAAAGCTCGGCCCAGCAGGAATCCGAGTTGCGGCAGCAGTTGCAGCAGTTGCGTTGGGGCTGCGGCGGCCTTGAAGCCCTTCTGCGGCGCGAGCAGTCGCTGGACGAGCAGAAAACCCGTGAACGTCTCATGGCCACGCTCGACATGGTGGCATCGGCTCTGGCGGAAGATGGATTTCAATCGGCTGCCCAAGCCCTGGCAACGGATCTCGCCATTCGTCTCGATTGCGACCGGGTCAGCATAGGCTTTGTGCGGGAACGCAACACGCATGTCGTGGCGGTCTCGCACAGTGCCGAGTTCGGCGAAAGAATGAACCTGATCCGGGCAATCGGCATGGCCATGGACGAGGCACTCGATCAGCGTTCGATCATGGTGCTGCCGGTGCGTGACGACGAAACGCTGGTCACCCGGGACCACGCGGCGCTGGCGCGGCAATTCGGCAGCGACCATGTGCTCACCATACCGTTTACCGCCGGTGAGCTGACAACCGGAGCCTTCACCTTCGAACGATCGGGTGACCAGGCTTTCGATCCCGCCACAGTGGAACTCTGTCAGGCCGTAGTCGCACTCGGCTCCCGTGTGCTCGAGGGCAAGCGCCTGAACGAGCGTCTTCTGGCAGCCCGCATCAAGGATGCGGCGCAAGGGGAGCTGCGCAAGTTCATCGGTCCGCGACACTTCGGACGCAAGCTGGCCGCGTCCGTGGCGATGCTGCTGGCCGTGTTCTTCAGCTTTGCCAGCGGCGAGCATCGCGTCGCGGCAAACGCCACACTCGAAGGCGCAGTGCGGCGCGTACTGGTGGCACCCTTCGATGGCTACGTGGCAAGCGCAATGCATCGCGCCGGCGACGTGGTTGCCGCCGGCGACGTGCTGGCGACACTCGATGACCGTGACCTGCGACTCGAATACTACAAATGGACCAGCCAGCGCTCGCAATACGCCAAGCAGTACCAGGAGGCCGTCGCCCAGCACGACCGGGCCCAGAGCAGCATCACCTTGTCGCAGGTGCAGCAGGCCGATGCCCAGATGAATCTGCTCGTGGAGCAACTTTCGCGCACGCAAATCGCCGCCCCCTTTGCCGGCATCGTCGTCAGCGGCGATCTGCACCAGTCGCTCGGCAGCACGGTGCGTCGCGGTCAGGTGCTGTTCGAGGTGGCACCGCTCAATGCTTACCGGGTCATCCTGGAAGTCGATGAAAGCGACATTACTTCGGTGGCCGCTGGCCAGGCAGGCTCGCTGGCGCTCACCTCGATTCCGGGTGAAGTCTTCCCGCTGGCTGTCACCCAGATCACGCCGGTCGCCGTCGCGCGCGAAGGGCGCAGCTATTTCCGCGTCGAAGCCATGCTGGCGCGCAGCTCGGATCGCTTGCGACCCGGCATGGAAGGCGTGGCCAAGGTCGAAGCCGGCAATCGCAAGCTGATCTGGATCTGGACGCACAAATTCGTCGATTGGCTGCGTCTGACGCTATGGTCCTGGTTCTAGAGATCCTCCCGCAGGTGAGGCCATGAGCCAATCCCTGTTCAGTACCTCCTGGTATCGCGTGGCGTCGATCCGTCCGCGTCTGCGCAACCATGCGCAGATCCACCGTCACATATACCGCGACAGCGTCTGGTATGTGCTGCAAAACCATTCGACGGGGAAGTTCCATCGCTTCACCCCGGTGGCCAACCTGATCATCGGCCTGATGGACGGAAGGCGCACCCTTCAGGAGATCTGGGACATCGCCTGCGACCGGCTCGGCGACGAGGTGCCGACCCAGGACGAGGTCATCAAATTGCTTTCGGATCTGCATCGCGCCGACGTCCTGCAAAGCGATGCGCCGCCCGACCTCAAGGAGTTGCAGCAACGACGCATAAAGCATGTGCGCATGCGCTGGAAGCAGTATCTGGGCAATCCGCTTTCGCTGCGCATTCCGCTGTTCGATCCCGACCGCATGCTCAACCGGCTGATGCCATTCATCAGGCCGCTGCTGGGTTGGCGCGGGGCGGTCCTTTGGTTCGCCGTCGTAGGCTGGGCCGTGCTTCTGATCGCCATGCACTGGACCGAATTGTCCGGCGACGTGATCGACCGGGTGTTTTCGGTGCAGAACCTGCTGCTGATCTGGTTTGTGTTTCCGCTGATCAAGGCCCTGCATGAACTCGGCCACGCCATTGCGACCAAGATCGACGGTGGCGAGGTGCATGAGATGGGCATCATGTTGCTGGTGCTGATGCCGATCCCCTATGTCGATGCGTCCAGCGCGACCGCATTTCGCGACAAACGCAGCCGCATGCTGGTCGGCGCTGCCGGCATGCTGCTGGAAATATTCATCGCTGCGCTCGCGGTCTTCGCCTGGGTGAACCTCGAACCGGGCATCGAGCGCGCCATCGCCTACGACGTGATTCTCGTTGCCGGTGTTTCGACGCTGCTGTTCAACGCCAATCCCTTGCTGCGCTATGACGGCTACTACATCCTTGCCGACTGGCTGGAAATTCCCAATCTGGCGCAGCGCTCGAATGAGTATCTCGGCTATCTGGTCAATCGCTACCTGTTCGGTTTGGAAGGCGGGCGCTCGCCGACGGCCGCTCGCGGCGAACGGGGATGGTTCGTGTCCTATGCCATAGGCTCGTTTGCCTACCGCATGTTCATGATGGTTTCCATCGCCCTGCTGGTCGCCAGCCAGTTCTTCTTTGTCGGCGTGGTGCTGGCAATCTGGGCCTTCGCCACGATGCTGGTGATTCCCGCGGTGAAGAAACTGCACTATCTGTTCGCCAGCCCCCAACTCGATAGCCACCGGCAACGCGCGCTGCTATCGAGCGGCGTCATCGCGCTTCTGGTGCTGGTGATCTTTGCCTGGCTCCCGGCGCCGTCCTCGACACAGGCCGAAGGAGTCATCTGGGCGCCCGAGGAGGCCCTGGTGCGCAGCACCGTCGACGGCTTCATCACCCGTGTCGTCGCCAAGCCGGGGCAGCAGGTTCGTCGCGGCGATGTCCTCATCGAATGCGAAGATCCCGAGCTTGCCGCGCGTACCCGGGTTCTTCAGGCCCAGCTCGACGAACTGGAGGCCCGCTACAACGCTTCGATCATCTCGAAGCGGGTCCAGGCAGACATGATCAACGAACAAAAGGCCCACTTGCTCGCCGCGCTGGAACTCGCCTCCAAGCGCCAGGCCGAATTGCAGGTGCGCAGCCGGTCGGACGGCATTTTCGTCATGGCGGATGTACCGAATGCCCCGGGAAAATTTACTCAGCGCGGCGAGATCCTCGCCTACGTTACCGACAGTGCCGCCAGCCGCGTGCGCGTGGTGGTCGCGCAGTCCGCCGAGAATCTTGTCAGCCAGCGGACGCGCAAGGTCGAGATTCGTCCGGCGGGGAGTGTGGGGCAACCGTTCGAGGCACAGATCAAGCGCGAAGTGCCGGCCGCGACGGATGAACTGCCGAGCATGACCCTGAGCCTTCAGGGCGGCGGCAAGATCGGTCTCGATCCGACCAAGCCGGGCGACGGCAAGGCGCTGGAAAAGCTTTTCATCCTGGATCTCGATCTTTCCGCCGGTGCGCCGACAAACTATATCGGCGGACGCATTTACGTTCGTTTCGAACATCAGCCCGAACCCCTGGCCGATCAGTGGTACCGCGAGGCCCGGCGTGTCTTTCTCAAGCGCTTCAATGTTTGACGCCGTCGCGCCAGCACCAACTTTTGACCAGATCTACCCCGAACAGGGCGAGATCGGCAACGACGAATGGCTCGATCGTCTCGGCGTCGCTGCGACCGGACGCGTCCGCCGCGCCTTGCGCGCACGCCCCGAGCGCATCAACTCCATTCTTGGCCGGGTTGCCCTGGTTGCCGGGCGATACGAAGGCCTGGATCGGGATGGCTTGCGCGAAGCGGCGCGCGAACTCAAGCGGCAACTACGGCGTGACGGGCTGCGCGACGAACTTGTCGCCAATGCATTTGCCCTGGTCCGGAAAACCGCCGATCTGCTGCTGGGCATGCGCCACTTCGACGTGCAACTGATCGGCGGCTGGGTGCTGATCAACGGCATGATTGCCGAAATGCACACGGGGGAAGGCAAGACCCTCACCGCCACCCTGCCAGCCTGTACGGCGGCACTGGCGGGGATTCCGGTGCACGTCATCACGGTGAATGACTACCTGGTCGCCCGCGATTGCGAACTGATGCGACCGATCTACGAGGCACTCGGCCTCAGCGTCGCGGCGGCCACCGCCGACATGGACCAAGCGGCGCGGCAGCGTGCCTATCGGGCCGATGTAGTCTATTGCACCAACAAGACCGTGGTCTTCGATTACCTGCGCGACCGTATCCTGCTGGGATCAAGTTCGAGTTCGCTGCACCTCAAGCTGGAAAAGCTCTATGGCGCCGATGCCCGTATCCGGCGACTGCTGTTGCGCGGACTGAATTTCGCCATCGTCGACGAGGCCGACAGCGTGCTGGCCGACGAGGCGCGTACGCCGCTGATCATCTCCGCCGAGGTGAAGACCGACGACGAAGCGCTGGTGGCGCGCCAGGCGCTCCAACTGGCCGAGCAACTCGTCGTCGGTGACGACTATCTGGTGATCAAGGCCGAACGGCGGATCGCCCTGACGCAAGCCGGGCACCAGCGCATCATCGACCTCTGCAAATCCTTTGGCGGCGTCTGGGCCGGCGCCATGCGCCGCGAGGAGCTCGTGACCCAGGCGCTGACCGCGCTCAGGCTGTTCGTCCGCGACGAGCACTATCTGGTGCGCGAAGGAAAAATCCAGGTGGTCGACGAATTCACCGGACGCGTGATGGCCGACAGGTCGTGGGGGCAGGGCCTGCACCAGCTGATCGAAAGCAAGGAAGGCTGCGAGGTCACGTCGCGCAAGGAACCCCTGGCGCGCATCAGCTACCAGCGCTTCTTCCGCCGTTACCTGCATTTGTCCGGCATGACCGGAACCGCGCGGGAAGTGGCCGGCGAACTCGGCGCCGTGTACGGCCTCGCCGTGGTGCCGGTGCCGACGCATCGTCCGAGCAAGCGGGTCTACGCGCCGGACCGCATTTTCGACAGCGAAGAAGAGAAATGGCGCTGCATAGCAGAGCGGGTCGCCGAACTCCACGCCATGGGTGCGCCGGTACTGCTGGGTACCCGCTCCGTGGCGGCGTCCGAGGTGGCAAGCCGGCTGCTTGGTGAGCGTGGAATCGAGCATAGAGTGCTGAGCGCCAAGCAGGACCACGAGGAGGCGGATATCATCGCCGCCGCAGGCGATCTCGGCCGCATCACGATCGCCACCAACATGGCCGGACGCGGCACCGACATCAAGCTTGGACCGGGCGTCGAGGAATTGGGGGGCCTGCACGTCATATTGTCCGAGCGGCATGAGGCGGGGCGCATTGACCGCCAGTTGGGCGGACGTTGCGCGCGCCAGGGCGATCCGGGGCATTTCGAGGCCATCCTGTCACTGGAAGATCCGGTGGTGCTGCCATTCAAGGGCGGCCTGCTGGAATGGTTGCTGCGCCGCTTTATCCGCAGCGACGGCCCTCAGGCCCAGGCGGCGAAGAAACGCTTCATCGATTATGCGCAATGGCGCACCGAAAGAACGCAATCCGGAGTCCGGCGCAAATTGCTCAAGTCCGACAAGCAGCAAGGCGATATTCTGTCGTTCTCGGGCAGACCCGAATAGCCACATGAGGAAAAGCATATGCAGCAACTATCAATCGCGGTCCTGACCGCGGCACTATTGCAACTCGGTCTGTCTGCGGCCCGGGCCGCCGACCTGCCACCGCCGCCGCGGCCGGGAGCCGCACCCGTCGCGCCGCCACGGCCGGTGATCGCCGTGCAGAGCGGCAACGCCGGCAAGAAACTCGGCGACGAGATGGAATGCCTGCTCGAACCGCACCTGGTCGCCAATGTCGGCAGCCCGGTCGAAGGCACGCTGAACCAGGTGCTGGTCGATCGCGGATCGGCGGTTGGCAAGGGGCAAGTGGTGGCACGCCTGAATTCTTCCGTGGAGGCGGCCAACCTCGAATTGCGCATGGCCCAGGAAGAATTCGGCAAGCGCAAGGTCGAACGCAACAAGGAACTCTTCAGCAAGGAACTGATTTCGGCCAACGAAAAGGACGAGATCGAAACCCAGACGCGGATTGCCGGGCTCGAAGTCAAGCAGCAGCAGCAGGTGCTCGAACAGCGCTCGATACGCAGCCCGCTCAACGGCGTCGTGGTCGAACGTTTCCTCGGACCCGGCGAGCGCGTCGCCAATGAAAAGCCGATACTCAGGATCGCGCAGATCGACCCACTCAATGTCGAAGTCATTGCACCGGTCGAGCTGTTCGGCGCCATCCGGCCGGGCATGGCAGCCGATATCAGGCTCGATCCGCTGCTGAGCGGCGTGTACAAGGCCAGGGTGGTGGTGGTCGACCGGGTCATTGACGCCGCCAGCGGAACCTTCGGCGTTCGTCTCGAACTTTCCAACCCCGGCAACAAGGTCCCGGCCGGCATCAAATGCAGGGCGCGCTTTCCGGCCCGATGAGCGTACCCGGCCGCGAGGCGGCAGCGCCGGCGTCGGCGCCGGCTGCAAGGGCAGGGCGCCTGCTCGCCCGCCTGCTGACCGAGCCGCTCGAAGGCTACGAAAAGTCCTTCAAGATGAGCGCAGGGCGGCTGCTCGGAAACCGCTTCCTGGTCGGCATACCGGCCGCGCAGATGGCGCCGTCGACGCTGTTTGCCCTCTGCGACGAACTCGACATGCCCGGCGATTTTCATTGGCGCCTGCAGCGTGAACTGGGCGGGGTCGACACGATCCATTTCGGCTTCGAGGAAGCCGAGGGCAGCGGGCTCTTCAAGTTGTACCTGGAGTACTGGAACCGGCTGGATCCGGCAAGGACCGGCGGCGAGGAGTCGGTGCTGCTGCATCGGGCCTTCAAGTGGGATGCGCTGGATCACAGCCGGCGCGCCGTGGCCGACTATCGCTGCTTTCTGCGCCTGTCGCGCGAGCAGACGCTGCAACGGATTGCCGGCATCTACCGCGACGACGCTCATCCCGCATTCGGGATGGCGCGGCAACTGGTCGGGCTGGCGGCAACACGAACCAGCGAGAAATTGATGTATCTGGAGGTCAGCGAGGAAGGCAATCCGCGCGCGTCCTTCGATCTCAATTTCCATGCCGCCGATTTCAAACTGCGGGAGATCGAGACGCAACTGATCGCAATGTCCCGCCACTACGCGCTCCCCGCGGCACAGTTCGCCGACTTGTGGCGCGACATCGCGGAGCGAACACTGGGACACCTGTCGGGCGGCCTGAGTCGCGACGGACGCGACTTCATGACGATTTACTATGATCCGCGCGGCTGATCCACTGCCGCGGATCGTGCGGCGCAAGGCGGCAAGGCACGGACCGGAGCAAGCCGGATGACGTTCATCATCGCCGTCGCGGCGCCCATAGGCGGTGGCAAGACAGCCCTGGTCAAGGGCCTCGCGCAGGCCTTGAACGGCGCGTCGACGCTGCATTTCGACCATTACGAACTCGCCACCCAGAAAACGCCGGAGGAACTGGCGCGCTGGCTGGCGGCGGGCGCCGATTTCAACGAGCTGCGCGCGCCGGGCCTGCTGTCCGCCCTGCAGACTCTGCAGCGCGGCGAACCGGTGAGCGATCCGGCCGGCGGCCAAATGATCCTGCCCGGCGACTATCTGATCCTGGAAATGCCCCTCGGTCGCGCCTATGCCGAGACCGCCGAGCTGATCGACGTCGTGATCTGGCTCGACATTCCGCTCGACATCGCGCTGGCGCGCAAGCTGCGGGAATTCACCGCGCAGGCGCTTGCCGACGACACTGAAGATCCGCGCGGATTCCTGCGCTGGCTGGATGCCTACCTGGACCAATACACGGAACAGGTGCGCGCCATCCTGCAGTTGCAGAAACAACGGGTGGCCGTCGGCGCGGACATCGTCCTCGACGGCATGCGGCCGCTGCATGCCCTGATTGCCGATGCCCGCCGGGCACTCGACGGCATCCGGGCGTCGCGGGGCCGGGGCTAGCCGGGATGTCAGCGGCAACTCCCGGCAAACCGCCGCGCCTGTCCTTCCTGGCGGGCCTGCTGCCCTTCCTGCTGCCTTATCGGGCGCGCATCGCGCTGGCCTTCGTGCTGCTTTGCCTGGGTTCCGCGACCATCCTGCTGGTGCCGCTGGCCTTTCGCGACCTGCTCGATTTCGGCTTTGGGGCAGGGCAGCGGCAGGCGGGCGGGCTGTTCGGCGCCTTGAGCCTGAACGGGCACTTCATCGCCCTGTTCGGCCTGGCGGCATTCTGGGCGCTGGTGGTGTCGGCGCGTTTCTACACCGTATCCTGGGTCGGCGAGCGGGTCACCGCGGACCTGCGCAGCGCCGTCTATGCGCGCGTGCTGGCGCAGTCGCCGCAATTCTTCGAAACCCTGCAGACCGGGGAGGTGCTGTCGCGGCTGACCGGCGACACGACGCTGATCCAGACCGTCGTCGGCAGTTCGATTTCCATGGGCCTGCGCAGCCTGTTCCAGTTCATCGGCGGCATGGTTATGCTGGCCGTCACGAGTTTCTACCTGTTTTCGCTCAACCTGGGCCTGATGGCCTTGCTGACGCTGCCCATCGTCGCCATCGGGCGCAAGGTAAAGAAGCTTTCCCGCGAATCCCAGGATCGAATCGCCGATGCCTCGGCGCTGGCCGGCGAGATCCTCAACGCCATGCCGACGGTGCAGGCCTACACCCAGGAAAAGCAGGAAACCAGGCGCTTCGCCGAGCGCACGGAGCAAAGTTTCCTGACCGCGATCCGCCGCAGCCGGGTGCGTGCGGCGCTGACGGTGCTGATCATCACGGCGGTGATGGGTACCATCATTTTCGTGCTCTGGATAGGTGCGCGGCAGGTGCATGAGGGCAGCATGAGCGGCGGCCAGCTGGCGTCCTTCGTCCTCTATGCGGCGCTGGTTGCCGGCGGCGTGGGCACCATGGCCGAGGTCTGGGGCGACGTGATGCGCGCCGCCGGTGCGACGGAGCGCCTGCTGGAGCTGCTGCATGCCGAAACCGCCATCCGCGAGGTGCCGGCGCCGCTGCCGCCGGCGCATCCGGCGCAGGCGGCGATCAGCTTCGACCATGTCTGCTTTTCCTATCCGGCCAGGCCGCAGACGCGCGCACTTGATGACATCTGCCTGGAGATCTCACCGGGCGAAAGCGTCGCCCTGGTCGGCCCCTCCGGCGCCGGCAAGACCAGCATGTTCCAGGTCCTGCTGCGCTACTACGAAGTGTCGACCGGCAGCGTCCGGCTCAACGGGCAGGATCTGCGGCAATTGAGCCTGCACGACCTGCGCCGCGGCATCGCCATCGTGCCGCAGGATCCGGTGATCTTTTCCGCCAATGCCCTCGAAAACATCCGCTACGGCCGCGCCGATGCAAGCGACGCCGAGGTCATGCAGGCGGCGCGGGCGGCCCGGGTGGACGAATTCATCGAACGCCTGCCGGACGGCTATCAGACCTTTCTCGGGGAGCGCGGCACGCGTCTGTCCGGCGGTCAGCGCCAGCGCATCGCCATTGCCCGCGCCATCCTGAAGGGCGCGCCCCTGCTGTTGCTCGACGAAGCCACCAGCGCCCTTGACGCGGAATCGGAAATCCTGGTGCAGCGCGGCCTCAACGCCGCGATGGAGGGCCGCACCACGCTGGTCATCGCCCATCGTCTCGCCACGGTGCAAAAGGTCGACCGTATCGTGGTGATGGAGCGCGGACGCATCGTGGAAACGGGAACCCCGGAAGACCTGCGCAAGCAGGGCGGCCTGTATGCGCGGCTGGCGACGCTGCAACTGGACCTTTGAGCAGCATCGCAAACCCGACAAGTCCTCACCGAGCCTGTTTCCCCGCGAGCACGTACGCCTGGCGCGCGATCTCGGCTTCGAGGTCGGCGTCGGCGCCGAGGATGCCTCGCGCGGCGCATTGCCAAGAGTTGGCGCTGGCGCTACGGCAATAAACCTCGACCACCACCTGATTCCCGATCCGATGGGCAAGGCCATCCAGTGCCTGCTCGGCCGCGTGGCGCGCGGCCAGCTCTACGCCGAGCTCGAAGCCACGGCTTTTGCCATGACCGAGCACACGCATTCGCAACCGGTCGAATCCGAACTCGGCTGCCGTTCGCCGGCTGCGGCCGTCGCCTGTCGCGGGGCGGTGGAGCGGCAAGCGCGTTGCTGCGGCAAATCCCATTCGGGGGATAATTCCCGGCCGGGCGCGGCTACCGTACCGCAGCCCATACAAGGAGAACGAGATGACCCAACCGATTGCCACTGCCATTGCCGGCAGCCTGCCCAAGCCGGCCTGGCTGGCCCAGCCGGAAAAGCTCTGGGCGCCCTGGCAGCTTTCCGGCGAGGCGCTGCAGCAGGCCAAGCTCGACGCCATGCGCCTCGCCGTCGATGACCAGTTGCGCGCCGGCATCAGCGTCGTCGGCGACGGCGAGCAGACCCGGCAGCATTTCGTGACGACCTTCATCGAGCACCTCGACGGCGTCGACTTCGACAAGCGCAAGACGGTGCGCATCCGCGACCGCTACGACGCCGAGGTGCCGGTGGTGGTCGGCCCGGTGTCGCGCCGGCAGCCGGTGTTCGTCGATGACGCGCGGCACCTGCGCCTGCTCACCGGCGGCCCGATCAAATTCACCCTGCCGGGGCCGATGACCATGATCGACACGCTCTACGACGGTCATTTCAAGAGCCGCGAGAAGCTGGCCTGGGCCTTCGCCGAAATCCTCAACCAGGAAGCGCGCGAACTGGCCGAGGCCGGCGTCGATATCGTGCAGTTCGACGAGCCGGCCTTCAACGTGTTCTTCGACGAGGTCCGCGACTGGGGCGTGAAGACGCTGGAACGGGCCGCCGCCGGGCTGCCCTGCAAGACCGCGGTGCATATCTGCTACGGCTACGGCATCGAAGCCAACATCAAGTGGAAGCAGGGCCTGGGCGCCGAATGGCGCCAGTACGAGCAGACCTTCCCGCTGCTGGCGGCGAGCCGCATCGACCAGGTCAGCCTCGAATGCCAGAACTCGCATGTGCCGATGGAACTGATCGGGCTGCTGGCCGGCAAGGACGTCATGGTCGGTGCCATCGACGTCGCCAGCAACCGCATCGAGACGCCCGAGGAGGTCGCGGCGACGCTGCGCCGCGCCCTGCAGTGGGTCAAGCCGCACCAACTGATCGGCTGCACCAACTGCGGCATGGTGCCCCTGCCGCGCGCCGTCGCCCGCGGCAAGCTGCACGCCCTGGCGGCCGGCGCCGCCATCGTGCGCGGCGAGCTGGGCTGGGGCTGACGGATTCGGGGCGGCGCCGCAAAGTCTGCGCTGCTGGGGCTCCTGCGTAGCGGCGCATCGAGCCTGAGTGCTTGCCGAAGATGCTTTGCCCTGTTGGAAATCTTCAGCCTGATGCGCATATATTGCATCCGCTCCAAATTGTTTCCATTCCCAACGAGCAGCTCGGCGAGTATGTGGCATCCCTCGGGCATGATGGCAGCCGCATCATGGATGCTCTGGATGAATTGCTGACCCAAGCCTAGAGTCGGGTGACACAATTTTACCCTCTGGAGGCGAGTGCTAAGTAGCTGATACCAAATGATGGCCCGTCGTTCACGGGGCTGTATTCTGGCTGCAAGTTTGGCTACAAGTCTGTCCCCCAAAGTTCGGCAACGCCGCAAACCAGTCCCGCAGTCCAAGCAACATGGTCACAAACATATTCCTTGGGCCATTTCAGTAGACAGATTTGGTATGAATCGAGAGGTTCGCGGCGAGCAAGACCGCTCACGATGAGCTGGCGCGGTCTGTCCCTTAGCACTCGAGACAATTTCATTCCAACCCAGTAAGAACATCAGACTACTACAAAATAAAGTTGATGTTCACCAGTCGCCGTGTCCTTAACCTTGATCACCCCAACTGGAAAATAACTTCGGTCCCTCCAGCACCCAAGTCGGTTTGCCCACCGGTCAACGGCGACAAGCCACCGATGGTCGGCCTGAGCTAAGTCCTGTTGGCGGAAGCCGACGAGCATGCGATGCCATTCGATGGCAATTTTCAGTGCTGCTAACCATGCAGCCCTCATTACTCCCGCCCTGAGTGCCCTATTGTCGATGGAGACTTCCAAAGGATTCCCTGTCGTGTTCAATAAACGTGGGATCGCGTTACGACAGAACTCCGAACGAGAATACAACTGGCTGTAAGTGGATGAGACCCTCTCAAACTGCGCGCGCCAGATTAAATGAGCGTGAAGTTCGGGCGGTACAACAGGATCAACGGGTACTGCGACGCCGAAGCTTGGGGTAAGAAAGTACTGTCTGTACTGCAGAATTGCAGGCGGCACAATCAGTTGACATAGAATGTCATCGTATTCTGCTTGCGTGAGATTTCGGGAGGTAGTAACAGAACCAAGTCGATATGGGCCGAATACACTGGGCTTCAGGTCAGGACTCGATTCCGGAACGTTTTCCTCCGGAAGCCTCGTACTCAGTACGCCGAAAACAGCGTGTCGCCTGTGGTCGTCTGCTCCTTCAGCCATGCCGAACTGCTACGGCATGAAGCCGGGCACTACTCGCGGCTGCATCGGTTGCAGCAGGGATAGCCCTGATTAGCCATGACCCAAGCCCTCACCCTCCGCCTGCAAGCCACGCTTGATCTCCTCAAGCGCTACGCCACCATCTTCAGCCATGTTTGGAAGATCCGCAAAGACCTCGACCCGCCGCCGCGCCTGCCGCACGAAGCGCAATTCCTCCCCGCCGCGCTCGAACTGCAGGAAACCCCGGTCTCACCGGCACCGCGCATCGTCGCCTGGCTGCTGATGGCCTTCGCCTTGCTCGCCGTGCTGTGGGCCATCTTCGGCCGCATCGACGTGGTCGCCACGGCGCAGGGCAAGATCGTTCCCAACGAAGGCAGCAAGCTGATCCAGCCGATCGAGACCGCCACCGTCAAGGCCATCCATGTCATTGATGGCCAGGCCGTCAAGGCCGGCCAGGTGCTCGTCGAACTCGATGCCACCACGGCCCAGGCCGACAGCACGCGCATCGCCAACGACCTGACCACGGCGAAGTTGCAGGCCGCCCGTGCCCGCGCCCTGTTGGCGGCGCTGGCCTCGGGCTACCCACCGCGCCTCGAACATACCATCGGCATCGGCGTCGAACGCATCGCGCAAGAGCAACGCATCCTCGACGGCCAGTACGGCGAATATCAGGCCAGGGTTGTGCGCATCGAGGCCGAAATTGCCAAGCGCGAAGCCGAGCGACGGTCGACCCAGGAGATCGTGAAGAAGCTCGAGCTAACGGTGCCCATTGCCCGCCAGCGCGCCGAGGACTTCAAGGACCTGGTGGCGAAGAACTTCATCTCCAAACACGGCTATCTGGAAAAGGAACAGGCGCGCATCGAGCAGGAAGCCGACCTCGAAACCCAGAAGAGCCGGCTCAAGGAACTCGCCGCCGCCATCGACGAGGCCAAGGGCCAGCGCAACTGGGCCGTAGCCGAAACCCGGCGCCTCGCGCTCGACACCCTCAACGAAGCCGAGCAGAAAGCCACCGGCTACGGCCAGGAACTGGTCAAGACCGAAAGCCGCGGCCGGCTGATGACGCTCACTGCGCCGGTCGATGGCACCGTGCAGCAACTGGCCGTGCGCACCGTCGGCGGCGTGGTCACCCCGGCGCAGGCGCTGATGGTCATCGTGCCGAAAGACGACGCGCTGGAAGTCGAAGCCTTCCTCGAGAACAAAGACATCGGTTTCGTCAATGCCGGGCAGATCGCCGAGGTCAAGATCGAGACCTTTCCCTTCACCAAGTACGGCACGATTCCGGCGAGCCTGACCCATGTCTCGCACGACGCCATCGCCGACGAGAAGCGCGGCTTGATTTACTCGACGCGGGCGAGGTTGCAGCGAGCCACGATTCAGGTCGAAGACAAGACCGTGAATCTCTCAGCCGGCATGGCCGTGACCGTGGAAATCAAGACCGGCAAGCGCAGGGTGATCGAGTATTTCCTCAGTCCGCTGCTGCAGTATGGCAGCGAGAGTTTAAGGGAGAGGTGACGGGATGAATCAAATGA
Organism: Sulfuritalea sp.; assembly: GCA_023700805.1. Taxonomy (GTDB): domain Bacteria; phylum Pseudomonadota; class Gammaproteobacteria; order Burkholderiales; family Rhodocyclaceae; genus Sulfuritalea. The sequence continues at coordinate 17,308 of JAMPYF010000050.1, forward strand.
ATAAAGGGAAAGCTGACATGCGACGAATGAGCGTTTGGAAAAGTCGGCGCTGACGGCACGGCGATGGATTGTGGGAAGGATTGAGGGGGCTGCTTGGCGCCATTGGAAACCGTGTCCCCTATTATTCCGCTTATTGTTCTGCGGATTGGACTTTCGCGATTCACGCACAATGCGCCACCAAAATCATCAGGAGGGCAACACCATGGCATTTGTAAATGAAAAGATGTCGGACGAGGACAAGTCAAGGATTTCCTCAACGATTACCTATGAAAAGATTAGCGCACAGGCGCAGTGGATACCCAATTTTTCAGAGCCTTCTCGGTGGGCGGTAGATCGTGAACGAGGGACATACTTGATTTTTTTGACTGGCGGAGGGCGAGAACAATTGCCCTACTACGTGTTGGGCGTTGATGGACAGACCGTTGTATTCAACGTGTACCGCAACGGAGAAGGTAGTGACACTGCTGGAAGCAAAGAACATTGGGAAGTGCATGACCTGCGCATTCCACCGGCCCTTGAATCACGACGGGAAGAAGTCAAGCAGCTCATTCGTGAGGGGCTGGAAGAGTACGCCTACTTCAGACCTTTAGCTGACGGCGGCACCTTTGAAAACCCGAATACGGTTGCGCGCGGCAACATCATTTCCTTTAGCGTCGAATTCAAATAGTCAGGGACATCAATCATGGCATTCACATGGACAGATGCATTGAGCAGAATTGGGACAGCGGAATACGCTGGTGTGGATGGCTTGCGTCGATTGGTCAACGAAACATCGGCCGTTGCCTCCAATGCTGCCCCCAACGCAACGACCTTACTGTACAGCGGCAAACTGGATGGCATTGACGCGTGGAAAGTTGCGACGAGTACGAGTGCGAGTTCGCTTGATACGAACGGCCTTAAACAGATTGTTACGCTTGCGGATACTGATGTATCGAAGTTGCTCAGCCATCCAGATTTTCAAGATGCTCTTAGGGTGGCGGCCGGCAGTGATGCTCAATACAACCTGCTCATGGACGGCAAAGATGCTACCAACAATCGGGTTACCAACACCGGACTTTGGGATGATGCATCAAGGAATTTCGCCAATTCCGCTGTGGGCGATGTCCGCTCGATTTCTCCCAGCGCGATTGAAAACAGCGTTTTTCACCAAACCGAGATTCCTGCACTCCTGAACAACAGCAATGTCTCCAGCATCAACGGCATTCCACGAGAAGACTTGGTTCGACTTCGAGCCGATCTGCTGGGAACCGGACCGGTAACGCAAGCCGATATTGACACTGCCAACAAGATTGTTCTCGACCATGTTAATAGCGTCTCCGCACAGCAAGTCGGCGACCTGAAAATTGCGGTGGAGGCTGACGGACGCGTAAGCGTCGGCAGCAAAGACTATCTGACGAAGATTGGCCTGCCTGGCGCGGGAACGGATTTACCTGCTGGAGTTACCGGTCAGTCGCCTGCCGAATGGATCGGCAAGAATCAAACTCACGAAAGCTTGAGTAACGCTCAATTCGCCAACGACCATATCAAGCAGTATGGGCAGGAGCGTTTCGCTCTCGCAGAAGCGGCGGGAGACGCCACGAGAATGGCCGAGGCAGGCCGCTTCTTGAACAAACTTGGAATCATCGGCGACGTTATTGGGGTCGCGTTGGTAGTGAATGAAGCCAATGCCGCCTATTCCGACGGCAACGAAGCAGGTGCAAAGAAGCTGCTCAAGGACTGGGCACTGGATTTTGTAGGAGGTCTGGCTGGGGGGCTGGCGGCTGCCGAACTGGTCGGTATGGCGCTTCTTCCTCTCTACGCCATGGGCCCGGCGGGAGCGATCGTAGCGGGCGGCGTTACTCTGCTGGCCGGACTAGCCGGCGGAATATATGGCGGCGAGGCACTTAAGAAGTTCATGGGACTGTTCGATGACGGCGTCCCCGATATCCTCGAAGGCGTCAAAGCCAAGATGGGAGTGGCCTCCACCATCCCATCTCCCATCATCCTCGACCTAGACGGCGATGGCGTCGAGACAACGCAGCAAGGCCAGGGCGCCTACTTCGACCACGACGCCAACGGCTTCGCCGAAAGCACCGGCTGGGCCGGTGCCGACGACGGCCTTCTGGTACGCGACCTCGACGGCAACGCCAGTATAGACAGCGGCCGCGAACTGTTCGGCTCCGAAACCCTGCTCGCCAATGGCCAGAAAGCCGCCAACGGTTTTGTCGCACTCGCCGAACTCGACGCCAACCAGGACGGCAAGCTCGACGCCAACGACGCCGCTTTCGCCACCCTCAAGGTATGGAAGGACACCGACGGCGACGGATTTACTGGTGATGGCGAACTGCTCACGCTCGAGCAGGCCGGCGTACAGAGCATCGATGTCGGCTATGGCAATTCGGCGTTCATCGACGGCAACGGCAATCAGCACAAACAGGTCGGCAGCTATACCAACACGGCGGGACAAACCCGCAGCGCCACCGATGTCTGGTTCCAGACCAACAAAATGGACAGCATCGCCACGGACTGGTGGGAAGTCCCTGCCGACATTGCCGCGCTCCCCGATATGCAGGGCTACGGTAACGTCCGTGATCTGCACCAAGCCATGGCAAGGGATGCCAGTCTCGCGGCACTCGTTACTCAATTCAGCCAGGCCACCACCGCAACGGCGCGGGAAAGCCTGCTCCAGTCGATCATCTACAAATGGGCGGGCGTGGAGAACATTGACCCTGCCAGCCGAGCAGCTAGCATGATCTACGGCAATGCCATCGGCGATGCGCGCAAGCTGGCCACCCTGGAGGCCTTCACCGGAGAAAACTGGTACGGGGTTTGGTGCTGGGGCACGCGCGATCCCAATCCTCATGGCAAGGCGGCCCCGGTGCTGCTGCAAGCCTACGCTGAGCTGGCCGAGTTCATCTATGGCCAACTCACCGCGCAAAGCGCGCTCAAGCCGCTCTACGACAAGATTGCCTACGCTTGGGACGAGGCCACACAGAGCTTTAGAGGTGACCTAGATGCAGTCGCCACTGCCATTGCCGCCGACATCGCCGCCGATCACACTGCTGGCTTGACGCAGCTTGCTGAATTCGCTCGTACCTTGAAAGGCATGGGTGTACTTGCGTCATTGAATACCGACGCCTTCCAGCAAGCACTGCTTCCAGTTGGCTCCGACGCGGTGGCGATAGTCAGCAGTGCTTGGGCTGGGCTGGTGGCGACAGCAAATAATGATGTATTCAGCGGCAGCAGTGGAAACGACTACCTGCGCGGCCTGGGCGGCAACGATACCTTGACTGGCAATGGCGGCGATGATTTTCTGGATGGGGGTAGCGGCAACGACCAGCTGAACGGTGGGGCCGGCAACGACACTTACCTGTTCGAGCAGGGCGGTGGGCTGGATGTGATCGTGGACAGCGATGTCATCGGCAACAATGACCTTCTGCGTTTCGATGCAGGAATTTCGCCGAATGATGTCACCGTCACACGCGGTGCAAGAGACCTTTACCTTGGCTATGGCAACGGTGACCGCATTACTCTCAGCAACTGGTTTGTGAGCGACGGCTACCGCATCGAGTCCGTTCGCTTTGCCGACGGAACCGAATGGGCCGCCGCCAGCATGGATGGCCGTATTGTTTCGCCCGGGGCCACCAATGCTGCGGACGTGCTGTACAGCGGTGGAGCCGACGACACCATCAATGGCCTCGGCGGTGACGACATCATCCATGCTGGAGGTGGCAGCGATGTGCTGGATGGTGGCGCTGGCAATGACACGCTGGAAGGTGGGTCCGGCGATGACACCTATATGTTCGGTGTCGGTAGTGGCAAGGACACGATCTACGATAACGATGGCACTCCGGGCGACATGGACAGCATCACGATTGCCGCGGGAATTGCGCCCGATCAAATCAAGGTAACTCGCGACCATCAGAACATCTATTTGAGCCTGGCCGGGACGGACGATCGAGTCACGCTGAAAGACTGGTATGCCGATGCCAACTCAAGGGTCGAACAAGTAATGTTCGACGATGGAACTGCGTGGGATGCTGTGACGATTGAAAGCAAGGCCAATGCGGCGACGGAGGTGGCGGACTTTCTCGAAGGAGACGCTGGCAACGACACCCTTGCGGGCTTGGGCGGAGGCGACCAACTGTTTGGCGCAGCCGGCAACGACACGCTGGACGGGGGCGACGGTAACGATACGCTTGACGGCGGCATCGGTGATGACCAGTTGGACGGTAGCGCGGGCAATGACACGTTGCTGGGTGGGGCAGGCAACGACGTCTACCTGTTTGGTCGGGGTTCCGGCGAAGACACCGTGATCGAAACTGGGGGATTGGATACGATCAGGATTGCCGCAGACCTCGCGCCGGCAGATATCCGGGTTTGGCGTGACCCGTGGGATCTTTTTATCGGGGTTCGCGGCACGGCGGACAAACTGACGCTTTCGGACTGGTTTACATTCGATTCCGCCAAGGTTGAACGGGTGGAATTCGCTGACGGCACGGTTTGGGATGTCAGTATGCTGATCAGCCCAACGCTTGCCGCAACAGATTCGGATGATTATCTCGTTGGCACCACTGGCGCAGATGCCATCGATGCCCAAGCTGGAAGCGATGAGATTCAGGGCGGGGTTGGTGCGGACATATTGACGGGCGGACTGGGCGACGATCTTGTCAATGGAGGGGCCGGGGATGACGTGTATATCTTCCGGCGCGGCGACGGGCAAGACAGGATCTACGACTACGACACGCAAACGGGCAATGTGGATACCATTCAGCTGGGCCCCGATATCCTGCCGGATGATATTCACGTGGCACTTCGCGGACGCGACTTAGTTCTGGCGATAGGCGCGACAGCGGACAGCATAACCATTCAGGACTGGTACAACTCATCCGCCACAAAGGTCGAGCAGATCAGGTTCGAGAATGGTGCGATTTGGGACGTTGCCGAAATGCGGTCCAGGGCAATTGTTTCCGGTACGAGTGGCAACGATACTCTGTATGGCACCGTCGGCAACGACACGATTGATGGTGGGGCCGGCAACGATGTGCTATACGGCGCCACGCCGGGTGCCGACAGCGGCAATGACACCTATGTTTTTGGCACCGGAGCGGGTCAGGACATCATCAACGAGTACGGCACCACTGCGGGCAACGTCGACACGATCAAGATCGTTGGACAGACACCGGCCGATGTCACGCTCGCACGGGCTGTCTTGGCCACGGGCTATCTGTCCAGCGACTTGGTGATCGCCATCAACGGCAGCACAGACACGCTGACGGTGCAGAACTACTATGCCAGCGACGCCTACAAGATCGAGAAAGTCCAGTTTGACGATGGCACGATATGGACAGC